>JAYVZS010000153.1:0-2704 GCA_043783155.1 Bacteroidota bacterium | reverse complement strand
GTATCGGGATCTGATGGGAATTATTCCCCGCCCCTTGGGGCGATCGGAAAGAATTCCCATCAAATACTCCGCTGCTCTGCGGCGGAGATGTTTATTTGATCGGACCCCTCTCCTTTTGGAGTGCGGCGGGTGTGAGGTAATTGATACTGCCATCGCGTACCCTGCTTCTCTGAGTAAAATTTTTTCGAAAAAATCAGATTCAATACTTGTAAGAATTGATAAAAGTCCGCTCCTTTGGAGTCTGGATACTTTTCGGAAAAAGGGAATCAAATGAGTAAATTTTTAATTGCTGGTTTAGGAAACATTGGTGAAGAATATTCTTTCACCCGTCACAACATCGGGTTCGAAATAGCTGATGCGTTCGCGCAGTCGTTGCAGAAAGAAGAAGAAAAATCTTCAGATAATTTTTTTTCGAATGATAAACTCGCTACGGTTTATTCCACTCGTTTCAAAGGAAAGCCGCTGGTGATTATTAAGCCCGCAACGTACATGAACCTGAGTGGCAAGGCCGTTAATTACTGGATGCAGGTAGAAAAAATTTCGGTGGATAATATCCTGATCGTTGCAGATGACCTGGCATTGCCTTTTGGAGTGGTTCGGATGAAGAAGAAAGGGAATGATGGTGGTCATAATGGATTCACCGATATTATTCAGGTGCTTGGAACGAATGAATTTCCTCGCTTGCGTTTTGGAATAGGAAGCGAATTTGCAAAAGGAAAACAGGTGAGTTTTGTACTCGGAAAATGGAATCCCGAAGAAGAAAAACAACTTCCCGCTCGAATTGATCATGCCGTTCAAATGATTAAAAGCTTTATTTCGATTGGCATTGACAGAACAATGTCCGATTTTAATAATAAGTAGACAAAAGGGATAAAGATTATTTGCATTCTTAATGCTTTATTGCGTATTTTTGAAGGCTAATTTCAAATATTAAAATCATGAAAAAACTATTTACTACTCTGTGTTTCATCTTTATTCTTTCTGCAGGATCATTTGCGCAGTTGAATATCATACTTCAAAACGATTTTACCGGCTACAACGGACTTCTTCCAACAGTTGCTCCCGGATGGTATTATTCCGGAAATGACAGTGCAGCTGCTTCCCGCACATTTTATACATCTGCTGCTACTTGTGGCCAGACTCCTCCCGCATACAAATTCGGACGAGATTCTGTCACCATCATAACGCCTTATTTCTCTGGCGCGGATTCAGTTTCATTCTGGATGAAAGGGAATGCGGGAACCGTTCATGATACTAATACTTTCTTTATATACACTTCTACGGATAGTATTGTCTGGAATCTTCTGTGGAGTATGGATTCTATCAACGTAGTAGGAACTAATGTTGCTTTGGCTTTGGGTAGTACTGACCACTATCTGAAATTCTATTATGGTAAATATCTTTCTGGCTATAATGTGGGACTTGACGATATTACTATATTTAATTACTCAGTTGGCGTTAAACAAATAGATAGGCCTGATTTCTCTGTTTACCCGAACCCTTCCAAAGGGCTTGTTAATCTTAACCTCGGCGGTCAGTTCAAAAATGCTACTGTCATCGTTAGTGATCTTCTTGGAAACGAGATTAAAAAAGCAACTCTGAAGAATTCTATCCTCATCTATCAACTTGAGCTTAACGAATTCCAGGACGGAATTTATTTTGTGAAAATGAAATCAGACGCAGGTGAATCTCTTCACCGTATCATGTTGAAAAAATAAGATTATTAAAAAATAAAAAAATCCCGTCCTTCAGATTTGAAAGACGGGATTTTTTATTTTAGGAAACTTTCTTCTCGTTAACTCTTTTTAAGATTGATTATTATCTGGTTCCCCTTGAGTTCTACCGGGAACTTTGTAAGCGGACTTGATGCCGGCGACTCCAACACCTGGCCGTCAAAATCGAAGACGCTTCCGTGTGCAGGGCAACTTAGTTTGTCATCTTTCAACTTCAGATCTGCTCCACGGTGAGTACACCTCATTTGCAAAGCAGTGTATTCCGTAGCTGTTTTTTTTACAAGGAGAATGTCGTATTCCAATGAAGAATTTTTCACGATGAGCGTATTCTTGTTTTCAAATTGTGAAAGCGCTACAGAAATTTTTTCATTGTTGGTTTTCGTAGCGATAGCAGCCGTTGGTTTGCAACTTTCTTCCGTCAGCAACATTCCGAAACCGATTGCCGCTATGCACATCGAGCATGTGTTTTTAATAAATTCTCTTCTGTCCTGCATGGTACCCGATATTAAAGAATGAAACGAACGAATTAATTTTTTAAATTACGATAACTGCTTCAACAGTTTTTTCATGTCCACTTTTTCAACCAGAATTTTTGATACATTGTCGACAGCAATCCGTTCCTGTTTCATCGTATCACGTTCGCGTATAGTGACAGTATTATCTTCTAATGTCTGATGATCTACAGTAATCGCAAACGGAGTTCCGATCGCATCTTGTCTCCGGTAACGCTTTCCAATGGAATCTTTTTCCTCGTACATACAGAGGTTGTCAAATTTCAGAACATTCATAATCTCACGCGCTTTTTCAGGCAGGCCGTCTTTTTTTACAAGAGGAAGCACAGCGCATTTGATGGGAGCGAGTACAGGAGGAATCCGAAGTACGACACGTTCGCTTCCATCTTCTAATTTTTCTTCTGCATACGATTGCGAAAGGATGGCGAGAAACATTCTGTCGAGGCCGATGGATGTTTC
>JAYVZS010000152.1:0-7380 GCA_043783155.1 Bacteroidota bacterium | reverse complement strand
CTTTCATTTTTGTTATTTCCATATCTTTGGAGAGAGTGATTTCAGTTGGATAGTTGATGAATTTGTGAATTCGTTGTCAGCTTGATGAGAACGCTTTAACTTTCAAACAGTATCTTTGAACCCGTTAAATTCTCAACATGAAAAATAATTGGTGGAAAATATTGGCCGTGGTGTTGATCCTGTATACAATCATAGCCGGTTTTCTCATTGACGTTCCGCGATTGCCGATTTTGCATGAGACCATTCGCAATTTATTTTTTCATGTTACGATGTGGTTCAGCATGATTGTCCTGTTGATGATTTCATTAATCAACGGCATTCGGTATCTCAATAAATCAGAAATTCAGTTCGATATCATGGCAGAAGAATCTGCCCGGGTCGGAATTGTTTTCGGAATTCTTGGGTTGATCACCGGAAGCATCTGGGCGAAGAATACATGGGGCGCCTGGTGGGTGAACGATGCCAAACTCAATGGTGCAGCCGCTTCCATGTTGGTTTACTTCGCTTACCTGTTGCTGCGTGGATCCATTGATGACGAACACAAACGCGCGCGCATAAGTGCCGTGTACAGTATTTTTGCATACGTTCTCATGCTGGTGTTTATCATGATTCTTCCTCGCCTTACTGATTCACTTCATCCGGGCAATGGAGGGAACCCTGGATTCGGTAAATATGACCTTGACAATAAAATGAGACTCGTTTTTTATCCTGCCGTAATCGGATGGATTTTACTTTCTGTATGGATATTAACTATCCGCATCCGCATCCGCAATATTGAACATGCATTGCACAACGATTCCACTGACGATATCATCTATTCACAACTTCACTCAAAATGAACTCACATAAAAAAATCTTCACTGCACTTCTTTTTTTATTCCTGTTTGTATCTGCTTCCATCGCCCAAACACCTGCTAATGGAGTAGAGATGGATGATGCATTGCATGCAAACGGAAAAATTTATGTCGTTGTTATTGTACTTGCTTTGGTTTTTGTTGGTATCATTGCTTACCTCGTCAGCATTGATAGAAAGGTGAGTAAGATTGAAAAAGAAATGAGGGAGAAGAAGGGTTAAGGGCAATTCCAACGGTGAAATGTGCTCCATTATTTGGGTTGATTTTTTTTTTATTTGAAATAGATTGCACCGATTACTATTTGATTGCACCGATTCTTTTTAGATTAATTTTGATTTAGACTAAGTACGATTTATTACTTATTCATTCTTACTTATTACATTGAAAAAGATTACGCCGATTACTATTTGATTACACGATTCTTTCTCCCCTTTTTCACTTTCCAACTTCCTTCCTACAAAACCCGAAATTCCTCCGGATAAAGTGCTAACTTTGCACCTTCAGATTCATCATCAAATGAAAAAATCTCACATCATCGCCATTGCAATTATCGCTATTGCTGTCGCTGCTATTCTCACCACGGTAGCTGATTCAAGCACGTATGCCACGTTTGCTGTCGCTACTGAACATCCGAAGAAAGTATATCATGTAGTAGGAAAACTGAACAAAGAAAAACCACAGGATTACAATCCGCGGGCAGACGCAAACATGTTTACTTTTTATATGATTGACAACGAAGGAAAAGAAACAAAAGTATTGCTGAATAAAACCAAGCCACAGGATTTCGACCGTTCAGAACAAATTGTAATTATCGGAAAGATGGCAGGCGATGAGTTTCATGCTTCCGATGTGTTAATGAAATGTCCTTCTAAATACAACAACCCGAAAGAGGATATGAAAGCGAATAGTAAAAGTTAATTTTCAATTTTCATTTAATTTTCAATTAATAAAATGGGGATACATTTCGGTTTGATAATTTTTAATTTATTATTTAAACCTTCATTGAAAATTGTTTATTGGAAATTGATCATTATATAAAGCAACAACATACTTAGTGGAGCAAGGAATTCAATACATAGGAGAACAGCTAATCTGGGGAAAAATAGGAAATCTTTTTATCATCCTTGCTTTTGTGGCATCGCTGGTTTCTGTTGTCTCCTATTCATTTTCGCTACGAACGAATGAAGCATCCTGGAAAAGTCTTGCACGTAAAGCTTTCGCCGTTCATACTTTTTCTATCATCGGAATTTTCGGATTGCTGTTTTACCTGATCCTCAAACAACGACTCGAATATTATTATGTGTGGGAACATTCCAACAGCATCATGCCGCTGCGATATATTCTTTCCTGTTTCTGGGAAGGACAAGAGGGAAGTTTTCTCCTTTGGATGTTCTGGCATTCCGTTCTTTCATGGATCATCATTCGCAAAGGCGGTGAATGGGAATCAGGTGTCATGATCGTGATCGGTACCGTCCAGGTTTTTCTTGTTTCGATGATCATCGGTGTCGTCGTATTAGGCCATAAGTACGGTAGCAATCCGTTTGTGTTGTTGCGCGATCATCCTGACTTCGCGAATTTTCCATTCATCAAAATGCCCGACTACCTCACTAAACTCAAAGATGGAAGAGGATTGAATCCGCTGCTTCAAAATTACTGGATGACGATTCATCCTCCGACATTATTTCTTGGATTTGCATCCACTGTTGTTCCATTCGCTTTCGCAATGGCCGGGTTGATGAGAAAAAAATATACGGAATGGATTAAGCCGGCGATGCCATGGACATTATTTTCCGTCATGATTCTCGGAACAGGAATCTTGATGGGAGCTGCATGGGCGTATGAATCTCTGAGTTTTGGCGGCTTCTGGGCATGGGATCCTGTCGAGAATGCTTCGCTCGTTCCGTGGATGACACTCGTGGGAGCTGCGCACGTCATGATGATATATAGAGCGAGAGGATCTTCGTTGCTTTCAAGTTACATTTTGTGTACGCTCACTTTTATTCTCATTCTCTATTCTACATTCCTGACGCGAAGTGGAATTCTCGGCAACACTTCCGTTCATGCGTTTACAGATCTCGGCATGACCGGTCAGCTCGTGATCTACATGGCATTCTTCGGGGTCGCTTCAATTTTTCTGCTTGTCAAAAATTACAAACACATATCTTCTCCGCAAGACGAACAATTTACCTCGCGCGAGTTCTGGATGTTTATCGGTATGATGGTGTTATTGATTGGCGCGATTCAAATTACGTCCACCACTTCTATCCCGGTTTGGAATGCATTATTCGGATTGAAGAAAGCTCCGCCTGTTGATCCGATTGAACATTACAACAGCTGGCAGATTCCGATTGCAGTTTTCGTGAGTTTGTTAATTGGTATCGGACAATTTTTTAAGTACAAGCAAACCGACAGCAAATTATTTTTCCGAAGGATCGCTGTCCCATTCTTAATTTCGGCGGCCCTCACATGCGCAGCTGCATTTGTTCTTGGCAATTACCGCGTTCATTACTACGCGTTATTTTTTGCATCTGTTTTTGCCATCGTTGCGAACCTGAATTTTATGATTCGTGTGCTCAAAGGAAAGATCGCGTATTCCGGAGCTTCTATTGCTCATATTGGTATTGGTTTGATTTTTCTTGGTGCGTTGATTTCAAATTCAAAAAAGGAAATCATCTCGCAGAACGTAAAGACTGTGAATCTCGGGAAAGATTTTCCAAACGCGGAGAATATCATGATTGAACAAAAGACCGACACGTTACCCATGGGAGATTATTATGTAACGTATAAGAGCAAAGAGAAGCAAGGTGTAAACATGATTTACACGATCGAATATTTTGTACTAAACAGAACCACCGGGGTGAAAGAGAAGGCATTTGAACTTCACCCTGTTGTTCAGACGAATGAACGAATGGGAAATGTTTCTGAACCCTCGACCCAGCGTTTTCTCATGAAAGATATTTACACCCACATCACCTATGCTGAAGCGGATGAAAATAAAAATAATGATAACGGAGGCGAATATCAATCGCCCGAAACGAAAACCGTTGCCATCGGTGATACTTTCATGACGAGTAACAGCATGGTAATCGTTGATGGTTTTAGCAAAGATATTGACCGGAATGAATTTGGGTTGAAAGACTCCGACATTGCTGTGGGAGCGCTTTTACGGGTAACGGATGTCAATAAAACCAAGTACACGGCAGAACCTGTTTTCATCATCAAAAATTTTAATGCCTTTTCAAAAGATGCGTCTGTAGATTCACTTGGATTGAAATTCTCGTTCAGTAAAATTGATCCGGCAACAGGAAAAATTCAACTGCAGGTGAGCGAAAAGAAGTCAAACAAGAACGAGTTTATCATCATGAAGGCAATTGTTTTTCCGGGAATTAATATTTTATGGATCGGCTGCATCATGATGATTCTCGGAAGTCTGATCGCGATCAGGCAACGGATTTTAAAGCCGGGAAAATAAATTATAACAGGGACGTTCAATCATTCATACATGAAAGTCATTCTCATCGGTTCGGGTAATGTGGCCACTCATCTCGGCAAAGCATTGAATGAAGCAGGGCATTCCATCTTACAAGTATACAGCAGGGGAGAAGCAGGGGCAAAAAGCTTAGCACGAAAACTTTCCTGTTCTTATACAACAGACATTAAAAAGATTTCTGGCAAAGGAGACGTATATATAATCGCTATCCGTGATGAAGCCATTGGGCCATTTGTTAAAAAATTCACGTCATCTGAAAAAATCATCGTTCATACCTCCGGTTCTGTTTCTTTGAGTATATTGAAAAGTAAATTCCGAAACTGCGGGGTGATGTATCCTGTTCAAACGTTTTCAGTTCATCGGAAAATAAATTTAAAGAAAGTTCCGTTTTGCCTTGAAGCAGGTAATGATGATGTGAAAAGGAAAATCACTGCACTGGCGAAGACATTGTCAGGAGACATTCATTTCATTAATTCTGAACAACGGAAAAAGATTCATCTTGCCGCTGTCTTCGCTAATAATTTTACAAATCATTTGTTTGAGATTGCTGAACATCTTCTTGCCCGAGAAAAAATTTCATTTGATTTATTGCGAACGCTTATTCTCGAAACAGCTATAAAAGTTCAACATCATCTCCCGGGCGAAATGCAAACGGGTCCGGCTAAAAGAGGGGATAAGAAAGTGATCAATGAACATCTGAAGTTGCTGAAGGATCGGAAACAATTCAGAGAAATCTACAAATTGATCAGCGCAAGTATTTCGGATATGAGCGGAATACGTCTGTAATATCAACGACCATTACGAATGAACCAATGGACAACTGAAAAATTTATTTCATGCTTTTTTTTCTAAAAATAATCCGCTTCCCCAATCTAATCATCATCGCCCTCTCACAGGTACTCGTGCGTTACTGCCTGATCATGCCTGCATACCAGGCGGAGTATAATAACACGGAAGTTTTTCCTGTTCATCTTTCTAAGATTGAATTTTTATTACTCATCATTTCAACTCTTCTGATCGCCGCTGGTGGATATATCATCAACGATGTATTTGATGTTCGCATCGATGAAATTAACAAACCTGAGAAAAACAGAATAGGAAAAGAAATTTCGGAAAGGCGGGCTACTAACTTATTTTACATCTTCAGCGCAATCGGTGTGATGATTGGTTTTTATCTTGCATTCAAAATCAACAAACCGGTGATGGCATTTGTGAATGTGTTTGTTGCCGGATCGCTTTGGATGTATTCATCCTATTATAAAAAAAGATTGTTGATCGGGAATGTCATCATCGCTGTTCTTTCTGCTTTGTCTCTGTTGGTTGTCGGGTTGTTTGAACCGGAGTTCTATCCGAATATTATTTATTTATTCATCTATGCCGCGTTTGCTTTTGCTCTTACTCTCATTCGCGAAATTATCAAAGACATTGAAGACATCGATGGTGACGAGCTATCCCAGTGTAAAACAATTCCAATTCTCGCCGGAAGCAAATGGACAAAAGTTGTGTTGATGGTGTTAACGGTTCTTACCGCTGCAGGCATGGGCTGGATTCTGTATAGCTATTTTTACGACAACAAAGTAATCAGTTTTTGGAATCTCATTGCCATAGTTGAAATTCCTTTTGTCGCCTTAGGATATCTCATTCTTACAGCAAGTGAAAAAAAAGATTATCATTTTGCAAGTACATTCACAAAAATCATGATGGTGCTTGGTGTACTTTCGCTGTTTCCATTTTATTATTTTTTCCTTCGTTGAGAATTGTCTTCCATATTTCATGCAGAGCATGCTGAGTAGCAGAGAAAGCTGAGAGCGATTTGATGTGGAATTTTTTTAGATGGATATTCCCTCTAAACTCCTCACCTCTGTGTTCTTTGCGTAAAACAAAAAGAGAAGATTACTCCAGGATAATTTTTAAATCATTTCCACCTGCAAGATTTTTTTCAATCAAGAAACGCACAGAATATTTCAGGTTGTATTTCTCATGATATTCGTTGTGGTCGTCAGCAGGTTTACCGACTAACTTATAATCGAGTTCCTTTTGAAAGCGTTCCCGGTTCATTTCAGTTACATCTTCAGGTCGCTTTTCAGAAATTTTCCATTCAGGTGTCAGGCATTTTTTAATTTCATAATCCATCTCTTTCATCTTCTGAATACATTTTTCAAGGTTGATGTTTTCAAGAATCGTACAGACATATACATCGCTGGTAAAATATTCGATCTCACATTTTGATACCTGCTCAAGGTAATAATCCGTTGTACGTGTATTCGTAAGTGAAAAACCCTTTGCAACTCCTTTGGTTACAAACTGAAAGTCTGTCGCACTTTGCTGAACAAGGTAATCCAGCTTCTGGCAAAACTCCCAGCTGTCATCAAAAGAATTTTGGACAGGGTTAAAGGTAGCGAGGTGAATGGTGTACGGTCCTTTTTCAACACTGTCCTTCGATGTAAACAGAAATTGATATTTGCCGGCTGCTTCCGGTTTAAACAAGTAGGTGAGGTGACTTCCTTTGTCAGTAAAATATTTTGGAATAGCAACTTCGCCGACCGTATCTCTTTTTGCATTTCTCACAAACAAGGCAACTGCATATTCCGGTGATACATATTTAATTAGTACTTGTTCATCTTTCTGAATCTCGATGTCGTACGTATAAAAATATTTTCGGTGAAGCGTATCCGATTTTTCATTCAACTGTGAATTGAAACTTTTGTACTGAACAAGTGCGCCATTGCCCGAACTTTGCGCAAAGCTGTTACTGAAAAGTAAAATGTTTAAAAGAAATGGAAAGAGTGGTTTTTTCATAGCCGTTAATTGAGGTCACGAATTTACAAATTATTGTCTAAGAGTTTTAAACTCAATTCTTCTGTTCAAACGCTTCCTTCCTCGGTGTCATTAGAGGCAACAACAACAGTTTCGCCGTAACCTTTGGAGGGCATCGTATTTCCATCCGGAGTAATGGAAGACACAAAATTATTGCGTTCGTTGTTGAGAGGTTCTGCAAAATGTTTCGCTAATCGGCTCAAAAGAAAACGAGTAAAA
>JAYVZS010000151.1:0-2726 GCA_043783155.1 Bacteroidota bacterium | reverse complement strand
ACAGATGACGAATCCAAGTTAGAGACAGAACTCCTGATGTGTTTAAAGTAGATTCCTAATCTCGTCTTCGTTTTTTTACAAGTCATCTCAAACTTATTATCAAAAATATTCCTCGTAAAATTGCAATCAGACTAAAAAGTAATATTAAGTAATTTGAATTAACCCTGTGATCCCCAAGTTCCGGTGCACGGGGTGTCCACGAACAGCGCGGACCGTCAATTGGCGGCCTCAAAGCGATGCTCGTGTGAAAAGCCAATTGTCGGTTGGCGTTCGTGGGCTGCTTTTTGCTCTACTTTTTGCAGAAGCAAAAAGTAGAAATGAAATTAATATGAGAGAGAGAATTATTTTATTAGCCATTTTGAAATAGCTCATAATAACAAACACCAAAATTAAAATCACCATGATCAACAGTCCTGAAAATAAAAATTCAACCAAGCGGGTATTGGCAATCTTCCTTATTTTGTTGGGAGGTTTTCTCATTTATACCTTGCAGGGATTTATCGTTGCTTTTCTCGGTGCGCTGATTTTTTATGTGCTGTTTCTGCCCATGATGCGGTTCCTGTGTGAAAAGAAAAACTGGAAAAAAGGTCTTGCCGCCGGAGCTATTTTACTCCTTTCATTCCTGGTGATACTGCTGCCCATCTTCTTTGCAAGTTACATGATTGTTCCCAAGGTGACTTTGTTTTTCAGCGATACTTCGATGGTGACGAAGATGTTGAAAGATATTGATGAGAGAATAAGATCGACCACAGGTATCAGTGTTCTTTCGCAGGATAACCTCGTTTCTCTTCAGCAAAAGGTGACGATTTACATTACACAGTTTCTCGGCGCCACGCTCAGCATGATTTCTACCATTGCCATCATGTATCTCATGCTTTTTTATCTGTTAAAAAATTACGGCAAGACGGAAGATTTCATTGAAGGATTTCTTCCGTTCAATAAAGAAAATATTCAGACACTTTCGCATGAACTCAAGGCGCAAACATTTTCCAATTCAGTGGGGATGCCGCTGTATGCATTGCTTCAGGCTATTCTCGCAACAATCGGTTATTGGATTTGCGGTTTGGATGAACCTGTTTTCTGGGGAGTGATGACAGGATTTTTTTCATTCGTACCGGTTATAGGAACCTTCGTCATCTGGTTGCCCGCCGCGGTTTACATGATCTCTGCGGGATTTCTATGGCGCGGAATCGGACTCGGTGTATTCGGCCTCATCATCCTCTCGACGATTGATAATTTTTTTCTTTTTGCTTTTCAGAGAAAGTTCGCGAATGTTCATCCGATGGTGACGCTTTTGGGTTTTGTAATCGGAGTAAATCTGTTTGGTATTCCCGGAATTATTTTCGGTCCGCTGCTGATTTCATACTTTTTAATTCTGCTGAAAATTTACAAAGAAGAATACATGTAGGCAAGTAATAAGGAATAAGTAATAAAGGATGTAATTCAGTTTACGCGTTATTCATTATTCATTCTTACTTCTTACTTAAAAATGTCTTCCTTCGTGTTCGGTTTCAAATCAATTTTCCATTCAAACCCTTTCAGGCGAAGATCCTTTGGAGATAGTTCTTTAATGGGGTAAAGCGTTCCGTCCGGATCTTTCAGCAAGGTGATTTTTTCAATTTTGTTTTCGTTCACAATAATCACAAGATCACTGCAGTCGGCGCGGTTCACGGCAAAATCTTTTTTATTTTTATTCTTTGAATAATAAATCGTTTGCCCGTTGCCTTCTACATTGATCCTGTACAATTTATTCTGATTGAAAAATCCCGTCATATTTTTCCCGCGTATCTGGTTAAAGCGGAGCGAATCGGGCGGACCGGTTTGCGTACTGTCAGAATTAGACGTGATGAATGCTGAATTGATGAGATACATTTTTGAGATTTCCGAATTGGCGGTTTGAATGGTTACTGAATCCGCAGTCAATTGATTCAAACCCGACCACAGCACAGGATTGCGAAACAATTTAATAGTGGAGTCACGGTAATTATAAACCAATGAATCGCATTTTCCCTGTAAATCATTTTTAAAAAGTTTCACATGATGAAAAGCAAACAGATTTCTTTTCCTGTTGCCTGTTGAATCTGTTAAACTATCATGTGGATCAGCAACAGCCATCAGCGTATCTCCGTGAAGGAACATGGAGTCGTTAGCAAAAATCTGCGTCATCATGGCCTTGCCTGTTACAAAGGAAAAGTCAGTCAACTCATGGTGTTCAGCATAGTTTCCGCTGATAATTACCTTGTTTACACTGTCAGTGATTGAAACATTTCCAAATCCTTTTCCTATTCCGTTGTTCCGATCATAGAAAACAGTGTCGCCATTCAGTTTTTGTGTGCTTGTTTTCAGAAAAGCATTTTTATAAAATGAAGAAGTCTGTTTGTCGGTATTATACCATCCATTCTCACAATAGATCAGGTTGTTTTTCGAATGGATATAAGTAGGTCCGAGGAAGTAAGAGATCTTGCTGATGGTATTGTACTTCAATGTATCTCCGGTCATTTTGTAGCGTGGATTTACAAGCAGTACGTCTTTTTTAAAATACAAATCGTGCGTGTTGCTATACAGGTACCCGAATTTACTCGTCAGTGTATTTTCTGAATCAACAATGTGAGCGCTGTCGGAATAAGAGGCGATGTCGCGGTTCATGTCATAGTTGAGTCGCAACGTGTTCAGTGTCATTTTGCGGTCTGTCATCACCACATCATCAAAAACCTGCGCCAGTTGTG
>JAYVZS010000150.1:0-18999 GCA_043783155.1 Bacteroidota bacterium | reverse complement strand
AGCCGCTGAATCGGATTTGAAAAATATTCTTCAGTATACAGAAGACCCACTTGTATCCATTGACATTGTCGACAATCCTCATTCCTGCATTTTTGATTCCCAACTTACCTCCGTTCTTGGGCAGATGGTAAAAGTAGTGGGTTGGTATGATAATGAAATAGGGTATAGCAATCGCTTAATGGAATTGGCGGAACGAATAGGTGTCTGATTTTTTTGGATATCCGGACATAATTTGCTTCTATATTATTGATTTTCAATAGATAAGACATGTTTTTTTTATTGAAAAAGCGTACTATAATCAGTTTGTAAAATTTGAATTATTTTTTTTGTGCGGTTGTAAATATGACAGACAATTCTGTTATTGCACCCGTGGGTGGTATGATAGTTGACCACCCTTATTCATAAAATAATTTTAATATTTACTTGCTGTGAATAGATACAAAGCTCATTCGAAGATTGTCCCTAAAAAGAAAAAGGGTCCGAAAGCCATGCATGATGCCGCTACCAGAATTAAGGTTCAGTTGGATCATAAAACAACCATGATTGTGCATAGTATGCAGGCTTTCAAAATGTGGAAAAAGCGTTTCCCGTTTGCACGTGTGATTGTGTAACCTGATGTTTAAAATAATGGAATTGAATAAGCCTTCATGCTGCCTTGTGTGAAGGCTTTAATTTTAAGTTTTCACTAGGTACTTTTTCCCATATCCGGGTAATTTAGTCTTGTGGCGCTTCAGGAATCTCTGTTTATTTTTTTTTACTAATAATTTGCACATCGAATTTTGTTTTCTACATTTGCAATCCCTTTAAAAAGGGGGAGTATATTCTTCGAAATTTGAAGAATTTGCCGATGTAGCTCAGTTGGCCAGAGCTACTGATTTGTAATCAGTGGGTCGGGGGTTCGAATCCCTCCATCGGCTCTCGTTCTTTGTACAACAGAATATTAGGGAAGGGGGAGATAGCCAAGTGGCCAACGGCAACAGACTGTAAATCTGTCCTCTTACGAGTTCGAAGGTTCGAATCCTTCTCTCCCCACGACACAGTTGACAGTGTGCGGTTGGCAGTGAGCAGGTTGATTTCAACTCTGAACTCGATACTTCAAACTAGAAACTAAATAAGCGGAAGTAGCTCATTTGGTAGAGCGATAGCCTTCCAAGCTATAGGTGGCGGGTTCGAGCCCCGTCTTCCGCTCCAAGAGCAGTTGGCATTCACAGTTGGCGGTTAGCAAACTGCAAACCGCGAACTGCAAACTGAAAAAGCCAATGTAGCTCAGTTGGTAGAGCACATCCTTGGTAGGGATGAGGTCACCAGTTCGATTCTGGTCATTGGCTCTTTAAAATATCTGCATTGACAAATAAAAAATTACGCTTCCAATAACTCAAATTCTAACTAATAAATTCAACCACAACTAATCAACAAATAAAATGGCAAAAGAAAAATTTGATCGTTCCAAACCACACGTAAATGTTGGAACCATAGGTCACGTTGACCACGGAAAAACTACTCTCACTGCTGCAATCACTACAGTGCTTGCGTCAAAAGGATTATCGGAAGTTCGTTCGTTCGATTCAATTGACAACGCTCCTGAAGAAAAAGAGCGTGGTATTACAATCAATACCGCTCACGTTGAATATTCGACTGCACTCCGTCATTATGCGCACGTTGACTGTCCTGGTCACGCGGATTATGTAAAGAACATGGTAACAGGTGCTGCCCAGATGGACGGAGCAATCCTTGTTGTTGCTGCTACTGATGGTCCGATGCCACAAACACGCGAGCATATTCTTCTTGCACGCCAGGTTGGTGTGCCTAAAGTTGTTGTGTTTCTCAATAAGGTTGACATGGTTGACGATCCAGAATTACTTGACCTCGTTGAAATGGAAGTACGTGAGTTGTTGAATTTTTATGAGTTCGATGGGAATAACATTCCGATCATTCGTGGTTCAGCTTTAGGTGGATTGAACAGCGATCCTAAATGGGTTGGAAAAATTATGGAACTGATGGATGCTGTTGATTCATTTATTCCTATTCCTCCGCGTCTGGTTGAACTTCCTTTTCTGATGCCGGTTGAAGACGTGTTCTCAATCACTGGTCGCGGTACTGTCGCGACAGGTCGTATTGAAAGAGGTGTTATCAACTCAGGAGAAGATGTTGAAATCATCGGAATGCAAGACAAAAAATTAAAATCAACTGTTACAGGTGTGGAAATGTTCCGAAAAATCCTGGACAGAGGTGAAGCAGGTGATAACGTTGGGCTTCTTTTAAGAGGTATCGAAAAAGATGATATCAGAAGAGGAATGGTTGTCGCTAAACCGGGTTCAATTACTCCGCATACAGATTTCAAAGCTGAAATTTATGTGTTGAAGAAAGAAGAAGGCGGTCGTCATACTCCGTTCCACAATAAATATCGTCCTCAGTTTTACCTGAGAACAACTGATGTTACCGGTGAGATCGTACTTCCTGAAGGAAGAGAAATGGTAATGCCTGGTGATAACGTTACAATTACTGTGGCGTTGATTCAACCGGTTGCCATGGAAAAAGGTCTTCGTTTCGCAATCCGTGAAGGCGGTCGTACAGTTGGTGCAGGTCAGGTAATCGAAATCATAAAATAAATTGTTTACGGTTTACGGTTTACAGTTTACGTTCTTCAAACACTAACTGTAAACTGTAAACCGAAGACCGTAAACTCTTACAGACGGGTGTAGCTCAACTGGCAGAGTAGCGGTCTCCAAAACCGTTGGTTGTAGGTTCGACTCCTGCCACCCGTGCAAAAAAAGTTATACGTAATTTGATTAACGTATAGTTAAAACATAAAACCGGTAACTCGTAACCAAACAATGAGTAAAGTCACAGCATACGTTAAAGAGTGTTACATCGAACTCAAAGATAAAGTAAGCTGGCCTGCCTGGGATGAACTCCAGAACAGTGTCATCTTAGTGATGATTGCTTCGTTGATTATCGCATTGACAATTTTCCTGATGGATGCCGGATTCCAGGCAATCATGAATTTGTTTTATAAAATGTTGGGTTAAGAAATTGTGCAATGGCAACAGAAACAGCAAGAGGTGAAATCGTAAGGAAGTGGTATGTCGTTCGTGCGATCAGCGGGAAAGAGAAGAAGATCAAGCAATACATCGAGAACGAAATTAACAGACTGAAACTGACGGATTATGTATCCCAGGTTCTGATTCCTACCGAAAAAATTTACCAGATTCGTGCAGGAAAAAAAGTAAGTAAGGAAAGAAGTTTTTTTCCGGGCTATGTATTAATAGAGGCAGCTCTCACTGGAGAAATTCCTCACATCATTGAAAACATTTCAGGTGTTATTGGTTTCCTCGGTCCGAAAGGCGAGAAACCTGCTCCGCTTCGTCAGTCTGAAGTGAACAGGATTTTAGGAAAAGTGGATGAGCTGGCAGAGAGTGAAGCAGTGATGAATGTTCCTTATGTAGTTGGAGAGTCAGTAAAAGTAGTCGACGGACCATTCAATAGCTTCACCGGAGTGATTGAAGAAATTAATGAAGAAAAGAAAAAGCTGAAAGTGATGGTTAAAATATTCGGACGTAAAACCCCGCTTGAGCTTAGTTATATGCAGGTAGAAAAGGAATAATTATAAATGATGAATTATAAATTACGAATTGCAGAGCTTCCTCTCATTCATAATTTATAATTTATAATTCAAAATTTCAAAACAATGGCAAAAGAAATAGGTGCGCTTATAAAATTACAGGTTAAAGGAGGAGCAGCAAATCCTGCGCCGCCAATCGGACCGGCTCTCGGTGCGAAAGGTGTTAACATCATGGAGTTCTGTAAGCAGTTCAACGCGAGAACACAGGATCAGGCAGGAAAAGTTCTTCCGGTTATCATCACTGTATACACAGACAAATCGTTTGAATTCATCATCAAGACTCCTCCTGCCGCGATCCAGTTATTGGATGCTGCTAAGGTGAAAAGCGGATCAAAAGAATCAAACAGAAATAAAGTCGGTTCGGTAAACTGGGAACAGGTTAGAAAGATTGCGGAAATAAAAATGCCGGATCTTAACTGCTTCACTATCGAATCAGCAATGAGCATGGTTGCGGGAACAGCGCGCAGCATGGGTATCACGGTTGATGGACAACGACCGTTTTAAGTAATTTCGAATTTTAAATTGCGGATGAATCCGAAATCTTCGATCCGAAATCCGAAATCCGAATTTGAAGATTAAAGTTCTTTATTAAAAATAATAATCATTGAAGGAGGACGCGATCATATCAACTCCGTTATCACTTCACAAAACCAATCCAATGGCAAAAGTCAGTAAGAAGAGAAAGCAAGTTCTCTCTAAAGTTGAAAAAAGCAAAGCCTATTCATTGGCAGAAGCTTCAAAGCTTGTAAAAGAAATCTCCACCACTAAATTTGATGCATCCGTTGATCTGAGTATTCGTCTCGGAGTTGATCCGCGTAAGGCGAACCAGATGGTACGAGGTATTGTTACCTTACCTCATGGAACTGGAAAAACGATTCGTGTACTTGTACTTTGTACACCTGACAAAGAACAGGAGGCAAAAGATGCAGGAGCGGATTTCGTTGGTCTTGATGAATTCATCACCAAGATTGAAGGTGGCTGGACAGACATTGATGTGGTGATCACCATGCCTTCCGCAATGGGAAAAGTAGGTAAGTTGGGTAAGGTTCTCGGCCCCCGTAACCTGATGCCGAATCCTAAAACCGGTACCGTTACAAATGATATCGGCAAAGCTGTGAAAGAAGTGAAAGCAGGTAAGATTGATTTCAAAGTTGACAAACAGGGAATCATTCATACATCTGTTGGCAAGGCTTCTTTCGAGGCGAAGAAAATAGAAGAGAACGCCTATGAAATTCTGAATTCCATTATCAAATTAAAACCTTCTTCTGCAAAAGGTACATACATGAAAAGTGTTTACATGTCAAGCACCATGAGTCCTTCCCTGATGATTGATACAAAATCATTAGCGTCGCAAGCGTAACCGGAACCAGGTAAATCTAAAATTATCCATCATGAGAAAAGAAGAAAAAAACGTAATCATCAATGATATTACGGAACTGTTAAATAAATATCCTACGGTTTATGTTACTGATACATCCAGCCTGACTGTTGATAAAATCAATCAACTCAGACGGTTGTGTTTTAACAAAGGTGTGAAGATGCTGGTGGCGAAAAATTCGTTCATCCAGAAAGCAATGGAGAAAAAAGGCGCTGAGTATGAGCCGATCTTCGAAGCGTTAAAAGGTACCACCGCTTTGTTGTTCAGTGAGACAGGAAATGTGCCTGCAAAACTGATCAAGGAATTCCGCAAGAAAACTGACAAACCCGCCTTGAAAGGTGCTTACATCGAGACAGCAATATTCATCGGCGATAACCAGCTTGACTCTCTTGCTTCTCTCAAATCGAAGAATGAACTGGTGGGAGATATCATCGGCTTGTTGCAGTCACCTGCGAAAAATGTTCTGGGTGCGTTGCTGAGTGGTGGCGGAAAAATTGCCGGCATTGTGAAAACACTTTCAGAAAGACCGGAATGAAATTTTAAATTTTGAATGATGAATTAATTTATAATTCAAAATTTATAGTTTCCCAAACAGAATGCTTCCAGTACCCAATATAAAATTCAACAAGTAAACAATCAATTCTAAAACCTCAATAACAATGGCAGATTTAAAAGCATTCGCTGAGCAGTTAGTAAACCTGACAGTGAAAGAAGTAAACGAACTAGCAAAAATTTTGAAAGATGAGTATGGCATCGAGCCGGCAGCAGCTGCAGTAGCAGTAGCAGCGGGTGGCGGAGCAGGCGGCGGAGAAGCAGCTGCTGAAAAATCAACTTTCGATGTAATTCTGAAAGCACCTGGCGGAGCTAAATTAGCGATCGTGAAACTCGTGAAAGAACTCACCGGTCTTGGCTTGAAAGAAGCAAAAGATTTAGTTGACGGCGCACCAAAAGCTGTGAAAGAAGGCATCGCAAAAGAAGAAGCTAATTCAATCAAGCAACAATTAGAAGAAGCAGGAGCTGAAGTTGAGATTAAGTAATCCCGATAGCGATCGGGGGGCTTCTCTCGAAAAGCAACTATAGACCTTTTTCTCCCGTCTTATTCAAGGCGGGAGAACTGGTCTATAAGCATTTTTATTAGGTGATCGTTTTTCATTTAAACATCATCCCGAAAATAAAAATTTACTTATTTTAAAACTCAAGCACCGTGTCTACAACTCCCATCAGCAAAAGAATAAGCTTCGCTTCGAGCAAGCATCCGATTGATTATCCTGATTTTCTTGATATTCAACTGAAGTCATTTCAGGATTTTTTCCAGCTTGAAACAACCTCTGACAACCGTCACCAGGAAGGACTCTACAAAGTGTTCAGTGAAAACTTTCCGATCTCGGATTCACGGAACAATTTTGTTTTGGAATTTCTTGATTACTTCATCGATCCGCCACGGTATGCGATCGAAGAATGTATTGAGCGCGGTTTGACTTACAGCGTTCCGCTGAAAGCAAAACTAAAACTTTATTGTACCGATCCTGAACACGAGGATTTCGAAACCATCGTGCAGGATGTGTACCTCGGTACCATTCCGTACATGTCGCCGAAAGGTACGTTCATCATCAACGGGGCTGAACGTGTTGTCGTGTCGCAGTTGCATCGTTCTCCGGGTGTGTTCTTCGGACAAAGCCGTCACGCGAACGGAACAAAATTATATTCAGCCCGTGTCATTCCTTTCAAAGGATCATGGATTGAATTCGCGACGGACATCAACAACGTGATGTATGCTTACATCGACCGTAAGAAAAAATTCCCGGTTACTACCTTGCTTCGTGCAATCGGTTACCAGACAGATAAAGACATTCTGGAAATTTTCGGATTGGCTGACGAATTTAAAGTAAGCAAATCTGGAATCAAGAAAGCAGAAGGAAGAAGGCTTGCCGCCCGCGTGTTGAAAACATGGGTGGAAGATTTCGTGGATGAGGATACCGGAGAAGTGGTTTCCATCGAGCGTAATGAAGTGGTTCTTGAGCGCGAAGTGGTGCTCGAAGATCATCACCTCGATTTAATCATTGAAGCAGGTGTGAAGACCATCATTCTTCACAAAGAAGATGTGAACACGAATGATTATGCCATCATCTACAACACACTTCAAAAGGATACTTCTAACTCTGAGAAGGAAGCGGTAGAACATATTTACCGCCAGTTGAGAAATGCCGAGCCGCCTGATTATGAAACAGCGCGCGGTATCATCGACAAATTATTCTTCTCTGATAAACGATACGATCTCGGTGACGTAGGTCGCTACCGTATCAATAAAAAATTAGGTCTTGAAATACCTGAAGATACCAAGGTATTAACCAAGTCAGATATCATTGAAATCATCCGTCAGCTGATCCAGCTGATCAACTCTAAAGCAGAGGTGGATGATATCGATCACTTGAGTAACAGAAGAGTCCGGACAGTAGGCGAGCAATTATTTTCTCAGTTCGGTGTGGGTCTTGCCCGTATGGCACGTACCATCCGCGAGCGTATGAACGTTCGTGACAACGAAGTGTTCACGCCGTCTGATTTGATCAACGCGAAAACACTTTCATCTGTTATCAATTCATTCTTCGGAACGAACCAGCTTTCTCAGTTCATGGATCAAACCAATCCACTCGCTGAGATTACACATAAGAGAAGGTTGTCGGCACTCGGGCCAGGTGGTCTTTCGAGAGAGCGCGCTGGCTTCGAGGTTCGTGACGTTCACTACACACATTACGGTCGTCTTTGCACAATTGAAACACCTGAAGGACCGAACATCGGTTTGATTTCTTCTCTTTGTGTGTACGCGAAAATCAACAACCTCGGATTCATCGAAACGCCTTACCGTACTGTTACAAATGGTAAAGTGGATATCGAGAAAGATGTTGTTTACCTCACGGCTGAAGAAGAAGATTCAAAAGTAATTGCACAGGCAAATGCCGTTGTTACGGATAATGGAAAATTCGAAGAAGCAAAAGTAAAGGCGCGTTACCAAGGGGACTTTCCGATTCTTGAACCGGAGAAAATTGATCTTATGGACATCGCTCCAAACCAGATTGCATCGATTGCCGCTTCGTTGATTCCGTTCCTTGAGCATGATGATGCGAATCGTGCCCTGATGGGATCGAACATGCAGCGCCAGGCAGTTCCTCTTTTGAGAGCGGAAGCTCCGATTGTTGGAACAGGTCTTGAAGCGTTGGTGGCGCGCGATTCTCGTGTGTTGATTAATGCTGAAGGCGATGGGGTTGTCGAATATGTGGATGCTATTGAAATCACAATCCGTTACAACCGAAAAGAGAATGAGCGCATCGTAAGTTTTGAAGACGATGTAAAAACATATCAGCTTACTAAATTCCAGAAAACAAATCAGAGTACCTGTATCAACCTGAAGCCGATCGTGAAGAAAGGTCAGAAGGTTAGAAAAGGTCAGGTGCTTTGCGAAGGTTATGCGACTCAAGACGGTGAACTTGCACTCGGAAGAAATCTGAAAGTAGCGTTCATGCCTTGGAAGGGTAATAACTTCGAGGATGCGATTGTGATTTCAGAACGCGTTGTTCGTGAAGATGTATTTACATCGCTGCACATCGATGAGTATTCGCTCGAAGTGCGTGATACAAAACGTGGTCTAGAAGAACTGACAGCTGATATTCCAAACGTAAGTGAGGAAGCTACACGAGAGCTGGATGAAAACGGAATTATTCGTTTGGGCGCTGAAGTAATGGAAGGCGATATTCTCATCGGTAAGATCACACCGAAAGGTGAAACAGATCCTTCACCGGAAGAAAAATTATTGCGCGCCATTTTCGGTGACAAAGCAGGTGATGTGAAAGACGCGTCTCTGAAAGTTCCGCCATCTGTAAAAGGCGTCGTGGTCGACAAGAGACTCTTCTCCCGAATTCTTGCAAAAGATAAATCGGCAAAGACGGATGAAAAAGTTCAGATCGAAAAAATTGATAAAGAATACAATCACCAGATCGCTGAACTGAAAGAAAAATTAATTGACAAACTGTTTGTTCTTGTCAGCGGAAAAACTTCACAAGGTGTTACTGACATCTTCAAAGAAGTGGTGATCGCGAAGGGATCGAAGTTCACTCAAAAGATGTTGACGGAAATTAATTTTGAAACAGTTAACCCGGCGAAGTGGACAACCGATAAAGACCGCAACGAACAAATCAAACAGTTGTTGCATAACTACACCATTAAGTTCAACGACATCACAGGAATTTACAAACGCAAAAAATTCGCGTTGACTGTGGGTGATGAGCTTCCTGCAGGAATTATTCAACTTGCAAAAGTGTACATCGCTAAAAAACGTAAGTTGAAAGTAGGGGATAAGATGGCAGGTCGTCACGGTAACAAGGGAATCGTTGCTAAGATTGTGCGCGATGAAGACATGCCTTACCTCGAAGACGGAACTCCTGTCGACATCGTTCTGAATCCACTCGGTGTACCTTCCCGTATGAACTTAGGTCAGATTTATGAGACCATTCTTGCATGGGCAGGTAAAGAGCTCGGATTAAAATTCGCGACTCCTATTTTTGACGGGGCATCGGTTGCACAAATTGATGAGTATGTTACGAAAGCCGGCTTGCCTAAATTCGGAAGTACATATCTATACGATGGCGGAACCGGAACACGTTTCGATCAGCCGGCTACTGTTGGAATTATTTACATGCTGAAACTTGGTCACATGGTGGATGATAAGATGCATGCCCGTTCAATCGGACCATACTCTCTTATTACTCAACAACCGCTCGGTGGTAAAGCACAGTTCGGAGGTCAGCGATTTGGTGAAATGGAGGTTTGGGCAATCGAAGCATTCGGTGCTGCCAACATTCTCCAGGAAATTCTTACCGTGAAATCGGATGATGTAATCGGACGTGCAAAAGCGTACGAAGCAATTGTAAAAGGTGATAATCTTCCTGCTCCGGGAATTCCTGAATCATTCAATGTACTCTTACATGAGTTACGTGGATTGTGTTTGAAGATCACCCTGGATTAATAACCTTGACGAAGTAACTAAGTGATGAAGTGACTAGGAAAAATAATCCAACCACTTCGTCACTTCTTCACCTAATCACTTAATCACTAAAAAAGATGGCAAATAGAAAAGAAATAAAAATCAAAAGTAATTTCACACGAATCACCATCAGTCTCTCTTCTCCTGAGAATATTCTCGAGCAATCGAGCGGTGAAGTGCTGAAACCGGAAACCATCAATTACAGAACTTATAAACCAGAGCGCGACGGATTATTCTGCGAGCGTATCTTTGGTCCTGTAAAAGATTGGGAATGTCACTGTGGAAAATACAAACGGATCCGTTACAAGGGAATCGTTTGCGATCGTTGCGGAGTAGAAGTAACGGAGAAGAAAGTACGTCGCGAGAGAATGGGACACATTCAACTGACTGTTCCTGTTGCTCATATATGGTACTTCCGTTCACTCCCGAACAAAATTGGTTACCTGCTCGGTCTTCCGACCAAAAAACTTGACATGATTATTTACTACGAGCGTTACGTAGTAATCAATGCAGGTATTAAATCTGCAGACGGAATCAACTACCTCGACTTCTTAACGGAAGAAGAATTCCTGAACATCCTCGAAGCTTTGCCGAAAGACAATCAACACCTCGATGATGCAGATCCGAATAAATTCATCGCCAAAATGGGCGCTGAAGCTTTATTTGATTTGTTATCACGCCTCAAACTGGATGACTTATCATTCAGTCTCCGTAACCAGGCGAATACAGAAACATCTCAGCAAAGGAAGAACGAAGCGTTGAAACGTCTGAATGTTGTGGAAGCATTCCGTTCAGCGAACCAGCACATTGAAAATCGTCCGGAGTGGATGATCGTAAAAGTAGTTCCGGTTATTCCTCCCGAACTTCGTCCACTCGTTCCTCTGGATGGTGGCCGTTTCGCGACGTCCGATCTGAATGATTTATACAGACGTGTGATCATCCGTAACAACCGTTTGAAACGTCTTCTTGAAATCAAAGCGCCTGATGTAATTCTCCGTAACGAGAAACGTATGCTGCAGGAAGCTGTTGATTCACTCTTTGATAATTCACGTAAAGTAAATGCTGTGAAGACAGAATCGAACCGTGCGCTTAAATCACTTTCAGATTCATTGAAAGGAAAGCAAGGCCGTTTCCGTCAGAACTTACTTGGAAAACGTGTTGATTATTCAGCGCGTTCCGTAATCGTCGTTGGTCCTGAAATGAAACTGCATGAGTGCGGTCTCCCGAAAGACATGGCAGCAGAGCTTTTCAAGCCGTTCATCATCCGCAAGATGATTGAAAGAGGCGTGGTAAAGACTGTGAAGAGCGCGAAAAAAATTGTAGATAGAAAAGATCCGATCGTGTGGGATATTCTTGAGAATGTGTTGAAGGGACATCCTGTTCTCCTCAACCGTGCTCCGACTCTTCACCGTCTCGGTATCCAGGCATTTCAGCCAAAGTTGATTGAAGGAAAAGCGATCCAGTTACATCCACTCGTTTGTACAGCGTTCAACGCCGATTTCGACGGTGACCAGATGGCTGTTCACGTTCCGCTTGGTAACGCCGCAATTCTGGAAGCGCAAATGCTGATGCTTGCTTCTCATAATATTCTGAACCCTGCGAACGGTGCGCCGATTGCGGTTCCTTCCCAGGATATGGTGCTTGGTTTATATTACATCACCAAAGGAAAGAAGAGCGAAGGTAAGATGAAAGTAAAAGGAGAAGGCAGTGTATTTTATTCTCCTGAAGAAACCATTATCGCTTACAACGAAGGCCGTGCTGAATTGCATGCTTTCGTGAAAGTGAAACTTCCGAATGTAATTGTGGATGGAAAAATGGTGAACAAACTTGAAGAGACAACGGTTGGCCGTATCATCTTCAACCAGGTTGTTCCTGAAGAAGTCGGATACATCAATGAGTTGCTGACGAAGAAATCTTTGCGCGACATCATCGGTAACGTATTGAAGAAATGTGGTATCGCCAAAACCGCGAAGTTCCTTGACGACATGAAGGACCTTGGTTTCGGAATGGCGTTCAAAGGTGGTTTGTCATTCAACCTGGAAGATGTAAAAATTCCTGAAGAGAAAATTAAATTAGTTGAGAAAGCGAATAAAGAAGTGGAAGACGTGTTGACAAATTACAACAACGGATTCATCACTTACAATGAGCGTTACAACCAGATCATTGATATCTGGACGCGTACCAATTCACGTATCACCGATACATTGATGAAACAACTTTCTACCGATAAGCAAGGTTTCAACTCCATCTACATGATGCTTGATTCCGGTGCCCGTGGTTCGAAAGAGCAGATTCGTCAGTTAGGTGGAATGCGGGGATTGATGGCGAAGCCGCAAAAATCAGGAGCTACAGGTGGTGAAATTATCGAGAACCCGATTTTGTCGAACTTTAAAGAAGGTCTTTCTATCCTTGAGTATTTTATTTCTACTCACGGTGCGCGTAAAGGTCTTGCCGATACGGCGTTGAAGACTGCTGATGCAGGTTACCTCACACGAAGATTAGTGGATGTTGCGCAGGATGTGATTATCACGGACGAAGATTGCGGAACATTAAGAGGTCTTGCGGAAACAGCATTGAAGAACCAGGAAGAAGTTGTGGAAAGTTTATATGACAGAATTCTCGGTCGTGTATCGCTGCATGATATTTTCCATCCGATCACCGGCAAACTGCTTGTGAAATCGGGTACAGAAATCACAGAAGAGATCGGAAGAAGTATTGAAGATTCTCCTGTTGAATTAGTGGAAATCCGTTCGGTGTTAACATGCGAATCACCAAAAGGTGTTTGCGCGAAATGCTATGGACGTAATCTTGCGTCGGGACGTATGGTTCAGAAAGGTGAAGCAGTAGGAGTTATCGCTGCACAATCAATCGGTGAGCCGGGAACACAGTTGACACTTCGTACCTTCCACGTGGGTGGTACTGCAAGTAAAGCCGCGACCGAAAGCGAATTGAAAGCAAAGTTCTCCGGTAAATTAGAACTCGAAGAAGTAAAAACTGTTGCGTACAAATCAGCGAGTAAAACTGCAGATGTTGTCATCGGTCGTTCCGGTGAATTCAGAATTGTGGATGCTGCAACAGGAACTGTTTTAACGACATCGAATATTCCTTACGGTGCAAACCTGTTCGCGAAGAATGGTGATAAGGTAGAAAAAGGACAACTCATCTGTTCATGGGATCCTTACAATGCGGTGATCCTTTCTGAAGTTCCCGGTAAGATCGAATTCGAACACATTGAAGAAGGCCTTACATTCCGTGAAGAGTCGGATGAGCAAACCGGTTACAAAGAAAAAGTAATTATTGAAACACGCGATAAGACGAGGAACCCGTTGATCAAGATCATAAATGATAAAAAAGATCTGATCAAAGGATATAACATTCCTGTGGGCGCTCACATTATTGTAACCAAAGGACAGAAGATACAGGCCGGAGACATTCTCGTTAAGATTCCGCGTTCAACCGGAAGATCAGGTGATATCACCGGAGGTCTGCCGAGAGTAACAGAGTTATTTGAAGCACGTAATCCTTCGAACCCGGCTGTGGTTTCTGAAATCGACGGAGTTATTTCTTACGGAGGCGTGAAACGCGGTAACCGTGAAATCATCATCACATCGCGCGATGGCGAAGTGAAGAAATATCTTGTGCCTCTTTCGAAACACATCCTTGTACAGGACAACGATTTCGTGAAAGCGGGTGATGCATTATCAGATGGTGCCATCACCCCTTCCGATATCCTTTCTATCAAAGGACCGGGAATGGTTCAGGAATATCTTGTGAATGAAATCCAGGAAGTATATCGTTTGCAGGGTGTAAAGATCAACGACAAACACTTTGAAGTAATCGTTCGCCAGATGATGCGTAAAGTAATCATCGACGATCCGGGTGATACCATGTTCCTTGAAAGAGAATTTGTGGATCGCATCGACTTCATGAAAGAGAACGATGCCATCATCGACAAAGTTGTCGTGATTGAGCCGGGCGATTCAGGAGAAGTGAAACCAGGACAGATTATCACGCTGCGTAAACTTCGCGAAGAAAACTCTGTGTTGAAACGTAAAGACATGAGACAGATTGAAGCACGCGATGCAATGCCTGCTACATCTTCTCCGATGTTACAGGGAATCACACAGGCGTCACTTCATACGAAGAGCTGGATATCGGCTGCATCGTTCCAGGAAACTACCAAGGTACTGAACGAAGCTGCTGTGAACGGTAAGATCGATGATCTTCTCGGATTGAAAGAGAATGTAATTGTTGGTCACCTGATTCCTGCCGGAACGGGCTTACGTGAATACGATAAGCTGATCGTTGGATCGCAGGAAGAATATGATTTGTTGATGGCTTCTAAGAAAGAAGAAGAGCTGACAACACGCTAAAAATAAAAGTTTTTTTTTCGCCTCTTTGTTCTTCGGAATGGAGAGGCGTTTTTATTTCGTCATTGCGAACGAAGGGCGGTGTGGAGACTCCAAGATTTCGGAGGTAGAATTTATCCAGGAAAAAATAATCTAACTTTGAATCTTAGAAATCTTCCTGCGGGAATTTACATCGTTGGTATTGACTCGAAATATGGCAACATCCATTCTACATTCTTAAAGTGGTGAAAGTATTCACAGTAATTATATCTTTCCTAATCCTCAATGGGTGTAACACTCAGAGAAATCTTATTGAGAGGAATCTGAAGGAAGATGTTCAGAAGAACTGGACATACAATAACGAGCTGAAGTATAACAGCACAAACAGGGCTTTCACAAACAAGCTTGACTCAGTGTATAAGGACTTACTGATTGGAAAAGACACGAGCTATATTAGTGGGATGTTTGGCAGCCATTACATTTACGAGCAACCACACGAAGGATGGCTGGTGAAACAGTTCCCAACCGGGATGAGATATAACCTGAGTGCGCCTTGCAGCGGTACGATAAGACAATCAGACTGTCCGTACTTTTTTTTCTACCTCGACAAGAAGGGGAAGGTAGGAATGAAAGATCGTGTTGATCTGATGCTGTTAAATTCAGAGTGACACATGTGTGATGGTTCTTTGAAGATATTTGCATCAGTTCTTTACAACAATAAATACTTGAAGTGGTTTATCACTGATGTTGTGATTTGCTTTCAGTTTGTTCTTTGAAGATATTTGCATCAGTTCTTTACAACAGACCTGCAAATATTTCATTGAAAATTAAGCAGTTGAATCGAGAAGATTAGGATTAAAAAATTGATGCATTTGAAATGAATCCTGGCAAGAATTGCCGGGATTTATTTTTTTAATGAGAAGAAATGTTTCACGCTGAGCGCGCAGAGGAGCAGAGTTAGCAGAGCTATTAATTGAGCATCATGGCTTCATTTTGCTTCTCCGCGAACTCTGCTCCTCTGTGACCCCTGCGTGAAATAAAAGAATGCTAATGTAAAAGGGCGACTTAAAAAAGCTCTAATTGTTGGGGAATCGGATCGTGTTCCTTTAATTTTTTGCCGTAAAAGATTTCCATCATACCGAACTGCTTATCTGTAATCGTAAGTATGCCGACATGTCCTTTCTCAGGCAAGAGGAGTTTTACACGTTTCACATGAACATCGGCATTCTCACGGCTTGCGCAATGCCGAACATAAATCGAAAACTGGAACATGGAGAACCCGTCGCCCATAATCGTCTTTCTGAACTTGGCAGCAGTCTTCCGCTCCTTTGCAGTTTCAGTCGGTAAATCAAAAAAGACAAGTACCCACAAAATTCTATATTCGTTTAGTCGCATTATTAGTTAGGTGTCATGCCGAACTTGTTTCGGCATCCCTCTGCTCATCGTCTTTTTTATTCTTGTATTCTTTAATCATTTCAAGGGCAAACCAATCACTCGCTATGTCTTCCATAGCGGGATTAATATTTTTGATAAGGTTTATTTTCCAGTCTCTGTGCCAGTTTTTTAATTGTTTCTCTCGTTGAATCGCAAGTCGAACGTCATCAAATTCCTCATGATACATTAAATCGGTAAGATTATATTTCGTGGTGAACGATGAACCTTTACCGGATTTATGTTCCAGAACTCTTCGTTTTATAACGTTGGTTACGCCGATATAAAAAGTAGTGCGGTTTTTATTACTGAGAATATAAATGGAATAGGTGTAGAGAAGTTCCGGCATTGAAAAGTAAAATGTTGTTTGTTGTTCTCAATTAATTTCGAAATGTGAACCTGTTAATAAAGGGATGCTGAAACAAGTTCAGCATGACGCCCGATCATGGAGTTCAGCCGTAAAATACCTCCGCTACACAAACTCCGGATAAGTAATTTTTTTCAGTTCTCCCTCAAAACACTTCGCCAAACTTGATGTCGTTCGCTGCAAGCCCACCATCAGCGGGCTCCTTTCATCTTTCATCAGGATATCCACAGTTGCAATACCGAGCAGTTCCTTCTTCATATCAATCGTCAACTCATCAATGTTTGGAGATTTTTCGACAACGCTGCAAACGATTAAATCTACAAATGGTCTGTATGGTTCCATGATATCATCAGCGAGACAGTATGCATTGTATTTATTCCGGTGATGTATTCCTAAGGTAGGTAGCAATCCACTTCCGACCAATGCTCTTGCCACAATGGCTCTGAGAATCGCATACCCGTAATTCAATAAATTATTCGGAGGCATCCCAAAACGTTCACGCCGGAATTCGTCAGAACCTTTTAAAAAAACCGGAGAGAGATTTTTCCAATAATAAGCAGCAGCTCTTGCTTCATAATTATCAGGATCACCGCTGCGAACACTTTCCGCCCAGTAAATCATGTTCTGAACTTCAATGTTTTTTCTTTTCAGAAGTTCCGCCTGGTTCAAAATTTTTTGCTGAACCGTTTGCTGCCATAAGTTTTTTTTCAATGGCAACGAAGCTTCAATCTGTGCTTTGAATTTTTCTGTCTGCACGGTATGGCCGCTTAACGGCATCAGCAAACCATTCGGGTGATGCGTTTCATCGCAGGTAATAACTGCAACATTATTGTCTAAGAGAGTTGAAAGCAATGCATGCGTAATGGTTATCTGTTGTTCATCCAACACGACTACTCCAATATCTTCAATCGGTATGGTTGCTTTGGCTTCTTTTTTAAAATCTTCACTCAACAGTTCATTCTTTTCCACTTCAGGCAAATGAACAATAAGTTGCTTGTTATTCAGATGCAGGTAAGCCGGGTTACCGAAGTAGAGGGTGCGTTTGATCATGTTTTTTTAATGCCGTTCAAGCCATCTTGCAAGGAAACAATCATATACACGGTAGTAATTTCCATTTTTATCGTGATCGCGGTAGATCATTTCTTTGGTCGTCAATGCCTCCAGTGCACGCTGAACATTTGCAGGTGTGCCGACTGCATGAGTATGAATAAAATTCCTCGCCGATGGTTGGTATACTTTATCTTCCCGCGCGATGGCTTTAAGCAAATTCCATTGCATGACCGTCAGTAAATTCCTGTATTGAAAAAATACACTTTCCTGTTCATTCAATATGTGATTACATTCCTGTTGCACCAACGGCAAGGTAATTTCTTTTTCGCCGGTTGCAAATAACCGGTTGCAGATTACCTGGGTATAATACGTATGCAAGCGCGTCCATCGGGCAATAAACAAAAGCGCTTCCGGTGTTATTTTTCTTTTATGCGATTTCAGGATTGCTGTGATAAATGACAGGTATTTTTCTTCCGGAATAGGATCGAGATGGATGGTTTGAGTGCTTGCAAAAAAAGGACGTTTGCTGTTGCTGAATATTTCAGAAAGCATGTGTTTGTTACTTCCGCTGAAAATAAAGTGAACGTTTTTTAATTGTTGTATGATGGTACGCAGCAGTGCTTCCGTGTTTTCTTCGGGATACGTGGCAACCTGCTGAAATTCGTCGATGGCTATTATGGTCGAAACCGGCTGGCGGTCAAGGAACGAAAACAATCCATTTAGTGATTGCTCATATTGTTTCGGCTGTGAGAAATTAATGCTCACTTCCGGCTGCCCGGATAAGGCATCAAAGCTGATGACAGGCCGAAGACCTTTCAGCACGTCCATAAATTTTTTGCCCGTACTTTTTTTCTCTGGAAAAGCTTTCAGGATGGCTGCCGCCAATGCATTGGTAAAGTCTTTCAGGTTCTGTGTCGCATATACATCGAGGTAGATGCATTGTACCTTCCGGTTGTTTTTTAGGGTGTGAAATACATGTTGCAGCAATCCTGTTTTGCCCATTCTGCGAACGGACAGCAGAGTAGAGTTGATACCGTTTTTGGCGTTATCTGTCAGTCGTTTTGTTTCTGTTTCCCTGTCGCAGAAATAGCCGGGACCGTAATAGCCGCTCAGCGGAAACGGATTGATGTCTTTTTTCAAAATGATGTTGCCTTATTGCTGCACAAATATACAAAATGTATTATACAAAATGTATTATACAAAATGTATAATTGAAGCGGATGCGTCCGGATAGTTTAAGTTTGTTTTTCAAAGTGTTCTGAAAGATGCATTCGGGTTCTGTTGGTGTCATTGATTGTCATGGCTGTTGGTGTTGTTATCTATCAAACGGGAATCTTTTCCAGGAGTTTAGATTTTGGAAAAGGGTGAGTCATGGCTTTCGTTTTTTTAAATCTCCACTCAACAGTTCATTCTTTTCCACCTCAGGCAAACGAACAAACAAGCTGCTTGTTATTCATCCTATACCATAAACCATATTTTATTTCTGTCAATAATGTGCCAACCACTATACGTTCTGTATAATTTAGTCTTCTTGAAATCCACCTACAAGTCATTCTTGACAAGATTGGATTTAGCAAAGCGTATAAATATAGAATGGGTTTTCGATGTGATTTGATTTTCATGAATTTATAGATTATAGTTTCCAAAAAATTTCTCCATCAGGTTTCATTTCAAAATGTATTCCTTCGATTGCCATGTTTAGGGAATTTTTTGACAATAATAATCGAGGTTGAGGATGGGCTAAGTCAACTTTACTATATCCTGTTG
>JAYVZS010000149.1:0-7603 GCA_043783155.1 Bacteroidota bacterium | reverse complement strand
ACACAAAATCCTCCACTGGTAACGGTAACTCCGGATGCAGATCCTTCCAGCAACCCTAATTGGAATCTCGGTGGCGGTGATGCACCTCCATCCGGTGTCGCAAGCGATAATTACGGAGCAGAAGTAGCATGGAATGTATCGGATCTTGGACTATTGCCGGGACATATTTACCGACTCCAATTCATGGTTCATGATGGTGATCAGAATAAGACCGGTGGTGACTGCGGTGAAACTTGCACAACCATTCATATCCCTGATCCTAATTGTGTAGCAATATCTACTCCTCCTGATACGATACAGAATTGTATTACGAGTCATAAGCCATATACTGATTTTAACTCATCTTCAAATCCAGGTACGCCTACCACGTTGTGGCTAAATATTCACACTAAACTTAAGAATTCAACAGATCTGCCAAACAATGGTGATTACATAATGATCACAAGCGGAACCATATCGTTGAATAATGTTTCATCGACGCCATTAGTGACTAACTTCCAGATTCCAAATGGAAAAATAATTGCAGATAATACTGTATCGTCACCTACAACTTCGTTTGATGCTGTTAATAATATTTGGATTACCAAGGTGCCGCCGGGTTATACTTCCAGCAATATCTTCATTACAGCTGCAATTATTAATTCTTCCAGCGGCTATTCGGCTTCGGGCGGTAAGTCGTCTTCGATATCTGCGTCATGGCAGAGTAACAGAGGAGCTGCATTCTCTTCTTCCTGGTTCTACGGGCTTGCAGCTTATCAACCGGTGTTTAATTACAGCAATGTTTCAAGTGCAGGTCAGGTATCATCAGTTGGCGGCGGTATTCAAGCCGGCACCCCTATTCCTGAAGAAGGAAACCTTGTAGCGGGCGGTTCTGGCGGTGGAGGAAGTAATTACACCGGCTCCAACAGTTCAACGGAGAAGTTTAATGCATGTCCAAATTCAGCTGTAAGGAGCATGGCTCCGACTCAAACAACGGAGAGCACTATGCTGATGCATGCTTATCCAAATCCTTTCGGAGGAGACATCACAATCCTGTGCACAACGTTGAATGATGAAGAAGCATCATTTACGATTACAGATGTTGCAGGCCGGATTGTAGAGGCATTCACTCATCGTACAGGCTCCATACAGACAGGAAGGAAACTTTCTCCTGGTATTTATTTTGTTTCAATGATACAGGGAAATAGTCATCGTACATTGAAAATTGTGAAAACAGCAGAATAATCCTTGCTGAAAAGTTTCAGCTGAAATAATCTGTATAAAAACAGGATGACGTAAAAGTCATCCTGTTTTTTTTATTTCACTGCAAGATTTCCAATTCATCTCAGGTAGAGGATTGATGATCGAGATATTCTATGTGTCCGGGATCGTAAAACATTTTCAGTCTTTTGAAAATGCATCTTCTGTTAGTGGTTGTATGCGACCAAAGAGATTCCTTTTTTTCAACCGGTAATTTTTCCACCTTTGAACCATGCAAACCACGATTACACATCACGGGAAAACATTTTCAGTAAATCTCGATGAACCGATTGACATTTCCATTCCGCTTCGTAGGGGGGATGAAAATGTGAATGCATATTATATTCCACCCATAAAGATTGAACCGTTTCGTTTCGGAAATTTTGTAGGTGATGTAAACCAGGGCGGTTCCTGTAACGTGAACAACATTTTATTTAATCCGCATGGCAACGGAACACATACAGAATGCGTCGGTCATATTTCAAAAGAAACATTTACGATCAACCAATGCCTGAAAAAGTTTTTCTTCGTTGCAAAACTCATTAGCATTTCTCCGGAAGAAAAAAACGGTGATCAACTAATTACGAAAGCACTGATCGAATCAGCTTTCAGCAGCCGCCCTTCTCTGAACCCCAATCTCCCAACTCCAGACTCGCTCATTATTCGCACGCTTCCGAACAATATCGGTAAGCTCACACAAAAATACTCAGGCACAAACCCGCCATACGTAGAAGCGGATGCTGCAAAATGGATGTGTGAAAACGGAATAGAACATTTGCTGATTGACACCCCTTCTGTTGACCGCGAAGATGACGGAGGGAAGTTATCTGCGCATCATGCGTTCTGGAAATTCCCTGGTAATCAAATAAGGAAAACCAGCACGATCACAGAATTGATTTATGCTCCGGCTTCAGTTGAAGATGGAATTTACTTTCTCAACATCCAGATCGCAAGTTTTGAAAATGATGCAAGTCCTAGCAAACCTGTGTTATTCAGGATAGAAAACTGACCGAAACCGGGAATTGTTGAAAACTTTCATCAGAATAATAAATGGATAGTTAATTCACTCAATTCAAATCAGTTCACTATTTTATTTAGTTAATGTTAAAAAAAATTAAGAAAAAATTTTGGTTAAATGATGTTTCTGATAAATTTGCACACGTTTTAAAAAAGAGCTTTCTGCAGAAAAGTATCAAAAGCTGCCGAATAACTGATAAAAATCATTTGTCAGGAATCTTCTCAGGGTAAAACATGAACAACATGCATAAAGATTATTACAAACGCTGTAAATCATTTCTTTTTTCTTTTCTCATTCTGTCGTCCGTTTTTATTTCCCGTGTTTCGGCACAGGACGGAGAAGCACTCTTCAAAGCCAATTGTACTTCCTGCCATGCAGTGAAGGACAAAGTGGTAGGTCCGGCGCTTGCGGGCGTTGATACACGACATTCGGAAGAATGGTTGTTGAAATGGGTGAAGAATTCACAGGCACTCGTGAAAGCCGGTGATGCGGAAGCGGTAAAATTATTCAACGATAATAATAAGGTGATGATGCCTTCTCAGAGTTTGAAAGATCCTGAGATCAAAGCAATCTTCGCGTATGTAAAAAAAGCTGAGCAGGTTGTTGAAACGACTGCGGCTCCTGCTTCCGGTGAGCAAGGTCAGACAGAAGAACCCGGAAAGAACACCTTTCTGTATTTATTGATAGCTGCTGTATTACTTTTCCTCATTACAGGTGTGTTACGCAGGGTTCAGCACGTCCTCGCAAAAACAGTTCGTCAGAAGGAAGGTTTACCTGAACCACCGGTACGATCACGCTGGCAGGGCTTTGTGTACTGGTCTCGTCACAACAAAAAATTATTGGCAGTTATTCTTATTGTACTCATGCTGGTAGGAAGTGTGAAAGCATGGTATGGCATGATGTCAATAGGTATTTCGCAGGGTTACACGCCTGATCAGCCGATCGCTTTCAATCATAAACTTCACGCCGGAACAAACGGTATCTCTTGTATCTATTGTCATTCCGGGGCAGAGAAAGGAAAAACAGCCGGCATACCCTCTGCAAATGTGTGTATGAATTGCCATAAGTTTATTAAGAAGGGTCCAACAACAGGAACAACGGAGATCGCCAAAATTTATAAAGCACTGGATTACGATCCTGACAAGGGAACATACGGGCCAAATCAAAAACCGATTCAATGGGTGCGTGTTCACAGTCTGCCAGATCTTGCTTACTTCAACCACTCACAGCATTTTGTGGTTGGAAAAATTGCCTGTGAAACCTGTCACGGTCCGATCAAAGACAGCATGACAGTAGCATCTCAGTATTCACCTTTAACAATGGGATGGTGTATCAACTGTCACCGTACCACACCGGTGAAGATGGCTGGCAATAACTATTACAACGATTATCACAAAACGTTATTGGAAAAATACGGAAACGATTCATTGATCAATGTTGAACAAATCGGCGGAACAGAATGTGCCCGTTGCCATTACTAAAAGTAGCGTATGGACAGATTGCAATCTGTCCCCACAAATAAACATTATCCTCATAAAATGAGCACAAAATACTGGAAGGGTGTTGAAGAATTAAGGAACGATGCGGAGTTTGTTCGTTTGAAGAACAATGAATTTCCGGAGCATCTTCCATTGGATGAAGTTCTCAACGAAAAAGCAGTTGATATCACTGTTACACCACGCAGAGATTTTCTGAAGTTTTTAGGATTCACGGTGGCGGCTGCATCATTAGCTGCCTGTGAAGCTCCTGTGCGAAAATCAATTCCTTATCTCGTGAAGCCGGAAGAAGTGACTCCGGGTGTCGCGAACTGGTATGCATCTTCTTATCATGATGGTTACGACTATTGCAGCGTGTTGGTAAAAACACGTGAGGGTCGCCCGATCAAAATTGAAGGCAACCCATTATCAAGTGTTACAAAAGGCGGAGTGAATGCACGTGTACAGGCATCCGTACTTTCTTTATACGATTCAGTTCGTCTCAAAGGCCCGATGGCTGATGGTGCTCCTGCATCTTGGTCCACTATTGACAGCGCGATCAAATCAAAACTTGAATCCATTGCCGCTGCGAAAGGAAATATTCGTATTCTTTCTTCAACGGTGATTAGTCCTTCCACTAAGTGGATCATTTCTGAATTCGCTTCTAAATTTCCGAATACGAAACATGTGACGTATGATGCTGTTTCATATTCAGCGATGAGACAAGCGAACAAAGAAAGTTTTGGTGTGGAAGAAATTCCAACATACAACTTTGACAAAGCGAACGTAATTGTTGCTTTGGATTGTGATTTTCTCGGCAACTGGATTTCTCCTGTTGAGCATGCGCGTTTGTACGCAGAGACACGCAAACTGAACAATGGCAAGAAAACAATGTCTCGTCACATTCAGTTTGAATCGGCTCTTTCATTAACAGGAAGTAATGCGGATACAAGAGTAGGAGTGAAGCCATCGATGCAAGGTGCAGCGATTGCAAATCTTTACAATGCTGTTGCGAAACTTGCGGGAGCATCTACAGTAAATGCGGCTGCTGCCGGTGATCTTCAGAAAGACATTGAAGCAACTGCCAAAGAACTTTGGGAAAATAAAGGGAAGTCGGTGGTTGTATGCGGCATCAATAATATCGCGATTCAAAATTTAGTTTGTGGAATTAATTCATTGCTTGGAAATTACGGAACAACGATTGACCTGGATAATCCTTCTATGCTTCGCCAGGGAAATGATGCTGAACTTGCAGCGTTGCTCGATGAAATGAATAAAGGTGAAGTCGGCGCTCTTCTTATCTACAACTGCAATCCTGCTTATACTTTACCAAATGGAAATCAGTTTACCGATGCACTGAAAAAAGTTTCTCTTTCGGTTTCTTTTGCTGACAGAGCAGATGAAACTTCTTTGTCTTGCAAATACATTTGCCCGGATCATCATAACCTGGAATCATGGAATGATTTCGAACCGCGCAAAGGTGCTTACTCATTGAGTCAACCTACCATCGCTCCGTTATTTGAAACACGTCAGATGCAGGAGCGTTTGTTGACATGGGCTGGCAACACAACTAACTACCACGATTACATCGCTCAACACTGGGCTTCGAATATTTTAAAGGGTGCGAACTGGAACAAGACGTTACAGGACGGTGTATTGGAATCAACTCCGGTATCATCTAAAAATTATAAATCATCCGCTAACCTTACTGCCGCTGCTGATGCAGTTTCCAAGATGAGTGGTTCGGGAATCGAAATGATGGTCTACGAAAAAGTTGGAATCGGAAATGGTCAGCAAGCAAACAATCCATGGTTGCAGGAATTACCGGATCCGGTTTCGAAAGTTACCTGGGATAATTACTTAGCTGTATCTCCAAAAGACGCTCGCGAAAAAAGTTGGACGCAGGGAAATGTAGTGATGGTAAAAGCAAACGGGGTTTCTGTTGCGGTGCCAATTTTCATTCAGCCCGGACAAATGCCGGGAACCGTTTCGCTTGCCCTTGGTTACGGAAGAACGAATGCGGGAAAAGTCGCTGATGGTGTTGGAAAGAATGCATACCCGTTTACTTCGATGAACAGCGGCAACATTCAATACTGGGCTACGGGAGTTGAAATCAGCAAGACCACGGAAGACGATCATAAACTAGCGGCTACACAATTACATCACACCATGATGGGTCGTGCGATTGTAAAGCAAACAGTTCTTGAAGAATATATTAAAAATCCGAATGCAGGTAATGAAGAAGAACTCTTCAATGTGCATCTTGGAAAAGAAGTAACGAAGAAGAAAGCGACAGAAGCAAATCTCTGGAACGACCATGAAGAAGGAAATCATCATTGGGGAATGTCCATTGATTTGAATTCATGCATCGGTTGCGGTGCCTGCGTTGTAGCTTGCACGGCAGAAAACAATGTTCCTGTTGTTGGAAAAGAAGAAGTGATGCGGAGTCGCGAAATGCATTGGATCCGTATCGACCGTTATTTCACAAGCGACTTTGATCCGAAAGAAGGAGAGAAGGGCGACATCAAGAAAATGGAAAATCCTTCTGACATGCCGAAGGTGGTGTTCCAGCCGGTGATGTGTCAGCATTGCGCGCATGCGCCTTGCGAAACAGTTTGTCCTGTTGTTGCGACCAGCCACAGTTCAGAAGGAATGAACCAGATGATTTACAACCGTTGTGTCGGTACGCGTTACTGTGCGAACAACTGTCCTTATAAAGTAAGACGATTCAACTGGTTCCGTTACGCCGACAATGCGAAGTTCGATTTCAACATGAACAATGATCTTGGCAAAATGGTGTTGAACCCGGATGTAACTGTTCGTTCACGCGGAGTCATGGAAAAATGTTCATTGTGTGTGCAACGTTTGCAGGAAGGAAAACTGAATGCGAAGAGAGAAAGCAGAACAGTGAAAGACGGAGAAGTGAAAACGGCCTGCGCGCAATCTTGTCCGACCAACGCGATTACGTTCGGTGATTACAAAATAAAAGACAGCGAGTTAAGCAAGATGTGGAAGCCGGAAGAAAGAAGCTATCACTTACTTGAAGAACTCGATGTGCAGCCGAATGTGTTTTATCAGACGAAGGTGAGGAATGTTGAAGAAGGTATGGCGAAGGCCGAAGAGAAACATTCATAATTTCGAATTTCGAATTTTAAATTGCGAATTAATCCGCATTCAAAAATCCGAAATTCGCAATTTTAAAATAATTGCTTTAAAGAATAATAAAAAGAAATTGAATGAGTAATCAAGCAGCAGCAATTGAATCGGTTGTACGGGATCCTTTAATTCTTGGTAAAAAAAGTTACCACCAGATTACAGAAGACATCTGTCGCCCTGTTGAAGGAAAAGCAAACAAATACTGGTGGCTCGCATTTACAATTTCTTCCACTACCATGTTGTGGGGAATTCTTTGCCTTGCTTATACGATCGGTAACGGAATCGGATCATGGGGATTGAATAAAACTGTAGGTTGGGCATGGGACATTACAAATTTCGTTTGGTGGATCGGTATCGGTCATGCCGGCACATTGATTTCCGCGATCCTTTTATTGTTTCGTCAGCGTTGGAGAATGAGTATTAACCGTTCAGCGGAGGCGATGACAATCTTTGCCGTTATCTGCGCTGGATTGTTTCCTGTATTTCACACCGGCCGTCCATGGCTCGACTACTGGATGCTTCCATTACCAAATCAGTTTGGTTCATTGTGGGTGAATTTCAATTCACCGCTGCTGTGGGATGTGTTCGCGATCTCTACATACTTCTCTGTATCACTTGTATTCTGGTACCTCGGTCTTATTCCTGATCTTGCTACGATTCGTGACAGGTGCATCACACCAACACGTAAATTTATTTATGGCTTGCTTGCTTTTGG
>JAYVZS010000148.1:0-19443 GCA_043783155.1 Bacteroidota bacterium | reverse complement strand
TTACCATCATAGAAAAGACGTTTGCCTTTTAATGTGATCGAATCACCTTGTACAATTCGCACATGACCAAATGCTTCGAGACTATTTTTTACTTTGTTCAGGTAGGCGCTGTCGCAATACATTGTGGCATGTTGATGTTGAAATGAAACGGTGCCGATGAGCCGTTGAATTTCACTGCTAACGGCCTGGTCGAAATCCGCATAGTCAGCATGCAACAATTCGATCTGTGTGGTTTTCTGTGATTGTGCGTGGCATTGATAAAATACATGCAAAAAAAGCAAGAGTGTTGCAGTAAGTATTTTAAAGCCGGGTTTCAATTCTTTCATGAACGGGTGCAAACTTAGCTTTACTGGAAGTCATCTCAAAATTACCATCCAGATTATTCATCATAAAATTGTGATCAGACTAAAAATTAATATTGAGTAATTTCGAAAATCCTTTTATGCCTTGTATTGTCTCAGTTTCTATTTTCAGTAAAACATCTCAATCCAAACTATTAATTTGTTTCACGCTGAGACCGCTGAGGCGCAGGAAAATCTCAGAGACCGCTTTCAAAGGATATTCTATGCGCCCCCTTCGCCTCAGCGATTTCTCTGTATGAAATATTTTGCCACTCAAACTGAGCAACTACCTTGGGCCTTCATGGTTTTGTTGTAATAGATATTTTTTATGACTTCTAATTGAAAATAGATATTCGCGGGCAATATTTTCTTCATACTTTTGAATTTCCTTTGTCAATACCATGTCTGAACGAATTTTTGTTGATGTTATTCTGCCGCTCGCTCTTCCTCGATTGCTTACATATTCAGTTCCTGATGAATTAGTTTCTGAAGTTTCGCCTGGAAAACGTGTGGTTGTGCAGCTTGGTAAACAAAGGATCTATTCGGCGATTGTAAAAACAGTTCATCAGAACGCTCCGTTTGACTACGAAGTAAAGAATATTCTGTCGGTACTCGACGAACATCCCGTTGTCAATGAAAGACAGTTTAAATTGTGGGATTGGATTGCTTCTTATTATTTATGCAGCCAGGGAGAAGTCATGAACAGTGCTTTGCCTTCCGCGCTAAAACTTCAAAGCGAAACAAAGATTACGTTGAATAGTGAATTTGATCACAGCCATGAAAAGCTCGGTGACAAGGAATATCTTTTGTATGAGGCATTGCTCATAAAACCAACGATCACATTGCCTGAGGCAGCCGCAATTCTTCAGAAGAAGTCGGCTCATGCTGTCATTAAATCGCTGATCGAAAAAGGCGTTGTGATCGTGGAAGAAGAGATCAGTGAACGCTACAAACCACGCAGGGAGTCGAGAATTCGTCTTGGTATGGAAGGCCAGGATGAACCAAAACTGAAAGAATATTTTGATCAGCTTGAAAAGCGTTCACCGAAACAACTTGACACGCTGATGACTTTTATGAAAATGCTTTTCGATTCCCGTATTGAAAGTGAAGACGGGGGTTTTGTTAAAAAGAGTGAACTGTTGAAAACCGAATCCGCTTCTTCGTCTGCATTAAATGGATTGATAAAAAAAAATATCCTTGAAGAATTTGTTGTGGATGTCGATCGGTTACAGTCATCACCTAATCAATTGATCGAACCGAATCCATTAAGCGATGCGCAGCAAAAAGTATTGGGAGAAATAAAAGCAGGTTTTGAAAAACAGGATGTTGTTTTGCTTCATGGAGTAACGTCAAGCGGCAAGACAGAAGTATACATTCACCTCATGAAAGAAGCTGTGAGCAAAGGAAAGCAAGTGTTATATCTGCTGCCTGAAATTGCGCTCACCACCCAGATTATTAATCGTCTTCGAAAACATTTCGGAGATGGAGTGGGAGTGTATCATTCACGGTATAGTACGAATGAACGGGTAGAAGTGTGGAACCTGGTATTGAAGTTTAATAAAGCGGGAGAGAAGAAATCGCAAATTATTTTGGGCGCGCGCTCGGCTTTGTTTCTTCCTTTTTCTGATCTTGGATTGGTGATCGTGGATGAAGAACATGATTCATCTTACAAGCAAATAGATCCTGCTCCGCGTTACAATGCGCGTGATGCAGCCATCGTACAGGCAAAGTTTCACGATGCGAAAGTATTGCTTGGTTCCGCCACTCCTTCTCTTGAAAGTTATTACAATGCAAACAAGGAGCGATATGGTTTAGTAAAGATGACCGAACGTTTCGGTGGTGTCAGGATGCCTGAGATCATTGTAGCCGATGCGAAAGAAGCCACGCGAAAGAAAATTATGAAATCGCATTTCACTCCTGAATTAATTGAAGCCATTACGGTTGCATTAAACAACAAGGAACAGGTTATTCTTTTTCAGAACAGGCGTGGCTTCGCGCCGTTTCTTGAATGTCGCAACTGCGCATGGATACCTCATTGCCAGAATTGTTCGGTGACGCTTACGTACTTTAAACTGAATCATCAGCTCAGGTGTAATTACTGCGGTTTCACTCAAAATCCTCCGGCTGCCTGCGCGAAATGTGGTGATCATCATCTGGAAGTAAAAGGTTTCGGAACAGAAAAGATTGAAGAAGACATTGCCATCTTTTTTCCGGATGCGCGTATCGCGAGGATGGATCTCGATGCAACGCGGACAAAACTTTCTTTTCATCGCATCATCACCGACTTTGAAGAATTGCGAATTGATATCCTTGTTGGAACACAAATGGTTACAAAGGGGCTCGACTTCGACAATGTAAGTACGGTTGGAATCATCAATGCTGATCAGTTGTTGAACTATCCTGACTTCCGCGCATTTGAAAGAAGTTTTCAACTGATGGCACAGGTAAGCGGTCGCTCCGGCAGAAAACAGAAACGAGGGAAAGTAATTATACAGACACAACAACCGGAACATTGGGTGATCAAAGATGTAGTGGAAAATAATTACGAAGCGTTTTATCAGCGTGATCTTTTCGAACGGCAAAAATTTAATTATCCTCCTCATTCGCGTTTGATCGAGATTACATTGAAGCACAAAGTTGTCAGCAAGATTGCGGATGCATCTGCGCATTTTGCTTCACTTCTGCGAATGTCTCTTGGTAACCGTGTGTTTGGACCGCATCAGCCGGTTGTTTCAAGAATCAGGAATCTCTGGCTGAGAAATGTGATCATCAAAATGGAGCGCGAAGCGTCTGCAACGAAAGTGAAACAACTTGTACGCGAAGCGATCACCAAATTTAATACTGACAAAGAAAATCACCAGGTGCAGATTCACATTGACGTGGACCCAATGTGATTCTCTGAATCCCGCAAATTATTTTTTTTGCCGGATGATTTCAATGAATCCGTTCGAATCGCGCCTCGACGCATGCATGATGTAGTAATACGTTCCTTCCGATACATCGTTTCCTCTTTTGTTTTTTCCATCCCAATGAAAATACGGATCGTTTGATTCGTAGACGATTTCTCCCCAGCGGTTGAAAACGGTAAATCTGAAATCGCGTGTGGCACAGAGGTAATTGATGTAGTATGTATCATTCAGATTATCACCATTCGGAGTAAACACACTTGGAATAATACTTTTTGTATCACACGGAAAAAGAAGTACGAGTACGCTGTCTGTCGCCTTGCATCCTTGTGCATTCGTGACGGTACAATAATAATAACTTGCACTTGCATTGTTGTTTAAAGATACAATGGCGAGAGAATCTGTTGCACTGATATCCGTGAGCGGCGACCAGGCATAGATAAATGGCGGACCGCCTGATTGAGTAGTATCAAAAACAACAGCGAAAACAGTGGTGTCATATTCTTCAGGAACATAGACCACAGAAGGATTGATGTTGACGGTCAAAAATGTTTTTACGATCACATGTCCGGTTAAATTAGGACCTACCGCTTTGCAGAATGAACCGCTTGGTAACTGGTAGCCGATGTAAAAAAATGGATTGTATGTTCCGTCACGGATATAAGTATGCATCACATTGGAGTCGGGAATTTCAGATAAAATATTTCCATCACCGAAATCCCAGGTATAAAATAATCCTCCTGTTGCAGTTGAACCTGAAAAATTAACCGTGAGTGGCGCGCAGCCGTTAGAAGGCACAAGAGAAAAATTTCCGGATGGTCCCGGAACATTCACGATGCTGTCTAACCTTGCCGTATCACTGCATCCCGCAGCATTCGTCACAATTAATTGAGGCGTGTAAAAACCCGGTGTGTTGTATTGGGCTGTCGGGTTCTGCAAAACAGATTGTGTTCCTGCAGCCGTTCCAAAATTCCAATACCATGAATTGCCCGTTGCTCCAGGCATTCCGGTAGATAGATCCGAGAACGTTGCAAACGTTGTGGTGATGTTCGTATTGAATGGCGGCTGACTGACACATGTATCCAGAATACTTACGCCGTAATTCGCCGTTGGTTTTAGAATCGTCAGGTGACTGGTGATTGTGCTGTCGCAGCCGATTGCATCTGTAACATGAATAGAAATCGGGTAACTGTTGTTGGATGCATAAGCATGCGTAAATTGTTGTGTGGAAGAAGATGCCGTGAGGGTATCATTTGTAAAATCTCCGTAACTGATTTCGTAAAACAAGGGAGCGACTACGTATGACCCGGAAGAAATATCGAATGTAATGGGTTGCCCCGGACAAGCAAATGTATCGCTGATGACGACGGCAGGTTCTGGAATAAACGTATTGATGTAAGCCGAATAGGTTGTCGTTGACTGGCATCCACTTGAATCAACAACAGATAACGTTACAGAATAGGTGCCGGGAAGCGGATAGGCATGAGCGATGGATGGTGTCGTTACCGTAGTTGTTCCGTTTCCGAAATCCCATTGATGAGAAATGATAGATGATCCTGCTGTAAGACTTGTATCGGAGAAAGTTAGATTTAACGGAGCGCATCCGGAAGTAACATTGGATGTGAAACCTGCAGTGGCTCCGAATACATGAACATCCTTGATGATTGAATCAAGACAATTATAAACATCTTTAATATTCAATTGAACATGATAAACGCCTGTCGCATTGAATGTGTGCGTTGGATTCAATAAATAAGAAGTATCATTCGATACACTTGCAGGATCACCAAATGTCCAGAAATAAGAAGCGGCCACCGCGTCTTGAGAATTGTCGGTAAAGTTGACTGATAAAGGAACGCAACCTGCAGGAGGTGTTGTTGTAAAACGGGCAACAGGATCTGTGATGGCCACGACACGGTAATAGTGATACGAACATCCGGTTATACTGTCGAAAGCTGTAATTGTAATCGTATCCATACCGGTAAACAAAAATGTATGAGTAGCATTTTCGATTGTTGAAATTGCTGTTGTGTCTCCGAAATACCATTGAACATTGGTAGATCCCCTTGAGAAGTTGAAGAAGGCGTATGTAAAATGATCAGTGCAGTCGTGTTGATATCCAAAATTAGGAACCGGAGGAAGTACGGTGATGAGATGTTGTTGAATAGATGTATCCGGACAACCATGATTGAATGCGACCATTGTAACAGTGAAAGGACTTATAACCGCTGTATCTGAATTATAAATATGAGCGGTTATGCTGTCTCCTACAATGGTTGTTCCATCACCATAATCCCAAAAATAACTTGTGGTGATTGGAGGAGTTGTGCCGGTAAAAAAGATTGTGTCACCAAAGCATATCGTAGTTGCTGAGGTTATAAAGCTCGCGTTCGGTGGTGTTCCAGCTCCTATCTTTCGTACATGCGTATCAGAGCAACCGGTGGGTGTAGTAATTGTTAATGAAACAGTGTAATACCTGACAGAAGTAAATGTATGCCGGATCGTATCCGATGTTGTGATAAAATTTCCGGTACCGTCATCAAAGTTCCAGATGCACTGGGAGATCGGGAAGGTCGGATAATTAGTCTGGTCGGCCTTAAAGAGCAAGGTCAAAGGTACGCAGCCACTGTCAGGTCCGGCAATATTATAGGGAACGCTGTCCTTAATTACTTTGATAGTTGCAGATAATGACAAAAGATTAACAGTGGGTTGAGGAGGTGACATTGGAGTAGTATCCTTACAACCATAAATATCAGTAACGATTGCATAAGGTAAATAGATTGCATAATAATTATAAGTATGAGTTGGAGCCAGGAGAAAAGAGGTGTCGCTGCTGCCGCTTAACGGATCACCAAAGTTCCAAATGCAACTTGCTATATTGGGATTGAGAATGGTGAATGAAACGATTTGAGGATTCAAACAACTTACGATTGGTATCGCGTTGAGTATTGCATTTGGCCTTGCCCTCACATGAACTACTCTTGTAGTTGAGTTGGTGCAGCCATTTGCAGTACTCGTAAGATGTACAGTATAAAAACCGGGAGATTGATAGTGATGAAATGGATTGGTTGTTTGATCTGTCGTTCCGTCACCGAAATCCCAGGTGTAAGTTGCATTGGAGGGAATTGTATTGTTGGTGAAGAAAGCCGTATCGCCGTCGCAGATGGCGGAGTCAGTAGAAAACGCCGCCGTGGTATATTGTATTTGCAAAGCATACGAATGAATGGCAGTACATGATCCCGAATGTGCCGTTAACGTAATCGTATATGTTCCGGTTGCATTGAATGTGTGAAACGGATTTGTTAAGGTTGACGAATTATTCGCTCCGTTGGCGGCATCTCCAAAGCTCCATTGGTAACTGCTCACAGTTCCTGAAGTTGTATTCGTGCATGCAATTAATAGTGGTGCATTGCATCCCGAAGCAGGTGTAGTGGTGAAATTAGCAACCGGTCCGTTTACCGCCACCACATTTTTAGAGATTGTACTGTTGCACCCATGACTATCTGAAACAATCAGGTTTACGCCGAATGTTTGAGGGAAGGAATAACCATGAGAGGCATTTAAACCGGACACATTGTCGATGTTTCCGTCACCGAAATTCCATCGCCAGTGATTGACAGCACCACCTGTTCCGGAAGAGGAAGTACTGTGAAATGAAATCGGTGAACCAACGCAAGCCGTATCCGGAGTCGCAGTAAACGATGCAACGGGATTTGAATAAACAGTGATGTAATTTGTTTTTACTTCCTGGTCGGTGGTGGTTCCGTTCGAAACCGTTAGCGTAACCGTGTATGTTCCGGGCACGCTGTAAGTAGCACCGGGATTCTGATTCGTTGACGAATTAGTGTTCCCGAAATTCCAGTTGAAAGATGTCGCGCCCCCTGTTGATGTGTTCGTGAAGACCACTGTTAGCGGCGCGCAACCCGATGTTACTGTTGCGGTAAAGTTCGCGGTGAGTTGGGCCTCCGAAGAATGCCGGAGAAAAAGAAGTGTTATTAAAGAGAAAATAATCCGTAAAGATTTCTTCATCCGTCCGTTTAATTTTCATCTAATTAACAACCATTATATTGAAAAGCAACTAATACTAAAGGGTGAAATTGTAACAAAGAATGAAAGTGGAAATTTCTGAGCTAAACCTCGAAGAGGTTGATTCGTATTATTAAAGGGCAAAGATGAAGATTGTCGTTTAGATATTTATTTAAAGAGTAAACCTCGTCGAGATTACGATCCAGGTTTATTTCTTGTTCATTCTTCCTTATTTCTTCCACCTATTTACCTCAAATCAATCACCTCAGCTCCCGGATATTTCACTACGCTGAAAGAAAAAAGTGAATCGCTGGTTGCAGCATCAGGAGTGAGTTTGTCAACGGAAATGGTTTGAATGCTGCCGTTCTTGTTAAATACTTTTGCCGTGGAAATAAACTTGTCATTTTTGTTGATGGTCAGCTTCACTTTAAAAATGTTTTTCTTTTTAGGATCAATCGGCACGAGTTCTACCAATTGATAAACCATTCCTTTTTCGGTTTGCTCGCCGGTAAATTTGAACAACCAGCCCTTCTCATACATCGTAAAAATGTTGGAAGGAGTGATGGAGTTTTCGTCTGTCTTGATATTATCAATCTGAACTTCATTGGCGTCCTTTACATACGTCCAGCGAGTCTTGCCATCGGAGATAATGTCTTGTCCGGCGACCTCTAATTTATACTTATTTCCTTTCAAAAAAATGGTGCCTTTCTGCACATCGTTGATCTTGTCTTTTGTGTTCTCAACGGTGATCACGAACGTCGCTTTCACCGATTTATAAGATTTGTATTTCGAGCTGACTCCGTGTAAGATATCATCTGCCTTCTTATCTGTTTGTTGAGTTTGAGAAAATGCAAAAAGACTCGTCAAAAAAAGCAATGCAAATGAACTACTGAGTTTGGTTTTCATGATCTTGTTTTGGTGCTCGATAGAAGGAGCAAAAATAGGTTTAATTCCGGTTAAACAAATTCCATTCCACAACTAATAACCAGGAACTGACAACTTCTTAAACACTTACTCACTTAAACACTTTTTCTAACTCTCCCTGTTCCTCAATCCAAGCAGTATCTGTTCCAGCGTCATCGGATCTTTAATCAAAACTTCACGGGCTTTGCTGCCTTCGAAGTGGCCGATGATTTTTGCTGCTTCTAACTGATCGATGATTCTTCCGGCGCGGTTATAACCGAGTTTTAATCTGCGTTGTAATAATGACGCTGACCCCTGCTGATGTTGAACAATGATCTGTGCTGCCTCTTCAAACAACGGATCACGGTCGTCGGGATCAAATTCTTTCGAACCTTCGCCGCTTTCATCCACATATTCAGGCAAGAGATGCGCGTCAGAATATCCACGCTGTGATCCGATGAAGGCTGTGATCCGATCTACTTCAGGAGTGTCTACAAATGCACATTGCAAACGAATCACATCTGCACCGGTCGACAACAACATGTCACCGCGACCAATCAACTGATCAGCGCCACCGGCATCAAGAATAGTTCTTGAATCAATTTTAGAAGTCACACGGAAAGCAAGTCGGGCCGGGAAGTTTGCCTTAATAGTTCCGGTAATAATATTTACAGACGGACGTTGTGTCGCGATGATCAGGTGAATACCGATGGCACGGGCAAGTTGTGCAAGACGCGCGATCGGAGTTTCTATCTCTTTACCAGCAGTCATAATCAGATCGGCAAACTCATCCACCACAAGAATGATATAAGGCAAAAACTTATGTCCGTTATTCGGATTCAGTTTGCGTGAAATAAACTTGGTGTTGTACTCTTTGATGTTCCGAACCTGAGCGTCTTTTAATAAATCATAGCGCTGATCCATTTCAATGCAAAGAGAGTTCAGCGTGTTCACCACTTTCTTTGTATCGGTGATGATTGCCTCCGCTTCTCCGGGAAGTTTGGCGAGAAAATGTCGCTCGATGGTTTTGAACAGCGTGAGCTCCACTTTCTTCGGATCGACAAGAATAAATTTTACCTGCGCCGGATGTTTTTTATATAACAACGAAACAAGCACAGCATTCAGCCCGACTGATTTTCCCTGTCCCGTTGCACCGGCCATCAGCAAGTGAGGCATCTTGGCAAGATCAGCCACATACACTTCATTCGAAATTGTTTTGCCAAGAGCAATCGGTAATTCGTAATCGCTGTTCACAAATTTTTCGGAAGCGAGAACGGTTTTCATCGGAACAATTTCGGGCTTTTGATTTGGCACTTCAATACCAATGGTTCCTTTGCCCGGAATGGGAGCGATGATGCGGATACCGAGCGCCGAAAGACTCAAAGCGATATCATCCTCTAAGTTTTTAATTTTTGAAATACGGACTCCTGCTTGTGGAACTATTTCAAATAATGTAACCGTTGGACCGATTGTCGCTTTGATTTTATCGATGGCAATGTTGTAATGGCTGAGTGTTTCAACGATCTTATTTTTATTTGCTTCCAGTTCTTCTTTATTTACTTCAATTTTTTTCTCGCCGTAATTTTCAAGGAGATCCAATGTTGGATATTGATAGCCCGATAAATCAAGAGTAGGATCGTATTCACCTAATGCCTGTACCAGGTCGTCGCTGGTAATTTCTCCTGCGACTTCATCTTCCGCCACCGGTTCAATTTCCATGACCACACCTTCTTCAGGAACTTCCACTGTTGGCTCTTCCGCTTCTTCTTCGTCGACCGGTTCCTCTTCAATTTCTTCCTCTTCTTCGGGTTCTTCTTCGTTGCCGAGTTCAAGTTCGATGGTGCGCGGAGGTTCATCCGTTTTCATCACGTTGATCAGTTCAATATTTTCCTTGATGGGTTCAACGTCAAGAGCAGGTTCAGGACTTTCGATCATTTCCTCCAGCTTCCGTTTGAATGGAATGTTGAAAGCAACCACGAGGAAGCCGACAAAAGTGAAAACGAGCAAAGCACCGGCGCCGATGAACCCAAGAAGATTTGTTAATGATTGACTCAATTGGTAACCATATCCTCCTGCCAAAACGAGCAGGGAAGAAGAGTGGAAGATATATCCGAGAAATGCGGATAGCCAGATGATTCCGAAAAATGAATAGCGGATTGTTTTTCCGAAAGGGAGCAGTGTAACTTCAAAAAGAATTCTGACTCCTGTAAGAAAAAGTAAAAAGGGAAAAACGAATGCGCAGATACCAAACCAGTGGTTGATGAATTGCAGCGAAACAATCGCGCCGATTTTTCCCAGCCAGTTTTCTACCTGCAAATCATTTTTAAAAAGCAGTTGCCATGGTGAATCAGCGCCGGCAATGGCCTGATCATCCTTCCATGTAAAAAGGTTAGATGTAAATGCAACGAGCAGAAAAAAAGAAAGCAACAGCAAAACGAGTCCGCCGATTTTATGCGTACGTTCATCGGCAAGAAAACTCCTGAATGATTTAAACCGTCCTTTGGAGCCCTTCGGCTTTTTGGTTTTTTCTTTCTCTTCTCCTTCTTCTGATTTTAATCGGTTCGCTTTCGAAGCCATGAATGCCTTTATTGGTGCAGGAAGTAAAATTAATATTACTGAAAACTTGTAGTGGTAAGTGTTTCAAAAGATATGAACAGGTTTTTCAAGGGTTTGAACGAGGGGCGTAGCGAGGTTATTTTGAACTTGTAAGATTTTAGTGAGTATTTCTCGTAAAGGCGCAAAGTTCGCTAAGACAAGCCATCGCAATATTTCCCTTTGCGTTCTTCGCGCCTTTGCGTGAAATATATTCGAGAAATATATTTAAGCGATATTTGTCCAATGCGGGAAGAAAATCAACTTAAAATTATTTACAGAATCATTGAGCAATACAAGCTGAATGAGCCGTTGAGCCGCACCTTGAAAACTTTTTTCAAAGCTCATCCGCAGATGGGTTCGAATGACAGACGTCTTGCTTCTTCGTTCTCGTACAATTATTTCAGGTTGGGAAAGGCGTTAAGCGATTTAAGATTGAGCGAACGTTTAACCATTGCTAATTTTCTTTGTTCTGCAAATTCCAATCCGTTACTTTCGTATTGCATCGAGAAGTTTTCACTCTTGAAAGAAGAAGATGTTAGCGGTTCACTTGCAGAAAAAATAAGTAAGGTTAAAGAGCAACATCCTCAATTCAATCCCGAACAAATTTTTCCTTTTGGTGATTTACTGAGCGAGCAGGTTGACAGGAAAAAATTCACCGAATCATTTCTTCAACAACCTAAGCTCTGGATCAGAATTCGAAGAGAACATGCGGACGCGGTGAACAAAGAATTAAGAACCAAGAACTTTTTATTTGAACAAGACGAACAGAATCCTTTGTCGGTCTCTTTATTAAACTCAACTTCACTCGAAAAAACCGACTCCTTCATCAACGGGTATTTTGAAATTCAGGATTGGTCCTCGCAGCAAACACTCGATTTTATTCAACCGAAACCAAACGATACGTGGTGGGATGCTTGTGCCGGATCGGGCGGGAAGGCGCTGATGATGGCTGATGCTGAACCATCACTGAATATTTTCGCAACGGATATTCGTCCCGCCATCTTATTGAATTTAGAAGAGCGGTTTAACAAAGTTGGAATAAAGAAAATCAAAACAAGACAATTCGATTTAACGCTTCCGCTTTCTAATTTCCAATTTCCAACTTCCAACTTCCAATCCACAATTTCTAATCCTCAATTCGGAATTCTCGCCGATGTTCCCTGCACCGGTTCAGGAACCTGGGCACGAACTCCTGAATGGTTAACCATGTTTGATGAAAAATCGGTAGCGCATTTTATAACTCTGCAGAGAAATATCATCCTGAATCTTGCATCTGTTTTGAAAGCCGGACAGCCCTTGGTTTATATCACATGTTCCGTTTTTAAAGAGGAAAATGAACTGAACGTAAAGTGGATAGAGGCAAATACAAAGCTTTCCTTACAGAAATCAGGATATATCACCGGTTTGGGCAAACAAGCTGACACTATGTTCACCGCACGTTTCATTTTGAAGGAGAATGGCTGAGTCGAGGAATATTTTCGGTAAAGTGTAACTTTAAAAGCATTCATTTTTAGCTTTGACTCAGAAACAAATATAAACATCAATAGTATAAGTGTAACTGAATTTCTCTTTCTTAAAAAGGGACAATCATCACACGATATGTTTGGAGGAAAATCTCGTTTACTTTTTATTTCGATAGTTGTTTGCTTTGCATGCAGCAAGAGTTTGTTTGCTCAGAAATCTCCTTCGTCAGAAGCGGATCTGAAGAGACAGGCGGAAACTCGTTTTAACAACAATGATTATACGGGTGCAACTCTTTTGTATTCCCAGTTACTAAGTCTTTATCCCAAAGATCCTGAATTCAATTACCGTTATGGAGTTTGCCTGTTGCAATCAAGTAAAGACAAGGCGGCAGCGGTAACGTACCTGGAAACAGCTTCAAGATATCCAAAGTCGGATATTGAAGTTTTCTATTATCTTGGTAAAGCTTTCATGTACACTAATAATTACGGTGAGTCATTAATTGCTTTCGAAAATTTTAAAAAGCGTGCCGGCAGCGGTAAAGTAAAAAAATTAGAAGTCGATTTGCTCATCAACAACTGTAAGAGCGCGAAAGAACTGATGAAGAACCGCAAAAATGTGGTGATCCTCAATCAGCAGCAGGTTATCCGCAATTCTTTTTATTCCGCCTATGTTTTCGACAGTGCTTCGGGCAAGATGTTAAGTACGCCTGAACGTTTTCTTACATCGGAAGACAAAAGCAAAACACCGAACCCGACCATGTATCTCACTCCTGATGGTCAGACTATATACTATGCCAGTTATGGTAAGAAGGCCGATAAGGGAAAAGATATTTTCAGGATTACAAAACAGACAAACGGCGACTGGGGACAACCTGAAAATCTGGGCAATGTGATCAACTCGAATGAAGACGAAGATTATCCATATCTTCTTCATGATGGCAGAACATTGTATTTCGCCAGCCGAGGACACAACAGCATCGGTGGCTATGATATCTTTAAATCTGTTTTTGATTTTAACACCGGCAAATGGTCAGAACCAGAGAATGCAGGGATACCAATCAACACTCCTGATGATGATATTTTTTACGTTCCGACACTAACCGGAGATTATGCGCAATATGCTTCAGCAATAGAATCTGATAATGATAAAATAGGTGTCCGTAAAATTAAACTCGGTGATGTATTGAATCAACTCGCTGTGATCAACGGACAATATTTTTCTGAAGATCAGCCGCAACGAAGAGACGCAAAAATTTCTGTGATACGGATTAAAGACAACGGACTTGTGACCACTGTTCGCACGGACCCTCGTTCTGGTAAATATTCAATTGATGTTCCGCCCGGTGATGATTATACATTGGTGGTGGAAGCAGGCGGATACCTCGCGCATGCAGAGAATTTTTCGTTGCCCGAAGGTTTATTTCTCGCCGATCTCAGGCAAAAAGTGAATCTCAACAAATCTTCTGATGTCGAACGAATGACATTGAGCAACTATTTTACAGTTGATAAAAAATCTTCAGGCGACTCGCTTGCTATTGTATCCGCTGCTCCGACCAATGTTATTTCGAATGAATACCGTTTGAAAGATGGTGATCAATCTAAACTTCAGCCGATTGATATCAAAGGAAGAACCGTGTATGTAACTCCTCCGAAAAATCTTATTGATTCAAAATCAACATCCGATACGCATGCTTTGTTTGAACAACATGTTGCAACGGATGCTGGTAAGAATGATCAGCAGGACGCAACTGCTACATTGGTTGATTCGAAAAATGAGACGTTAAAAAAGTCGTCACATGAGATTAACAAAGCTGAAACTCAATCTAAGAATAAGCACGATGATAAAACGATTGCGTTGAAGGAGGATTCATCGAAAGAGTCGTCGTTTGATACCAACAAAACCGAAACTCAGTCTTCTGACAAAACCGATGACAAAGCCGTTGTCATGACCGGGGAATCATCAAAAGAAAATACTACGGCTCCAACAGATAAAAAAGAGAGTGGCAGTGCAAAGGAAACTGCTGCAAAGAAATCGAAGGAAGAAAAATCGGAAAGTAAAAAGAAGTCTGATGAAATTGTCTCAAAGACTTCAGAAATAAAATTTCACGATAATCAGCTGCTTGCTGATTCACATGTAAAAGAAGCTGAATCGCAACCGGAAGTTGAATCAAAAACTAATGTAGCGGAAGAAAGAATAATTCCTGAGAATGTATCGAACAAAGAACTTGTAAAGATTGCATACGAAGATGCCAAAGTACAGAAGGCAGAAGCGGAGACGATTCACAAAGAAGCTGAAATGAGTAAGCAGTTGGCAACCGAACAGGATAGTCTTTCTAAATCCCAGATTAAAGACGCGCAGTTATTGTTGAAAGAAGGAGGTAAAGACGGAAGGGAGAAAGCGAAGTTAATGCTGAAGGAATCGGAAGATAATTCAAAACAGGCAAAGGCAAGACTTGACAAGGCAAATGAACTGGAAGCGGAAGCAACACAAAAAAATAACGAAGCCGACCGGTCAATAGCTGAAGCTGAGTTGCTGATGAAGATGAATAAAACTGATGGGAAGGGAAACGTTTCCACGAAAGGAAAATTAAACGGTACAGTTCAACCTGCAACTGCGTCAGTGGACTCAAAAGAAAGCAATGTGGTGAATCATACTGATGCGGATTTATCGGAATCATCGGATGATAAAACTTCGGCTGCATCTTCTTCTGAAAAACAAAAAGAAGTGACTGGGCAACCTGTTGGATCGTCTCTGAAGAAGAGTGTAAACAATGAACAGGAAAAAACAATTGCTGTTAAATCAACTTTAACTGCTGATAAAAACGTTGCGTCCAACACGGCGAATTCTCCAAAACAGAACGCATCTATAAAGGAAGATCAACAATTAAAATCGGGAGCCGCGTCTTATTCTTCTTCCGTTTCAGACCTGCATGATTCCAAAAACGCGAATGAAGAAAAAGCGCTCGCTGTAAACACGGAGAAATCAAATACGTCACATTCATCCGGTACAGGTACAATGCCTGTTGTCCCCGTGAACGCGAAACAACCGTACATCGAACATCATCAGATGATGGATGAATCAAAAACAATAGCGGTGCAAGCCGACGAGTTGCAACAGAAAGCAGATGAAATGCCTGCCTCAAAAAAACGTGACAGTTTGATTACCCGTGCCAATGACATGAATATGTTATCCATTAAGAAATGGCAGGCAGCACAGGCGAAATTGAATGAGGCAAAAAGAAATGATCCTGAGGTTGAGACGAAGATGAAAGAGATAGAAAAGATAAATCAATCGTCCGCGCTTAATGAGTCGGATGAAACAATAACATCAAAACAAAGTGAAAGAGGAGAGTCGAAAAAAATGTCATCTGGAAATGATGCTGTTGCTTCAAATGCAACTGCAAAGAAAGCAGGATCAACTGAAGCAGCCGGAAAAACAGGAGAAATCCCTGAAGCATCGGAAACAAAAAGCGCTGATATACCGCTCAATACTTCCAGTCCGGAGTATCCTGAATTTATTGCTACTAATGAAGAGATCAAAACAAGGCAAACGGAAACCATCAGCATTTTCGCTGAAGCGATGAAACTGAACAAACTGTCGCAGCAGAGAAAAGAAGAGGAGATCAGCATTCGTCAAAACGTATTGTCGTTAACAGATCAAAAGGAAAAATACATGCAGTTAAGAAAAGCTGATGTCGCTAAACAACAAAGTGATTCATTGCAGGAGTTGGCGCAGAAGAAATTCAGGACAGCTCAGATCACTACCGGCGAAGTTGCTTTACTCACCAACAAAGCATCGAAGCTGAGAGAGAAAATAAATGCAAGTACGCTGTCGAAACAAAATGCATCGGCAGCATCAATACCGCCAGCGCCGGTTGAGTCGAAAAAGACAGATGCTACTTCACTTGTTGATCAAAATACAAACAACGGTTTGGCAAAAGCAACAATGCCTGCTGATAAAAACGTTCAGGCGAAAACAAAAAATCATTCATCCATTAAATCTATAAACGTCGCGCCAAAGAAAGTGGACGCGGTTAATAGTATAGCGTCATCTGAAACGCCTTCCGCAGTTCAACCGGGTGTTGATAAGACTACTATTTCTACTTCTGAACCTGCAACAACAGATACACAAATGAATACTGAGCCGGTTGAGAAGACAAATGCGTCAGAAGCATCTTCGTCTGCAAAGCCGGTGGCTGTTGCTTCAACTAAGTATTCAGATTCGGAAGTTTCTACTTCAGAAGTTCCTAAAACTACTTCAGGCAAGGCAGTAAAAGAGAAACCGGTAAAGGCAGCAATTGCGAACCCGGCGGAACAAAAAACTTTACCTCTTGAACCAACGTTTGCTTCCGTCGAATCAAGGTCGAAAACGTCGGAGTCTGCTGTTACATCTGATAAACCGGTTGTGAAGAAAATTCTTGCTGATGCATCTCCTGCAACTGACCATGAAGAACGCACGGTACTGTTTGATTCAGCACCGGTTACAAAAGAAAGTGTTTTTAGTATCGCGTCGAAACTGTCTTACAATTCATCAAACCCCATTCCGATGAATCCTTCTCTTCCCGATGGATTGGTTTTTAAAGTTCAGGTTGGTGCGTTTCATTCTCCGCTTCCTGAAAATGCGTTTAAAAATCTGCAACCGGTTTCAGGAGAAACAACACGGCCGGGATGGATTCGTTATTGTGTTGGAATGTTCAAAGCATTTGAAGCGGCGAATATTTTGAAATCTGAAATGAAAACCACTGGTTACAAAGACGCTTTTGTTGTCGCCTATTACAATGGAAAGAGAATTAGTTTGTCGGATGCTTATGCATTGATCAGGCGAGCCGGAACTGACGACAAGAAATTGTACGCAAGTAACATTGATAAAGAAACGATGCTTTTACATGCATTGAAAATTACAGCTCCGAAAACAGTGGATCCGAAAGACGAAGATGTGAATTCGTTTTATGGTGTACCAACTGAATCGTCAAACGATCGTTCAGATGCAATTGAATATGCAGTGCAGGTAGGTGTTTACAAAACGACGAAAGTTCCCGCTTCTTTGGTAACGCTCATGCCGCTTCAGAATGAACCGACGAAAACCGGTTACTATCGTTTCACAACCGGCCGTTATGCATTGTATGCTTCCGCTGATTCATCAAAAAGAATAGCTGTTCGTTCAGGTGTGAAAGACGCGTTTATCGTTGCTTATAGAAACGGTAACCATGTTTCCTTGAATGCAGTGAGATCAATAATTAAAAAAGAAGATGTTCAGAATGAAAATGTGAAGGCCACAGAAGAGTCAGTTGCAACGGATCATCCATCGGCATTAGTATCGTCAACTTCATTGCAGGTGATTTATAAAGTTCAGCTTGGAGCTTTCCGTCATAAACTGACTGACGAGTCAATGAATAAATTTAAGACGATGAGTTCATTCGAGATATCTCAAGAAACGACAGCAAGCGGAATGAATATCATCTACGCGGGCTCATTTACTGATTTAAATTTAGCGGCAGCAGCGATGACTGAACTGGCGACAAAAGGAAGCAAAGATGCCTTTGTCGCGGCGTTTTCAAGAGGGAAGAAAATGCAGATCATCAGCCAGAATTCGCTTATGAAAAAGTAGTATTGTGATTTTTTTGTACATTTACGGACTGAAACAGTACCGTAAATTTGTATTCACAACATGAAAGCTAAAAACGATACCGAAATTTTACTTGACCCGATTGTTGAAAATGAGACCAACGAAGTTAAGGTTCGTGACCTTATTTTATACAACGATGATTACAACACATTTGAATTTGTGATTGAATCGCTTGTCGAAGTATGCAAACAGGATCTTCTGCAGGCAGAGCAGTGTACCTACATTGTCCATTACAATGGCAAGTGCATTGTGAAAAACGGAACGTATGATGTTCTTAACCCGTTACGGATTGCTTTGTGTGATCGCGGTTTATCGGCGGTTGTTGAGTAAGGGCATATTTCCTCTGAAATTATTTTCTTATTTTTAATTCTGAATGGTATGAAACACGACTGTTTCTGTCCTCAAAAATTTATTCCAATGAAAACTAAATGGATCAAACTAACAGCGTTGATATTCATCATCGCGGCCTGTACAAAAGTTCCTATTTCAAAACGCCAGCAGATTAATTTGCTTCCCGAAAGTGAAATGATCTCGATGAGTCTGACGAGCTACCACGATTTTCTTCAGAAGAATCCTGCCGTTGCTTCGGGCACTGACGCGAACATGGTAAAAACTGTTGGCTCAAAAATTCAAAATGCTGTTACACAATACATGAATCAAAATGGTTTTGCCTCACGTATCCAGGGATACAAATGGGAATTCAACCTGGTGAATTCTGCGGAAGTAAATGCATGGTGTATGCCCGGCGGAAAAGTAGTTGTGTATTCAGGTTTGCTTCCTTTAACGCAGGACGAAGGAAGTCTTGCCATTGTGATGGGACATGAAATCGCTCACGCTGTGGCGCGCCACGGAAACGAACGCATGAGCCAAATGATGATAGCAGCGGGATTGGGAATGGGACTCGACATTGCCTTATCTCAAAAATCGGAACAGACAAGAACGATCTTTATGACAGCTTATGGAGTTGGAGCCGGTCTCGGAACACTTGCTTACTCACGCACGCATGAAAGTGAAGCGGATAAATTAGGATTGGTATTCGCAGCGATGGCGGGTTACGATCCAAACAAAGCAATTTCATTCTGGGAACGCATGGCAGCAAAAGGTGGAGCAAAGCCACCGGAGATATTAAGCACACATCCAAGTGATGCAACCAGGATTGCAGATATTAAAGCGTATATGCCGCAAGCGATGAAGTACTATCATCCGAAGGGTTAAGAACTTGGTCATTTTCAAAATTAATTTACCTTTGCAACCCGTTAAAAATTGTTTACAGTTTGTGGTTTACGGTTTACGCGGTCGGGAATGAATAGCACGAATCAGTAAACAGTAAACAAAAAAAACAGTAAACAAATAGAAAGTGGTTTACGATTTACAATAATGGGAATTAATTGCCGATAACTGTAAACCGGAAACAATAAACATAAATGGTCCCGTAGCTTAACTGAATAAAGCATCTGACTACGGATCAGAAGAGTCGGGGTTTGAATCCCTGCGGGATCACGATATAGCGTCTTAACTGGCTGATAAACAGATAGTTGAGACGTTATTTTTTTTGAATGCTGACTCCGTTGCTGACTTTTCTA
>JAYVZS010000147.1:0-7782 GCA_043783155.1 Bacteroidota bacterium | reverse complement strand
CCACTGAGACACTAAGAACACTAAGAAACACTAAGCACACAAATAATACATTTCTACTTTTAATAATTTTTAGCCCCTTCTAAAAACAATAAAAATCCTTTGACTGAAAGCCTCGTCACCATATCGCTTGTAGGATTGCTGGCCGGCTTTATTTTATCGATGCCGATCGCGGGACCTATCAGCATCCTTATCGTTTCAAACGCGCTAAAGGGAAGACGGAGATATTGCAACCGCGCAACCGTAGGCGCTTCCTTTGCTGATTTTGTTTTTGTGTTCATCGCTGTTTTCGGCATCACCAAATTATATTCTTTGTACAAACCTTTTATTCCCTATATATTACTTATAGGTTCAGTGTTCCTATTATATGTAGGATATAAAATCTTCAAAACGAATGTTGACCTCGAACATGTCGATGATTCCAAATTGGTACCCGACAAATTAAAAGAGAAAGACAAAGGAGGATTCCGAACCGGCTTTATGATCAGCTTCCTCAATCCTACTCTATTTCTGAGTTGGATGACGTCTTCCTTCTTTGTGATTACATTGGTTTCATCGTGGGGTTTTGATACAGGAGGATTAGATAAAAACGTAGCCGTCAATTACAATGCGATTAACAAAATCGAAAAAATAAATTCTATTTCCGTCGACAAGTCTTCTACTCTGAAAACGGATACATTAAATTCAGTGAATAACCAATTAGATAAGACGGAAGCATCACACACACCAACTTACTTTCCTTTGTTACTGAGTTTGTGTTACGCTTTTTTTATTGCGCTTGGAAGCATCATTTGGTTTTATTACCTCGCGTTATTCCTCGCCAAGTTTCGGCATCGAATCAACATCAACGTCATCAACCGAATCATACAAGGATTAGGAATCATACTTTGTTTGTTCGGATTGTTTTTGGGATGGAAAGCGGTGGGAATGTTGGTTTAAGTAAGACCACCCTACTCCTTCGGTAGTGTTTCAATTTGTTCCTCATTTTTTTTTATAACGATCTTTTCATATTTGAGGGAGAGAGTTGTTTCACGCAAATTCGGTACTGACTTAGACACTTTAACACATACGCACCTAAACACTCCCTCTAAGATGCTTCAAATATTTCTTATTCCCTTTAAAATGTTTTACGCCGAATTCTCCGACAGAAGCAAGGACTGGTTTTAAATCATAGCCCATTGCTGTGAGTGAATATTTTTTTCGTTTGGCTGTGCCTGTGTATTCAATCAATCTCATTTCGGTAAGCTTCACTAACCGGTCGTTTAGAATATTGGTGGATATTTTTTCTGATGATGCCAAAAATTCGTTGTACGTACTTTTCCCCGCAAACATCATGTCGCGGATAATAAGTAATGACCACTTATCACCGATAATTTCAAGCGCGCAAGAGATCGGACAGTCAGACCTCCTGTCCTCTTCTTTCTTATCCTTCTTCATCCTTTAAAAAATTATTTTTCAAAGATACCATTAAACTTGCAAAATACAAGTTTAATGTTTTACCTTTGGCGACACCATCTAAATCAATCCTCAAAATGAAAATCGTAAAAGTCACCTACACCACGAAAGCGGAATATGTGGAGCAAAATCAGAGTAACATTAAAAGCGTAATGGCTGATTTACAAAAACTGAATCATCCGGGCGTTAATTACAATGCTTGCCTGAGTCCGGATGGAAAGACATTTATTCATACCGCGTTCTATAAAACAGATGATGATCAGAAATTAGTCACTGAGTTGCCTTCGTTCAAACATTTCCAGGAACAACTAAAATCGGGCGGACTTGAAGTTCCGCCTAAACAGGAAATGTTGAATTTGGTAGGTTCATCAAATAATATTTTCACCTCTTAAATCATGCAGGAAATGAAAAATAAAATCGGTACAAAAGAAAAACCACTGGTATTAAAGACGCCACCATTGTCATCAGAATATACCATGCACGCTGACGAAAAAGATGGCAAAGAAGTTTTGGTTTGCACTGTAGGAAAAACAGTTTTGTTATACGACTACCGTTGTCTTGCCGACCTTCATACCATGTTGAAGAAACACGGCGACTGGATGGAACTTGGCAGCTCCGATGAACAAAAGCCCGCGAAGGACGGAACAGTTGAAGCATGGGGACGTTCATCAAAAAATCCTGTTGGCGGATGGTATGGATTAAAGAAAGGACTTCGCGGACGGTTCGGCATGTACATCCCGCCATTAATGGAATCGTTAGGACTTGCAGAAGTAACACATGACCCAAAAGGAAATAAAATGAAAGCTATATAATTTTAAAAAATAATCTTCACTAACAATCTAACAAAAACGCACATGACAAATCAACTCTTCACCAAAATGGTACTTGATACCTGGAATTCAAAACTCAAAGATGCGGATACACTATTTGATAAACTCACCGATGAGCAACTCCAAAATGAAGTTGCACCCGGCCGTAACAGGGGAATTTATTTGTTAGGTCATCTCACTGCAGTAAATGACAAGATGATACCGTTGCTTAACCTGGGAGAACAATTATTTCCGAAGTTAGATGAGATCTATTTAAACAACCCTGACAAATCAAAAACAGATCCCACCTCAACAAGTGAATTGAGACAGTATTGGAAAAAAGTAAATGCAACATTATCCGGTCATATCAATAAGTTACAAGCTGATGATTGGTTTCAAAAACACAATTCAGTTTCTGCAGAAGATTTTGCGAAGGAACCTCACCGGAATAGACTAAATATTATTATCAACCGAACAAACCATTTGTCGTATCACTTAGGACAAATGGCGTTTCTGAAAAATTAATCCGCCTATTTTCTTTTCGCCATTGCGCCTCTGCGGAAGATTTTTTTTCTCGCAAAGACGCAAAGATCGCTAGTGGTTTTATTTTGCTAATGGCTGATGATTATCTTTTGTGTTGAGAAAGTACTCTTCGTTCTCATCTGAACAATATAAATTCCGCTGATATAATTGCTTACTTCGATTACTTCTTTCGCATCAGTGAATACGGTTTTGAAGGCAACTCTTCCATTCTCATCTATAAGTTGGATATCGGTAGCTATATTTTCAACCGGCATATTGTTCTCATCGATTTGTTCGACTACCAACTGATCTGAAACAGGATTAGGATACAATTTAAATGATACGATCGGCATCGTTTCTTCTGTTGCCGTTTCTTCCATAATCTCCCTGGTATTTCCACCGGAAATTACGATTGTATAATCTTCTACTTCACCATACGTGAATGTACCGCAACATGCCGGTGCCGATCCATGCTTGATGGCAACTCTCATTCGAGTACTTCCTGAAAGCGCCGTTGATGGAATACAAATACAACCGGTTCTGACAGACGTGCTTGCCGTAGATGGAGCAAAAACCAATTCGCCTGCATCGGTAAAATCACCATCATGATTCCAGTCAATCCACACTCTTGTGTAAACACAACTTTGAGAACACGATGACTGGTAGCCCGGTGAAACAGAAATGTTGTAACAGGTTCCTTTGGTTACGGTAGTCGACTGGTTCAGAAAATTACCATAACCACCATTCCAACCACTGGTGTTGCAGATGGTTCTGAAAACTACCTTATTAATATATCCATTTGTTTTGTTCGTTCCATTCGCTGTACAGTAAGTGGTTCCACAATTTGAAACAGTAACAGTTGCAGACTTTAATGAAGTACATCCGCCTGAATATGTTACAGTAACTGTATAAGATGTGTTAACAGAAGGACTTACTGTAATCGCTTTTGTAGTTGCACCTGTACTCCACAAATATTAATTTCCGACCGAAGAAGTCAGTGTAGTTAAACTTCCAATACAAACGGATGTGGTTCCGGAAATATTTGCAATCGGTGCTGAACCAACAGTAACAGTTGCAGATGCGTGTGAAGTACATCCGCCTGAATATGTTACAGTAACTGTATAAGATGTGTTAACAGAAGGACTTACTGCTATAGCTTGCGTTGTCGCTCCCGTACCCCACAGATATGAATTTCCAACGGAGGATGTTAACGTTGTAGAACCCGACGGACAAATGGAAGTTGTTCCTGAAATACTTGCTGCCGGTGCTGATCCAACATTTACAGTTGCTGATGCCTGTGAATTACATCCGCCTGAATATGTTACAGTAACTGTATAAGATGTGTTAATAGAAGGACTAACTGATATAGCTTGCGTTGTTGCTCCCGTACTCCACAGATATGAATTTCCAACAGAAGATGTCAACGTTCTTGAACCTGACGGACAGATAGAAGTTGTTCCGGAAACAGAAGCTATCGGATGATTGTTTACGTTGACATGAATTGAATCCGAAGCCGTGCAACCGCTTCCATCATGAACGGTAACGATGTACGTACCTGTTGAAGAAACATTGATTGCCTGTGAAGTAGCACTAGTCGACCAGGAATAATCACCAAAACCAGCTGTTGCATTTAATGTAACATTTCCGCCGATACAGAATGTAACCGGTCCATCAGGCGTGATCGCCACTACAGGAAGCGATTGATAGTTAATCGTTGAATTAGCAAACGAGTTCCTGTTTACAATTACGGCTAATGCAGTAACTGTATCTCCGCAGATATCTGCACCGGCATCAGCTATCGCATATTTATATCTCACTATAACATTGCTTCCAACCGCAGTACATCGTATTGCCATAAATAAATTCAATTGTTCCAGAGTTATTGATTTGTGCAAGAGAGGAATTCAATTGAGAGCTATAAAATTGAGTAAATACTCCCGGAATGTTTGGAACATTTACTGAATCTATACAATTGCTAAAATAAAGTGTTCCTGTTCCGTTTGCAGTTCCTCCATTCCAGCGAAGACTTCCCTGGTCAAAAGTCAATTGTTGTAGACTTGCAATGGAAACGCTGCCAGTGTTGGTATGCAACGCGCCTGCTTTTGAAATCAAAAGTGAATAGTCGATCGTAAGCGCTCCCTGGTTATTCAGGCTTGCACCAAGTGTTCGGCTACCCGCAGAAGGACCGTAGCTATGAATAGTTCCTAAGTTTAATATTTCTCCCGCTGTTACATATAATGCGGTGTTATACCCCACCAAACTTTTAATGTCAATGGTCCCGTTATTAGTAAAGCCATTATTGAAAGTGATATCCGCCGTGTAGGTGGCACCATTCACTGCCAATAGAGAGCCTGCTTCATTGGTATAATTCCCGCTCACGATATTCGCATATTGCGAAACGTTGATTATACCGGTCGATTTATTTTTAAGGTTGGCTGAAATAGTATTCCAATAGATGAATTCAAGAGTGGATAAATTATTTATTTGTGAGAGTGAGGAACTGAGTTTAGAACTATAAAACTGGGTGAATACCGTAGGAATATTACTCACATTTACACTGTAATTACAACTGTTGAAATACAACGTTCCTGTCCCTGAAACTGAACCACTGTTGAAATCTAATTTACCGCCATTGAATGTTAGTATTTGTAATGGCGCAATTGTAATCACTCCGATATTAGACGACGTACCTGAAGTGGAAATGGTCAAAGAATAGTCAACGATCAATGCTCCCTGGTTGGTTAACGCTGCATTTAATGCACGGCTTCCGGCACTTGGTCCATAACTGCGGATAATACCTCCACCGGCATTAATCAGGTTCCCTGTTGTAACTCCAAGACTGGTGTTATACCCAACCAAACTTTTTATTTCGATCAAGCCATTGTTTGTAAACCCGCTGCTTACGACAAAGTCAGCTGTATAACTTGCTCCGTCAATAGAAATAACTGATGAAGGTGAAGTGGTAAGCGCACCAGTCATCACGTTGCTGTACTGCTGAACGATCATGGTATCCGTATTGAACAACGCAGCAGAAATGGTGTTCCCATAGATCATCGTTATTTTATGCGCGCTGGTAATCGGAAGGAAGCTACTTGCCAGTGTGGATGAATTCATTTCAATATTTACAGCCGGAATTATCTGTACATTAAAGTTAGCAGTGGAGCCGGTGAAAATCATTTTACTCATCCCCGTAATTGTTCCGCTGTTCCAGTTTAATGTGGCATTGTTAAAAGCCAATAGACCATTCGTATTAAAATTAATAGTCCCGCCATTCCAATTTATTATTCCGTCGTGGTAATTTAACGTGCTGCCGGCTGTTATATATGTAATTGCTCCAGTGTTAGCACTCGCTGCCACTGATGTATAAATGTGTAATGTACCGTCAACATTGGTGGTTCCCTGGTTATTCACCGCCGCATCAATCCGGTTATAGAGGTAAACATTTTGGGTACTCTGAATGATTGATCCAACCGGGTTTACCAATACACCTGCTGTAACCACCAGGTTTGAATAATAATAAGTACCTGCCAACATTATTTTTCCATTATTGGTCCAGCCGTTGCTGAAAGTCACTTGTCCGACGTAATTAGCGCACCTAAAATAAAGAACCGATGTGGATGTGGTGGTAAAAGTTCCCGTTATTGAATTGGATTGATGATCAACAAAAATGGTATCGGTGCAAATCAAGTTTGCGGCAATTGTATTGCTCCCGTTTAAAATAATTCTTCCACTGTTGGTTAAAGTACCCGCACCATTGAGTGTACTTGAATTGAAAAAATCAAGAACACCATGCGGGTTGATGGCACTGTTGTTCGCAATAGTCAGGATGTTACCATTCATGCTTAACGTTTGGATTCCGCTTGCATTTCCGAGTAACAATTTCGCAATGGAAGCAGTTCCGTTCATCGTCACCGTATATGTTCCGGCTATTGTAATAACAGCGGTGTCATTCAGTGTTGGAGCTGAACCACCACTCCATTTCGTTCCATCGCTCCATTTGCCATTCACGACGCCAAGCCAGTTGACATTTCCTGCATGTGCTGTAAGACTGATAACGAGAAACAGGATTGAAGCAATCCAGGTTTTTAAGAGAGAGTTAGTTTTCATGAGAGTTGAATTTTACAGACTGGTTTTGTTTGATTTTTCAGACTGTAAATCTCAGAAACCCTTTAAGGATAAGGAATCCGAGCCGGTGGGTAAATTTGTATACCCACTGGTACTGATAAGAAAACTGTTCAAATGTTAATGGGGATAGAATTTTAAAAGACAAGCGCAGTAAATTGTTTTTTTCTTACATTTGACTGCGAGTCAGTATTTTACCTTTTCGAACTTTTTTAGATGGGACTTGTCTTTATTCCGACTTACAGTGCTAATGACCTATACCATGAAAAGAAAATCTATAATTGCGATTTTAAATTCCACATTCAGAAAATATTTTTTGATCCTTCTTTTCTGCATGGGAGGAATTCTGCTTCAGGCACAGCCAATATGCAATGCGCACTTTTCGCATTATGCGCTGGCGAGCAATACCGACAGCATTCATTTTTATGACAACAACACTGTCATTACAGCAAATGCAATTTATTCCTGGAGTTTTGGTGATGGGAGTCATGGTTCATCGCAATATCCGTGGCATTACTATTCAGGTTCAGGGAACTATTACGTTTGTCTTACTGTAAGTGATTCCACCGCGGCTGGAACTTGTACTGATACATGGTGCGACAGCGTTCATGTTGTCGGACCAACAACTCCTCCGCCACCTATTTGTAATGCCCACTTCTCCTAATATGCGTTGACCACTAACACAGATAGTATTCATTTTTACACTTCCAGTACAGCCAGCATTCCCGGAGCAACTTATTCATGGAGCTTTGGCGACGGACAATTTGCTACCTCTCACTTTCCTTGGCATTTATATAGTAGCAACGGAACTTATTATGTCTGTCTCACCGTTGCTATTTCAAACTCAGGTGGAACTTGTACTGATACATGGTGCGAC
>JAYVZS010000146.1:0-7790 GCA_043783155.1 Bacteroidota bacterium | reverse complement strand
CAGATCCCGATACGCTTCGCTACCGGGATCAATTCGACTTAATCGTTTCAGTGCACCGCCTGCGGCGGTTTCTAAAACGATAGTCTCATTGATTAAATGTCAATCCGCGCATACTTCGCGTTCTTCTCAATGAAATCACGACGAGGCGGAACATCATCTCCCATCAGCATGGCGAAAATTCGATCTGCTTCTGCCGCGCTGTCAATGGTAACTCTGCGCAGGGTGCGGGTTTCAGGATTCATCGTTGTTTCCCACAACTGTTCCGCATTCATTTCTCCAAGACCTTTATAACGCTGAATGCCTACACTCTCTTCTTTCCCGTCTTTCGCAACTTCTTTTATTGCTGCCAGACGTTGTTCATCCGTCCATGCATAACGCTGCTCTTTTCCCTTCTTTACCAAATAAAGTGGTGGGGTTGCGATATATAAATATCCTTCTTCAATCAGTTCTTTTAAATGACGGAAGAAGAAAGTAAGAATCAATGTCGTGATGTGACTTCCATCCACGTCGGCATCGGTCATGATCACAATTTTGTGGTAACGCAACTTGACCATGTTGAGCGGACGTCCTTCAATTTTCTCGTCACGGTAAACACCAAGTGCCGTGTAGATGTTCCGGATTTCTTCATTCTCATAAATCCGGTATTCCATTGCTTTCTCAACGTTCAGAATTTTTCCACGCAGCGGAAGGATCGCCTGGAACGCACGGTTACGGCCTTGTTTGGCAGTACCACCGGCCGAATCTCCCTCGACTAAATATATTTCACAAACAGAAGGATCGTTGTCCTGGCAATCAGAAAGTTTTCCCGGAAGCCCCGTGCCTTGCAATACATTCTTACGTTGCACCAGTTCACGCGCTTTGCGTGCAGCATGTCGCGCTGTAGCGGCAAGAATAACTTTGTCTACAATTGTTTTTGATTCTCTCGGATGCTCTTCAAGGTAATTGGAAAGCATTTCACTCACGGCCTGGTCAACAGCACCCATCACTTCATTGTTTCCGAGTTTCGTTTTGGTTTGTCCTTCAAACTGAGGCTCCTGAACTTTTACGGAGATCACGGCAGTTAAACCTTCGCGGAAGTCATCACCGCTGATTTCAAATTTCACTTTATCAAGCATGCCTGATTTCTCAGCATACGTTTTCAATGTACGTGTTAACGCCCTACGGAAACCGGCAAGATGCGTTCCCCCTTCATGCGTGTTAATGTTGTTCACATAAGAATGCACATTTTCATTGAAAGATGTATTGTATTGCATCGCCACTTCCACAGGAATACCGGCGCGTTCGCCTTCCATGTAAATAGGTTCAGCGATTAAGCGCTCACGTGTTTCATCGAGGTAGGCAACGAACTCTCTCAATCCGCCTTCACTGAAAAAATTTTCAGAAGGATTTTTTCCCTCCGCATCCGCTTCACGAAGGTCAGTAAGGTTAAGGTTGATTCCCTTATTCAAAAAAGCAAGTTCACGAAGACGTGATGCAAGCGTATCATACTGGTAAACGGACGTGATAAATATACTGGCGTCAGGAAGGAATTTTATTTCCGTTCCGGTACGATCTGTTTCACCGGTTACTTTTACATCATATAACGGTTTACCACATGAATACTCCTGCATGAAAATTTTTCCTTCACGACAAACCGTTGCAGTAAGATGTGTTGATAATGCATTCACGCAACTGACTCCGACACCGTGCAATCCGCCGGAAACTTTGTATGAATCCTTGTCGAACTTACCGCCGGCGTGTAGCACCGTCATCACGACTTCCAACGCACTCTTCTTTTCCTTGGCCATCATGTCGGTAGGAATACCGCGGCCGTCATCTCTTACGGTAACCGAATTATCGGGATTGATAAAAACATCAATGTTCTTGCAATAGCCCGCAAGCGCTTCATCGATTGAATTATCCACGACTTCGTACACGAGGTGATGCAATCCTTTAAAACCGATGTCCCCAATGTACATGGCAGGGCGTTTCCGCACGGCTTCGAGTCCTTCGAGTACCTGGATACTGTCTGCTTTGTATTCCTGAGATTTTTTCAAGGCTTTCTCGTCCTGTTCTTTCAATAATTCGTCCATTAAAATTTTTATTTAGTTACCCCCACCCCTGTTTTGATGAATGAAAATCTTCGCTTCATCAATAAAAAAGCTGACTAAAAAATCAGCTTTGTATAGAACGTAAATATAGTGAAAACGAGGCGACTAATGCAACAAAAAAGCGAAAGAAATGAACGGCAATGATATACATAACTAACCAAATCTTCGTGTTCGTTTTGTATCTTTGAACTCATTAAACCTCAGGGACATGGAACAGTCAGAAAACAAAACGCCTACTACATTCAACAACTTAATAACACTCAGCAACTATTTTCGGGATGAAAACCTTTGCAGAAAATACCTTGAAAAATTTTTATGGAACGGAAAGCCCGTTTGTCCTAAGTGTGCAGGAGAGAAGATTTACTCTTTCCCTGATGGAAAAAGATACAAGTGTGCGAATAATAAATGCTACAAAATATTCACCGTAACAGTAGGAACGCATTTCGAGAGTTCAAAAATTCCGCTTTCAAAATGGCTTCATGCGATTTATGTTTTCACCTCTCATAAGAAGGGAATTAGTTCACATCAATTAGCAAAAGATATTTCAGTCACACAGAAGACTGCGTGGTTTTTACTCTCACGTATCAGAGAAATACTAAGAGAGAAAGCACCTGTTATGTTAGAGGGAATAGTCGAAGTAGATGAAACTTTCGTGGGAGGATTGGAGGGCAACAAACACCAGAGTTATAAAGCAAAAAAGAAAAGAGCGGGTAAAAAGAAAAACGGAAATGGTGACGACAAAACTATTGTGATCGGATTAGTTCAGCGTGGTGGAAAAGTTGTGAATCAGGTTGTAAATAGTACACAGAAAAAAGATTTGCTTCCAGTGATTGAGAAGCACATCAAAAAGGGTTCTACTATGGTCACAGATGAATGGAAGTCTTACCAGTCATTGCACCGTCACGGATACAATCATGAATCGGTAAAACATAGAATGAAAGAATATGTTCGGGACGAATTTCATACTTCAAACATTGACAATTACTGGTCACATCTGAAACGTGGACTGATCGGAGTTTATCATCACGCAAGCCCACAACACCTTCACAGGTATTGCAACGAATTTAGTTTCCGGTACAATACACGGAAGTTAAATGAGGTTGACCGTTTTGACCTTGCGATTAAACAGGCGTTTGGAAGACTGAAATATGATGATCTGATAAACCCGCAAAAGCCCATCAATTAATGGCCTTGAAAGCACCCCTTGTTTTTGTATTTTAGTAACTTTGCGCCCCATTTTTTGGCGGCTACAGGATCATTTGCTTTCGCTTAATCCTTTTCTATATTTGTTTCGATATTCACAGTAGCGTAAGCATTATTTGTCAGTTGAAATTGTGACTCTCAACAAACCAGACAATAATATTTGCTTCGCTCATGCTAAGGCGTGGGCTGCATTTATTTTGTTTGGCGGGCTGTCGCAAGACTCAACTGACGGTAGGTGCTTAAGCCCACTCTGTTTTTCTAACACTTCCGTTTTCGGGCTTTGTCGGGACATAATCGCAAAGTCAAATGAAAAATATTTTTATGGTACTTATGGCAATAGCAATCTATTCATGCAATAATGATAGTAACAATGAAAAAGAAATTAATGCAGAAAAACAAGTGACCGAAAATATCATTGAAGAACTTGTTTCAAAGTATCGTATTTCTTATGATTGGGACACGGTACGCTATCCCTTTTCAATTGACTACAAGCCAGTCTTAAATACACAATATCAATTCATAAGTTATTTCCGCGTAATAGACATTTACGAAAGCGATAGTTCTAACACGGTCTGTATAAAAGCAAGTGTTTTCTATTTCTACTTTCCTGTTTCAAGAGAACAAATAAATATTTTAGAAAGCAGCAAAGACTTAATGATGATCGTAAGCATAGATAAAATAAAAAAAATTGAATTTGGTGTCACCGGAAAAATAGAAGATAGCGATACTGAAGATGACCCAGCAAGCGTTATCCTAAATATTGAGACTCCCAGAAGATACCGGGGAACAGGAAAAATAATCGAAATAGTTTCACCAAAAAAATAGTTTTTTAATGAATATACTCAAAATAATACTTACAGGCGTTCTGTTGCTGTGTCTACTGAAGATGCCATATGGATATTATCAATTCGTTCGGCTTGGCTCCGTTGTTGGCTTTGCCGTTCTTGCATATGATGCCTTCATAAATAAACAGATTGTATTTGTGATTGCCTTCGTTGCGCTTGCAATCCTGTTTCAACCGTTCGCTAAAATCATTATTCAGCGCGACACTTGGAAAATAATTGATGTTATTGTTGCAATGTTTTTGATTGTTTCAATCTTTATAACCCCAAGAAGGTTGAATGGTTAACTATCAATGAAGGGATTTTTAAAACGTTATAACGTTTTAAAAAGGCAGGTTTTCTGTAATTAACAAACAGATGTTAGAAATATGCCAATAATTTATTGTCGCTTCATTTTTATGTGCTATTATTGCACTGAGGATAAAACCTCATACCCCCCTAAGATGAGAAATTCTTAGGTTTAGCCCTCAATTGCAGAGGGCTTCTTTTTTTTAAAAAATATATGTCAGACAAAAAACAGCGGATAATTTTTTATGTTGATGGCTTCAATTTTTACTTTGGATTAAAAACTAAAGGGTGGAGAAAATACTATTGGTTAGACATGGTTAAGTTTTGCTCATCCTTTCTCCGGCCACATCAGGAATTGGTCGAGGTAAATTATTTTTCAGCAGTTCCGAATAATAATAAAGGTCAAAAAGAACGACAAGATTTATTCTTTTCGGCCAACAAGCTAAACCCAAAGTTTAATTTGTTTTTAGGAAAATTTCTAAAAAAAGAAACGATGCATTCAAGTTGTGGAAAACCATTTGTAACGTTTGAAGAAAAAGAAACAGATGTTCATATTGCCACAAACATGATTCGCGACGTGGTTTTGGAGAGGTGCGATATTAGCATTTTAATTTCTGCTGATAGCGATTTAAATCCCCCAATCGATTTTATAAGGGAATTTAAACCCGCACACAAAATTCTTATCTACTTTCCACCAAACCGCTTTTCTTTTGATCTTCAAAACAAATCAAACACTTCTTTAAAACTGGAAAATCATGAAGAGAAATTTAAAAACTCTATGCTTCCATCAGAAATAGAAACACCCTCGAAGTATGTCCTAAAAAAACCGATGCACTGGTCATAATACTTACCTTTGCTTTATGACAAAAAAGAAAGCTAAGAAAAAAGTGAGGCGGGAAAGGCCACTCATCATAAACGCACACCCAGACGATGTGTTGAGGGTTCTGCTGACAAAGAAGAAGTAAGAAAAAAAAGCAGCTTTTTTCTTCATTTACAACTCCTTTTGCTCTTGGTTAGTTTATTGATTCATTGCTGTTATTTGCATTGCTGCTCACATTCAGATTATAACATCTCCTGCAAAAAAAATTTCATCTTTATCCTTCGTACATCGTACTCAATACTTCCTTCACTAATCAATCTCCAAATCCAACTGCTTCCTCAATTCTTTGAGCGCAGGATTTTTCGCAGCCATGTGATCGAACTTTTCTTTTGGTGTATAAGGAATTTTATCGGTCATGGTTCCGTCTTTGTCAATGTACGTTGACAACTGAACCTGGTTGTTGTTGAGTTTCTTTCTGAGGAAACCCATCAGTTCCATCTTCACATCATTCATATCCTTTTCAACAGCGGGGTTATCCAGTCCGAAAAGAACCTTGAAGTCTTCTTTCAACTCCGGTTTGCGTTTCAACAATGCAGCATGCAATGACAATCGTCCCTCTTTCTGAAGGGTGTCAGAATATTCTTTCCATACCTGTTCGAGATCTTCCTTGCTGAAAGCATTGATAACAGGAGCTTCCGCGACTTCTTCCGTTTTCTTCACGTCGTTTTTTGCAGAAGTTTTCGAATTCAGGTTGGCTGTAATGGAAATCGTTTTCCTGACCGTTGGTTCCGGCGCAGCTTTTTCTTTCGGAATAAATTTAGGTGCCTCCGGTTCCTTCGCAACGGTTATCGGCTGAGGAGTTATGGCTTGCGGAACAGGAATTGCGGTGACAGGTTTTGCAACCGGTACTACGGGCTCAACTTTTTTTTTGAACGGGTCAGAAACTGAAACAGCAGAATTTAATGCACACATTTTAAGCAACGTGAGTTCCACATGCAAACGCTGGTTCTTGGCGGCTTTGTAGCTGATGTCGCATTTGCCCGCGCGATCGAGTAATTCAAGCAGCAGGTTCGCTGAACATTGTCTCGCTTGTACTTTATATTTTTCGCGGATGTTCTGACTTACTTCAAGCAACTTCAACGTAACATCATCTTTACAAACAAGCAAATCGCGGAAGTGCGAAGCCAATCCGTTTATAAAATTATGCGCATCAAAACCATTGTTGAGAATTTCATCGAACGTAAGCAGTACCGGGGAAATATTTCCGGCAAGAATATCATCCATGATTTTGAAATAATAATCGTAATCGAGAATGTTCAGGTTTTCGATGACGGCTTTGTAGGTGAGATTATTTCCTGCAAAACTGACGAGCTGATCAAACATGGAAAGCGCGTCACGCATGGCTCCGTCAGCTTTCTGAGCGATTATGTGCAACGCATCTTCTTCAGTCTGTATATTTTCTTTTTCAGCAATGCTCTTCAATTGTCCGGCAATACCATCCACGCTGATTCGGCTAAAATCGAAAATCTGGCAACGCGAAAGAATGGTTGGAATAATTTTGTGCTTCTCTGTTGTAGCAAGAATAAAGACGGCGTAAGACGGCGGCTCTTCCAGCGTTTTCAAAAAAGCATTGAAGGCATTGGCGCTAAGCATGTGAACTTCATCAATAATATAAACTTTGTATTTTCCACCTTGCGGCGGATAACGCACCTGTTCCACCAACGCGCGAATGTCGTCAACGGAATTATTGGAAGCAGCATCCAACTCATAAATATTCAGTGACTGTCCGTTGTTAAATGTCACGCAGGATTCACACTGGTTACAAGCTTCAACATTCTCTGAAATATTTAAGCAGTTGATGGTCTTGGCAAGAATACGCGCAGTAGTTGTTTTACCGACACCACGCGGACCTGTAAACAGAAAGGCCTGCGCCAAATGATTATTCCTGATCGCATTCTTTAATGTGTTGGTAATATTGGGTTGCCCGACAACGGTATCAAACGTGACGGGACGGTATTTTCGGGCTGAAACGATAAAGTTTTTCATGGTTACATGTAGGGAAAGCAAAGATAATTTTTTTAATACAATAACAGGCTGTCTAAAATACGTTTAAAATTTTCTTAGGTGGACAGTTCTTAGTGCACCTTAGTGTTCTTAGTGTCTCAGTGGTGAAGAAAAAATAACCACTAATAAGATTCCTGAAATTTGTTTCAAAATTCTTACGGAGGAATAATTCTTTGTGAACTTTGAGCTTTAACATTTTGTTCTTTGTGTTAAAGTTTAATTTTTACCGCAAAGGTCGCAAAGGCAGCACAAAGACCGCGAAGGAAGTCTACAAATTTTCACAAGTAATGCTATATTTTAATCAATCCTATACAGTCACAGTCTCTATGACACTAAGAACACTTAGAAACACGAAGACCGCCTTTGATTTTTAGTTCTAAAAATTTAATAAACATCTCCGCCGCAGAGCAGCGGAGTATTTGATGGGAATTCTTTCCGATCGCCCCAAGGGGCGGGGAATAATTCCCATCAGATCCCGATACG
>JAYVZS010000145.1:0-2877 GCA_043783155.1 Bacteroidota bacterium | reverse complement strand
GTGGACAACGCACTAAAACTAATTGCCGAACAAGAAAAGGAAAACGTAAAACTGTTGCCAACAAGAAGAAGGCAACTAAAATGTAATTGATCATTATGGCTACACAACAGACAGCGACTAATAAACCCACGAAGGCTGCGAAGAAGAAAGTGGTAAAAGTTGATGCATACGGTAAAGCATTTATCAATGCAACTTTCAACAACATCATTATTTCTCTCACCAATGATGCTGGCCAGGTGATTTCCTGGAGTTCAGCGGGCAAAATGGGATTCAAAGGTTCTAAGAAGAACACACCTTATGCAGCACAGCTTGCTGCCGGAGATTGCGCGAAGGCAGCTTTTGACCTCGGACTAAGAAAGGTGAAAGTATTTGTAAGAGGACCGGGAGCAGGCAGGGAATCAGCAATGAGAACTCTTCATCAGTCCGGAATAGAAGTTACTGAAATAATGGATCTGACACCTATTCCTCATAACGGTTGCCGTCCTCATGGAAAACGCAGAGTATAATTTTAATAAAAGAATTCTATAAATCATGGCAAGATACATCGGCCCATCAACAAAAATTGCACGTAAGTTCCGTGAACCAATCTTCGGACCGGATAAATCTTTTGATAAAAAGAATTATCCGCCAGGACAACATGGCGCAACTAAAAAGCGTGCGAAGCAATCAGAATATGCTGTTCAGCTTATGGAAAAGCAGAAGGTGAAATACATGTACGGTATTCTTGAGCGACAGTTTGCGAAAATATTCGACCGTGCTTCCCGTAAGGCAGGCATTACCGGTGAAAACCTTTTACAACTAATCGAAGCCCGGCTGGATAATGTTGTATTCCGCCTGGGACTTGCTCCTACGCGTATGGCGGCACGTCAGCTTGTATCACATCGTCACATAACAGTCAATAGTAAGGTGGTGAATATTTCATCGTACACATGCAGGAGTGGTGACTTGATTGCTGTTCGCGAGCGTTCTAAATCGCTTGAAGTGATTGCCGGTGCAACAACAGGGTATAGTCATAAGCATGCCTGGCTTGAATGGGATCGTACTTCGATGACAGGGAAGATACTTAACCTGCCTACACGCGATCAGATTCCTGAAGCGATTAAAGAACAACTTATCGTGGAATTATATTCCAAGTAAGCCAATAGAGTAATTGAATGAGAAAGAAACACTTTCTCTTATTTATTAAGTCAAACCTTAAACTATATACGATACAATGGCCATCTTAGCATTTCAGAAACCGGAAAAAGTGATCATGATCAACTCCGACGACCGTAACGGTGTATTCGAGTTTCGTCCTCTTGAACCAGGTTATGGAATTACCATCGGTAATGCATTACGCAGAATACTGCTTTCTTCACTCGAAGGACATGCAATTACCTCAATTAAAATCTCAGGCGTAGATCACGAATTTTCTACCATCAAAGGAGTGGTTGAAGATGTTACTGAGCTTATCCTTAACCTGAAACAGGTTCGTTTCAAGCAACAGATACAGGGAACAGATTCAGAAAAAGTAACAGTAAGTGTAAATGGTAAAACGCAGTTTACTGCCGGCGACATTAGTAAATTCACGACAGCATTCCAGGTTCTTAATCCTGAACTTGTTCTTTGCAACATGGAAACCAGTGTAAAACTTACCATTGATATTCATATTGATAAAGGACGTGGTTATGTTCCTTCAGAAGAAAATAAATTGAACAGTGCACCAATAGGAACCATACCAATGGATTCTATTTTTACTCCTGTTCGTAATGTAAAATACTCTGTAGAAAATTACCGCGTTGAGCAGAAAACAGATTATGAAAAACTCATCATGGAGATTTCTTCTGATGGTTCCATTCATCCGAAGGAAGCACTGAAGGAAGCAGCAGAAATACTTATTCACCACTTCATGCTTTTCTCTGATGAGAAAATTACTTTGGAGACAAAAGAAAAGACGCCTACTGAAGAACTCGATGAGAATACTCTTCATATGCGCCAGCTTTTGAGTACAAAACTTGTTGATATGGATCTTTCTGTAAGAGCATTAAATTGTCTTAAGGCCGCCGATGTTGAAACACTTGGAGATCTTGTTTCTTACAATAAAGCAGATCTTTTAAAGTTTCGCAACTTCGGTAAGAAATCCCTCACTGAGCTCGAAGAACTTGTACGTGCAAAGAACCTGTCATTCGGCATGAACGTTGGAAAATATCTTGACAGAAAATAAATTGGTTTATAGTTTTTGGTTTATAGTTTGTAGTTAACTAAAAACCATAAACTAAAAACTAAAAAGTAATTACGAGTATTCAATAACCATCAAAATGAGACACGGAAAAAAATTCAATCATCTTGGAAGACAGCACTCGCATCGTGAGGCTTTGCTTTCAAATATGTCTTCTTCACTAATCCTGCACAAACGCATCAATACGACTGTTGCAAAAGCAAAAGCGCTGCGGAAATATGTTGAGCCGCTTATCACTCGTTCCAAAGAAGACAGCACTCATTCACGCAGAATGGTATTCAGTTATCTTCAGAATAAATTTGCAGTTGCCGAATTATTCCGTGAAGTTGCTCCAAAGATTGCTGATCGTCCGGGTGGTTATACACGGATAATTAGGCTTGAAAACCGTTCCGGCGACAATGCAGAAATGTGCATGATGGAGCTGGTTGATTTCAATCTTATTTACGGAGTAGAAGGTAAAGAGACTACAACGAATAAGGCAAAAGGAACCAGACGCAGAGGTAAGAAGTCTACTGCATCTGCAACTGAAGCTCCTGCGACAGAAGAAAAAAGTGAAGCTACTAAGAAGACCAGAAAAAAGAAGTCTGATTCGACTGACGAAAAGGAATGATTCTAAAATTATTTTTTATAGAAAAGGGATGGGACTTTAGTTCTGTCCC
>JAYVZS010000144.1:0-7877 GCA_043783155.1 Bacteroidota bacterium | reverse complement strand
AAGAAAATTCAAATCCATTAAACTTAAAGATGACCTCTAACGCAGTACCAACAAGACTTTCAAAGAACTTTATTATTAATGTTTAGGACGCCAGTGTTTATGTTTGAATGCGTATAACGTTTAACAAATAACGTATAACGTATAACCAATAACATTTCTATAGTTTAATTGGATCTCCTTCAATAATATTCTGGTAACCAGTAGTAATTACTTTGTCTCCCTGTGCAAGGCCGTTTTTAATTTCAGCTACTCCGTTATAGGTCATTCCTGATGTTACAGTTTTTCTCTTCGCAATCGTTTTTCCATTTTCATTTTCTGCAACGTATACGAACTCACCGTCCGTTGATTTCTGAACAGCACCCACCGGGATTACAAAAGAATTAGGAACAGAGTAATCAGCAATCTTTAACACTACCACCTGGTTTGGATGGAAGTTTCCGTCTTTCGGATTCAGCCGTACTTCTACATTGAATGTTCTGTTCAGCATATTTATCGCTTGTCCCGAATAATCAAGCTTGGCATTCACTTCTTTGTTGATATCAGGAAAAAATAATACGACGTCGTTGCCGCGTTTTACTTTGCTGATATATGATTCAGCAACTTCACCCTTTACTTTCAGGTTGGAGAGATTAACGACACGCACAGCAGGAGATCCCGGGGCGACAGACTGACCGATCTTAATATTTACCTGGTCAACGGTTCCCTGGATGGGTGATTTAATTTTTGTAAGTTCCCACTGTGCATGCATGGACGCGTATTGTTTTTCCATCGATTCTTTTTGAGTTTGTGCCTGGATGAATTGAACTTCACTTCCTATTTTTTGATCCCAGAGATTTTTTTGTTTGTTGAACATGGTGACTGCCATATCCATCTGAGCTTTCATTGCATCAAGATTTGCATGAATTGTTCTATCGTCCATTGAAGCGAGTAGTTGTCCTTTTTCAACAGGGTCGCCGGGCTGAACAGAAACGGACGTAATAGTTCCCGGCATTTCAGGGCTTACGGTTACATCTTCATCGCCATCGACTTTTGCCTGGACCTCAACAAAGTGATTGAACGTTTGCGTAGCCATCTCTGTGATGCCCACAAATTTTGATTTATCTTCTTTTTTTGCTGTATCAATTGCTGCAATTTCTGCTTCCAGCTTGGTAATTTTTTCCTTGATATTTCCTTGTTCTTTTTTCAGTGAATCAAGTTGGGACTGTTTTGCCGCCAGAGAGTTTTTATCTGACCCCGTACCACATGATGCAAGAACGACAATGACAGCTGATGCTAGGATATATTTTTTCATGGTTATTTAATTTTATATAAAGAGTTATTTGTTTTGTGTGTTTATTATTATTTAATATTTCCAAGTGCTTTATCGAGGTCTACTTTCGCAACAAGTGCGTCAAACATAGAGTTATAGTAATTTGTCTGTGCTTCCTTCAGCAATGCTTCTGCATTGATCACCTCCAGGTTAGAGCCAACGCCCTGGTCATATTTTATTTTGCTTACACGCGCGACCTCAGTAGCAAGTTCGAGGTTTTGTCCCTGTGTTTTGAAAGATGCCAATGCGTTATTCAGCATCGTGCGGTTTGTTTCAGTTTCAAGGTTTAATGCATTTGTTGTATTTGTGATTTCATTCTCCATTTTTTTCAATGCAAGTTTTGCCTGGTCAATTTTTCTGGCACTTTGCAAACCGTTGAATAAGGGTACTGATAAAGTAGCGCCGACAAACCCGGTGGGATACCATTTTTTATGTGAATTAAAAACATCAAGCGTTGCTCTTTGTTCGGTCGTGTAGAGGCTGCCAATCAACACGAGACTTGGCAAATATTGAAACTGATTTCTCTTTAAATCGAGTTGCAGAAGATGTTGCTGTGATTGAAGCAACGAGTATTCGATTCGCCTGGTGACATCTGCTTGTTCAGAAGGAACTGAGATTCCCTTCACCGATTCTGCACTCAACGAATCAGTTAATACAACATTGGCTGTAATATTAATGCCGACCTGGTATTTAAAAAGGTAGTTGGCTAAAGTAATCAGCCGCTCCATTTTTTCTCTTTCAACAGTTGCATTATTATAAGTAAGGACGATCCGATCGCGGTCAATTTTTTCGACGAAGCCGTTGTCATACATCGTCTGTGTATCATCATTCAACTTTTTAAGACGGAGGATATTTGCATCCAGCAACTCAAGTCGCTGACGGGTAACCAATAAATTGTAATAGGCTTTGCTGACAGAAACAGCCGTTTCAATTTTTGTTCTCGTATATGTTTTTTGCGATAACTCACGGTAGGCTTTCGACGCCTGCAATCCTACAATATAAGATCCGTCAAAAATAAGTTGTGATGCCTGGACAGCGGCCGTTGCGCTATAGGTTGGAGTTTTAATAGGAAGGCCGGAAAATGTTCCTGGTATTTCGCCGGTGAAAGATCCACCTCCAAAAACATTCGGGAAAAGAAAATTCTCCACGAAATAGTCTTTCACATCAAGACTGGCATTGATCTGTGGTAGTCCGATGCCGACCGTTTCTTTTACTTTTGCTTTTGCAATCTGCTGGTCCAGATCAGCATTCAATAGATTCACATCATGCTGGTAAGCATATTCGATGGCTTGCTGAAGGGAAAAACTAAACGTTTCAGTTTTACTCTGAGCCTTTACAACTCCTGAGAGTAAGATGGTTATGACAACCGGGAAAAGTATTTTTTTCATAAAAGTTAATTTTTGAAATGGTGGCATTTTTAAGCAGACGTTTTAATCTGCTTATTATTCTTCTTCTATAACTTGTTTATATTTGTTAATCATTTTATGTCCTTTGATGGTGGTGATGCCGTGCAGGAAATGATCGAGCAAAACCAGTTGCACTTCTGTCATGTTGAATTTATTATGCGGGAAGATCGCGGGGTTGAAAACCATTTCTACCTGTTCAATTCTGAACTTGGCCAGGATTTTAACATTGAGGTCTTTGCGGTATAACTCTTGTTTGATTCCACGTTTCAGATTTTCCTCGATAAAGGTTTGCATTTTTTGCTCTTTGAAAGTGCGGAATTCTTTCCATGCATCCTGGTGGAATTTCTGAAGATCATAGAATAGCGTCGGGTTTATTTTCCCGAATGTTTTCCCGACACAACTCATGGCACCCATGATTTCATCAATCGAATTTTTGGAATGCTTCCGGATGTCTTCGAGTTCTTTTTCCTGGAAAGCAAGTTCCTGTTTTGTAAGCGCTTTCACAATGGCATGCTTGTCTTCGTAACTGTCATAAATCGTTCGCTTCGACATCCCTAAATGAGAAGCAATGGCATCCATGGTGATGCTTTTAATTCCATGACGAAAAAAAAGTTCACTCGCCGCTTCCAATATTCTTTCTTCTGCTTTCATCGCAATCTGCCTCCTGATTTCGCGGCAAAACTATGGAAACTATTTTAATGACCAAAGTTTTATGCTTTTTTTTAATCGCTGATTTCGAGCGCAAAACTAATTTTGAATAGAAAGTTTTCATGCCGGAAGGCGACCGGTGCATACAACGGATGCTGAAGTGTATAACAACCGCGATGAACCGTTTGTTTTCTCACACTTGCCAATAAATATTTAACTTCGGCCTTGATTTTAAAATGCGAAACAATGGATTTGAACACATTAAATGCAATTTCTCCGGTGGATGGCCGCTACAGGAGCCAAACTGAAGAACTGGCAGCTTATTTTTCCGAAGAAGCATTGATTCGTTATCGCTTGTTGGTTGAGGTTGAGTATTTTATCGCCTTATGTGAATTGCCTTTGCCTGAGTTAAAGACCACGGATCAATCAAAGTTTACGTCTCTTCGAAAAGTGTACACCAATTTTTCTACTGTTTATGCGGATGAAATAAAGGCATCTGAAAAAATTACCAACCACGATGTAAAAGCTGTCGAATATTTTCTGAAAAAGAAACTGGAGGAATTGGGATTGTCAGCGCATTCGGAGTTTGTTCATTTCGGATTGACATCCCAGGATATTAATAACACAGCATTTCCTCTTGCCATTAAAAATGCCGTTGAGAAAATCTATTTCCCGTTTATTTCTGATGTAATTAAAACGCTTGATTCATTGTCTGAGAAGTGGAAAGACATCGCGATGCTGTCACGTACGCATGGGCAGCCGGCATCACCTACAAGACTCGGAAAGGAAATACAGGTTTTTGTTGAACGCTTAAACAATCAGTTTCAACAACTAAAACAAATCCCGTTTACCGCAAAGTTCGGAGGAGCATCCGGGAATTTTAACGCGCACCATGTAGCATATCCGTCGGTTGACTGGAAAAAATTTGCGAACGATTTCGTGAAGAATAAACTGGGCATGCAACGTCAGCAGTTCACCACGCAGATTGAACATTATGATAATCTCTGCGCTTTGTTTGATAACCTGAAACGTATCAATAATATTCTTATCGACCTCAACCGCGATATCTGGACCTATATATCCATGGATTATTTCAAACAGGAAATTAAAGAAGGAGAGATTGGTTCCTCAGCCATGCCACATAAAGTAAACCCGATTGATTTTGAAAACTCAGAAGGAAATCTCGGGATGGCGAATGCGTTGTTTGAACATCTTTCCGCAAAGCTTCCCATCTCCCGATTGCAACGCGATCTTACCGATTCAACTGTGTTGAGAAATGCGGGAGTTCCATTTGCTCATACACTCATTGCATTAAAATCGCTGATGAAAGGGTTGGGTAAATTAATTGTAAACAAAGACGCGCTCGATGCCGATCTCGAAAATAACTGGGCTGTTGTTGCCGAAGCTATTCAGACTATTTTACGGAAAGAAAATGTTTCTCAGCCGTATGAAAAATTAAAAGCACTTACGAGAACGAATAAAAAAATTTCAAAGCAAACAATTTCCGATTTCATTGATCAGCTTGACGTAAGCGACGCGATCAGGAAACAACTGAAGGAGATTACGCCGTTTAACTACACAGGAGTGTGAGAGAGTTGGTGAACGGGTGGGTGGGTGAAAATGAGAATCGGTGAAGGGGCAATCAGAGAAGGGGTCCCAATGTCAAACATCTTTATTTTTCATTGTACTATCAACGAAGCAAATGAAATAATGAAAATATCTTCCGCTTCCCACCACACCGCCAAATATGGAAGAAAGTAACCAACCGCTAACTCACCAATTCACTAACTCGCCAACTAACTTGAAGGTTTCCGGTTTTACATTCATTCGCAACGCAAATAAATTCGACTATCCTGCTATAGAAGCAATCGTTTCTATTCTCGATGTATGCGATGAGTTTGTTGTGATGGTTGGTAACTCCGAAGACGGTACGAGGAAACTCATTGAGAGTATCAACTCACCTAAAATAAAAATCTTCGACAGCGTGTGGGACGAATCATTGCGTGAAGGAGGAAGAATACTTGCTCTTGAAACCAATAAAGCGCTGGCAAAAGTTTCTCCCGACAGCGACTGGGCTTTTTATATACAAGGCGACGAAGTTATTCATGAAAAATATTTGCCGGCTATCCGTGTAGCAATGCAGGAATGGAAGGATGATAAACGTGTGGAAGGATTGCTTTTTGATTACATGCATTTTTACGGGTCGTATGATTTCGTGGGTGACTCAACACAATGGTATAGGAAAGAAGTCCGCATCATCCGGCCACACTCCGGAATTTATTCTTTCCGAGATGCACAAGGATTTCAGAAAAACGGTCGCCCGCTGCAAGTGAAAAAAGTAGATGCATCTGTCTATCATTATGGATGGGTGAAGCCGCCTTCATATCAGCAGGAAAAGCAAAAGTATTTCCATAAGCTCTGGCACGATGATGAATGGGTTAAAAAAAATGTGCATGATGTAAATGAATTTGATTACACACGCATAAATTCACTTGCTGAATTCAAAGAAACTCATCCGTTAGTGATGCAAAAAAGAATTGCAGCTAAAAACTGGAAATTCAGTTTTGATCCGTCAAAAAGGAAACCAGGATTTAAATCACAACTGAAAAAAGGGTTCGAAAAAATTTTGGGTTTCCGTATCGGCGAATACAAAAATTACCGGCTGATAAAAAAATAAGGAGCGTCTTTTCAGAACACCCCCTTATCCGTTTATTTCGTTTCTTTGGATTACTTCAGCACAACAAAACGTTCATTCGCAATTTTATTGTTGGTTGAAATTCGTACAAAATAAATTCCTTGTTTCATTTTTTCACTGTCAAGGTTGAGTGACAGGTGGTATTTACCAACATTCTGATTGGCATTGCTGAGATCTTTTATCACCCGGCCAACCGCATCCGTGATTTCTATTTTTACATCAGAATTGTTTGCAAGTGTATAATCAATATTGATTTTGTCTTTCGCAGGATTCGGATACACATTCCAGGACACAATTGATTTTGCAACCTCATTGACAGAAGTTGGAAGAATAGAAATCGTATCGGAACTATAGGTAAGCCCGCACTGATTGTAAGCGTACTCTCCGATTATATACGTGCCCTGTGCCGAGTAGATATGAACGGAAACAGGTGAGCCGTAATACATGGTAGGAGCGGAGCCATCGCCCCAATCCCACATCATGGAATCAGACGTAGCAGAATTGGAAAGGCAATTTACCTGTGCGCCTGAAACCTGGTTGATAAATCCTTCGGGTTCGAATGTGCCAGTTCCTAACTGGTGAGTAAGTGTAACCGGAATTACAATCCAGTTGTTCGAATCATTTTGTTCGAGAAAAGCATTCAGAGGATCGGTAATGGAAACAATGAAGTAGTCACCATTGCAGGCTGTCGGTGGAATATTAACCTGGATGCTCCCGTATGTATCATAATGCCCGACATAAATTCCCTGGTCGACGCTACAACCACTTACTGAGCCGAGATTGCTGTTCGGAATATTTGCCTGTGTAATTGTATTGCCGCTATCATCGCGGCACACGCCTATATTTGTTGTACAATCTCCGAGATTTACCAAACAGAAACTTTGTTTTGATCCGATTCCTGTCTTCGGCCAGTGAGTCGGATTAGGGTCTCCTGTTTTCCTGCGTACATCAATCCAGATCCAATCATCAACATGGATATGAGAATGACCTGGATGATAAGCCATCGTGCCGGCAGCACGATCCCAATAAGTCATGTTACTTCCGTTCTTATGATAAATGCGTTGTCTGACCAATTGCTTTGGAGGATCTCCATTCGGGCAAGTAGCAGTTGAACATGGAACAAGTACGCCGTCACAGAAACAACTGTCGATACCATGAATTTCAAGGGGTCCCCAACCGATGTTTGGAGTTGCGGTAGAAACATTCAGGTATCCGGTAGTCTCCGTATAAGGTGTAATCCAGTTAGTGCAAGCTGCAGTCATATCAGGAAGTAGATCGCAGTTTTGCGTACCATCGGGACATGAACAGCCGCTGGCATCAGACGTATTGCAAACAAATAAAGTAACAGGGTTATGAGGTGGATTGATTGCGAATGTAAGATTGATGGAATGAAAATTACCCGTATCTAAAAAGTTAAACATGTCTGTGATCACAAGGTTCCATGTTCCGTTTGGGTTTTCACCGGTGTTGAAATTATTCAAAGAATATTGTGGAATATAGGAGCCGGTGTACGGACCTGCACTGGTGTTAATCCATCCATTGCTTCCGTTTTCTTCGAAGCAGGTTGAATGGTAACCGGACCCGCCACCGCCACTTTGATCGGAGAGCATTACTTCTGTTCCTAACGGTGAACGCAAACGAAGTTTCAAATCAGACATGTGTTGATGCGATATGTCAACGCATGCCGATACAATTCCGAATGTTGAGTCAATTACATTCGGCAACCCCTGCACAACAATGGGAATCAAAAGATCTGTCTGGTTGTTGGGGACGGGCGTTAACGTGGTGTTTGAAAATGTTTGTGCAAAAAGCACAGCTG
>JAYVZS010000143.1:0-20225 GCA_043783155.1 Bacteroidota bacterium | reverse complement strand
ATCGGGATCTGATGGGAATTATTCCCCGCCCCTTGGGGCGATCGGAAAGAATTCCCATCAAATACTCCGCTGCTCTGCGGCGGAGATGTTTATTTTTTACCACAAACTCAAAGAAGACACTTAGAGCGAAAAGAAATTCTATGGTTTATATACAGAAGTTTAGTAAATTATACAGAACAAGTTAAAGTTTGATAAATTTTCGGGTAACCGCTTTCTCGCCTGAATGTATGCAGATAAAATAAATTCCGGGAGGAAGAGTTGCGAGATCAATCGTATTTATTTTCTCAGCCAACTCCCCCGATAAAATCTTCTCACCCAACAAATTTTTAATTTCAAAAAGCAGGTGTTGATTTTTTTCTTCAGCGAGTTGAATAAAAATTTCTGATTCAGCCGGATTCGGAAATACGGAGATTCCGTTATCAACCTTTTGAACCTGTAATCCGGTCTGGAAATCCGCCGTGAAACCATTGCAGATAGAATCGTTGGAATGATCTTTATCCACTTTCCCATTCGGGCACGACGTCCAGAAGCAATAATCGAACGTGCAGACATTCGCGCAATACAACATCGGATCCCAAAGTAAGCCGAGGTGTAATTGAACAGTATCATTGGGTAAAAGATTTAAACCGGTAAATTGATGCATGTAGAAATTATACTCGCAAATAGTGTAGGTGAAAAATTTTGAATTAACGAACACATCTGTCAAAGTATCCTGTCCGAAATTTTTAACAGTTACATACGTATCAAAAAATAAATCGGAAACACCAGGAGGCAAGGCAATATGATGAACCATGTAAACGGTATCGTATCGGATATCCGTAATTCCCGCATCGGTGTGATAAGAAACAGAAGTTCCGTTCTTTAAAAATGTTTTGACAAACATGTTGCTGTTAGCGGCTGTAATTTCCACTCCTGCCAAAGCAATTCTGGTGGAAGAAATATCCAGGTCACCTCCTATAACATGATCATCCCCGAAAGAAAAACTATTCGAATACTGCAGCAATGAATCAAGATTCAAAACGGTAGTCTGGTTATTTTCTCTTCCCAAAATCCACCATTCGTTTCCGTAATATTTTATTTGCTGAACAGATGACAGGTACCCGGATAGGTTGAATGTCAGAATCGAAGTGAACGCTGTGTCAATGTCATTGAAATCCGTTCCCGATGAAACAAAATAACCGGTGTCCTGGAGAGAAATAATTTCCTGCGCTCCGCCCGCAATCGGATGAGTACTTAAAAAATTTCCTGACGAGTCGAAAACAGAAATTCCTGACGACGTCCCTACAAGGTAGTTGTGCTGTTGATTTTCAAGCAGGCAAAGAACAGCTCCGTTGGTTAAAGTATCAGTCCAAATAACAAAACCTGCCGGATCTGTTTTATAAAGAATGTTGATGCTCGTAAATAAAAATCCGTTTCCGGATAATTGAATCACCTTGCTCACACCGGATGGTCCTCCACCCAATGAAGCAATCGGGAATTTCCGGATCCATTGCAATGTTCCATTGGTATCAACCTTTTTTAAAAATATGCCGAGGTCTATTCCATCACACGGGTAATCAACTCCGCATGCAACCAGGTTCTCGTCAGCGGATTTAATAAGATCGCCGATGTAACCGATGTGATTGGTATCAAGTCCGCTGTCGGACCAAAGCGTATTCCCCACGCTATCGCATTTCATTATGTAATTTCGATCAGGAGAAGCGGAAGATAAATTTCCTGCAAGAAACCATTGACCATTTGTACCGGCAAGAATTTTTACAAAACCCGCATTGAATGCCGGTTTAATTGCTCTTTCAAAAGTTGTTAATTGCGCTGAAGAAATGAATGCGGAGAGAAGAAATAGTAAGACGCAGAAATATCTTTTCATGACACTTAATTTTATTTGATGAAAGATAGCAAATATTTCAAATCCTAAATTAAGCTTATAACAGCTCGTACACTTTTCCGGGCAACGACCGCAAAACCCCTGCAAATTCAAGGTTTAGAAGCGTGGAAGAAACCTTACTCATCGCCATGTTCGCCTGTATGGTGATGCTGTCGATATCAAGTTTACCATTTTGATGCAGAAGATTCACCAATACTTTTTCTTCTGATTTCAATTCGTGAAAAAATTTCAACTGCGTGTTTTCTTTTTTCTTTGATGCATTATCATTCCAGTTTAACACTTCTGCGATCTGATCGGCGGATTCAACTAACATCGCCCTGTTCAAACGGATTAACTCATGACATCCTTCCGAAAATTTTTCACCGATTTTTCCGGGGATGGCGAATACGTCACGGTTATATGAATTTGCAATGTCGGCAGTAATCAATGCTCCTCCTTTTGTCGCTGACTCAATAACGAGTGTCGCGTCTGTCATACCCGCTACGATACGATTGCGTGCCGGAAAATTTTCCCTGTCAGGATTGGTCTTGCTGATGAATTCTGTAATCACACCGCCACAGTTGATCATTTTTTCGGCGACAGGTTTATGTGCAGCCGGATAAATCCGATCGAGCCCGTGTGCAAGCACACCGATGGTAGGAACATTATTTTTCAAGGAAGCTTTGTGCGCGATAATGTCAATGCCGTAAGCAAGTCCGCTGACAATGGTCGCATTGTATTTGGCAAAACCTTCGACGAGCATTTCCGTTACCTGTTTTCCATAGGGCGTTGAGTTGCGGGTTCCCACCAACGCGATAAAACGTTGCGTATTTAGTTCAGCATTTCCTTTCAGGAAAAGTAGAACGGGAGCATCATCACAGTTTTTCAGCCGCGCAGGATAGTCTTTGTCGAGGTAAAAGAAAGTCCGGATCCTGTGCTTGCGGATAAACGCGACTTCTTCTTCCGCTCTTTTGAATACCGTGTGATTCAAAATCCCATCGGCTCGTTCGGAACCGATGCCCGGAATTTTTTCGAGCTGGCTTTTTTTTCGTTTGAAAATATTTTCAATGCTGCCGCAATAGCTCACTAAATTTTTCGCCAGCACGCTTCCTACTCCGGGTAATAATGTAAGTGCGATCTGGTATTTCAGTTGTTCATCAGGTGTGTTCACGAGTAAAAAACATTTGTATCTTGGTCGGATAAAATTAGAACAAAATTGCTTTGTCAATGCATGACGGGATGAAGAAAGTTTTTCAACTGTTTATTTTCATTTTATTCGCCATTCCTGTTGTTGCTCAAACCGGAGTAAAGGGAAATGTTTCGGCTGCTGCGTCAAAGGAGCTATTGGCGGGAGTTTCCGTTATCGCAGACGATACCAACGCCGTTGCCACCGAGGGAAACGGAGATTATTCTATCCGTTTACTTCCGGGAAAACACAAATTACTGTTTAAGATGATTGGGTTTGCTGAAAAGAAAATTCCGGTGGAAATAAAAACAGGAGAATCGTTAAGCGTAAATGTTTCACTTGAAGAATCAACTAAAGAATTAGGAGTGGTAGTGGTAAGTGCCGGAAAATTTGAACAACGAATAGAAGATGTTACAGTTTCGATGGAGGTAATCAAACCTTCGCTGGTCGAAAATAAAAATACAACATCGATGGATGATATCGTGGATCAGATTCCCGGTGTGAGTGTGATCGACGGACAGGCAAACATCCGTGGTGGCGCCGGCTGGAGTTATGGCGCCGGCAGTCGTGTCATGATTTTGGTGGATGACTTACCGCAACTCACGGCTGATGCCGGCGATGCGAAGTGGAGTTTTCTTCCCGTAGAAAACCTCGAACAGATTGAAGTGATCAAAGGCGCTTCATCGGCGTTGTTTGGGTCATCGGCATTGAACGGTGTTATCAACATCCGAACGGCTTATCCGAAAGAAACTCCGCTGACAAAAGTGAATGTGTTCACTGGTATTTACGACCGGTCTTCCATCACTACGAATGGCACCTCTTATAAACTAAACTGGTGGGGAAATTCTCCGCCAATGAATTCGGGAATGGATTTTTTTCACAGTCGCCGGATAAACAATTTTGACCTCGTAATCGGTGGAAATATTTTTATGGATGAAGGATACCGAAGAGGCGAATACGAGCACCGGGGAAGAATCAATGTGAACACCCGTTACCGGTCGAAGAAAATTACCGGCTTATCGTACGGTATAAATGTAAATACGATGTACACCGATGGCAATTTATTTTTTCTCTGGAAGAATGATACAACGGGCGCATATATACCGAAGTCCGCCACACTCAGCGGTTATCAAACGAATCGTACCAACATGGATCCTTTCATTACATATATAGACAGCAAAGGAAACACACATAAGTTGCGTACCCGTTGGTTTGGTACGGTGAACATAAACAGCACCAATCAGAATTCAACAGCTGATTTGTATTATGCCGAATACCAGTTTCAGAAACATGTCAACGATCATTTTACTCTTGCAGCCGGTGTTGTTCAGAGTTTTTCTAAAGTGAAATCGGAACTGTATGGCAACCACAATGGAAATAATCTTGCCTTTTTTACCCAGGTTGATTTGAAATGGAACCGACTTACTTTTTCTATCGGGGCAAGAGTTGAACATTTCAAACTGGACTCGGCATCGGAAAAATATACACCTGTTTTTCGTGCGGGAGTAAATTATCATGCATTGAAAGAAACGTATATACGTGCTTCATTCGGACAAGGGTATCGTTTTCCTTCCATCGCTGAAAAATTTATCAGCACATCGGTCGGTGGTCTGTACATCTATCCGAATGATTCAGTAAAATCGGAGAAGGGGTTTTCATCAGAAGTTGGTATCATGCAGGGAATTAAAATCGGGGGATGGAAAGGATATTTTGATGTTGCAGCATTTCTCACAGAATATAAAAACATGATTGAATTTACATTCGGTCAGTGGGGGCTGCCTTCTGATCCCTTTATTGGCCTTGGTTTCAAAGCATTCAACACCGGCGATACACGCATCAAAGGAATTGATTTGTCGCTGGCTGGAACAGGTTCCATCGGTCCTTTCATCCTTACTGTTTTAGCCGGATATACATACATGGATCCTGAACAGACACGTTTCGATTCGTTGTATGTGAAGAAGGCCCTGACATTTACAGGTCCTACATACCTCGGAAGCGACTCGAGTAATTTTCTTAAGTATCGTTTTAATCATCTTGTAAAAGCGGATATCGAAATCGTCTATAAAAAATACTCTATTGGAATTGGTATGCGTTACAATTCCTTCATGAAAAATATTGACAAAATATTTGTTGATCCTTACCTCGGACCGCAGATCGCACCGGGTATTGCACATTACCGCGACAATCATAAAAACGGAGATCTTGTTTTTGATGCACGAACGTCCATTCAATTTAATCGTAATATAAAATTAGCCCTGATTTGTAAAAATGTTTTCAATTATATTTTTATGCAGCGTCCGGCCGATATGCAGCCTCCGCGAACTTTTGTGGTGCAGCTTGGGTTTGTGTATTGAATAATAACTACAACACAGTATCATTCCGGAAGAATCTTGTTTATAAATAGCGGTCATTTTCAAATTGATTGTCGGGGTTATTGAAGGACACAGCTTTTATATAGATGACCAACTCAATCTCAAATATTGTTTACGATCTTTATCCAATGAAGAAAATACTTTTGCTGCTCTTTTTTATATGCAGTGTATATACCCTCCGGGCACAACAAACTGAAGTATTGAATAGTCATCAATACGTTTTTGTTCCTCCGCTATATTATGGAAAAGACAAATCGGATATTTATGGAATCCGTGCAACTGTTCTCGAAAAGCTGACAGCTTGCGGCGTTCCTGTTATCACGGATGAAAATAAAATACCGCGTGAAGCCATGAAGAATCCATGCTCCATGCTTAACTGCATTGTGAATAATACATCTTCATCCGAAGGACGAGATGTGTCTGTGATCCACATTCTTTTTTTTGATTGTAAGAACGATACCGTGCTGCATTTTTCCGCGAATGCAAATGTTCTCTCCGCGTTCAAGGATACGCGTAACAGTTTTATGAATGCGACACGAACAGCATTAGAATCGTTGAACGACTACAAATATCATTTCACGGATTCAACTTCTTCGATTCCTGTCGCTCAACATGACACTGCTGAAGCGGACAGTATTCAATGGAACCCGGGAAGAAAATTAACATGGGACGATTTCAAAGGAAACGCAATGGATGGAGATCCTTCTGATGCATTGACGAATACATCCAACCAGACACAGTTTCAATCGTTCGGTGTCGGGAAACGTTTCGAAATAGAATCTGAAATCACCTGTTACTTTATCAAAAGCAGGTCGTGGGTGAAGCCGGCGAGAAAGGTTGACTATCTTCTTAATCACGAGCAACGCCACTTTGATCTTGCCGAGGTGGGTGCGCGTGAATTCAGAAAAAAAATAAAGCAGACTCATTTCACCGCTGAGAATTTTCGTGACGTGATCAAACGAATTACGTTAGAGATCAATGAAAAATATCACTCGCTCCAGGAGCAATACGATAACGAAACGAGTCACAGTCGTATTGAAGAGAAACAGTTAGAGTGGAATAATAAAATTGACGGGATGTTGAAAGAATCGGAAGAAGTCAGGAAGTAGACAGTAGACAAATTTTATTTTGTTTTTTCAAACCGGCTCTGTCGTACTTCAATAAAATCAAGAGTAACCGTACTTTGATTATCGGGACTTCCCCAGGTTACTCTCGCCTTGTATTTTGTAGCATCAATCCATTTGAAGTTGGTAAGTTTTGCCTTCGTGGACGAAGCTCTTTTAGGGTTAGTGAATAAAACGCCAACAGAATTATTCAATCCCTCAATTGAAAAGGTATCGGTAAAAAAACCGGGATTATCCTTTCCCCAATTAATAATATGAAAGGAAACAGAATCAACATTTTCATTGGCCGGATCCTTAATATTCAGTTCGCAAGTTTCCTCGTGTTTCAATATTGCTGTTCCTGAAAAAGTAAATCGAAATTTCCCCGCCTTGTTAAACCGGATAGTATTTTCATCATGTTGTTTTACGAAGTCTTGTGAAAATGAGAAAGTGCTGTAATGAATAAACAAGAAACTAACGAAAAGGAATTTCAGCGCTCTTATTTTCAAAATAGTTTTTTTGAAAATGCTAAAAATGATTTCGGACAACTGTTTAATGCGGACTTTAATTGTCTACTGTAAATTTGTCTATTGTTTACTGATAAAAAACTACTTCAGTTCAATCGAAGACTTCCCGATAAGTGCCCCGGCATGATACAACTCGACATTGTATTTTCCTTTGGCATGCTGGCCGCCGTTCGCCCAGGATATCTCCACAGGTTTATCGGCGTTGTCGTAATCAACAGATTGCTTAAGTGTATACACGAGCGCTTCTCCGTTCACCATGAAAGTTTCCTGTGTCATTGACATATTGGTGCCATCAGGACCTAATACGCGAACATAAATATCGGTCGGACCTTTTTCAAGCACTTTGTTTTCTCCTAGTATAAACTTCGTCCGGATTTTTGAAACCTGTTTTGCTTTACTTGTCACGACTTCATTTCCGTTCGACTTAATCCTGATCCCTTCGGTAACAATGTTAAACGCACGGAGAATGGAACCGACAGCGACTTTCGATGCCAGCTTTGAGTTTTCAGAAGAAAGATTTTCTACCTTCGATTTTTCAGTGGTCAGGTTAGAATTAAGACTTTGATTTTCTGTCTGAAGAATTGTATTGACTTTATTCAACGAATCTATTTGAGTGAGGTACACCGCATTCATCTCTTTCAGCTTCGACAGCTCAGCTTTTGCTTTCGCAATCTGCGCCGGTCCGCCGATGGCAATTAACTTTTGTATCTCTGAAACCTTCGCTTTAATTTCTTCATCCTTCTCGGCAAGTTGTCCCTGAAGATTTGTATTCTCAGTCTTTGTTTTTTCGTAATCCGCTTTTACCTGGTTCAGTTGTGCCTGCAAAGCGTCTTTTTCATTGGTAGTGGCAATGATGGTTTGGTTGGCGATTTCAAGACTGCTTTTCTTTTCAAAAAATTGCCACAGGAGCAAACCGTTTGTACCAAGCAAAATGGTGATCACAATAATGACGATCCCTTTTTTAGGTCCCTGTTCCTGAATATCTGTTTTGCTTTTGTCTTGCGTTTCCATTACGAGTAGCGTATAATAGGATTAAGAGTTAACATGGTCTTTACTTGATTCATCCACAAAGTTAAGGCGCAATTCTGTCAGAAATCTATCCATGATTCCGCTGAGTTCTTCAGAAAGATTCCCTTTTGTTTTGGCTTTTATCATCTCAATCATGTCAATGGATTGCTTTGCCTGTGGTAAATCTCGTTCTATCTTATCCGTAAAGGAATTTTTCACCTTGCCCATCGATTGCATGGCAGATGAATGAAAAACGTAAAGCAGTTGAACAAATAACTGATCGTTTGGATCCATACGACATCAAATTTTTTCACAACTCGTATAAGTTGGGAGCCGTTAGTTCGGTGTTCGGAGACTCCCTACACAGTATGTCGGAAAAATTCTATACTGACTTAACAAAGGTAATCTTTTTTTGATGTTGACAAATTATTCCCACGGCCCCAACCTTATTTTTATTCACATGGTAATCACTCATACTTTAGTTTGATTAATCGTCGGTCCTTCTCCGAACCCCGAGCTCAAAACTACCAACTAATAACAATTACCCGAATAGCAACTCAAACACTTCCTCAATCTTAGAGACGGTTTTTATTTCAATTTTTTCGAATCGGGAAAGATCAAGTCCTTTCTTGTTGTATGTTGAAATGATCATCTTTTCAAACCCCATTTTTTCCGCTTCGCTGATGCGTTGCTCTACCCGTGTAACCGGACGTATCTCACCGCTCAGCCCAACTTCTCCGCCGAAACAAAACTTTGGGTTGATCGGCATGTCTTCATTCGAAGAAAGTACCGCGCAGATAACGGCAAGATCGATCGCCGGATCTTCCACTCGTATTCCACCGGCTATATTCAAAAAAACATCTTTCGTTCCCAGCCGGAATCCGCAACGTTTCTCGAGAACAGCAAGCAACATACTCAGTCTTCTCAAATCAAAACCGGTGGACGAACGTTGAGGCGTTCCATACACGGCAGAACTTACAAGCGCTTGTGTTTCGATCAACAACGGTCGAATGCCTTCCATCGTTGCAGCGATCGCAACACCACTCAACGATTCTTCGCGGTGTGCAATTAAAACAGCGGATGGATTCGCGACTTCACGGAGTCCGGCTCCATGCATTTCATAGATGCCGAGTTCGGCCGTTGAACCGAAACGGTTTTTCGCCGCTCTCAATATTCTATAGACATGATGACGGTCGCCTTCGAACTGAAGAACAGTGTCGACCATGTGTTCCAATACTTTTGGTCCCGCAATGGTTCCGTCTTTTGTAATGTGCCCGACTAAAAATACCGGCGTGGAAGTTTCCTTCGCGTAACGCAGTAACTCAGCGGCGCATTCGCGAATCTGCGAAACACTTCCGGGCGACGATTCAATTTTATCGGTGAAAACGGTTTGGATGGAATCAATGATAACGAGTGCCGGTTCAAGCGAACTCAATTGCATGAAAATATTTTCGAGGGAAGTCTCTGTAAGAATATAGAGTGAATCGCTTTTCATATCGAGACGATCGGCGCGCATTTTAATTTGCTGTTCGCTTTCTTCACCCGACACATACAACACTTTTTGATTCTTCAATTGCAAAGCAATCTGAAGCAGCAATGTTGATTTTCCGATTCCCGGTTCACCGCCCATGAGCACGAGCGAGCCATGCACCAATCCTCCGCCCAATACGCGGTTCAGTTCTTTATCGGGAATGGCCATGCGATGATCGTCAGTGATGGAGATGCCCGATAATATTTGCGGAGCAGCGGCTAACTTTTTCTTTTCACTTGGTTTGTTCCAGAGTTTTTTTTCAGGGGACTTGTTGACGATTTCTTCCACATAAGTATTCCACTCGCCACATGACGAACATTTTCCGATCCATTTCGGAGATTGCGCGCCACAGTTCTGGCAGAAGAAAGCTGTTTTCGTTTTGGTTGTTGACATAGAAAATGAAATATAGAAATAAAAAGTTGAAGTGCGAAGATCAGAAAAGAAATTGCAATTTGGAAAGGGGGTTGCTACAAAACAGATATTATTTGAATATCTTCCTATGGTTAAGACGTAGCACGCAACCACACAGTCGGCGTTTGGATGCTACGTCGAGCGAGGGATTCCATTAACTGACAAAACATGTCTTCCTCCAACTTCATTTTATGTGCATACGATAATTGACTATATACTTTATGATATATTTCCTTCTTCTTTGAATCTATCATTGTTATTTTTTTAATCGCAGTTAAGAATTTGTTTTCAAAATTCTCCTTTTTTGTTTCAGTAAAATATACTTCAACCTCATCGTTAATCTTTAGCCCGATTAACTTGTCGATATGCTCATCATCCCAACAGGTTATTGTGTGTATTTCGTTTAACTCATCTTCAACAACGAATTTTTGAAATGGTACACCCGAATTATTTTTTTTCTTGGTGTAAATTGATTTAATTTTTGCTCTCATTATTATTATAGTTTATTTATTTGTTTTTGCTTTAATTATATATTAACACATACATACATACATTCTTTCTGGTTGATATGCCCTGCCCTTTTAAGAGGGCAGGTTTTTAGGTAAGACTTTATATGTGTATGTGTTACCTTATCGTTAATTAACCCTTTGCCAGCATAACTATAGATTGACACATACATATTCTATAATTTCCCTTTTTTATTCCGCCTTGGGGCGGAAAAAAGGGTTGTATTTATGTATGTATGTGTTTGAATTACTATATAGCTATACCGAAAGTTAGTTAATTTAATTTTATTTTTCTCGTAACAGGATAGGGCTACGCCCCGTCCCCGTCACAACCTTTTTTAAAATATAATATTATTGACCCTTGTCGGGGAACGGCTAACACTAACTGCCAAAGAGCGATAATTATATTTTATAATTTATAAATTAAAATATCCAAACGGATTGCCCATGCTGACAAGCGCACCGTTTGAATATAAAAAAAATAAATTGTATTTGTTATCCAGCATGATATATATAAATAGTATAATAATTCCGAAATACTATCCTATATATCCAAATCTAATAAATTATTATTTAAAAATCAACCATAAAGAAAATATTTTCTCAACCAACCAAAACAATTTAAAAATGTTGGTTGAGCAATTCCGATAATAAAAAATTATAATTTATAATTTTGTTGACACTAAAAAATAGAGATGCAACAGGCGAAGCCCCCAGAAACAAAAGTTATGATCGTAACTTTTGTTTCTCGAAGGAGCAATAAAAAACCCCGCTACATTGTAGCAGGGTTTAATAACCAAAATAATAAAACTTAGTCTTGTAGCTGATACGCTGCTTTCACATCGTTGTAATTGTTCAGGTTTACATTCGGGTGTGCAATTAGTCCCGATGATGCAATAACAACAACTTTAAATTTATCGTTGTTCGGTGCTGAACTTGGGATATTACCACTATCTAAACTGAATGCAATTTTAACAGTACTTAATGAGTAGTTATAATTAAATTCATAACCTTGAACAGAAAACGGCATTGCCGTCCATGTAATTCCATCGGATGAAACGTAAATATTAACAGCACCTTTATCTATTATACTTTGATTAATAGATGGAACATTTAGTGTAGCATCGTATTCATTGCCTGTTAATACCCAACTGGAAGTAGCTACGGTAAAAGTACTGTTAGTAACATTAGCATTACCGTTTGTACCGTTCGCACCTGCAGGACCCGTGTCACCTTTTTTGCAACTTGCAAATGCAAATACAACAGCGAACAATAGAATAATTTTTTTTGTGTTTCTCATGTGATATTTTTTTTTAGTGTTTAGAATTTTACAAATGTAAAATAAAAACGATACAAAGAAAACAGTATTAAGACTGAATTTGTGTATTAGAAAAATTCCAAATTCCTAAACAACGTTTTTAAATTCCTAAATAATTCGGGTGTGATTTTGCCATAAAATCAATGTTTTTGATTAAATTTTAAAGAAAACAAAGATTATTTTTAGTTCCTTCGGGATTTCGGGAAGTCGTTATTTCACAACTCTAAACCCGAAGGGTTGATACTATTATAAAAAAGTACGCTAACTTTTTTACCTGATGAACCCTGAAAGGGTGATATTCTTTCTAAGAAGATCAGCGCATCCGGTACAGTCGATAAAACCACAGTGATTTATCTCATTTCCCACTCTTCCTTATCTTCTCCTCTATCAACGTCGTCGAATACCCCGGCAAAAAGTCAATCGTCTTTACTTTTCCTCCGCGCGCAGTTAAGATGTCTTAACCAACAAGAGCCTCGGGTTTGTGATCTTCATAAGAAATCTTATTCATTGTTGCAGATAATAAGGTTGAGTGAAAAATTGTTTTTTGAACCATAGTTCAAAAGCAGGGTCAACAAATTCAAACACGTTATTTATTTTGTGAATAATATCATTGTTGATCAGCAATGTTTTGTTCTTACTCACGTTTCGCGGTGTGCCCAACTGATGTTTCTGCATCACGGCTGCGCTTGTAAATTGCGTTTCGCCTTTTGCTACTGCCTTCAATAAATTTAATTGTGTATGGCTGATGCTTTCCGTTTCCTTTTGATACAAAGGTGTGTTGGCGTTTATTAATTCATTTAACGCTGCATTAATTTCTGCGACTGTTGCTTTCTTGCCTGTTAAATTCCAGGTGTAATGTGCTAATTGTTGCACGTACCACGAATGATTTTTCATGATTGAAGGAATCAGCCCCGCAGTTTTTTCATCGATCTGTTTACCCGTTCCTGAAAAAGATTTAATGATGAATGACACCCATTTCTTCGTTTCAATTTTTTGCAGTATCATAATATCACCAAAACGATAAAGAGGTTTTGATGGGCTGTTAAAAATATCGGTCATCATGTGACGTTTACTGCCGTACAAGCAGTAAGTGACAGATTTTTGGCGTTGCCAGCAGGCTCTTATTTTTTTTTCGAATGTAAGATAAGCATCGAAAGAAGAAAGATTTTGAAATTCGTCTAAGCAGATGATAAATTTAACTCCCTTCTTTTTGGCAATGATTTCCGGTAGATTTAAAACTTCATCGCTGTGTTTTTTCAACTCTTGCCAGTCGAAGCTTAAACTGAAATCGGTAGCAGGGTCAATTCCCAAACTCAATTTAGGAATTAGTTTTTTAAAAAATTCTTTACCACTGCTCATCCATTCCTGCCATTTGGATGAAGATGCCTTTATGACTTCACGGGCAAAAGTTTCTAAGAATTCTTCCTCGTTGCTTGTCGAGAATAAGTCAATGATAATGGTTTTGGTTTTTTTTTCTTTTTTATTGATGTCGGCCATTACTTTTTCAACCAACGATGATTTGCCCCATCTTCTTGGAGAAATAATGGTGGTATTGATGCCGTTCAGCAAATTACTCTGAAGCTTTACTGCTTCTGCCTCTCTGTTAGTAAAGGAATGAACGCTTACTGTTGTACCGTAAATAAAGGGGGAGTTATTCATTGTTGGCTTATTATACCTTCTGGTATTATACCAAATGGTATTATACGCAAAGGTATAAAATTAAGTTGCTGAATGCAATTCGTATTTCGGCCCGGCTTGGTTTAGCATCCAAACACCACTTGCGCGTTGACGTGTTGAACCGTTTTTAGACCGCTTCTTATATCTAAAAAAAATATTTCAGTTTATCCTGACTTGAAGCAATCGTTTGTTTCAATTTTGAAACAGGACACTCAATTCAACTTATTCTTCTCCATCTCATTGATCTTCATGAGTGAACAGAGTATATTGGCAAAAACAGTCTTGTTCGTCTTGAGAAAATAATCGGTTGCACCATTGTGCAGGGTTTCGATGGCCTTTTCAAGATCGTCCTGCCCGGAAACAATAATGACAATGGCCATCGGGTTCAATGTTTTGATTTTTTGAAGAACGATTAGTCCGTTTGGACCTTCTTTGAATTCATAATCGAGAATGATTTTGCGGTTATCGTTTGAGCGGTAATTTTTAAGGAATTCATTACCATTTGCAAAAAGTTCTGACTTTAATTGCGCTGATGATAAAAGATAATCTTTGAGCATGAAGCTAAATCCGGGATCGTCATCAACAATAGTGACTTCGGTGTTACCCGTAACTTTTTCTATGCTTTCTTCCTGAGGTTGTTCGGCGGGCGGGCGCATGGTAAAGAGAGTGTTTTCCAATCGACAAAATTAAACATTGAATTGGGACAAGAGTGAAATAAATCAGAAATAATTTAATGTCGGGCTCAAACGCTTTAAAGTTCCGGGCGAAGGTAGTTTCAATCTTCAGGAAAACAGATTGAATATGGGTTTAAAACAACCTGCTTTATTGGAAATGGTAAGGCATTACTCTCCATAGATATTTCCGGAGAGGAAGATCTCTTTTGGAGAGCTGGGATACGAAATAAAACTATTTCTAAAATTCTTAATGTACCCATCCTGAGTCTTGAATCTCCAGTCAGTATACTCCCGCCTCATATCTTGTACCTTTTTAATATCTTTGCGAAAAATTTTTATCGAATGAAAACTGAAACACTTGCAGGAAAAGATTACGGCATTGCTGACATGCTGAAAACACTGGGCATCAAAGACACCAACAACGGTGCCTGTACCGGTACGAAATGGATGGAGACAAATGGTGAAATCATCGAATCGTATTCTTCGGCCGACGGTGCGCTCATCGGGAAAATAAAACAGGCAACAACAGACGATTACGAAAAGATAATTCTAAATGCACAAGAAGCATTTAAAACATGGCGTATGATTCCTGCTCCGAAGCGCGGAGAAGTTGTTCGCCAGATTGGTGATGAGTTACGAAAATACAAAGAGCCGCTTGGCAAACTTGTTTCGTATGAGATGGGAAAAATTTACCAGGAAGGATTGGGAGAAGTACAGGAGATGATTGACATCTGTGATTTTGCCGTCGGGTTGTCGCGACAGTTGTATGGGTTAACGATGCACAGCGAGCGCGCGCGTCACCGCATGTACGAACAATACCATCCGCTGGGAATCATCGGTGTGATTTCAGCTTTCAATTTTCCGGTTGCCGTGTGGGCGTGGAATGCTATGCTTGCTTTGGTTTGCGGAGATGTTGTTGTTTGGAAACCTTCAAGCAAAACCATGTTAAGCGCGATTGCGACGCATAATATCATTGCTGATGTGCTGAAAAAAAACAATGTTCCAGAGGGTGTTGTAAATCTTGTTGCCGGCGGATCAAAATATGTCGGAGATAATTTCCTTGCCGATCATCGTGTTCCGTTAATCTCGGCAACCGGCTCTACACGCGTTGGAAAACGTGTCGGAAAAATTGTCGGAGAACGATTGGGAAGAAGTTTGCTTGAACTCGGTGGCAACAATGCCATCATCATCACAGAAAACGCTGACCTCGACATGGCTTTACGTGCGGTGTTGTTCGGTGCGGTAGGAACAGCCGGTCAGCGTTGCACATCCACACGACGACTGATCATTCACGAATCGGTGTATGAAAATTTCAAAACTAAACTTGTGAATGCATACCAACATATTCGGATCGGACATTCGCTCGATGATAAAACTCTCGTGGGTCCGCTTATCGACAAAGGCGCGGTAAATGATTTCATGACAGCGATTGATCGTGTAAAAAAAGAAGGCGGAACAATTCTTTACGGCGGCCAGGCAATCACCGGCGAAGGATATGAAAGCGGTTGCTACGTGATGCCATGCATCGCGGAAGTAAAAAAGAATCTGCAGATTGTTTGCGAAGAAACATTTGCCCCCCTGTTATACATCATGAAATACAAAACCATCGACGAAGCCATTGCACATCACAACGATGTTCCGCAGGGATTGTCGTCCGCAATTTTTTCAAGAAACATCCTGGAGACAGAAAAGTTTCTTTCTCATGAAGGCAGTGACTGCGGTATAGCGAATGTGAATATCGGAACCAGCGGTGCCGAAATCGGCGGCGCATTCGGTGGAGAAAAAGAAACCGGCGGAGGAAGAGAATCGGGCAGCGATGCCTGGAAAATTTACATGCGCAGACAAACAAATACGATTAATTATTCAACGGAGTTACCGTTGGCGCAGGGAATAAGGTTTGATGTTTGAAAAAAGTGCTTAAGCAGGTGAGTGTCTAAGTGCGCAAGTCGTTGACGCATACTTACACACTTAAACACATCAACCCTCTTTTTATTTCATCGTTATATCCTGGGCGCGTTTCCACGTTTCGGTTTTACCGAACAAAGAAATTCCTACATATCCTCTTACTTCGATGGATTGATTATCCTTCATCGTAATTTTACAACTGTAGGTTTTGCCGTCGTCAGGATTGTAAACGGTTCCGCCTGTCCAGAGATTTTCTTCATCGTAAGCAAAGTTCTCAAGCAGGGTAAGACCCATCTGCGAACGGTTACGGAGTGATGCTTCCGGATTTTTTGAATCTACCAATGGCATTCCGTTTTTGTCATTGGGATTTTTGATCCACACCATTTTCCCGGAATACTTTCCATTGTTCATTTCAATTTTCACTTTGGCAGAACCATCCTGAACGGTCCATGTTCCGACAATTGCGTTCTTTGTAGTTTGTTGCGCAAAAGCATTGCTGATTAACATGCAAACCATTGCCGCGTACCTGGTTAATGTTTTCATCTTTTGAATTTAGAGTTTAATAAATTGTACGGATAAGATACAGTTGAGTTGTAATGGCCGCGCGAGGAAAGAATACCAAACCTTACAGATTTATTTCAGACTGAGATTTTGACTTGATTGATTACTTTTATGCAGAAAAATTTTCCTGTGATGAAATTCAATTTAACGGTTTTGTTCATGCTGATGATTTGTTTTGCCACCGCGCAAACACATCTTGAACGCGGCAGATGGCGCGTTGTACTTGCATTGAACGACAGCACCGAACTTCCGTTCAACATCGATGTAAAAGAAAGAACGGTTGACATCATGAATGCAGATGAACGGATTACCATTGATGAAATAACGTATCTCGGAGATTCAATTGTACTGAAAATGCCGGTGTTTGATTCCGAGATACGCGGAAAAATTTCCGGCGATAAAATTTCCGGCAACTTTATTAATTACGCACGAACCAATCACAACATGATTCCGATGAAGGCGGAACGGGAAGAATATCGTTTCAATAATCTCTCACTTCCTGCCGCGTTCGATATGACAGGAAGATGGGAAGTAGTGTTTGCCGGCGATGAACCTCCTCTGAATATTTCAATCGGCGAATTTGAACAGCACGATAATTACCTCACCGGAACTTTTCTGACACCAACTGGCGATTACAGGTATCTCGAAGGAGCCGTGAGAGGAAATGAATTCTGGCTTTCCTGTTTCGATGGATCGCATCTTTTTCTTTTCTCAGGTTTGTATGCTGAAGACGGAAACATCAAAGGTCATTATTATTCCGGTTCACACTGGCATGACACATGGACGGCAAAGCGAAATAAGAATATTGCATTGCCAAATCCCGACTCACTCACCATTCTCAAACCTGGTTACAACAAAATCAGTTTTGCATTTCCCGATGTTGATGGCAATATGATTTCAACAGATGATAAAAAATTTCAGAACAAAATTCTCATTGTCCAGATCATGGGTACATGGTGTCCGAATTGCATGGATGAAACAGCTTTCCTCTCACCATTCTATAAAAAGTACAAGGAAAGAGGTGTTGAAATTATCGGACTGGACTTTGAACGCATCGATGATCTCACAAAAGTAAAACAGAATCTTCAGCGTCTGAAAAAAAGATATGATATAGATTATACTCTTTTGTATGCTGGCAGCACCGATCCGAAGAACAAAGCAAAAGCACTTCCGATGTTTAATAAAATCATGTCGTTCCCGACCACCGTTTTTATTGATCGCACTAGCAAGATAAGAAGAATTCACACCGGATTTTCAGGCCCGGCAACAGGTGAACATTTCGAGAAATGGAAAGAAGGTTTTTATAGTCTTATAGATTCTCTTTTGAAACAGTAACAAACAGTTTATGTTTCTATGAGCAAGAATCGTCTGACCAGCTTACTTTTCGTCATCGCTCCTTTAGCGTACGTTGGCCATAACGAGCGGAGTAGAGGCATGCGCGAAGTAAATTCCGGAAACGAAATTAAAACAGTTTCTAAATCTCACCCTTTTCTTTCCTCGCAAGCCAGAACGAGAGCACAAATAAACTTTTTACGATTCTGTAAGAAAGCCATCGCAACAATCTTCTGCTTATCCCGCTCCTTGCCTTGAAAACAGGCCCGGTCACAGCTTCGCAATCAAGCGCAATAATTTTTTCCAAATCAGCATTCAGGCTGGCTGCAATTGTATGATCATCGATATCAAGATTCAACTCAATGTTGCTATAAGTACTTAGTGTATTCATGTCGCAGGAACCGATGCTGATCAACTTCTTATCAGCAATTATCAATTTGCCATGCACGTTAGAAGGACGATATTCGTATATCAGAATATGGTTGCGCAACAGCCAGTCATATAAGTATAACATGGCGTTTCGCATGATTCCGACATCGGAATTTTCAGCCACAATCAGTTTGATTCTCACGCCTCGATCAGACGCTTTTCTTAACAGCCGTTTGGCTCTTGTACCGGGCAAAAAATAGCCACCGACAATGGTAATCGATTCTGTTGCTTGCCTGATCTGTTGATAATAACTCCGGGCCACCTGGTTCTTTCCGATCTTCCTGTCATTCTGCCGCACCCTGATTTTTACGGACGACGAAAACTCATCCAAAAATTTCGTTGGGAATAATTCGGGCTTTTTCGATAGCCGTTTAAAACGAATCTTCAGCCAGCTTTGCCTGCAAATCAGATATAATTTTTTCGACACTTCGCCTTTTACCAAAACACCGAAGTCGAGCCATGTGGTGCTGCCCGGCAAATTATTATAATTATTACTGATGTTGATTCCTGATACAATGGATGTGAATTCATCTGCCACCACTACTTTTCTGTGCAACCGTCTGCCGATATGAAATGTTCCATTCCTGAAAAGTTTGCCGAACAAGCGGAATTCAATGCCTGCATTTTTAATCCGGTTCAAAAAACTATCTGAAAGATTGGCTGAACCGTATGCATCCAGCAGTAAAAAAATTTTTACTCCGCGGTTTGCGGCTCTTATTAATGCGCGCGCAATCCGTTCACCTGTTTCATCTTCTTCAAAAATGTAGGTTTGAAAATGGATATCATGAACAGCACTGTCAACCAGGTTTTCAAGAGCATCGAAAAACTCATGACCGCTTCTTAACAGCTGAGCTGAGTTATTGAATGAATATCCATTACGATTTTTTTTTTCGGAACCAATGCCACTCATCAGAAAAATCAAATTGAAATTATTTCAAAAGTACAGAAGAAGAATCAGTAACGCATTAAAATTATATCAATTTTAGCAGGATGGCTTACGCTCACTTCGACGTCGCTGGTTTGACATCGTGAATGGGTTATGCCGAGCGGAGTCGAAGCATTCGAAACTGCGAAATTGGTTGATGCACGTAGAACTCATCAATGAAATCGAAGAATCAATTTCAAGGTGCATTATAAGTTGGAGGTGAACAATTAATTGGAATGTTGATAAGCAAGTCGTGCACAAGTGAGGGCTGCGCGCGCACTTTCGTATAACGAAAACGAGAGGAATGGATTTTTAAAAGAGGGAAGATAGAACAGCCAGTGGTTGTTCTGACACAAGCACTACTGTTCGCGAACATACAGCTGTTTGTTAGGAGCATCCCATAGTATTGCGGGATTCGTGTTATGGTCAATGCCCCTTTTTAAAAATTTCATTTAATCGTAAGTTACGCTGTGACTATTTTAAGGTTGGTTTCTTAAACCATAATTTTTTTAACTAATCCCTGCATGTATTTAAGCACTTTCATCAAACATAATTTTGTCTGAGCCGCCTATCTTATACAATGGTTTGTCAATGGGCAATGTAAAATAAAAAGATGAACCCCTACCTTCAATACTTTCTACCCAGATTTCACCATCATTTTTTTCTAAAAATCCTTTAACCAATAATAATCCTATTCCGGCTCCTTTATTTTCTTTCCGAGCTTCTGAAAGAATTTTTATTTGTGGTGTAAAAAGTTTTTCCTGTATCTCTTTAGACATTCCAATTCCAGTATCCCTTACCTGAATTATAATTTTATCGTCTTTGCTTTTTGCAGAAATCATTATTGCTCCTCCTTTTTGTGTATGTTTTATAGCATTAGAAACTATATTTTGAAT
>JAYVZS010000142.1:0-49465 GCA_043783155.1 Bacteroidota bacterium | reverse complement strand
TGATTGTCGATGAAGCACATTATAATTCTTTCGGAAAATTATTTAAGTTTTATGACAAGGGTGTAATCCTGGGAGTGACTGCTACTCCGCTGAGCTCTAACATTAATCTCCCGATGAAAGATAATTACGATGAGCTGATCGTAGGTGAGTCTATTTCCACTCTCATTGAAATGGGATTTTTAGCGCGTGCAACAACGTATAGTTATCATGTCGGGCTTACTTCACTGAAAGTAGGAATGAACGGAGATTATACAGTTAGTTCTTCGGAGCGGCTATATAATAACCACGCCATGCAGGATAAACTACTGAGTGCTTACAGAGAAAAAAGTCTTGGTAAGAAAACGCTGATCTTTAACAATGGTATCGCTACTTCACAATATGTGTATGCTACTTTTCATGAAGCCGGCTATAAGATCAGGCACCTTGATAATACACACACACCAAAAGAACGACGGGAGATATTACAATGGTTCCGGGAGAAGGCGGATGCCATCCTTACTTCAGTGAGTATTCTTACAACAGGTTTTGATGAACCGACCGTAGAGAGTATTATCCTGAACCGCGCCACGAAATCGCTTACTCTTTATTTTCAGATGATCGGACGAGGGTCGCGCATACTACCGGATAAATCAGAATTCACTGTGATTGATCTGGGAAATAACATGAGCCGTTTTGGGCTTTGGGACATGGATGTCGACTGGTATAAAATTTTCAGATCACCGGAATTATTTCTCGCCGGCATCTGGAGCGATGAAGAAATTGAACGTCACTATAAATATATAATGCCTGATGAGTTACGGGAGCGGTTTAGTAAATCGGCTTCTATCGAATTCGATATTAAGGAAGAGCATCAGCGCGCCATGAAATCCGGACAACGTCCCAAAGTAGTGATCGAGCGTTCAATTGAACAACACATCAGGATGTGCCGTGAAAACAGCGACGATCTTGAAGAAGCTGTTTCACTTGCCGATATACTGAAAGAAGAAATTGATTACCGGGTAAGAGTATATACCCATTGCCTCAGCAAAACTTCCGAAAGTTATGTGAAATGGCTACAGGAAGATTACAGGCGAAATCTGAAAGCCGGCTTACTACGATTCGCTGAACACCGATTGGATCCTAATATTGATGCGGATGTCGAAGAGGGCGAAGCGGAATAATATCTTCATCTGCTAAATGGTTTCACGCAAAGGCGCAGTCCGATAACCATCGACGAGGCTTTAAAACCTCATCGATAGTGGACCAGCAATAAGAAAATTAATCTGAGATTATTTCAACACCGTCTTCGATTAATAGTTTCTCTCCCTTAAACCGTAATAAAATCTGCGCTACCGTTAAAACATCTTTCTGGCAATAGGTAACAATACGCTCCAGGTTTTTTTCATTCCAGTAAACATCCCACACCATGCTGCCATCAATGTCGTCCTTTGGAGTCTGGATGCCGAGAATAGTTGCAAGCAATAACAATGACGAGTAGGATTTATAATCCCCGAACTTCCAGAGTTCCATCGTATCAAGATGATTTACTTCCCATGGTTTTTTTCCGGATGTGTCGAGCACAATCGGAAGTCGAAGCCCGTTGACGATCATTCTTCGCGCGAGAAAAGGAAAATCAAATTCTTTCCCGTTGTGTGCACAAAGTTGTTTGTCATTTTTGGTAAAAAATTTCGTCAGCATTTCGCTAAAGCCCTGCAACAATACTTTTTCATCATCTCCGAAAAAAGATTTGACACGGAGCTTGCGGTCTGCGGAAAAATATCCGCAGGAAATACAAATTACTTTTCCGAACTCAGCGTAGATGCCAGCCTGTCTGTAAATGGAATCAGGCGTTTCATCATTGTCTTTGATCAGGAAGCGCGATTTTTTCTCCCACAAATCACGGATAACTTTTGGTGCATCGTCAAAACGAGGATACTGCGGCGCTGTTTCAATGTCGAGAAACAGGATGTTGGTGATGTTGATGTTTTCTAACATGGGTCATGGTTTTAAAAAAGGTTAAAATTAAATTGGAAAATTTGAAGATGCGTACATGCGGGTACCGCAATCAGTATTTAAAAGTACGAAAAAAATTATACCAAAAATAGCATTAATCAATAAATAAATTCAGTCTCCCTGTATCCACTCACATTTGCACATTGTTACTGTATCATCACTCCCCTTTTCTTGAGCACCGGTATCACCGTAAAATGTTCTTCCTTGATACTCTCTGGAAGAAAAATGTATTTCTTATCGTACATTTTTTTCTCGAGGTAAAAACTTACCCAGTATTCATTATTCAGTCCGAATACATCGGGCATGATCGGTTCTATCTTCGCATAATCACGCGGTTCGAGTTCACCGATGAGATGACGAAGAACCGTGGTCTTGACATCACGCCCTTCGAAACTTCCATATCCCTTTGAGCTTACTAATACCCCTTCAATTTTTTTATCGTAGAGATTGACTAAGTAAACATTCCAGATCATTTCTCCTTCATCACCCGGCTCCTCCACTACTGCGATCGCAATATTTTCTACAACTAATTGGGGAATATCCTTAAGCATCGTCTGGTCTTCAACTTAAACTTCAAAAGTAATAAATATGATTGGTCATCCGGAATTGAATTCTAATTTTAGTCACCGGCCATTTGCAATACTCCGTCAATATAGACTTGGAGATCTGATAATTTGTGATCCTGTCCCGGTTGAGGGCGTTCTACTCCAAGCCGCACAAAAATAATTTGTTTATCGGGAATAACAACAATGTATTGACCGCGCAAACCGCGCGCATAAAATATTTTATGTCCTTTTTCCTGTGTCAGCCACCACTGAAAGCCGTAACAGTTTTGTTCATTGCCCGAGAAATCAACAGGCGCAGGAGTGGTCGATTCCTTTACATAATTTTTAGAAACAAGTTGCTGTCCGTTCCATTGGCCGCTGTCGAGATACAATTTTCCGTATCGTGCAAAGTCGCGGGCGTTGGAATAAAAACAACAATACGCTTTTTCTTCTCCATTCACATGATCAAGCGACCACTGCGCCGAATGTTCTGCTCCAACCGGTTTCCATATTTTTTCCGACGCATAATCACTCAGATTTTTTCCTGTTGCCTTCTCAACGATAAACGCCAACAATTGTGTGTTACCGCTCATGTAATCAAATTTTTTTCCGGGCTCATTCACAACATTTAGCCCACTCATTAATTTTTTAAGATTACTTCCGTAATATGCTTTCGTGGTAACACTGAAAAGACTGGAATAATTTTCATCCCAGTTCAGCCCCGAACTCATCGTTAATAAATGGCGGATGGTCAGCTTCGCATTATTACCGTCTTTAAAATGCGGAAGATAATTTCCAACCGGATCGTCAATGCTTTTTATTTTTCCTTCGTCAACGGCAATTCCTACCAGGATACTCACGATACTTTTCGCCATTGAAAAAGAATTGCTGAGCGAATTCTGGTCGTAGTGATCCCAATATTGTTCGTGGTAAATCGAATCGTTTTTGATCATGAGAAAAGCGACACTTTTATTTTTTTCAAGTTCTGAAAGCAGTGCGGATGGAAGTGCTTGTTTGTTGTAATCTTTTGAAACCAGCCATGGCTGTGGTGCTCCGTTGTCAACCACCCGTGTTTCGAAAATGTCGAGATCATCAATGTCGGCATAGGTATAAATCAATGCCTTGTACATGTAGCTGTTGCCGGTGATGATGATGGCAATATTCACACTGACCAGAAGAATAAAGAAAAACCAAAATATTTTTGTCCAGATGCCGGTCTTTTTCATATCGCAAATTAGTAAATCAAAAGACTGCCGGAAAAAGGTTAACACACAATTTGCCAACAGTTTTTTTTAATATCTCGGGCTCATTGCCGGCTATAAGCCTGTTCAATAATTGACATTCCAAAAAGTTCGGCAAGATGCGTCTTTACCTTTTCTTTCACTTCATTCATGTCCATTTCTCTTCCTAATTCTTTCGCAAGAGAAGTGACAGCTTTGTCCTGGATCCCGCATGGAATAATATTTCCGAAGTAACTCAAATCGGTATTCACATTAAAAGCAAAACCATGCATCGTTACCCATCGTGAACAACGGACTCCAAACGCGCAGATTTTCCGTGCTTTGATTTTATCTTCCGCATCCATCCAGACTCCCGTTAGTCCGGCAATCCTTCCGCTTTCAATTCCATATTCTTTCAACGTAAGAATGATGGCTTCTTCGAGATAGCGGAGATATTTGTGAACGTCAGTGAAAAAATTATCAAGATCAAGAATCGGGTAGCCAACAATTTGTCCGGGACCGTGATACGTAATATCTCCTCCGCGGTTATTTTTATAAAACGTTGCCTGCGCTTTTTTCAGATCGAGATCGCTGGCTAATAAATTTTTTTCATTACCGCTTCGGCCGAGCGTATAGACGTGAGGGTGCTCACAAAACAAAAGGAAGTTGGAGGTTGGAAGTTGGAGGTTGGAAGGGAGATCCCGGTTTCCTAATTTTCGCTCAACAACTTCATTGAAAAGCTTCTCCTGGTAATCCCAGGCTTCTTTGTAATCAATTAATCCGAGATCCTGGAAAACGACTGGTTGCATGAAACTTTTTTATTGCTATTGAAAAATGAATACTGAAAATTTGAGTCTCGAATATTCAATCTTAAATCTTAAATCTTCAATCCTTAAATCTTCGCCAACGAACCTTTCAGCTGATTGATGACATTTATTTCAATCGCATCCACTCCGTTCTTATCAGCAAGGTAACACGATGCCCAGTCTGTGAGATGAATCAGGTAAATACTTTTTTCTAATTGTGAATTTCCTTTCGACCAGAGTTCACGAACGTGAGACGTATGTTTTGAAAAAATTTCTTTGCTGATTTCAATACGCGTTTGTGTCCGTGAATAATCCGTTTTATTTCTGAGTATAATAACAGCGAGGTTTGCCCATCCTCCCGCCCAACCCACTAATTCATTGTGGTTCATCTCAGGCAAAATGTGATGCCAGCAAAGCATTTTACTGTTCTCATTGATCTGCTGACGAAAACGAGTGGCGACTCCGTTGTACCCATCCACAGCATAAATTACCGGTGTTCTTTCGTATAGGAATTCCGCTATGGCAGTTGCTTCCAACTTAATTGCCTGTTCTTCTGTTACAATTAAATCCACCGCATCTTTTAATTGCGTTTTAAATGAATCGCCGATCAGTTTTAAACCATTCAGAATAAAAAACAACTGCGTCAATGAATACCCAAGACAGGAACGGGGCGGCATCCCACCCGGAATAGTCACCAGGTCGCAGTTGTTCTGTTTTGCCATCTCCGAAATTTTTCCGCCGGAAGAAATGCAGACAATTTTTGCTTTTGCTTTCAAAGCCGCTTCCATGGCCTGGATCGTTTCTTCTGTATTTCCTGAATAAGAAGAAACAATCACAAGCGAATGTTGATTTACACAGGCAGGAAGAAAATAATCCTTGTTCACCAGGATCGGGATCGTGCATTCATCAGCTACAATTTCAGACACAATTGTTCCTCCAATGCCGCTGCCACCGAGACCGGTTATTAAAACACTGCGGATTTCGGATGGTGATTTTCGAATTGAAGATTTCTCTCCGATAGCTATCGCTTCCCTGAGTTGGTTGGGGAAATTTTGCACTAATTTTTTCATTCTAAATGGTATTGCTTTTATCCAGGATACAAAGATAGAAAAAGAAGATTGTCGGGCTATATAACAGGGTTTTCACACCTCCATTTTTCTATCTTTGCCATCTCAATATTACAAAATGGAACTTACAGAACAAGAAATCATTCGAAGACAGAAATTAGAAGAGCTCAACAAAATAGGCATCGATGCGTATCCTGCCGATTTATGGGAAATCACACATTCATCAAAATATATTCTCGATCATTTTGATTCGGCTCCCGATGAGCTCAAAAGTATTTCGTTTGCCGGCCGTATCATGAGCGTACGCGATATGGGTAAAGCTGCTTTCGCCGTGCTGCAGGACAGCGTCGGTAAAATTCAGGTGTATGTGAAACGCGATGAGATTTGCCCGGGTGAAGATAAAACAGTGTACGATGTGATCTGGAAAAAAATGCTCGACATCGGCGACATCATCGGAGTAAAAGGATATGCTTTCAGAACCAAGACCGGCGAGATTTCTATTCATGCGAATGAAATAAAATTATTGACAAAAGCGCTTCGCCCTTTACCGGTTGTGAAGAAAGACGCAGAAGGAAATATACACGATGCGTTCACGGATCCTGAGCAGCGTTACCGACAGCGTTATGTTGACCTGATTGTAAATCCTGAAGTAAAAGACGCTTTTATCAAGCGCACACAGCTCACCAATTCCATGCGTTCTTTTCTCAATCATAAAAGTTACCTCGAAGTTGAAACCCCGATTCTTCAGCCGCTCTATGGTGGCGCTGCTGCTCGTCCGTTCAAGACATATCACAACACGCTTGACATGACTTTGTATTTGCGCATCGCCAACGAGCTATACCTGAAACGACTGATCGTCGGTGGCTTTGACGGTGTCTATGAATTTTCAAAAGATTTCAGAAATGAAGGAATGAGTCGTTTTCATAATCCTGAATTCACGCAAATGGAGTTGTACGTTGCCTACAAAGATTACGAGTGGATGATGAACCTCGTGGAAGAAATGGTTGAGAAAATCGCGATGGATCTCCACGGAAAAACAGACATACAAGTAGGTGAACATACAATCAATTTCAAACGCCCGTGGAAACGGTTTACCATGTATGAAGCCATCTCGCATTATACCGGAGTTGATATCACGGAGATGAGTGAAGAACAACTTGCACAGGCCGCGCGTGGTATGGGCATTCACATTGACAAGACGATGGGACGCGGAAAAATGATTGATGAAATCTTCGGAGAAAAATGCGAACCGAAATTGATTCAACCGACATTCATTACTGATTATCCTGTTGAGATGAGCCCGCTTGCAAAAAAGCACCGCAGCAAACCCGGTCTGGTTGAGCGTTTCGAAGCCATCTGCAACGGCAAAGAAATCTGTAACGCATTTTCTGAATTGAATGATCCGATTGATCAGCGTAAACGTTTTGAAGAACAACTTGAACTCGGAAAAAGAGGCGACGAAGAGGCGATGCAGTTAGACGAAGATTTTTTACGCGCCATTGAATATGGTATGCCCCCGACCGCCGGTCTCGGAATCGGAATTGATCGTCTGACGATGATCATGACCAACTCCGCCTCTATCCAGGATGTTCTTTTCTTTCCGCAAATGAGGGCGGAGAGAAAAGAAGAAGTTGTTGAAACAGAAAAATAATTCCCGATGATAAAAAAAATCGTTTTCTTTTTTTGTGGTGTGTTTTTCTTTCTTGCCTGTTCCACAACGAAACAGTTGCCCTTCACTGACGATCAGTTAAAAATCAGTCTGAAGAAACACATATCCACCCTTGCTTCCGATGCATTTGAAGGAAGAGAAACAGGAACGAAAGGAGAACAGTTGTCGTATGACTATATCATTTCCCAGTTTAAAGAGATCGGTTTAAAACCCAGGGGAGAAAAAAAGTTTCTCCAGGAATTTCCATTCACAGAAGGAGCCAACATCGGAAAGAGCACACAGCTTTATATCAATGTCAAGTCCTATAAGTTAGACACCGATTTTTTTCCGTTGCAATATTCCGGTAACGGAATTGTAACCAACTACATTACAAAAGTCGGATACGGAATTTATGCTCCTGCACTTAAGCATGATGATTACGAGGGAAAAATAAATATTGCCAAACGCATTTTCCTGATTGAATCATCTTCGCCCGACAGCAGCAATCCGCATGGCAAATACGGCGACTATGATTTACGTCAGCGTATTGATTACGCGAAATCGCGCGGAGCAGCGGCTGTTATTTTCATCAACTCCGATACAACAACTGAAAATCCGAAAGCGGATTTCATTCACAAGTTCTCATCTTCCACCATCCCGGTCATCTTTGCAACCGGAAAAGCCGCGAAGATTTTAAAAGACAGTGTCGTATTCATGTGTACCGTTGGCGTTGAAATTCAGAAGATCGAAAAGACAGGTCACAACGTGATTGGGTACATTGATAACAAAGCAAACAATACGGTGGTGATCGGTGCGCATTACGATCACCTTGGATATGGAGGAGAAAGTTCACTGTATCGCGGAAAGCCGGAGATTCACAACGGAGCCGATGACAATGCCAGTGGAACAGCGGCGTTGATGGAACTTGCGCGAAGATTGAAAAGCTCCAACGACAAAAAAAATAATTACCTCTTCATTACATTTTCCGGTGAAGAAAAAGGACTGCTCGGTTCCAACTTTTTTGTAAAACACCCTACTATTGATCTGAAGAAAGTGAATTACATGATCAACATGGACATGGTTGGAAGATTGAAACCCGATGAAAAAACGTTGTTGATCAACGGAACCGGCACTGCCTCAGCATGGAAAATAGTTTTGGATACAATGATGGATGGAATCAAAATCAAAACATCTGAATCAGGTATCGGTCCTTCTGATCACACTTCTTTTTATCTTGATAGTATTCCTGTTCTTCATTTCTTCAGTGGCACACATTCAGATTACCACAAGCCGAGTGATGACGAAGCTTTGATTAATTACGACGGAGAAATTTCCATCGTTAAAATAATTCTGAAAACAATTGATCGATTAAATGATTCCGGTAAACTTGCTTTCATCAAAACAAAGGATGAAAACAATGAAGATGCACCGAAGTTTAAAGTTACCCTCGGTGTTATTCCCGATTATGCATTTGACGGAGAAGGGATGCGCATTGATGGTGTAAGCGACGGCCGGCCGGCTTCCAAAGCGGGATTGCTGAAGGGTGATGTTGTCATTCAATTAGGAGAACATAAAGTCACGGATATGATGACCTACATGAAAGCACTTGGCAAATTTTCGAAAGGTGAAACAACGAAAGTGAAAGTGCAGAGAGGGAAAGAAGTGGTGGAGAAGAATATTACTTTTTAAAAAATTTGCAATCAGCAATTTGCCAACTGCCGATTGCCAACTGCCAACTTTTTCATTAGCATTGCGCGAAACCATGAACAACAAACCAACCATAGCCGTCATCGGTGGAGGAAGCTGGGCAACAGCGATTGTAAAAATCCTTTCAAATAATGTGGATCAGATTTTCTGGTGGCTGAGAAATGCTGATACCGTTGAGTTTGTGAAAAAATATCATCATAACCCGAATTATCTGAGTGACGTTGCGATCAATCTCGAAAAGGTGTTGGTCAACAATGATCTTAAAAATTCCATCCACGAAGCAGATATTATCATCCTTGCTGTTCCTTCCGCTTTTTTGAAATCGACTCTTGAAAAAATAAAACCGGAAGAACTATCTGGTAAAATTATTTTCTCCGCCATCAAAGGAATTGTGCCGGATGATTTGATGATCATCGGCGATTTCATGCATCATCAGCATAAAGTTCCGATTAATAAAATCGGTGTCATCACCGGTCCTTGTCATGCAGAAGAGGTAGCGATGGAACGATTGTCCTATCTCACGTTGTCTTCAACGGATACCTCGAATGCTTCACTGCTGGCTGCTTTGATGAATTGTCGTTACATTAAAACCACCGTAAGCGATGATATTTACGGAACTGAATATTCGGCCGTTCTGAAAAATGTGATTGCCATTGCAAGCGGGATTTGTCATGGTGTCGGCTTTGGAGATAACTTCCAGGCGGTGTTAGTTTCAAATGCCATCCAGGAAATAAAACGGTTTGTTGACGCTGTGCATCCGATCAACCGCGACATCAACGACTCTGCCTACCTTGGAGATTTATTGGTGACAGCTTATTCACAGTTTTCCAGAAACAGGATGTTCGGTACGATGGTAGGAAAAGGATATTCAGTAAAGTTCGCGCAGCTTGAAATGAATATGATCGCGGAAGGATATTATGCCACCAAATGCATTCACGAAATAAATAAGGAATATAAAGTGAACATGCCGATCACAAATGCTGTATATCACATTTTGTATGAAAAAATTTCTCCGCGGATAGAAATGAAAATTCTCGCTGATCAATTAAGTTGAAGCTATGGTTGTATCGAAGAAATCTTTTTTTGAAACGTTCTCTTTCTTCTTTCTCATTGGCTTACTAAGTTATCTTTTTTTCAAAGACAAGATCGGTGTATTCCCTTCGTTCATACATGCATGGACACAAAGCGATCGATACGCATTGGCATTGGGTTTTCTGAATAATGGTTTTGATTTTTTTCATCCGCAGACATATAACCTTGTTACCGTAAATGGTATTACACAAGTAGATTTTCCGATTCATGAATACCTTGTTGCCATCCTCATGAGGCTGACCGGAATTTACCAGCCGGTCGTCTTCAGATGTTATATACTTGTATATGGCCTAATCGGATTGTATTTTATTTTTCGGCTGACAAAACTTTCGGGAGGAACTTTTTTTCACGGTTTGTTTGCCTCCGTCTTTATCATGACTTGCCCTGTATTCACTTATTACCTGGATGGATTTCTACCTTCCATTCCATCATTCACAAATGTGATTATTGGCTATTATTTTTTCTTCCGCTATAAAAAAACCGAAGCCCGCCACGATCTTGTTTTATCAATCCTCTTTCTTACTCTGGCCGCCTTGTCACGCACACCTTTTTTCATTTTTCTCTTTGCAGTTTGTTGCCAGCAATCGCTAGAATATTTCAAAAGAAAAAGAATAAATCGAAAAGAACTTCTCCTGATGATTTCAGGAATTACCTGTATCATCCTTTACTTTTTATACAACCTCCATCTCGCCGGCAAATACGGTTCACAGTTCCTGATCACAATACTTCCGGCAAAAAATATTCATGAACTGAAAGAAATTTTTTCTGCTGTCATCGATCAATGGAAGTTCGATTACTTTTCAAAGGCGCATTACGCCACCTTTATAGCGCTTGCTATATTGATTCTTTATCCCGCCGGGTGGAAGAAAATAATTTCAGAAAACACTTTTGTATTCACTCAAATTCTGATCGCTCTTTGCGGGACTGTCATTTATTTTCTGCTGATGGTCAAACAATTTCCGGATCATGATTATTATTTTATTGACTCTTTTTATCCAGTCGTTGCTCTTATTCTTGTTTTTTGTATACCGAAAATTCAAGTTGAATCAGTGAATGCAAAACCTGTTTTTCTAATAGCGGGTTGTGGACTTCTTTTTCTTTTTAGCACCGGCGCTGTAAAATCGTTGAACGAACGCTATGTTGTTCACGAATGGGATCGCGCAGAAATTACGCGGCAAAATTTCGAGGGTGCGGAACATTTTCTGGATTCATCAGGAATTCCGAAAACGGCAAAGATACTCGTGCTTGATGCCTACACAACAAATACTCCGTTGATCCTGATGAACAGAAACGGATACACGTTACTTTGGACATCAAAAGAGAATATTGACACGGCCATGAAAAAGGATTTTGATTTTGTGGTGATGCAGAATTGTTTTGTGGTTTCCGATATCATTCATTTTGATCCTGAGATTGTTCATCAACTTGAAAAAATTTCTGATAATGGCACCATCAGCATTTATAAAAAAGAGAAAAAAGAAAATCGTTCGGTTGAAGATTTCCTCGGTATAAAAACTACGAATGTTTTTTACCAGTGCTTCGCTGATTTTGAAAATAACCGTCTGTGTAACGGACTTGATTCATCCAAACGATCATCAGAAAAATATTCGGCGGGAAACTTTTCTTTCAAAGTTGAGCCCCGTGAAAAATATACTCCGACATTCCGCTTTTTGAAAAAAGAACTTCCATTTACAAAATACACGAAGGTGTTTATTCATTCCATGATCCTGAGAGAAGAGGTGTCAAAAGACATTGATGTGGTGGCCTCGCTCGATCACGGTAACGAAACATATTTCTATAGAAATTTTAACATGAACCAGTACCTCGGAAATGCAACGGGCTGGCAGGAAATGATGTTCCAGTTTGTGCTGCCGGAAATAAAAAATGAGGAGGATAAACTAACTGTGTACTTATGGAATAAAAACAAGAACAAATTTTACCTCGATAATTTCTCATTAACGATTTATCATTGATTCTGTTTTTGAAAATAGTCAAACACGATATTCGCTTTTGATTTTCCAACAAGTATTTCCAGTTCTTCCATAGACGCCTCCTTAATTTTCTTCACCGACTTAAAATGTTTCAGCAAATCTTCCGCTGTTTTCTCCCCTATTCCCCTAATGTCCGAGAGTTCAGTCTTCACAACACCTTTGCTTCTCCGGTTTCGATGATGAGTGATCCCGAAGCGATGAACTTCGTCACGGAGCTGCTGAATAATATGAAGCGTCTGACTTTTCTTGTCGATGTATAATGGAACCGAATCATTCGGATAGTAAATCTCTTCTAATTTTTTCGCGATACCGATCACGGCAATTTTCCCGATGAGATTTAATTTTTCAAGGCTGGTCATCGCTGAGCTGAGTTGTCCTTTCCCTCCATCAATTACAATGAGTTGCGGCAATGGCTGAGCTTCATCCAGCATGCGTTTGTACCGGCGGAAGATCACTTCTTCCATCGACGCAAAATCATCCGGGCCTTCAACGGTTTTAATATTGAAATGACGATACTCTTTTTTACTGGGTTTTGCATTTCTAAAAACACTCATTGCCGCGACGGGATAAGCTCCCTGAAAATTCGAGTTGTCGAAACATTCAATGTGTCGGGGAAGTTCTGTCAGACGCAAATCTTTTTGCATCTGTTCCAGCAGCTTCACTAATTTATTTTCCGGGTTTTGTTTTTCGAACTGAAGTTCTTTCTCCCGGATGTAATTCAGAACATTTTTTTCTGAAAGCATCAGCAAATGTTTTTTATCGCCGATTTTAGGAACAGTAAATATGAGTGATTCATCTTCCATCTGCATTTCAAATGGCACAAGAATCTCTTTCGCGTCACTCTGGAATCGTGTTCGCAGATCTGCAATCGCAATTTCCAAAAGTTCTTCCGGAGTTTCATCTAATTTTTTCTTTAGCTCAATTGTGTGTCCCTGGATAATGGAACCGTTCATCACCTTTAAAAAGTTAACGTATCCGGCATCTTCATCGGTAATGATCGTGAACACATCCACATTGTGAATCGATGGGTTCACGACAATCGACTTGCTCCTGAATTTTTCCAACAACTCCAGTTTTTCTTTCACGACATGCGCTTCTTCAAATTTCATCTCCACAGAAAACCGCTGCATCATTTCTTTCAGGTGATTGATCACACTGCTGATACTTCCTTTCAGAATCTGCCTGATCTCTTTAATCCCCTGTTCGTATTCATCAAACGATTGCAAACCTTCGCATGGACCTTTGCAGTTACCAATGTGATATTCGAGGCAGACCTTAAATTTTTTCTTCGCAATGTTTTCTTCGGTTAAGTTCAGGGAACAATTCCGAAGCTTGTAAAGCTGGTTGATAAATTCAAGCAGCGTATTGATCATTCTCACCGACGCATACGGTCCGAAATATTCAGAACCATCACGTATCAGTTTGCGTGTTGAATAAACTCTCGGGAAAGGTTCTTTCTTAATGCATATCCACGGATACGTTTTATCATCTTTCAGATTCACATTGTAACGCGGCTGGTATTTTTTGATGAGATTATTTTCCAGCAGCAAGGCATCCATCTCCGTATCCACCACGATGGTTTTGATGTCAACAATCTTGCGCACCAACATGGCAGTCTTACCGCTCTCATAACGGTCTTTCTGAAAATAAGAACTGACGCGTTTCTTCAGCGACTTCGCCTTGCCAACATAAATTATTTTTCCCTCTTTATCATAATACTGATAAACACCGGGCTTGTCGGGGAGGGTGGAAAGAATGGATTCTATCTGTGAATTCACAAATGCAAAGGTGAAAATGAAATTCTAAGTTGCCTAATTTTTTCCAAAGTATATTGGAAGCATTACCGGCTTAATAAAATCCTTTTAGTAACATTTCTGTCACCAACTGAAAACCGGAGATAATAGATTCCAGTGCTAAGATTCAGTTCCTCTGCATCAATTCTTATTGAATGCGAACCCGGTGTTTGTTTACCAGTACTCTTCACAAAAACTTTCCGTCCGAAAAGATCATATAGTTCAATCAACACAGCTTCAGAACTGGAAAGCGCGTAATCCAATGAAGTGAAATTGCTGAAAGGATTCGGTGCAACTTCGAGGTGGTATTCGCTCTCCAATTCATTTACAGAAACGGGGCGGGTAACATGAAATATATTCTGAAACGTACCAAAATTATCTACTCCGTCATGAATACTAAAGTCATAATAGCCGGTGTCTGTGCCCATAGGGATCACACACAAAAAGTCCATTACGGTATTGCTTGATGGTGATGCGAAAAAATAATTATGGGATGCAACACAAACCCGTTGATCAAAATCAAACTCAATTTTTACACCGCTGCTGCTGCCTTGCATGAAGTGCGTTCCTGTTCCGGTTATGGTAACATTCAACACCTGTCCCGCTATACCTGAATTTGGCGTAAGTGTAACAGGGAATGCGCTTGCATTTGTTACGGCAAAGATGTGATCTTTCACCAGGTAACCATCCGTTGGATCATACACTTCAACATCATGCAGGTTGTTGTAGAGGTTGGGAGCAGCGACGGAAATATTTGCTGTGATCTGCGTATTGCTGTTTACGAAAAGTGAATTGACGACCGTTCCGCTGCATTGCTCAAATCCAAATTGAACGGTGGTTCCGCTGGCGGCTGTGAAATGCGTTCCTGTTCCAACAATAGTAACATTCAGCGTCTGACCTGCTGCAACAGACGATGGTGAAATCGAAACAATGCTCTGGCTTTTACAAACTGCTGCAGCGAAGAGAGACAAAGTGATTGCAAAAAAAATATTTTTCATCACGTTACTATTTATGATTGCCTTTTCAAAGATATAAATTTTTCAGGAGTGATGTCTTTCTTCTGAAGAATGGCTTTGAGGAAATTCATGTACTTGCCGTCGGTCGTATCAAGTGAACATTTGCTAATGGTTTGGTATGCATTTTCGAATTCTCCGCTGTTGTAATAGGCGCCGCTCAGGTTTACCAAACTCTCTCTGAACTCCGGAGAAATTGACAGTGCCCTTTTGTAAAACTCGATTGCTTCATAATGACGATTATTTTTCTCATAACAAGTTGCCAGGTTATTCAGCACATGAATGTTATTCGGGTGAACCCGGTCAGCGGTTTCAAAATCAACAGTGGCGTGTTGCAGATCTCCGCGGTTATAGTACGCCACACCACTGTACCATGCAAGCGGTGTTGAAAAGAAATCCATGTTATAAAAAATATTTCCTGCTCTGTTCTTTTCATCAATCATTTTTTTCCAGTCAGAATTCAGATGTGCACTGATCAATCGGTGAGAATAGTATTCTCCGGTAAACCGGCAACACGAAACAACAAGAGTAAAAGCTGAAATCGTTACGAGTGTTATCGTCAGATTTTTTTTTATCAGCCGTTTCTTTCCGGTGTAATTAAATCTCCTGAGGTAGTCCGTTGCAATAATTGAAAGTATTGTAAAAAAAATCAGGTTGTGTTCAATTCTCTCCAATGGAAAATCGACAAATGAAATAATCGCGTAACCGATTATCGTTGCAATAAATAAAATATAATTACGCCGGCTTATTTCATCATTTGAATTCCTCACCATTCGGAAACAATAACGAATGCCTGCAAGAAAGATCATCACATAAAAAAGGAATCCGATGATACCTGTCTCGCTGAATACCCATAGAAAATCATTGTGCGGTCGCTGGTAGGTAGATAAACCGTTTGCCACAGCATCATTAAACCTCGACAACCCTTCATGCGGAAACCAGATCTGCCAGTTATTGGTCCCTACACCGAAAAGAAAATGCTCCTTGATGATGTCGAGCGTATTCTGCCAAAGTAAAAAGCGGGTGTTTGCTGTATGAAAGTCATATGCATAAGCAAATAGCCGTTGAGCCAGCTGGCTGTCAAAATAATCCATTGCATAAATAGCCACCACGAGTGAAACAAATAGGAGTAGAAGAAAAGTAAGGATTGACATTTTTTTACGTTCTCCCTTCTTTTCAACCCGCTGAATTTTTTTTCTGTGAAAAAACAAAACAAGAAAAAAAGCAATGCAGGCGATCCACACCGTTTTTGTCTGAATCATAAGAATGACTACAAGCTCAGTAATAAAAAGAATTATTGCGAACCGCTTCCATGATCGGTTGATAGTATCTGCTGAAAGGAGAAAAGGAAACGTTAGAAACAAACAGGATGACAAAAGATTTTTGTTTGCAATTGTTGACGATATTGAATTCATGTTATGCCAGATTATTCCAGGAGATGTGAAAAGGAGGCTGAAAATCTGAACCAGGGCCATGACGACTGTCACTCCTGAAAAAAGAATAATCGATTTTGTCAGTTCCTGCGTATCAATTTTATCTGACAGGATGAAAACAGACAGCAGCAAAAAAAACAGGATGTAAAGAAAGTATTTTGAAAAACCGCTGATCCATTCTGCTGCGTTGATACACAGAATGCCGGAAAAAAAATTAGCCAGCAGCCAGCCGACGCAAACCGCAAACAGCCGCTGAGAAAAAAAACGCCTGTCGATCATAAACTCCTTTGAGTGTATCATGATGATCACAATCAGGACAACTAAAAAAAAATTTAGAAAAATTTGTCTTGGAATCAAGACCGGATCAATGAGTATCGGAAAATAGATAATTGGAAGAATAAGAAAAAAAATCCTGAAAATCATATTTATCTTAACAGACCTCGATTGTTCCATAGATATCGGGAAATGAAATCCTTTTTATAATCCGTAAAGTGACAACAAATAAATCAACGACGTCATGGCTGCTGCGCCAAGGTGCAATTCGCGCTTATTAACATTCCCGATGACATCGGATGCCGCATGATGAATTTCAAAATAACGCTGCGACTCCACCTGTAAGCCGATGCCGGGAACTTTTCCGTTTTTTGTCAACGGGGAAATGTCAGCACCGTCTCCATCGCCACCCCAGTGCCAGATTTCGTACGGAAGAAAAAGGGGTTCCCATAGACGAATTTTTGCTTTTTTTTCTTCATTCATATTTAAACCGAAACCTTGTGGTGGAAACCCACCGGCATCACTTTCGATTGCCACCATGTGCTTTTCATTATTCTTCTCCGCCAGCTCAGCATATTTTTTTCCGCCACGTAAACCATTTTCCTCGTTCATGAAAGCCACTGTACGAATAGTTCGCTTGGGTTTTATTCCTAACATTTTAAAAATACGCAATACTTCGATCGATTGAACAACTCCGGATCCGTCATCGTTAGCGCCTTTTCCCGTTTCCCATGAATCAAGATGTCCGCCAACAAGAATAATTTCTTCCGGATGCTCAGATCCTTTTATTTCTCCGACAACATTGTAAGACAATACGCTGTCGAGTAATTGACAATTCTGCTTCAGAAAAAATTTTACGCTGACATCCGCTTTTATAATATTGCTGAGCAAATTCGCTCCATTTGTACTGATGGCCGCACAGGGAATTTTGACAACTGAATCCTGGTACCCTTGTGCGCCGGTATGGGGAAAATCATTATCGGATGATGACATGCTTCTTACAATCGACGCGACTGCTCCGTAGCGTGACGCTTCACTTGCACCGATATACCGGTACTTACCCGCTTCATCGTAAGCATCGAACGTATTCACAAACGTCTGGTCAAACGGATGATTATAAAAAACAATTTTCCCTTTTATTTTTTCTTTGCCTAATTTTTTCAGTTCATCAAAATCATGAACCTCAATCACAGGAGCTGTTATTCCACCCGAGGGAGTTGCAACAGACATCCCGAGCGCAGTAGTAGGAATTTCCTGCGCATTTCCTTTTCCGTCAATAATTTTTCCGACTTCTTTTTCTCCGCGAACCCAGTGAGGAACCCATACTTCCTGTAACCAGACCGAATCTGCACCTGCTTCTGTCATCGTTTTTTCTACAAACACAACCGCCTTGGCTGCCTGCGGAGAACCGCTCAACCGCCCTCCGATTTTAGTCGTCAGGTCATACAACCAGGAGTATGCTTTTCCATTCAGTAACTCTTCGTTGTAAATTTTCTTCAGCATCGCAGAATCCGTCTGCTGCGCATACGAAAACTGAATCCATAGAATCATCAGGGCAATAATTGAAAACCCCATGATGAATCCAAACTTTACTCTTCTCATGATTGTCTTTTGAAAACTTTCAAAGATAATTTTATTTCGAACATTTCTCTCCCTGATATTCAATATTTAACAACGAGCAGATAACACAATGAAAAACTCGTTGTCGAACAGATCTCTGGTCATTCAGTAATGGAAGCGTCGGAAATAGGCTGTTCACCTGTTGACGTTGAAGCAACTTCTTCAATCGTCTGCTTCTCTTTGTGCCCGTAAAATTTCTTTTGAAAAACCAGCAATGAAGCTACGCCAATCGAGATAGAAGAATCAGCAACGTTGAACACTTCCCTGAAAAATAAAAAATTCTCTCCACCCCAAATCGGAAACCACTGTGGAAATCTCCCTTCAAAAAGCGGGAAGTACAGCATGTCCACTACTCTGCCATGAAAAATCTTTGAGTAGCCGCCTTCCACCGAAAACAAAGTTGAAACCCCTGCATTGCTTTCTGAAAAAATCAAACCATAGAAAACGCTGTCGATGATATTCCCGATCGCACCGGCAAAAATCAGTGAGAAGCAAATGATCAATCCATTGTGGGCTTTTGTTTTGATGAGACGAAAAAGGTACCAGCCAATTCCGATCACGAGTGCAATGCGAAAGATACTCAGTAAAAGTTTTCCGAAACTGCCGCCGAATTCGAGACCGAAAGCCATCCCGTTGTTTTCAGTAAAGTGAATGAGAAACCAGTTTCCGATTATATGAAACTCCTGCCCGAGATACATGTGGGTCTTGATCCAGATTTTGAAAACCTGGTCAGCAAGCAATACGCTAAAAATAATAAGGGCTGAACGTTTCAAGAATTGAAAATTGAAAATCGAATATTGAAAAAACGCATCAATGAATATTCTCCCGCTCCGGCGGGATTCAATATTCAATAAATTTAATCTCTGTACTGGTTAAGCTTCGCTTCAATACTTTGCGTTGTATGTGGCACTGCGCGAAGACGTTCTTTCGGAATCAGTTTTCCGGTTACACGACAGACGCCGTAGGTTTTATTTTCAATTCTTACCAACGCGTTTTCAAGTTGCTCCATAAACTTGCGCTGGCGGCTTGCAAGCTGTCCGGCTTCTTCTTTCGCAAGACTGTCTGACCCGTCTTCAAGCATCTTGAATGTATTCGCTGTATCGTCGGTACCGTGATCGTTGGCATTTGTTAGCTGCGCCTGCAGAGTTGTTAATTCTCTTTTGGCATCTTCCAGTTTTTTGTTGATGATGGCTCTGAACTCTTCCAGTTCCTTGTCCGAGTAACGTGTTTTATTCGGATCCACTTCAGCTGCTTTCGGACGAATAATTTTTCTTCCTTCGTCTTTGTTATATGGCATTTTTCCTTGTGTTACTTGCGTTACCGGTCTATATAATTGTTCCGGCGGCGCAACCTTTTTTTCAGTAATTTCTTTTTCCTTTTTTGCAACCGGTTTAGGTGCAATTACTTTAACCACCGGTTTTGCTTTCGGAGCGACAACTTTTTTAACGGCTTTCGGTTTTACTTTGATCACCGGTTTTGCCTTTGCTTTCGACTTCGCAACCGGTTTCGCTTTTGCCTTTGCAGGTTTCGCTTTTGCAGCAGGTTTTTTCTTCACCGCCTTTTTAACCGCTGATTTTTTTGCCGGCTTTGATTTCGGTTTTGCTTTCGCTTTCGACTTAGTAGCTTTTTTCATGAGCAAAAGGTATTTGAATGAATACTATAATTTTATCCTCCGGATGAATTCAATGGTCAGTTCACCAGAGAAGCTTCGTTCTTTTTGATCGAGATAGTTGTTTGTAAATCTTCGTCAACCTCAATGTTGATGGCATCTTTGTCGTTTAATGAATCGACAAATTCGAGTGAGGTCGCCAAAATTTCCGCGCAAATATAAACTTTATTATTTAATATGGAAGTCTTGATGGCAGCGTGATTCAGCACCTTCAGGTCGATTTTATCGGTGACCTCAAAACCCTTGTCTTTTCGCAAATTTTGTATCCGATTTACGAATTCACGGGCGATTCCTTCCTCCCGAAGTTGCTCATTTATTGAGGTGTCCAGGGCAACGGTAAGCTTCCCTTCACTGATCACCTGCCAGCCCGGAATGTCTTCGGAAAGAATTTCAACGTCCTCCAATTGCAGGGTCACCGACTTATTATTTATGGTGAGATTACAGGTCGTTTCCTGCTCAAACAGCGCGATGTCTTCCTGCTTAAAATTGCCTATTGCAACCGCGACATCTTTCATCATTCCACCAACTTTTTTTCCGAGTATTTTGAAATTGGGCTTGATCTTCTTCACTAAAATTCCGGAAGTATCCGTGATGTATTCAATCTGTTTTACATTCACTTCGGCAAGAATCAAATCTTTCACTGATTCAATTTTCTGTCTGAATGTTTCATCCGATACAGGCAGCAGAATTTTATTGAGCGGCTGACGAACGCGGATGTTTACTTTTTTCCTCAAGGACAAAACCAGCGATGATATTTTTTGCGCAAGTTCCATTCGTTCCTCAAGTAATTTATCGATGAGTTGCTTATCGCTCACAGGAAAGTCAGCGAGATGAACAGAAGAAACGTTGCGTCGCTTGGTGATGCTGTTCAAGTCACAGAATAAACGGTCCGCAAAAAAAGGAGCAACCGGCGACATCATCAACGCAATACTTTCAAGACATGTATACAAGGTTTGGTACGCGGCAATTTTATCATTCGAATAATCTCCTTTCCAGAACCTTCTTCTGCACAAACGAACGTACCAGTTGCTGAGATGCTCCGTTACAAAATCCTGGATGGCACGCGCCGCCTTGGTTGGCTCGTAATCAGCATAACACTCATCAACAAATCCGATCAATGAATTCAATTCTGATAAAATCCACCGGTCAATCTCAGGACGTTCTGAAACAGGAATTTCTTTTCCTGAATAATCAAAGCCATCGATGTTCGCATACAATGCAAAGAAAGAATAGGTATTATATAATGTCCCGAAAAATTTCCGTTGCACTTCACCGATTCCCTCGATGTTAAATTTCAGGTTGTCCCATGGCTGCGCATTGGAGATGAGATACCAGCGTGTCGCATCCGCTCCGTATTTTTCAATCGTCTCGAAAGGATCGGTGGCATTGCCCAAACGCTTCGACATTTTATTTCCATTCTTGTCGAGCACCAAACCATTGCTCACCACATTTTTAAACGCGACTGAATCGAATAGCAGGACGGCAATCGCATGCAACGTAAAAAACCAGCCACGAGTCTGATCCACTCCCTCTGCAATAAAATCTGCCGGGTAATTTTTTTTAAACTCATCAACATTCTCAAACGGGTAATGCCACTGCGCATACGGCATGGCGCCGCTGTCAAACCACACATCAATGAGATCCGGTTCGCGCAACATTTTTTTCCCTGAAGCGGAAACTAAAATAATATTGTCGACGTACGGACGATGCAGATCAAAATCCGGTTTCGAAGCATCCACATGTTCGAGATGTGAGGGATCCATGTAACCTTCTGCAATTGATTTCGCAATTTCTTTTTTCAATTCTTCAATGGAACCGATGCAGATTTGTTCTGTTCTATCCTCGGAAGTCCAGATCGGAAGCGGGATTCCCCAATAGCGACTGCGTGATAAATTCCAGTCGACAAGATTTTCGAGCCAGTTACCGAAGCGGCCAGTTCCTGTAGATTCCGGTTTCCAGTTAATCGTTTTGTTGAGTTCGATGAGACGATCTTTCGCCGCTGTCGTTTTAATAAACCAACTGTCTAACGGATAATATAAAATAGGTTTGTCTGTACGCCAGCAATGCGGATAGCTGTGTTCATAGCGTTCCACTTTAAACGCTTTGTTTTCTTTTTTCAGTTTAATAGAAAGGCGTTCGTCAACGGATAAATATTTTTCTCCGCCTTGTTTTTTTCTCTCGACTTCTTTTTCCTCATCATTGAGATATTGTTCTTTTACAAACTCTCCTGCAAAGTCAGTCACTTCAGATGTAAAACGACCTTGCTTGTCGACGAGTGTCAGAGAACCCAAACCATTTTGTTTTGCCGTACGAAAATCATCGGCGCCAAAACTTGGTGCAATGTGAACGATACCAGTTCCGTCTTCAGTCGTAACAAAATCTCCGAGGACAATTTCAAACGCCGTGCCATCTGTTGGCTGCACATAAGGAAGAAGCTGATGGTATAGTGTTCCTGCTAAGTCTTCTCCTTTATATTCTTTCAATTTCTCAAATGGAATATTTTTATCTTCAGCTTTATAATCTTCCAATTTCAATTCTGCATTTTTAGGATCAAAATATTTGTCCACCAGATCCTTTGCAAGAATTACTACAATTGGTTTATGAGTATATTGATTAAATGTTTTTATCGCTAAATAAATTATATGTTTACCTACTGCTAATGCAGTATTTGAAGGCAAGGTCCACGGCGTAGTCGTCCATGCCAAAAAATAAATCTCACCATTGGGGTCTGAATCATTTCCTAAGGGAACATGATGCACCTGCTTCAATCTAAACATCGCCACCACCGTCGTATCCCTTACATCCTTATACGTTCCCGGTTGATTGAGCTCATGCGAACTCAAACCTGTTCCTGCAGCGGGAGAATATGGCTGTATCGTAAATCCTTTGTAAAGAAGATTTTGCTTGAACGGGTTATCACCGTTGTATAATTTCTGAAGAAGGTTCCAGCAACTTTCGATGTAATTATTTTCAAATGTGATATACGGGTGCCCGAGATCCACCCAGTAGCCCATCTTACGCGTGAGATCGTCCCACACATCTTTGTATTTCATCACCTCCTTGCGGCAAGCTTTGTTATAATCTTCGATGGAAATTTTTTTTCCTATGTCGTCCTTCCGGATACCAAGCGTTTTTTCCACGCTTAATTCAATCGGCAATCCATGCGTATCCCATCCGCCTTTGCGTTTCACCTGGAAACCTTTCAGCGTTTTGTAACGGCAGAAAATATCTTTGATCGCGCGCGCCATCACATGATGAATGCCGGGCAAACCATTCGCAGAAGGCGGACCTTCGTAAAAAGTAAATGCAGGCCGGCCTTCACGGCTGGTCACACTTTTTTCAAATGTTTTTTCCCGATCCCATCGCTGCAATTCTTCTTTGCCGATAGCACCGAGGTCAAGCTGTTTGTATTCTTTGTACTTGCTCATAAAAACTGATAATTCCTGACTTCAAAAAAGGTCAGCAAAAGTACTAATTTAAGCGTTGTTTCAGCAGGGGAAATTATACCAATACCCAATATAAAACAGACCATTGCTTCCCTCTCCTTGGGAGAGGGGCCGGGGGTGAGGCAAAAAAGAAAAAGACTATTTTATATTTGCCATTGGTATGAGAGGCAAAATCATCAATAAACCTGTCGTTTTTTGATCATACTCTGCATGGTTTGCATAACGGCCTTCGCGCAGGTCAACAGACTATCGGCGCGATGCGGGTCATTTATCACATCGCAGCATCGCTCGTCTTCATGGATTCTAAAAAGCGAGACGCCTTCTTTCCCTGATATAGAAATGCTATCACCGGAAATGCAGCAGAGTTCATCATCGTATGTGAACGGAAGAAATTTTCGTACGTCTTTCAACAGATCTACTCCAAAAGAATTATTCACGTATGAAATGTTTAGTAATCCCAGAATGGTCGCAAATACATCCGTCTGTCCACCAAGCTTATTGTTGATTTCCGATTTGAAAATCTTCGGCGCGAAAATGATCAAGGGTATTTGATGATAGGAAAGGTAATGATCGGCACCATCACCAATCACTCCTCCATGGTCGCCGGTGAAAATAAAAATCGTGCTGTCGAACCAGGATTCATGAGAACTTTGGTCCATAAAATGTCCGATCGCCCAATCGGCATATTCAGTTGCCTGCTTTTCTATTTCAGAAGAATGAGGATGAAACGGAATATCAGTTGGAATTTCATACGGACCATGATCGCTCCCTGTTAATAGTGAAGCAAAAAACGGCTGATGATGTTGATGCAATTCATTGAAACGCGTTACAGCCTCTTCAAACATCACGTGATCGGGAACACCAAGAGTGCTCAGGACTTTGTTTTGCGGATAATCTTTCTGACTGATAATTCTTTGAAAACCATTCGGAGCAAGAAATCCCGCCATATTATCAAACTGATCATCATGCGTGGTAAAAAAAATTGTCTGGTAATTTTCTCCTGATAATGTTTTTGCAATTCCATTGTACGGCTGTTGATTCACAATATCTTTCATGTGATGTTTCAGCGGAAGCGATGGCAAACCAAAAAGCGAAGAATATACACCGTTGAACGTATGAATGCCGTCGGAATAAAAGTTCGTGAACAGGATGGAGTTTTTTGAAATGCTGTCGAGCTTCAGTGTCAGCTGATTCTTATTTCCAAAGGCACCCATCTTTCGGGTCGCCATACTTTCCATGATGACGAGCACAACATTATACTTCGAAGGTTGCTTGTCCGAAATTATTTTTCGGGCGAGCGGAGAATACAATTGATTCGTTGACGTCAATCCATAATATTCCCGCACCTTTTGTAAGGCGATCATTTCATCCATGAAATAACTTTCATTGTTTTTCTGATTTAAGCCATCCAGCCAGCTTTGCATGAATGTATAAACAGGATTTAACCCAAGCTGGTTCGTAATGTTGTACTGGCTCACAAACGCAGATCCCCAGCGGATGGGAGACTTTTGCGCCAGTCGTCCCCTGATTCCTAAAAACATAAACGCACATGCAAAAAGATAAATCGCTGTGGAGACAACCATTGAACGTTGCATTCTTTCTTCAATGAATGTTTTGGTTTTTATTTTTTTTATGATGCGATAAAAAGTAAACACTAACAGAACATAAGCAATCAAGAACGGATAATTCTGAATGTCTTCAAAAATAATTTTCAGCATCATCATCGGCGTATTCGTCCATTGCATGGCAGACATGGTCAATCGCGTTTGCTGATGATTGAACCAGGGAATGTCCGCACACACAATAAAAAATCCAATACCATACATCAGAAGAAGAAAAATGAAAATGATTTTATCAGGAAGAAGAAATCGTCTTCTAAAAAAATGTAACAGAAAAAACAAGACAAGCGGAAGAGCAAGAAAGTAACCACTGATTACAGCATCAAAGCGGATTCCCCAAACAAACGATTGAAAAATATAGGTGACTGGAATTGTTCGAATTTCGTTAAAGTGCAACAGAAAGAGAACAATCCGAAGAATTGAAAAGAAAATCATCCCGGTGAAATACACCAACGCAATGAACTGCAGTTGCTGCGGGATTTTTTTAAACCAAGATTTCATTCGGAAAATTTAATCTGTTGTAGCAATCACTTTCAACTCAATGGCAATGGGCGTTGGCAGGCAGTTAATTTCTATCGTGGTTCTGCATGGTGCATGGTCTTTAAAATATTCCGCCCACAGTTTATTGTATTTGGGAAAATCATCTTTCATGTTCGTCAGGAAAACCGTGACGTCAATAATTTTGTCCCACGACGATCCGGCATCTTCCAAAATTAATTTTACATTTTTAAAAACAGAATGACATTGTGCCTCGATGTCGTACGATACGATGTTTCCTTTTTCATCCAACTCCACCCCGGGAATTTTTTTTGTTCCTCTTTCTCTCGGACCCACTCCGGAAAGAAAAAGTAAGTTACCTGCTTTGCGCGCATGCGGATACAAGCCAACGGGCTCAGGAGCTTTAGAAGAACTGAATGATGTGCTTTTTTCTGTCATCGTATCTGAATATTAAAAGGAAAACTTTCAGGACAATAGTCCTAGGTTCCGATTGACGAAGATCGAAGTTTTATTCTGAAACAGGAAGAAGAAAAAAATGTGAATTACTTCAGGTTATCCATGAGGATTTTTGATAAATCAGCTTCAGTCATAATGCCGCTTTGTTTCCATTTCTGTATTCCATTCTTAAAAAGTATAAAAACAGGAACTCCCTGGATCTGGTATTGCTTCGCCACTTCTTTGCTGTTGTCAACATCAATTCTCAAAACGATCGCTCTGCCTTTGAAATCCGTTGCGATCTTATCTACAACAGGAGCCATCTTTCTGCATGGTGAACACCACAACGTATGAAAATCAACCAGCACCGGCTGATTTGTTTTGAGCATCTTGTTGAATTCATCGAGCGTAAGTTGTTTAATGTTTTCATCCTTCACGCCTTCCGGCTTTGTAACAGGAAATCCTTTTCCGTTCCATGCATTCATACCACCTTCAAGATTATATACTTTTTTGAAGCCGTTCTTTTTCATCATCTCAGCTGCCTGGCTGCTTCGCCCCCCCGCTTTGCAATATACATACACCGGCTTGTCCTTCTGAATCATGTTCACTTTGCTTTCAAAATTCTCATCGTAAAAATCGATCGTGCTGGCTCCGTTAATGTAACCCTGCGCTACTTCTTCCGGAGTACGAACATCCAGCAAAATTCCTTCACCTGATTCTACAAGTTGTTTGAATTTTTCCGCGTCTACCTTTTCAACGACATTCTGTGATTGAGTTTGTCCACACGCAAAATTGAAAATTAAAAGTGTGATGATTACGGCGAAATATTGTTTAATGATTTTCATGGTTTTGATTTTTTTCCTGCCTCTTGATTCTTATTTCTAAATTCTTTTTTAATTACAGCCATCTATTCGCTTTGTACCACTCAACGGTTTCTTTCAATCCGCGTTCAAGATCATATTCCGCTTTAAATCCGATTTCGTTTTTTAACGGCGACGTATCAACGCTCCAGTTGCGGGCTTCAAACTCATTCACACGTTCACGGTTCAGCGTCGCGACATTTCCTAAAATCTTCGCGATCGTTTCTGTCACGAAAGCGATTGGTCTTACAACAGAAGTCGGAACGGTGACAGAAAGTGTTTTCTTCCCAAGGTGTCTTTTAGCGATGGTGTTGAATTCTTTTGAATCATAAATCGCTCCGTCAGAAACAAAATATTCTTTTTGTTTTTGCGATGATTCCATGGCCATGAAAATAGCGCGAACCAAATCCTTTACAAAAACAAAACTCAAAACCTGTTTCCCGAAACCGATGTATGCTTCGACGTGACTGTTCAGCATCTTGAGCAAAATAAAAATGTCTTTGTCGCGTGGACCATACACAGCAGTGGGACGAATGATGATGTACGGAAAGTTATTTAATGAGCGGAAATAATTTTCCGATTCGAGTTTGCTCTTTCCGTAAGACGTAACCGGTCTTGGTTCGTCTGTATGTTTGATCGGTTCCTGTGTAAGGCCGGGCCCGATAGCGGCAAGGCTGCTCATGTAAATAAATTTCTCCGGAGTATTTCCGGTGTTGATCAATGCATCAACAAAATGTTTTGTGTATTGAGAATTGACCGTAAAATAATCCCGGGTATTTTTTGCCTTTGTGATTCCGGCATTGTGAATGATGTAATCGAATTTGCCATGCTCTTTGCTGAAATCTGAAAACTGTTGCTCCAATTTTTTCTGATCGGTGAAATCAAGTTCAAAAAATTTAATCCGTTGATCAGCCAAATATTTTTTGCTGCTGGTACTTCGAACACCCGCAACCATTTCATAGCCACGGTTTAACCCTTCCTCCACAAGAGAACTTCCGATGAAACCACTGGCGCCGGTGATGAGAATTTTTTTCATAGTGCGAAATTACGCTACCATTAATAGCGTTGCAAAATTATAATCATTTCGCTGCGAATTATTTTTATTTTTTGAAGGATCAACGTAGCGCAGTCCCTTTATCCACTCGCTTATGCAACAAACTACCCGAACAGGGTAAATTTACTTACGATATTTAAAGTCTTTAAACAATTCGTCAAGTGAGATGTCGAGGGCTTTACAAATTTGTTTTATCATGTACAAAGACGGATTTACTCTCCCCTTTTCTATCCGTGTAATATTTGGTTTGTCCATAAATAAAAGACGAGAAAGTTCTGAACCCGAAATACTTTTTTCCTTCCTGAGTTTTCTTATGTGATTGCCGAACTCAATCAGAAATTGTTGTTTCTTATGTTTCTCCTTCTCTTCCTGAGTCATTGTGACTTGGGTTATAACCCTTCACAATGTTCAGTTTTTGCCAGATAAAATAAGTTATCATATATGATAACATTGGTTATTATTATTACATTTGACAACAAACCGATTTATCACTTGATCTGTTTCACCCTAAACACTATAAATTATGAGAACAAAACTTTTACTCCTACTAATTATTTTCTTTTCAACTTATTCCTTCGGACAAGTACCGAGCTATGTTCCTTCTAATGGATTGGTAAATTGGTGGTCATTTTCGGGCAATGCAAATGACATGAGCGGAAATGGAAATAATGGGACAGTAAATGGTGCAACTCTTACTACGGATAGATTTGGAAATACTAATAGTGCATATTATTTAATGGAATTAGTGACTTTATTCAAATGAATACATCAGGACTTATTGGAAATGGTCCAGAAACAGTATCATTATGGTATTATCCAAATAGTTTCAATCCAGGAATGTGCGCCTTTAATTATGGTGGTAATTCATGGGGGACATATTTCGATATAAGCCTCAATTGGTTTTCAGCGCAAACGCCTAATCCATGTTATGGACTATCTTTTGTCGCTGAAGGAACAGGTATAAGCTGGGGATCAACTATACAATCATCTTCAAATTGGCATCATGTGGTTATAATAGTTCCTTCAGGCGCTACGGATTTAAATAGTCTTATAGCGTATGTTGATGGAAGTCTTATAACAACAACGTGTTCATTTGCGAATTATGGTGCTCCAAATTTAAATTTTAGTAATGTTAATCCAATAAAGATTGGGCAATCTTGGGGTTCACAAAATAGTTTTCAGGGAAAAATTGATGACATCGGAATTTGGAATCGTGTGCTAACTCCTTTAGAGATTGCGACATTGTATCAAAATTGTAGTTTATCAATAACCACAAATCCATCGAATCAGAATGTAACCGTTGGTAACAATGTACAATTTACTGTTATATCTTCAGACTCATCTTCAACTTATCATTGGCAAACAGACTTAGGATTAGGATTTCAAAACATAAGCAATGCAGGTCAATATAGTGGGGCAACAGATGACACTTTGATTCTTTCAAACACAGCTCTTTTAAATAACAATCAGCACTTTCGTTGCATTCTCACTGATGGTTCCTGTACGGACACCTCTACTTCTGCTGTTTTGACGGTAAATCCTGTGGGAATAAACGAAGTCTCCGAACAAAATTTATTTTCTCTGTTTCCAAATCCAACAACAAGCAAAATTAACGTAAAGGCAAATGCAACCCTTGTGGGTTCTGTTTATACCATTTACGACCAAATAGGAAAATCAGTACTGTCTGGTAAAATAACTTCAGAAAATATAATAATTGAATTGGGTAATTTATCAGAAGGAATTTATTTGTTCAGTATTGGGAATAATATCAAACAAAAATTTAAAGTTTCAAAACAATAAGCATGGAGTTTAAATTTGTAGTGTACGAAAACCGGCCAACAAAAAAAGCAACTGTCCATAAAGCAAATTGCGGTCACGCTAATGAATGCCATACACAGCTAAAAGATAAATGGTTGAGAGATAATCCCACTCTGAATGGTCGATGGTACGGATATTTTGCAAACTTAAATGAAGCTGTTGCCTTTGCATCATTGCTACCAAATAGACAAATGAAATATTGCGGTCATTGTTTAAGACAAGAAAAACTGAATGTCTAAAGGACAACACACCATTCAGTAGTCTGGTATGGAAAATGGCTACGCTATTGGATCCGTAACTACATCATCAGCGAATATAAATTTAAAACCCTGAAAGCAACCAAACCCTTTTCAGGAGAATCAACGGTACAATATCTTTCAAAAAAAATTTAAAAATAATATCACCCCTTCGGGGTTCTTATTTGACAACGTATTTGTCAACAATATTTTCGACTATAATAATGTCATCCCTTCTGGATTTTTGGTATACACATAACTCAATCGTTTATTCATTTAAACCCGAAGGGTTGATATTTTTATAACAGGAAGGATGGATTGAAAAAACATTAAAAACCCCGAAGGGGTGATATTATTTTTTTAATCCATCAAATCTACTCTCGTTTCTATTCACTCCTCTTGTCTAAAAACAAATAATCCCGCCTGACAGCGGGACGACAAAATTAAAATCATTTATGAGAACAGAAATTAAAAACTGCCTGGGTTACTTCAACGGCATTTCATACAACCGATACTTCTTGTAAACCTTTCCGCCGATGTGCAACAACGCTTTATTCATCATGTCGTTGTTTTCAAGAATCCACGATGCCTCTCCGTAGTCAATATTTTTTTTCGCCGCAGCTTCAAGATTCATCGCGTAGAAACAGGCGTCAATTCCGGCTTTACGGTATCCTTCAATAACACCCAACGTAATAATCCGGACACTTTTTACTTTCTTCTGATTCATCAGCAGCGTAAATATTCCGGTCGGTAATAGTCTTCCGCGCTTGATCCGGATTGTCACTTCATTCAGGTTTGGAAGCGTTAGGGCAAAACCGATTGCCTTGCCGTTGTGTTCCGCTACATAAGCAAAATCAGTATCCACAATCGCTTTCATATCGGAAGCGGCAAACTTGAATTCATCTTTCGTCATCGGAACGAAACCCCAGTTTTTTTCCCAGGCAGCATTGTATACTTCATGCAACTTATCAACCTCACTCTTAAAGTTTTTCATGTTGAACTTGCGGATGATGATGCCGTCTCTCTTCAAACGATTTTCAAGAGCAGGGCGCATCGCAATTACACGTTGATTCATATTTTCTTTGGTACCAATCCGGTAAGCGAGCAAATCCATTTTCTTACGGAAGCCATAACGATCCATAAAATCGTTGTAGTACTTCTTGTTGTAGGTCATCAGGATAACGGGTGGTGAATCGTAGCTGTCGATCAGCATTCCGCAGGTATCGTTGGTAGAAAAATTAACAGGACCGATGATGTTGGTCAACCCTTTTTGTTTGCACCAGTCTTTCACAGTATTCAGCAGCGCTTCAGCAACAGAATAATCATTGATTACGTCAAAGAATCCGAAGAAGCCATCGTTGTTACCGGTAAATTTTTTGTACCCGCCATTATCGACAGCAGCAATACGCCCCACAATTTTTCCGTTGATGTAAGCAAGAAACAAATCTACTTCAGCATGCTGAAAAAACGGATTTTTTTTCCTGTTAAAAAGTTTTTCCTGGGAAATATAAAGTTCCGGGACGTAGGTAGGATCGTCCTTGTAAAGGTCGTGAGGGAAGTCGATAAATTTCTTTACCTCACCACCGGAAGATGCAATTTTTTTAACGGTGATTTGTGCCATTCGCAATTGTTTCCTGTAAAGCGAAAACTCCTAATTCTTTGGCAACTTTATTAATCTTATCAATTGCCAGTTCAATCTGTGCAATCGAATGTGTAGCCATGAGGGAAATACGAATCAATGATGAATCGCTTTTTACACCCGGTGATACAACAGGATTCACAAACACACCTTCTTCAAACAAACGGTTGGTAAATTTAAAAGTGGTCATGTCATCACGAATGTAAATCGGGATGATCGGGGTTTCAGTTTTGCCAACATCGAAACCAAGATTTTTTAATGTTTCGGTTGCATAACGCGTATTCGTCCAGAGTTTTTCAAGACGATCTGGTTCTGCCTGGATGATCTCAAGAGCAGCCAACGCCGCAGCCGCAGCTGAGGGAGGAATGCTGGCGCTGAAAATCATCGAACGTGCATTGTGTTTTAAATAGTTGATAATATCTTTATTACTTGCTACAAAACCACCAAGCGATGCCAGTGATTTTGAGAATGTACTCATGATCAGATCTACTTCATTCGTCAATCCGAAATGAGCCGCCGTACCTTCACCATGTTTACCAAGAACACCCAAAGCGTGAGCATCATCCACCATTAGGGCTGCTCCGTATTTATTAGCGAGCTTAACAATCGCAGGTAAATCCGCAACGTCGCCTTCCATACTGAAGACTCCATCCACCACAATCATCCTGATCCTGTCATCATCAATGGAACGAAGCTGGTTTTCCAGTTCATTCATGTCATTGTGAGAAAATTTTAAAACTCTTGAAAAAGATAAACGACTCCCCTCAATGATAGAAGCGTGATCCAATTCGTCTAATAATAAAACACCGTGGCGCCCGGTTAGGGTCGCAACAACTCCAAGATTGGTTTGATATCCTGTGCTGAAAACCAGTGCGGCTTCTTTGCCAACAAAATCTGCCAGTCTTTCTTCGAGTTGAATATGAAGCTTTGAAGTACCGTTCAAAAAACGGGAACCTGAACAGCTGCTGCCGTAACGCTCCAACGCTTTACTGGCCGCCTCCTTCACCTTTGGGTGATTGGTTAAGCCCATGTAGCTGTTTGATCCGAACATCAATACCCGTCTGCCGCCTATTATTACTTCGGTGTCATGATTTTCCTCAATTGTTTTGAAGTAAGGATAAATACCGGCTTGCTTTAATTCCGCCGGTATTGTAAACTTCTTCATTTTCTGGTGAAGAGTATTTGAAACCATCCTTTGTTATTTATGTTTTTAAAACAGTTATTATCTTAATCCAATTAAACTATAAGTCAATAAAGCCAAACCACCCGCAAAAAACATCAGTAAATAAACAAATGCATGTTTTGCGCGGACAAATTTTGGGCGCTCAAAATAAAGGATAAAAAAAGAAATGAGCAAAGCAATTATTATCCATGCTGATAACCAAGCTATTAGCGAGGCATCCATAACGTATAAGGGCGAAATTGAAGTAATTTGCATATTTAAGGGGATGAATATACAAAGTTTTCTTTGAACACAACGTTTTTGATTCATCTCAACCTCATATTTCAAATACAATCCAATAATAAACTTCAAAGTATTTCAAATGTTAAAGAAAACAGGGCGCCTGAACCTAATTGATTTACAATTTTAACATACGATTCCGATTCCTCTCTCCTTAACACCTACTTTGGAAATTAACAGGGCAAACAACAACATGAAATTTTTAAGATCTTAAGATAATCACACACCCATGTTTTATACCTTATGAGAGGATGGCAATTAAAGGAATAAGCCAGTCTCAATATTTCTCTTTCTTTTATCATTTGAATCAGATCGACTTGTTGGATCAAACATGAAAATTTAACGCTTTTTGAAGCAACAACAAAATCACCCGTTATTTTATCTATTTTTACTTTGAAATAAAAATCAAGTCTGTCTCACACTTTAAAAAATACTGCAATGAAAAAAATTTCAGGACTTATGTTAACAACTGCTATCGTGATGTTTTTTACATCCGCATGCAGGAAAGACGAAAACGGGGTTACCATTACGAAGGTTATTAATATAGAAATTAATGCTAACAACTCATATACTTTTGATGTTCCTCATGCAGGTGATGCGGACGATTTGATGCAAATTACAAAACAGGCATCTCATTTTCTTAAAAGCCAGATAACTCCTTCCTCAAACGGAAATGTTGCGTTTGCTTATACACCCGAACTCAATTACGTCGGAACTGACGAGGTACTGATCAGCAATGGAGAAGGTGCTCATGGCAACGGCGGAAAAGGTGGTCATGGTAACTGCGGCGGCAGCGGCAAACATCATGATGATACTACCATCTATGATTTTAAAATAAACATTAAAGGAACCACTACCCGATCAGGTCATTGATCATCGATTAAAAAATTGTACCTCCCTGAAGAATTAAAATTCTTCAGGGTTTTTATTTTTATCGCGGGCCACAAGCCACGTTAATTTAATACCCGCCTCCACTATTTTTTTGAAAAAATATTTTGGGTTGATTTTACCTTTTTGATTTCCTTGTGACATCAAATCTTTAATACATACATTTATCAAAAAATATTTTTGATTGGAAGCGCTTCTTTCCATTAACAATTTATCGAAACAGTACGGAAAACTGATTGCTGTTAAGAATCTTTCTTTTGAAGTAAAGAAGGGAAGCGTATTCGGAATGCTGGGACCGAACGGCAGCGGCAAGACAACAACCCTCGGCATGATACTCGGAGTCACACATCCGTCAGCGGGAAAATTTTCGTGGTTCGGTAAATCATTGTCAAAAGAAAGTTTATTGCGCATCGGTGCCATCCTGGAAACACCAAATTTTTATCCTTACCTCACGGCAGAAAATAACCTTCGCATTACAGCTGATATAAAAAAAGTGAATTACTCTTCCGCTGAAGAAGTGCTGCAAACAGTTCATTTATCCGAACGAAGAAAAGATTCTTTTAAATCTTATTCTTTGGGAATGAAGCAACGCCTCGCTATTGCTTCTGCATTGATCAGCAAACCGGAAGTACTGATTTTAGACGAACCAACAAACGGGCTCGACCCGCAGGGCATTGCCGACGTTCGTGAGTTGATCGGAAAGATCGCGGCGAACGGCACCACCATTATTCTTGCAAGTCACTTACTTGATGAAGTGGAAAAAGTATGTACCGATGTCGTCGTTTTAAAAAAGGGAGAAACGCTTTACTGCGGCAAAGTATCTGAATTGATGAGTGGTGAGGAGACTTTTGAACTTGCATCCGCAGACTTGATGATGCTCGAACGGACAATGAAGGAATTTTCCCTTGTGAAATCCGCTTATGTGGAAGGAGACAAATTAATAATCATTCCGGGTGAGAAAACGGATGGCGCCACCATCAATCAATACCTGATCAGCAAAGGAATTGTTCTCTCGCATATTCAACTGAGAAAAAAGAGTCTCGAAAAAAATTTCCTCGATCTCATTAAAAAAAATAATGCGTAGGCTTTTCAACATAGAATTTGGAAAACTAAGAGGGTACCGCACTTTCTGGGCACTTTCCATTCTCTATCTTTTGTTGATGGGCGTCGTTCTGATCTACCTCGACTCATTTCATTTCGGAATGAACGGATCCAGAAAGCAAGGGATGCAGGTTAATTTCGGATCGATGGGCATATTTGTCTTCTCAGGAATCTGGCACAACATCACGTATGTAGCCGGCTTCTTTAAAATTTTTCTTGCCGTCATAGTGGTCATTCTTGTTTCGGGCGAATATGAATACAGAACGATCCGACAGAATATCATTGATGGTTTGAGCCGTTCAGAATATTTTACTTCAAAGATGATTACTATTTTTCTGATCAGCTTCTGTGCGATGATGTACGTTCTTGTTATCATTATCATTCTTGGATTTGTTCATACGAACGATATAACGTTTGACAAAATAACTGAACATTCGGAATTCATTCTCGCTTTCTTCCTCGAAATGTTCGGTTACCTGACATTTGTATTCCTCGTTACAAACCTTGTAAAGAAAGCGGCTTTCGCTGTAGGAATTTATTTCGTGTACACGTTGCTTGTTGAACCCTTGCTTGCTTTTAAATTCGATACCGTTGCATCTTATATGCCGCTGCAGTCATTCGGAAATTTAATTCACATGCCTTTTGCGAGGTACATCGGACAGAATGTCCCTGAATTTGTCGCGTTCAAAGATGTGGCAATCTCATTTTTTTACATCGGACTTTTTTCATTTCTCAACTGGTGGCTGATTGAAAAAAGAGATTTGTAATCACGCTTTTATAGCCATCGGTTTTCTCTGAAAGCAAAATCCATTCACTGATCTCAACTGAATCCAACACGCGTCCGCAATTCAAACATATATGACATGAGGCGGAGTGAATGGTAATGTGTCTACAGCTAATGCAAATGAGCACATCCCTACCACATTTAAATATTCTTCTAACTTATTATCTCTTTTATCCAAGAGCAACTGGCGAGAAATTCTTGGGATTAAAATTATTTATAGCCAGGCATAATCATTTCATCCTCATTGATTACTAAGCATTTGAAGTATTTATTGAAAATTATTTAGAATAGTTCTAAATAATTATTTTACTTTTACAACCACAATAAATAAGCTATTTAATTTTAAAGAAAAGTAAATCAGAATGTCAAAAAACATCCTCCTCTTCTTGCTTATTGTAGGCGGAATCGCCCAACATTCAGAGGCACAAGACAGAATGTTTGCCTACGCTTATCAAACCAATGTTCTTAACAAAGGTGATTTTGATATGGAGTTTCAAAATACGTTAGCTACCGGAAAAACAGGAGCCAACAGTCCTTACGTATTCGGACAGCATCTTGACCAGCGACTGGAATTTGAAGTTGGTTTAGGAAAGAAAGTTCAGACATCTTTCTATCTAAACTCCGAACTTTTTAATTTTGCTGATACATCATCTTCCGCCCTGAGCCAGGAATTAAAAATCTCTTTTAGCAATGAATGGAAGTGGAAACTCTCCGACCCTGTCGCGAACCGAATTGGTTTCGCCCTTTACGAAGAACTGGAATTTGGCGGAAACAATTTTGAATCTGAAACCAAATTAATTTTTGACAAGCGCTGGATGAATGATTTCTTTGCTTTTAACATCGTGGCCAAATACGAAATTGAAAAAGAAATTTCACGAGTGGATAATATTACAAAAGCCGAATGGATAAGTAATTCCCCCGTTGAATTTAACCTGGGTTACATGCACTTCTTCAAACCTGAAATTGGCTTAGGATTAGAGATGAGGAATAACAATACTATCACAGAGAATGACGGATGGAAAAATTCAGTGTTGTTCGCTGGTCTTGCTTTTCATGCATCAACCGGGAAATTCTTCACTAATATAACCGCACTTCCTCAAATCGCAAACCTGCATAAGACAGACGCAGCACCGGGAAACATGGATATCAATAATTTTGAAAAGCTGGAAATTCGTATTCTTGTTGGATATAGTTTCTGATGAAAACAAAAATTATCGTTTCTCTTTTATTTTGTTGCATACTTTACGGTTGTCGCCAGGCATTGTACATGCCCGATTCACCGGATGCTGCAAAGCAGCAAGAGCTTTTATCGGGGAGAAAACTTTATGTTGATCATTGCGGCAGTTGTCATAATCTTCACTTGCCCAAAGAACGCGATGCGATGAGTTGGAAAAAACAACTGGATGAAATGCAGGCAAAAGCAAAAATTACTGACACAGAAAAGGAACTTATCTTCAAATACCTGACAGCAAAGCTCTGAAAGAAAATCAGTTTTTGCTACTATTTGATGGTCTGAAACGCTTGCCGAAAGAGGCTTTCCGGCTTTCTATGTAAGATTTACCTACACACTTCTATTGAACCGGTACTTTCCTAAAATCATCCTTTTTTCATAATATTCAGAAAAAGGAAACGTTATTTTGTAATTATAGTATAATATTTTTGCTTTAAAAGCGGAAACTGAGCCGAATCGCCTCAGATTCAGTTGACAAGACATCACAGAAATAGTATATTGTAAAAAGTTAGCGGACAGAGCATTCTTATGAAAGCGACAAAACGAATAAATTCATTGTTGAGCACACGTTTTATTTGGACGATTGGGATTGTCGTTTCATTTATTTCCGTCATCGATCCTGCATCAGGAAAAAATCTTGCTGAAGCCCAGGACACCAGTTCGCTTTTTAATTTTTACAATACCGCAGGAAGTTTTATTTTCAGACCAGATATCAATATTCGTGTAGACGAGAACGAAATGAAAGCGGGATTACTTTATGATCTCGAAAGCAAAAGAATCGTCTGGCAAAAGGATATGAACACCTCTTATCCAATTGCTTCCCTTACTAAAATGATGGTCGCTTTGCTTACAGTGGAAGATGTGCATGCAGGAAAAATAAACTGGACTGATAATGTTAACTGGACGCGTGACATTATTGTGGGACGTGGCCGAAAAAAATCCATTGCCAAAGAACAAATGAGTTATTCATTGCTGGATCTTTTTAAAGCCGCCATGATTGCTTCCAACAATGAAGCCGCTGAACAGATGGGCAAATATGTAACAGGTGATGTTGAATCGTTCGTTGACAGAATGAATACGCGCGCGCGCGAACTAAGCATGAATACTACATTTTATGGTAATCCGACCGGGCTTCCCGCTTCCGTCAAATCGTATGATAATTCTTCTACACCAACCGACCTTCTTATCCTTACACTTGAGATGCTTAAATACGATGAGATTCTTCGTGTAACAGGAATGGGATATGCGGATATCAGCAATGGAAGAAGCACAAGTGTGATCAGAAATCATAATCATCTTACCATTGATTATAAAGGAGAAGTTGACGGAATGAAAACCGGTTACACGAAACGAGCAGGATTTTGTCTCGCCGCTACTTCCAATAAATGCGACCACCGGTTGATCAGCATTGTTCTTGGTGCCCGTTCTCCTGACCTGCGTAATGAAGTGGTGAAAGATATGCTGAATGATTATTACTGTTCAATCGGGCTCGATAGGTTAGGGCCTTATTGTTCAGCGCCAAACTATGTAACTGCCGCTCCTCCTTCTTCCGGTGATTTTGTTTATCACACAACTACGGTAAAGAAATCTTATGTAGTGAGACGCGGAGAAAATCTTGCTTCTATTGCATATCAGTTCAACTGCTCTGTTTCGGATTTGAAAACATGGAACAAACTTCGTTCTGGAAAAGTTGTTCCGGGAAAAAAACTGGCGATTGTTTCTACCATCACTGAGAAAGTACCGGTTGCAAAAGGCACGGGAGAAGATACTGAATCAGGCGATCAGCTTGCAGTTTCACAAGAGAGCTCTTCCGAGAAATTTACAGCGGAGCCGGCTCCTGCCGCGAAGACTTTAACTGTCGCTGCTAAAAAGGTAAAAAAAATTACCCCGCTTGTGCAGCCGCAATCGAAATACATCATTTATGTTGTGCAGCCTGGCGATACCCTCACCAGCATTGCCAAACGTTACGAACTTGCCAATGTCTCGCAGCTAAAGGCGGTGAACAAAATCACCAACGGTCACATGCTTAAAGTGGGAGCAAAGATTAGAGTTCCTGTAAACAGTTGATTTTTTTCTTCCCGTTAAGATTATTTTGCCTGCTGATTTTCTTTTAGTTTTGTCCCATTAAAAATTCCTCTTCCATGAAAAAATTCAAGGTCGCATTCATCCTGCTTTTTGTTTTATCAATCTCATCAAAAGCGCAGAAGCAAGTTCCAGCTCAACCGGTTTCTCTTCCTGTCGATTCCATTACAAAACTGATTACCTACGAAGGTGTCACGGAAGCACCCGGACTCAAGGCAGATGTTCTTTACAAAAGAGCGCTGAGCTGGTTTCGTACGTTTTACAAAAATCCAACGGAAGTGATTCGCGAAAATGATTCTCTCAAATTTAAGATTGTCGGGAAGCCAAGATTAAGAATCAGCAACCCGCCCGATAAAGAAGGAACAAAGACCGACGGTGGATTGGTTCAGTATACGATTACAGTTGCTGCAAAAGACGGCCGGTTCAAATATGAAATCACAGCATTCAATTCGAAGCAAACCTCTTATTATGCCTGCGAACGTTGGATGGATACGAAATCGCAAACATACGCTACCGTTTATGCTGATTACCTGAAACAAGTTGATGCTTATACAATCGACCTGATTAAAAACCTGAAAAATTCTTTGCTGAATGAGGCGCCGGTAAAGGATAAGGACAAGTGGTGATCTTTTTAATGACCAATTACCAAGCACCTATTTACAGTTATCATTCAGAGAGTCGATTCATTTATGACTGATTTGATGAAAGCCAATTTGATAAGTGGTCTTTAAAAGGCCTGCATTTTTTATTTGATTACTTTTACAAAAAAAATCTCATGGATGCTCCCACAACCCTCGGTTCAATACCAATCTTCATTGGTGTTATTATTCTTTTCTTTCTCGGTGTTCGCATTGTTCGCCCTACTCATCGCGGACTGATTGAGCGACTCGGGAAATATCACCATTTCGCCAATCCCGGTTTTCACTGGATCTTGCCTTTCATCGACCGCATGTACCAGATTAATACGACTGAACAAATGATCAATGCAGAATCGCAGGAGATTATCACATTTGATAACCTGAATGCAAGTGTGGATGCGCAGGTATATTTCAAAATTAAAATTGACGAAACCAGTGTCAAGAATTCTCAATACAACGTAAACAATATTTCTTACCAGATTGTGAATCTTGCACGAACAACATTGAGAAATATCATTGGAACGATGACGTTGAAATCGGCCAACAGTGAGCGTGGTAAAATCAACAAGAGTTTGTATGCGACCTTGCTGGAAGAAACACAGGAATGGGGAATTGAAATTGTGCGTACAGAGCTAAAGGAAATTGATCCGCCGAAAGATGTTCAGGAAACCATGAATAAAATTGTGAAAGCGGAGAATGAAAAAATGGCTGCTATTGATTTTGCGACTGCTGTTGAAACCCGTGCTGATGGAGAGAAACGCGCCGAGATTAAAAAAGCGGAAGGAATCAAGATCGCCAATATTCTTCGTGCCGAAGGAGAAGCCCAGGCGATTGCTTTGGTGAACGAAGCCGCTGAAAAATATTTTGTTGGCAATGCACAGACACTTCGTAAGCTTGAAGCATTGGAGAAAGCCCTTTCAAATAACTCAAAGATTATCGTTCCTTCTGACAAAGAATTGATCAATGTAATCGGTGAAATGGCCGGTGTATTACCGATCGTCAGGAAAAGCGAAAGTTAATTCCAAAGAGATTCTATACAAAATTTAAGAGCGTTGAAAAAAATCTCAGCGCTCTTTTCTTTTACGCAGATATCTCTGAGGAGCAGAGGAAAAGAGAAGGATTACTTTTTCTTTGCGAACTCCGCCTTTGCAAGAAATATTTACCGGCTTTTCAGAATTGCTTCTCCGATGATCAAATCAACCGGGAATGTAATTTTAATATTGTCGCGTTCGCCGTCGATGAGATGAATGGATTCTCCAACAAATTCCACCACATTTGCATCATCAGTAAAACTGTTTTTGAAATCTGATTTGTATGCTGACTTCAATGTTTCCGACTGAAAGCATTGTGGTGTTTGAATGATGACGAAAGAAGAACGATCAGCGATTTCATTTTTATCACCAACCACCTTTCTTAACGATTCATTGACAGAAATTGCAGGGACAGCATTCCCGAATTTTTCCGCTTCCGAAAAGGTTTTATTGATCAGTGTTGCACTTGCAAAGGGTCTTGCTCCGTCATGAATGGCGACAATTGATTTTTCATCCACGTACACCAGCCCGTTTTTAACAGAGTGAAAACGGGTTTCACCTCCATCCACAATTTTATGCACAATTCTAAAAGAATGTTTTTGACAGAGCGCTTCCCACGCTTTGATTTCATTTTCAGGAAGCACAACTAATATTTCCATTGAAGAGTTTGCTTCATGAAAACGGTTTATCGTATGCATTAAAACCGGTTTGTCTCCAAGTAACATAAATTGTTTTGGGATACCCGCATTCATCCGGTTCCCAATTCCACCTGCAAGGATGATGGCAATTTGTTTCATGCTGTGAAGATACGTGTTAATGAATATTGGATTCCCTGCTGAATTATTTTTCAAAAAACATCTTCTATGTATCTACTCTAACAGTTCGCAGTGAAATTTTTTTCTCAACCAGTTTTTTTGCCGGGTACCAGGACGCAAGTAAACCAATAGCAAATACTGTGATAAACACATAAATAAAATCAAGCGCCTGCATGTGTACCGGATACGCATCAACAACAAACGAACCGTTGCCGTTTAATTTAATCAATCCGAAGTGTTGCTGTAGGAAACAAATAATGCCGCCGGTTACAAGACCGATCAACGCACCAATGAGTGTGATGAATAATCCTTCCGTTAAAAATATTTTCCTGAGAAGACCTGCATCAGCACCCATGCTATGAAGAATTGAAATATCTTTTTGCTTTTCTATGATGAGCATGGTAAGCGACCCGATTACGTTGAATGTCGCAATCAAAAGAATAAAAGCGAGAATGAGAAATACCGCCCATTTTTCACTCTTCATAATTTTATAGATCAGTTCGTGTTGCCTGTACCGGCCACTTACATTGAATTTTTCTCCGAGTGTTTTTTTTATTTGCCGTTCCGTAGCATCTGCATCGGCACCCGGTTGCAATGCTATTTCAAGAGATGATAGCCGGGTTTCGGACTCCAGCAAATCCTTGGCGAAGCGAAGCGGAACGATGATGTATTTGGAATCAAATTCCTGCTGCACGGCGAAAATTCCGGCAGGTAAAATAAACCGGCTGTTAAAAGCTTCTTCCGGATTGGTAAGAGAAGATGCGTTTCTGCGGGGAGCATAAATTTCAAGCTGACTCAGAAAATCACTGATGTTCATTTTCAGGTTGTACGCAATGGCCCCACCCACAACGGCGTAATCAGTATCTCCCTTCTGAAGCAGAAATTGTCCATCTGTAATCATAGAATCGAGTCCGGATGCCTGTTGAAATTCTTCACTCACTCCTTTGATGGTAACGATGTATTGTTTCTCACGGTATTTTACCAACGCGTTTTCTTCGAGTACCTGTGAGACATATTTCACACCGTTAATTTTTTTTAACGACTCCGGCGAAACACTGTTTGCATCAAACGTTTTACCTTCATTCAGCGTCACTTTAATATCAGGATCAAATGAATTGTAAAGAGAGACTACTAATTTTTCGAAACCATTAAATACAGATAGTACGATGATCAGCGCTCCGGTACCGATCATCACACCAAGTACTGAAATCAACGAGATGATGTTGATGGCTCGTTGCGATTTTTTCGAAAGAAAATATCGTTTCGCTATGAAGAGTGGTAGTTTCATTGGTCGCAAAGATGGGAATTGTTTTTCGAACGTGAGATGTGAGTAAGGATGAATCGGTAAGCAATCGCCGGCTCTCCGTTTCTCCCGTTCACCGATTCAAAAACTTAATCATTCAATAAACCAATTGCATCATGTGAACGTCCAGAAATTTATCGAACTTAAATCCAACTTCCTTCATGACTCCGATGTTCGTATAACCAAACTTCTCATGCAAATGAATACTGGCTTCATTGCCTTGCGTGATTCGGGAAATGACAGTGTGGTTGTTTACCTTTTTTCCTTCAAGTGTAATCATCTCCAACAGGTTTGAACCGATCCCCTGTCCGCGAAAATCCTTGTGCACATACACCGAAACCTCAACTGTAGTATCATACGCGCAGCGATCGCTCCATGGGCTCAACGATGCCCATCCGATTACTTGTCTATCTTTCTCTGCAACCAATACAGGATGATTTTTTTTGTGTTTGAGAAACCAGTCTATTTGCTTTTCAATGGTGCGCTGATCAGTATCAAATGTAGCCGTCGTATTCACTACAGCATCATTGTATATTTCCATGATGGCTTGCTGATCAAAATCAGTTGCGGGGCGAATGTGAATCATTTGAATTAATTTTATCAGAAAGAAAAACGGGCGGTAAATGCAGCGTCCCAGTAACCCGGAAAATCGCTCGTGAAATCAAAAAACGGTTTGATATCCAAACCGATTGTAATCGGCGCTTTTTGAAATTTATATTCCATGCCGAGAATCAAATCAATGCCGATAACGGCCGATGATTCTCCGTCCATGTAATAATATTTTATCCCCTGTTTCTTGTAGTAAAAATAATCGCTGCCATTATAAAAACCTATGTGAGCACCACCTCCGTACAACCAATACAAACCAGGAGCGTTGTCGATCGCCGGTTGCTTTTCATACAATCCTGTAACCAGGAAAGCATGATGACCGAAGCTAAGAATTCCTTCGAGTGCTGAATTTGTATTGAGAAAATGTTTGACGGTCAATCCCTGTGTTACACCACCCAACCTTATTCCAATACCTGTTTCGTATTCTTCCGCTGAAACAGAAAAAAAAGAAAAAGTACATGTAAACATTAACGTGATTCCGAATACAAGCGGCCTTCTGAAAACTGATCTCATCTCTTAACGTTATTTAACTGAATCCTAAAGGTAGGGATGTTATATTTGCCTACCAACACATTCACCTAAATTTTTATTCAGATATGCATTATGAAAAAAATCAATACGCCTTTCATTGTTATAATAGGGATCGCTTTAGTTTCATGCGATCAGAATAATAAGAAGGAAGAGAAAAATATTTCTACCGAAGAAGTTATTGCCGAATCAAAACTGGCAAATTCTTTTTTTGATCATTCGTATGATGAAACCGTTAACCGCAATCCTGAGCAACAGACGTTTCTCGGAATTAAAAAAGATTATGACAAGTGGACCGATCGCTCTGATAATTTCGCAAAGAAAGAACTGGAGATCACCAAGAGTGAACTCGATCAACTCCACAAAAAATTCGATTATGAAAAACTCGATGAACAGACAAAACTGAGTTATCGTTATTTTGAATACAACGCGCAGCAGGAGATCGACAATTTCAAATGGCGTTTTCATAATTATCCAGTCAACCAGATGGATGGTGTTCAGTCAGGGCTTCCCGCTTTTCTCATCAACATGCATCGTGTAGACACCATCACAGATGCGCAGGCATACGTAACAAGATTAAAAACAATTGATAAAGTGTTCGACCAGGTAATCGTTGAATTGAAAACACGCGAGAGTCTGAACATCATTCCACCGAAATTTGTTTTCCCGATGGTGATGAATGATTGTAAAAATGTGATCACCGGTCAGCCGTTTGATAACACTCCTGAAAAGAGTCCACTGTATGATGATTTTATTTCAAAAGTAAATGGATTGAAAAATGTTGACGAGAATTCGAAATCAAAACTCATTGATGAAGCGAAAGATGCATTGATCAAAACCGTGAAGCCGGCGTATGAAAAACTCATGGCCTATCTTACTGAAGAAGAAAAGAAAGCCACCACAGATGATGGCGCGTGGAAATTTCCTGACGGAGATAAATTTTACGCCTCCGCTTTGAAAACAACCACCACTACCGACATGACTCCGGATGAAATTTTTGCCAAAGGAGAAGCCGAAGTAAAACGAATTCACGATGACATGAAAGTGATTATGAAACAGGTGAAATGGAAGAATGACAACCTGAATGATTTTTTTGAGTTCATGCGTAAAGACAAACAATTTTATTTTGAGAATACACCGGCAGGAAAGAAAGCATACAAAGACAAAGCGACAGCCATCATTGATACGATGCGAAGCAAACTGGATCTGTTGTTTAAGACAAAACCCAAAGCGAACATTGTAGTGAAAGCGGTTGAGCCGTTCCGTGAAAAATCTGCAGGCGGAGCATTCTATGAAGATCCTTCGGAAGACGGAAAACGTCCGGGTACTTATTATATCAATCTCTATAACATGGCCGACCAGCCGATTTACCAGATGGAGTCTCTGGCGTACCACGAAGGAATACCCGGACATCACATGCAGATTGCCATTGCACAAGAGCTGCAGAACATTCCGAAATTCAGGAAGCACGGTGGCAACGTTGCCTATGTAGAAGGATGGGCATTGTATTCAGAATATGTTCCGAAAGAATATGGTTTGTATAAAGATCCTTATTCTGATTTCGGTCGTCTTGCGAATGAAGTGTTTCGTGCGGCGCGGTTGGTTGTAGATGTAGGAATTCATTACAAGAAATGGACACGCCAGCAGGCGCTTGATTATTTCATGAACAACACGCCAAACCCGGAAGGTGATTCGAAAAAAGAAATTGACCGATATACAGTTTGGCCATCGCAGGCAACCGGTTATAAAATCGGCATGCTGAAAATTCTTGAGCTGCGTGAGAATGCGAAAAAAGAATTGGGTGATAAATTTGACATCCGCGAATTTCATGATGTCATTCTAACAAACGGATCGTTGCCGTTGAGTTTACTTTCTGAAAATGTGAAGAGTTGGGTGGAGAAGAGGAAGAATGGAAATTAGCGGGTGTGAAAATGCGGAGATGTGAAAATTGGAGATGTTCTCACAAATCTTTTTTGTTTTTATCGACTTCCCGATAGCTAAAACCGATAGCCCAGTCATCAGCAATGTCGTTTTCAGGATCGAAACTTTTTATCCAGGCGTTGAAAAGTTTTCTGAATTCATCTAACTCATCACGCAATAACTGAAGGTGTTTCGGGTCGGCCAATTTTTCGGCTTTGCAGAGAGATGTTTCAGCCATTAATTCGCGCGCAGACATTTTAATGATCACGGCATTTTCCATTCGCAACGAATACAGATCGGCTGCTTCCGCTCCGCTGATCTTCACTCCCAACATATACGCATTGCTGATCATCTGCTCGCCGACATGTAACTGATCTTTCTCTTCATCGAAAGATTCAACGAGACGGCGCGTGAGTTCACCGATCATCCATGCTTTTTTAAAGACAGGCATGTCGCGGTAGGCATTCATGCGCTTCTTTTCTTCCTTCCACTCTTCTGCTTCGTCTTCGTCTTCAAATTCCATTTCGTCGAAAAAATCTTTTTCATCATCGTCTTCCCATTCGCTGTCTCCTTCGTCATTGAGGAAATCATCTAACGGATCTTTTTCATCTGCCATGGCTGTAAATTTTAAGCAAGGTAAATGAATCCGGCAGCATTCACAACCGCATATATGCAATTTTGAAAAGGTGAGAGTTGGAAAGTGAGAGGGTGAGAAAGTGAGCGGATGTAACCTCTGTTGCATTGCGATTAGTTAGAAATTACCGAGGAGTCATTCTGGAAGAAACTTGCTTGAGTTTAGCAGACTCTCTAATTCATAAAAAGATGCCTCCGGCATAACGCCTTATTAATGTCACAACAGTAACCATAAAGAACCACCTTAACCGTGGACTATGGACTATCGACTGTGCACTATTCCTCCTCCACTGCTCTCACGCCAGGCAAAATTTTTCCTTCAAAATATTCGAGCATTGCTCCTCCACCGGTTGAAACATAACTTACTTTATTAGCGAAACCAAATTTGTTGATCGCAGCAGCGGAATCTCCTCCACCGATTAAAGAGTAAGCACCTTTTGTTGTCGCTTCTGCAATGGCCTCCGCCATTTTACGTGTACCGTTTTCAAACTTCTGCATTTCGAAAACACCCATGGGTCCGTTCCACAAAATGGTTTTCGAATTTTTAATCACCTCACAAAATTCTGAAACTGCTTTCGGGCCGATGTCTAATCCCATCCATCCGTCAGGAATATTCGCATTGTCTGCTATTGAAATGTTGGCATCGTTGTCAAACTTATCACCGATCACGGAATCAACCGGTAACAAAAGTTTACATCCTTTTTCTTTTGCTTTTTCAATCAGTTGCTTTGCAAGATCCAGTTTATCTTCTTCTACCAATGAATTGCCGATTTTTCCTCCTGTCGCTTTGAAAAAAGTATACGCCATTCCTCCGCCAATAATAATGTTATCCGCCTTGCCGATCAGGTTTTCGATGATCAGAATTTTGTCGGAAACTTTTGCGCCACCCATCACTGCTGTAAACGGATGTTGCGCCTGGTGCATTACTTTCTCCGCATTTTCAAGTTCACTTGCCATCAGGTAACCGAAAAATTTTTTGTCAGGAAAAAATTTTGCAATCACTGCCGTTGAAGCATGCGCCCGGTGTGCTGTTCCGAATGCATCATTGACATATACATCGCCGTGCTTCGAAAGTTTTTCGGCAAATGCTTCGTCACCTTTTTCTTCTTCTTTGTAGAAGCGAAGATTTTCAAGAAGCAACACGTCTCCCGTTTTTAAGGTGCCTGATAAATTAAATGCTTCGTCGCTGATGCAGTCGGGAGCGAACTTAATTTCGAGGTTCAACAATTCAGAAATTTTTTTTACCGTATGCTTCAGTGTGAATTTCTGAAAGTCAACCGTTCCATCTTCTTTTAATTTTTTTAACGGGCGACCGAGATGACTCATTAGTACAACGCTTCCTCCATCTTTTAAAATTTTATTGATCGTCGGTAAAGCGCCACGAATGCGGCTGTCGTCGGTAATGTTGAATTGCTTATCGAGCGGAACGTTGAAGTCAACGCGAACCAACGCGCGGTGATTTTTGAAATTGAATTGATCGATGGTTTTCATTTGTCAACTGGTTAATTCGTTCATTGTTTCAATAGTTCATTGGTGAATAAGTTACCAATGAACAAGTGAACAGATCCATTAGTCATTCGGAATTATTCCTTCTGATTAATTTTGATGCCGAGTTCCTTCAATTGTTCTTCCGAAATTTTCGATGGCGAGTCAATCATCACATCACGTCCTGCATTATTTTTGGGGAAGGCAATATAATCGCGGATGGAATCAGAGCCACCGAACATCGAACACAAGCGGTCGAAACCGAATGCAATGCCACCGTGCGGCGGTGCGCCGAATTCAAATGCATTCATGAGAAAACCAAATTGTTCCTGTGCATCTTCTTTGGTGAAACCCAGGACTGAAAACATTTTTTGCTGAAGTTCTTTGTTGTGAATACGAATGGAGCCTCCGCCAATTTCAGTTCCGTTGATCACCAGGTCGTACGCGTTAGCTCTCACTGCTCCTCGATTTGATTCAAGCAACTGAATATCTTCCGGCTTCGGTGATGTAAACGGATGATGCATAGCATGCCATCTTTTACTTTCATCGTTGTATTCAAGCAGTGGAAAATCGAGCACCCACAATGCTTTGTAATCATCTTTATTTCGCAGGCCAAGACGGGTGCCCATCTCGAGGCGAAGTTCACTCATGGCTTTGCGTGTTTTATTTTTTTCTCCGGCGAGAATTAAAATTAAATCTCCCTCTTGTGCACCGCATGTTTCCATCCAGCCTTTCAGTTCATTGGCTGAATAAAATTTGTCTACGGATGATTTGATTGATCCGTCAGCATTCCAACGCGCATACACTAAACCGGTAGCACCAATCTGAGGACGCTTCACCCATTCCGTTAATTCATCTAATTGCTTTCTAGTATACTCAGCACACCCTTTCGCGGAGATAGCAAGCACAACTTCTGCATCGTGAAATACTTTGAAGACCTCACCCCCGGCCCCTCTCCAAAGGAGGGGGGAGTCGGGCTCCGTAGATTTGAGTTCTTTTATTTTCATTTCGAAACGAATGTCCGGTTTATCATTGCCATAGTATTTCATGGCATCAGCAAAACTCATCCTGGGCACGGAAGGAACATCGATCTTTTTTATCGATTTAAAAAGATGACAAATCAATCCTTCAAACGTTTGAAGGATATCTTCCTGTTCCACAAAACTCATCTCGCAGTCGATCTGTGTAAACTCCGGCTGGCGATCGGCACGCAAATCTTCGTCGCGAAAACATTTTACGATTTGATAATATTTATCCAATCCGGCAACCATTAATAACTGTTTAAAAGTTTGTGGTGATTGAGGCAATGCATAAAATTCACCGGGATTCATTCGCGATGGTACAACAAAGTCGCGCGCACCTTCCGGAGTAGATTTAATAAGTACTGGAGTTTCGACTTCGATAAGATTTTCTTTGTTCAGATAATCCCTGGTAGCTGCAGCGATCTTAGCACGAAGTAAAAGTGCATCCTTCACCGGAGT
>JAYVZS010000141.1:0-111783 GCA_043783155.1 Bacteroidota bacterium | reverse complement strand
TAATCTCTTAGGGTATAATTCCCCGCTGCTTGCAGCGAGAAAAAAATAATTCCCGACAAATACCCCGACCGCTCTGCGGCGGGGATGTTTATTTAAATATCGCTCTTTGCCTGGGCAATAAAAGACCACATGACGGCAATGTATCACGCAAAAAGAAATTTTATTATTTGTCAGGTTCTAAAGGCGAAGCACCCAAAAATCGTCTGGTCAGCGAAACCGGTAAGTTCTTCTTATACTCTTCGTATTGGTATGAGCCGGGTTCAAGATGAAATTGTTTTTCGTTGATGGTTCCCTCAAAACCCTTTGTCAAATAAGTCATATCGCCGACTCCCATCCTTACACGTAAAATTGTTTTGAATGAGCCTTTATACTTCGCTGTAAGGAAAAGAGCAAACTCATTCGGATGAATAATAAGTCCCCACCTTCCATTGCCGACAAAATCAAATTTTCTTGATTCGATCGGTCTCCAATTTCCATTGCTGTCTTTGGCTTCCTGGATGGCTGAAACATAATGATCTCTTGCCGTAAAGAATTTATCTGAATTCGTTTCGTTCACGACAAAAACGGGATAATAATATCCACCCTTGGAAATGGATTTCCAGTTAACCGGAATTGTCATTTTATAGTCGGCAAATACCTGTAAGCCATCTGACGATAATGAATCTCTCAATCTTCTCATGGAAGTACTGTCGCCCATGATGTAATCTCTGCCGAAAGAAGTACTCCTATCTCCCTCATTGTCGATCATTACAGTATCCGAAAAATTAAATTTATTGATAAAGTAGGTTGAAGCGTCCACGATATTTTCTGCTTCAAAAAAACTGACGGAGTCCTTAAAACTATTGTCGAATTGATAAATATGAGGAAGAGTGAATACACTTGATTGTTCCTCAGAAATGTTTTTCTTTTCCGAGCAGCTGATCATTGACAGCGAAATTAAAAATACTGAAAAGTAGGTCAGTGAAGGATTTGATCGTAGTCCTGCAAACTGCACACGACAATTTTGTCTGGTAAAGTTACTCATGGCACGTCTTTTTAGTTGCCGGTTATTTGAAGTGATAAGGAGGAGAACAGATCAAAGTCTTCCGGCAGTAAGTGTTCAGATGAACAATGTAGGGAAAATTCTTTTTGAAAAGCAAGTTTTATGGCCAAAGCAATAAAAGGAATACTCAACTGCCTTTTAAGTAATTCTGATAAACAAGTTTTGAAATCTGGCTAAGCACGGTGGCCAGCTTTTTCTGATCGTTCCCTTCAGACATGATCCCTAACAGGTAAGGCTCCGGTTCCGCATAAAAAATACCGATTTCATGAAGTTGTTGTACCTGCCCGTCAATGCGTTCACCGAACTTATGGGCAACCGGGTAGCCGGGATTAATGTCCCGGAGTAGGCCTTCTTTATAGGTACTTTGTGCAAGCATGCTAAGTCCTAACTCAGAATTTTCATTGGTTAAATAGCCGCTGTTGTAGAGTATTCTGAAAAGTTTACAATAATTCCCAATCGAAACCGTGTAATCAACTGACTTGGATAGGTCGATTGGAGGAGAGGTAACACCCAGATCAGTGAAGAGTTTATTAAAAACATTTTTATCTGTTATACTTGAAATAAGTGTTAAGGCATCGTTGTCGGAATACGCTATCATGTCATGCAGAAGTTCCTTTACAGTGTAGTATTTATTTTCCTGCAGGCTGAAACTCTTGATGTTCTGACTAAAGCCATTCTGAAAATGTTTACCGAAGTAAATTTTTTTATGAAGCAGACCGGGATCGCTTCCGGCTTGCCGGAGTACAGCAATTAAGAAAGAGACCTTCATCAGGCTTGCCGGTGTATACGTTTTATCACCGTTAATAATAAACCAGGAACCATCGTCCATTTTTCTGAAGTAAATGGAAATATCACTGACAAGGTTGAGAGATTTATCTTCAATTATAACCTGGTTAATTTTTTCCTTCAAATCCTTTAGCTCATCGTTTTCATTCGGTAGATCTGCAAACAGCAACGGGTGAGTAAATTTATAATCATTCAGACGAACCTGATTCATTTTTTGAGGACAATCACTCTTGGAATTGACAACAACTACAGCGGATGGTTTCTTCGAAAAAAAATAGACCGTCAGCCCAGTTAAGAGCATAAGAAGGAAGGTAACAATGATTGAAAATTCCTTTTTGAATAAATGAAAATTCCTTTTTGCCATACTTGTTGAATTCATACTGGTTTCCTGTTTATTCAATGAACGAAAAATTGTGTTCAAAATTGAGAGCCACAAAAATAGAGAGTTCAAGTAACTAAACAAATTTGTTAGTTTCATGAAGATCACGGATCACATCAATTACGGCATGTTTTCAAAAAATTGACCGACCGGCTCACTCTAATACATTAGTATTATATTAGTTTGACAGTAGTATGACAGTGTCTAATGGCATCACATCAAGCATATCAGGGAACTGCCTGATCAACATATAGGTTAACAACTGCCCAATTCCTTTTTTGTAATTCCGATTGCAAATAAAAAATGTATCGCTTGATTCGTCCTAATACATTAGGATGATTAATTTTTCAGAGGTAGAAAAAAAAATATTTTTGAAAATACAGGATCAGCATCAAGATTTACAACGGTTCAATTCTTTTGTTGTAATTCTCATAAACCACTTTGGAGATTTTTCCCAACACAGAAGAAAGCTGACTCATATCCTGGCCCTCTGACATAACCCCTAAAAGATAGGGTTGAGGTGTACTGTAAAAGATACCGATCTCATGGAGTTCAGAAGACTGTCCGTCAAATCGTTCACCAAATTTATGCACCACCTGGAACGACGGAGAAATATCTTTCAGCAATCCGCCTTTGTAAGTAGATTCTGAAAGCATCTCAAGCGCGAGGTCTGAGTTTTCATTTGTGAGGTAACAACTGTTATAGAGGACTCTGAAAAGTTTGCAATAGTCGCTGACAGTAACAACATATTCCGAACTTTTTGTCGGATCCCAGGAAGGTGAAGCCACTCCCAGATCCTCAAAAAATTTTTTCAAAACAGGTTGACTTGTATTCCGCGAAATGAGCGCTAATGCATCATTGTCAGAATAACCAATCATGTAATGCAAGAGTTCCCTGATGGTGTAATATTTTTTTTCTTCAAGTTTAAAACTCTTAATCGTTTGATTGTAACCCGTATCAGCATGCTTTTCGAAATAAATTTTTTTGTCGAGTAACCCCGAATCAGCTTCAGACTGCTTCAGTATGGCAATCAAAAAAGTTACCTTCATCAGGCTTGCAGGAGCGTATGTTCGGTCGCCGTTGATGACAAACCATGAACCATCATTCATTGTTCTGAAATATACGGAGACATCTTTTAACAGATTTTTATTTTTATCCTGCGCAATGATGTCGATGATTTTTTCTTTAAGTCCGGATAACTCGGAATTTTCTGTAGGTAAGTCAGATAACAGAATAGGATGTGTGAACTTGTAATCATTTAAGCGGCGTTGGTTCATTTTTTCAGAACATGCATTTTGTTTTGTGTTGATGATGACTGATCCTGGTTGTCTCGGAAATAAATAATAAACGACCACGCCTGTTACCAGCATAAGAATTATTGCAGTGATAAGAGGAATATCCTTTTTAAAAAAGAGGTAAGTCTTTAATGTTGTGTCAATGGGATTCATCGATTGGGTTTTAGTATGACTTATGATGTTTCAGGGAATATTAAAATCGTAAAACAGGTATTGTAATTTAGAATAAGAACTTGGAAGTTAAAGGAAGATGCTTGAATTATGATTCTCAACCCCTAAAGGTTATACGCTCACAGGCTTTTTTATCTTCATTCATTTCACTGAAAATCTTACACTTATTCCTACGATGATCATATTAGTATGGTGGAAGATCAAACCCATGGAACTTTTTCAAAGAGAGGAGAATAGGGATTAAATGCACCCGTTCCGGAAGGTTCAGACCAGTTGATAAGGATCATTCAAAATTAGTCTGTTAATCCTGAACAGGTGCAAATGAAATCATTATCTTTGCGTGATTTTAAAAAACGAATAAAACATACTAGCAATGGAGAGACAAAACGAAGTCCTCAATAACGTCATTATTAAATTTGCGGGAGATTCCGGCGACGGAATGCAATTGACAGGTACTCAGTTTACCAATACAGCTGCGTTATTCGGTAACGATCTCAGTACATTTCCTGATTTTCCTGCCGAAATACGTGCCCCACAGGGTACTCTTGCCGGAGTTTCGGGGTACCAGCTCCACTTTGGCAGTGTAGAAATTTTTACTCCCGGAGATTTTTGTGATGTCCTGGTAGTCATGAATGCCGCGGCTTTAAAAGCCAACATCAAGCACCTGAAAAAAAGCGGAATTATCATCGCCAACACGGATGGATTTGATGCAAAGAATCTGCGTCTGGCAGGAATTGCTGACGGGAAAAGTGCTTTGGAAGATGGATCTCTGGAAGGTTACAACGTCATCAAGATGGACGTTACCAAAATGACCCGTGCTGCTCTTGCTGATTCTGGATTGGGAACAAAGGAAATTGACCGTTCAAAAAATATGTTTGTACTCGGCTTACTCTATTGGATGTATAACCGCCCGATGGATCACACGCTGAAATTTCTAAAGGAAAAATTCGGAGCTAAAGAGGACATCCTGAACGCGAACTTAGCTGTACTGAAAGCCGGCTATAACTTCGGTGACACGCGGGAAGAATTTACGACACGTTACACGGTGAATGCTGCTAAGATGCCTTCCGGTGTATATCGTAACATCATGGGAAACCAGGCGACAGCATTGGGTTTGATTGCCGCTGCAAAAAAATCGGGATTGCAATTGTTTTATGGAACTTATCCGATTACTCCTGCTTCTGATATCCTGCATGAACTTTCAAAACATAAAAACTTCGGAGTAAAAACGTTCCAGGCAGAGGATGAAATTGCTGCCATCTGTTCTTCTATTGGTGCGAGCTTTGGCGGTGCGCTTGGCGTTACAGCTTCTTCCGGTCCGGGCATTGCGCTCAAGGCAGAGGCAATGGGACTGGCATTGATGCTTGAACTTCCGCTGGTGATTGTAAATGTTCAGCGTGGCGGACCGTCTACCGGTCTTCCAACAAAAACGGAACAAAGCGATTTGATGCAGGCTGTGTACGGACGCAATGGTGAATCACCGATTCCTGTTATTGCGGCGGCATCACCATCTGATTGTTTTCACATGGTGTATGAAGCGTGCAGGTTAGCGGTTGAATTTATGACTCCTGTTATTTTGCTTACTGATGGTTATATCGCGAATGGTGCTGAGCCATGGCAGTTTCCGAAGGCAGCTGATCTTCCTGAGATCAAGGTGAACTTTATCAAAGAGAAAAATGCAGGTGATAAATATCTTCCGTATAAACGCGATGAGAAACTTTCGCGCCCGTGGGCAATTCCCGGAACGAAAGGTTTGGAACACCGCATCGGTGGAATAGAGAAGCAACATGAAACCGGTAACATCAGTTACGAACCGCAAAACCATGAATTCATGGTGCGCATGCGTGATGCTAAGGTTGAAAAAATTGCAGATTATATTCCTGAACAGAAAATTGAAGTCGGAAATAATAAAGGTAAACTTCTTATCCTTGGTTGGGGTTCTACCTACGGTGCTATCAAAAGTGCCGTGTTGAAAGCGCGCGAGAAAGGATACGATGTATCACAGGCACATGTGAAATACATCAAACCGTTTCCGAAAAATCTTGGTGAAGTGCTTTACAATTTCGAACACGTCATCATTCCTGAAATGAATACAGGACAGTTGATTAAAATGATCCGCGATAAATTCCTGATACCTGCTGAGGGATTAAACAAAATTCAGGGGATGCCGTTTACAGCAGAAGAGATCTATACAAAGATTGAAGAGAAAATGAAATAAAGTTATTTACCGGATGGTCATGTTGGAAACATCTTGTTAATCATTAACGACACTGTTTCAATCAAACAAGATTCTTCCAGAATGACTGGCGTTCATTGATAAAACTAATAATTCATAATTCACAGATTAAAAGATAATGGAAACTACTCCCGAAAAATTCACCGCTAAAGATCTCGTTACCGACCAGGAAGTGCGCTGGTGCCCGGGTTGCGGCGATTATTCAATTTTGAAACAGGCGCAAACGATGATTCCTGAAATCGGAATCGCGCGAGAGAATATTGTATTCATTTCCGGTATCGGATGCTCATCGCGATTTCCATATTACATGGAAACGTTTGGTATGCACAGCATACATGGTCGTGCAACGGCTGTTGCAAGCGGTCTGAAGGCGGCTCGTCCTGAGCTGAGCATCTGGATTGTTACCGGCGACGGTGATGGTCTTTCCATCGGCGGGAATCACATGATTCACATTCTCCGAAGAAATTTTAATCTCAACATCCTGCTTTTCAACAATGAAATTTACGGGTTGACGAAAGGACAATATTCTCCTACGTCAGAAGAAGGAAAAGTAACGAAGAGTACACCGATGGGATCTGTTGATCATCCATTCAACCCGATTGCTTTGTGCATGGGTGCCGACGCTACGTTTGTTGCACGTACGATGGACCGCGATACAAAGCATCAGCAACTTATATTTAAACGCGCCAACGATCACATGGGTGCATCGTTTGTTGAGATTTACCAGAACTGTAACGTGTTTAACGACGGTGCTTTTGAAGTATTCACGGATAAGGGAACCAAAAAAAACGAAACACTTTTCATGGAAACCGGTAAGCCGCTTATTTTCGGCGAGACTAATGAAAAAGGAATTAAACTGGATGGCTTTACTCCGGTAATGGTGGACCTTACAAACGGTGCCTCTCAAAATGATCTGTGGATTCATGACGAGCGCGACCGTGTGAAAGCAGGAATTCTTTCACGCTTCTTTGAGAATCCTAAAAATCCAAATCACTTACCTCGTCCGTTCGGAGTATTTTATGTCGAAGAAAGAGCGTGTTACGAAGACAGAATGATGGACCAGATTAACCAGATGACGGCTAAAAAAGGTGATGGCAATCTTGATTCATTACTTAGCGGAAGAGAAACCTGGGTGATTAATTAAAATGAATCAATGGCGATTAATTCGTCCACATAAAAAAAGCGGCTTTGAAATTTTCAAAGCCGCTTTTCATTTATATGCCAGGTGAATTAAAATTTATACGCCGCACCGACAGTAAGGATGGCATTTCCGAAACCAAGTTCTGCATAGGCAGCCCAATTGTTTGAAAAATAATATCTGCCACCAAGGTACAATGAGAATCTTAACCGGCTTCCATACCTGGTATTATATAAATAATCGGTCGAAGGATTGCTGCTGGTGAAACTGGAACTTGCAATTTCATAAGACAACATTAACCCTCCGTAAGGATCGAACATGGAACCCTTTAAACCGGTGTAGTGATACGCGCTGCGAATACCAATAATGGTATAACTCCATTTTTGAGAATAGCTGTAACCCGGGTAAGCGCCTTCGTAAGAATAACTTTTATAGGCGAGAAATCCACCAAGACTGATGCACCCCGGACCTCCTACCTCCCAATTTCCATGTTCATATTGCGCGCTCAGCGCAGGGCTGGATGAAGCGGAAGAATATCCATACGTATCGCCAAGCCCGATACCAACACCGATCACATTGTCGCCGGCTTTGAATTGCTGTGCCGATGTTTTGCCGGTAGATAAACAAATCAGAACCGAGAGACCGAGGATAATAAAGGTGATTTTATTTTTCATGGCATTTATTTTTTTGTAAAGGTAAAATGAAATTCAATTCAAACTCTGAAACTCAAAGGCCTTTTTCAACAAATAATTTTTGATAAGAAATCAGGAAAGATAGGTTCCCACAATCGGCAACCGTCGTCCCATACCGAATGCTTTCGGCGATACGCGTAAAATCGGCGGTGTCTGGAAACGTTTGTATTCATTGGTGTTCACCATCTTCAAAACTCTTTTAACAAGCGCGGCATCGAATCCTGCTGCAACTAATTCTTCAGGTCCCTTGCGGTGTTCAATGTACTGAAGCAAAAGCGCGTCAAGAATTTTATAATCAGGCAGGGAATCGCTGTCTTTCTGGTTGGGTCGCAATTCAGCCGAAGGGGGTTTGGTAATGCTGCTATCGGGGATTATTTTTTTTCCCCTGTTGATGTAATTCGCCAACTCATACACCTCTGTTTTATAAACATCGCCGATCACTGAGAGGCCGCCAGCCATGTCACCATACAAGGTTCCGTATCCGACAGCCAGTTCACTTTTGTTGGATGTGTTGAGTAAAATATATCCAAACTTATTTGATATTGCCATGAGAATATTTCCACGCACTCGTGCCTGGATATTTTCTTCAGCGACCGAAAACGGCAAACCGTTAAATTGTTTTTCGAGTGACGAGATATATTGAAGATAAACTTTTTCAATGGGAATGATTTCATAATCTGCTCCAAGATTTTTCGCAAGCGCGACAGCATCGTCCACAGAACCTTTCGAGGAAAACTCAGAAGGCATCAACACTGCTTTTACATTTTTTGCGCCGAGCGCTTCAACAGCCAGACAAAGAACGACAGCCGAATCAATTCCTCCGGAAAGTCCGAGAATTGCTTTGGTAAAATTTTGTTTTTGGAAATAGTCACGGATGCCGAGTGTGAGTGCGTTGAGAATTTTTTGAGATTTGAGATTTAAGGATGGAAGCTGGAGGTTGGAAGTTGGATTGTCAGCATATTTTTTATTTTCCAACTTCCAGCTTCCATCCTCGAAATTTATGATGCACAAATCCTCTTTAAAGTAATCAAGCTCATGAACGATTTTACCTTTCTCATTCATCACGAGCGATCCGCCGTCAAATATCAATTCGGTTTGTGCCCCTACATGATTCACATAGACAATCGGCACATGATATTGCAAGGCATTCCGTTTCAGAATAGCTTTTCTTTTTTCAGCATGTGTATAGTCAAACGGTGAAGCAGCAATGTTGATCATCAGAAGTGGTTTTTCTTTTACCAGTTCATCCATCGGACAACTCACATACATCGGGTCGTCTTCAACGTTCCACAAATCTTCGCAAATGGTGACAGCGATCTTCACACCATTCACTTCGATACATTCAAAATTTTTTCCCGGCTCGAAATACCTGTATTCATCGAACACGTCATAATTCGGAAGCAATGTTTTGTGAATTTCATTTTTGATTTTTCCATCGCCAAGAAAATACGCCGAGTTAAAAAGATTTTTTCCTTCCGTCTTCGGATTGATGGTTGGACAACCTACGATGGCGGAAATGCCCACACATTCTTTCGCGATTTCTTCAACGGCTTTTTTACATCGGCCAACAAAATCATTGAACTCAAGAAAATCCAAAGGAGGATAACCGCTGACGGCTAATTCCGCGAGTACAACTAAGTCTGCATTTTCTTTTTTCGCATGCTGAATAGCTTCCGTTATTTTGAAAATATTTTTTTCAAAATTCCCGATTGTGTAGTTGAGTTGTGCTAAAGCGATTTTCATATTCAGGCGAAGAGCGAATCCCGATGGTAACCGGGATAAACATATAGATAGAATAATGTCAAAATAAAAAACCCGTATCTTTTAAGATCACGGGTTCAAAGGTAAATGTTTGATTTGGTTTAAAACAGAACGCCGATCGTTAATCCTAGATAATTGCTGTTTGCCTTTATTGCGTCTCCGTCAATAATATCTAAAAAACCGTTGTTAAAAGAGATTCCTGCCAGCAGCACCGTGCTTCCGCTAAGTGTGTATTCAACGCCACCACCGATGATCATGGAAACATTCAGGTTATTAATGGTGCTAGAGATATCAACGTCTGTGTCTTCACTGCTAACAGCAGGATGACTGCCAACCTGTGTTGTTGTTTTTTTGTCTGCTCTTGAACGTATATTAAATCCGGGAGCTAAACCAAATTGCAGGAAGTAGGTGAAGTAACCGATTTCGTTCGTCTTTAACTTTAAGGTGAGAGGTATCTCAATGTATTGCAGACTGTATTTTGTTTCAACAACAGAGGTTGAATCATTTAAACTAAAAGAATATTTGGAGTTACCTCCGCGGTATGTAATGTCGATGCCGGTTGCAAAAGCATAATGATCTGAAAAATTAAATTCAGTGATAAGTCCGTATGTAAATCCAAGCTTACTTCCGTTCGAAACAAATCCTTTCGAATCGCTGCTGATCCAGGCCAGGGAAGGAGAAGCTTTCAGTCCGAAATGAAATTTTTGATCGCTCTGAGCGTTTAGGTTGGCGACAACAAAAAACAGAACGGTTATTAATACGAATATCTTTTTCATCTTTGCGTTGTTTATTAACTCTTGCAATGGTACCTAAAATTTCAATTCAAATCTTGTTGAAGTCATGTGTACTTATTTACATGACGGTGTTGATTACTTCATGCACGCGTAATCCGAAACGTGTGGATGTTTCCGCCATTCCGGTGAGCGTAAAGGCGGAACGATTCGAGCAGGATTTATTTCCGTCAGCAGGAGAAAATAGTTCGTTGCTGATGAATAAGTACGGAAGTTTTTTCGATCTCTACTGTTATAAACTGATCAGTTCCGGAACTCCGGATAGCATCCTGTTAAAGGACCGCCTGAGAGATTTTACAACCGATGCTGATTTAAAAGCCATTTACGATACGTCTGAAAAGATACTGCATGATTTTTCCGCGGTTGATCAGCAGCTGACGGATGCATTTAAACATTACAAATATTATTTTCCGCAAAAATTAATTCCACGTGTTATCACATTTATATCAGGATTCAATTACGCGATTGTAGCCGCCGACAGTGCTTTGGGAATCGGGATTGATATGTACCTCGGATCGGATTCAAGATATTATCCCGCACTTCAGTTTCCACATTACAAAATTGTGCGGATGAGAAAAGAATACATCGCAGCAGATTGTATGCGCGGCTGGGCGCAAAGCGAATGGGAGCAAGATAACCGCCAGAGTGATTTGTTGAGCCAGATGATTTATTTCGGGAAGGTTCTTCATTTCCTGGACGCGATGATGCCTGATGTTTCCGACACAATCAAAACAGGATACTCAGCATCTCAGTTGAAATGGTGCAACGAAAATGAAAAACAAATCTGGTCATTTTTCATTGATCATAAAATGTTGTACTCCACGGATCAAAATGAAATTGTAAAATTTCTGAATGACGGACCTACCACAAATGGTTTTCCGAAACAGTCGCCGGGATCTGTTGCTCAATGGCTCGGATGGAAAATCGTTCAGGCGTACATGAAAAAAAATTCTGTCGTTACACTCAGTCAGTTGATGAGTGATAACGATTATAAGAAGATATTGAATGAGTCGAAATATAAACCCGGGAAATAGTTCATTGGTTCATTCGTTCAATGGTTTATTGGTAAGGAGCCGAATAAGTATAATCAAATTTCAATATGAAAGAATCAGAAATAAAGTTCTCGATCACGCTGGATGAAAATAAAATTCCCGAAAAGATTCAATGGGAAGCGAGTGACAGCGGCATGGCCGGTAAAAAAGATTGCGGAGCAACGATGCTTGCTATCTGGGATACAAAAGAAAACACAACACTTCGTATTGATCTTTGGACGAAAGACATGCCCGTTGATGATATGAAACGGTTTTTCTACGAGAGTTTCATGAGCATGGCAGATACGTATCAGCGCGCTACAGACGACACGGCGAATGCAGAAGAGATCAGAAAATTTTCGGAGTCGTTCGCGAAGAAGGCGGATTTGTTCATGAAATAGGAAGAAGGTAGTGGGCCAGTTTGATATTTATATCCTGGTGTTTTGCCTATAGCGAATTACGAATGAATACGAATGTACGAATACTCGAATTGATATTCAGTGTAAAAATTTTTATCACTCAAACCGAACCACTACCAGGAAGAATGATCGCTATGGTTTTTTAAAATCCTTGTTGATTGCTTCAATGTAATTCAGAATTTCATCGCGCCCGATATTTTTTTCGGAAGAAGTAATGAACAGCGGAGGCAATTCATCCCACGTTTTTTTCAGTTCTTTTTTATACGTCTCAACACTATAAATTATTTGTTGTTTTTTCAGCTTGTCGGATTTCGTAAACACAATTGAAAACGGCACCAACTTTTCTCCAAGCCATTTGATAAAGGCAAGATCAATTTTTTGTGGTTCCAGTCTTGAATCAACAAGTAAAAAAACATTCATCAGGTTTTTTCTTTTCAGCAAATAATCGCTGATCATTTTATCCCACGTAGCTTTTGACGTTTTAGAAACTTTCGCGTAACCGTATCCCGGCAAATCGACGAGGTACCATTTGGTGTTGATGATGAAATGATTGACGAGCCGCGTTTTACCGGGAGTCGAGGAAGTCTTCGCCATGTTTTTCCGGTTCGTGAGCATGTTAATGAGCGACGACTTGCCCACATTGCTTCGCCCGATGAATGCATATTCGGGCAGCGTAGGAGCGGGACATTTTTCAATGTCGGTATTGCTCATTAAAAAGCTTGCTTCTGTGATATTCATGGTGATGCAAAAGAATGAAAAATAAAAACAGGATTGGCTAAAACGAAATAAACTTGTTCAGAGTAAAACGAGTACTATTTCCTGAACCCAATTGAAGCTCTTTCTTTCTTTCTTTCTTTTCAGGATGAGGAGGGTTAAGGAGATACTCAATAATTTCATTGATATCATTTATCTTTCCATCAAATCTTTTTTCAAGTGATATTATTTTCTTTTGAAGTGTTTGGACGTTGATTGCGAATTCCCTTATTATCATAAAGGTTTTAATAATTGCAATATTCATCTGTATCGCCTTCTCACTGTTTAATACACTTGATAACATAGCAACTCCATGTTCTGTAAAAGCAAAAGGTACGTATTTCGGATATTTCCCTCTTCCTTTCTCTAAGGACGCAATTTGCGTCCTTAGAGAAAGCCACTCTTTTTTTGAAAGTTCAAACATAAACTCAGGCGGGAAGCGCATACTATTTCTTCTGACAGATTCCTTTAGCCGCTTGGTTTCAACCTCATATAATTCAGATAGATCAAAGTCAAGCATTACCTTCTGTCCTCGGACTTCATAAATTTTCTATTGAATAATTGTTAAGTGCATAAGAAAAAGAATAAAAAATTGTTGTCATAAAAAAATGATTTGAAATCTCAAATCTCATATCTATCATATCACTTTCTCTTCAGCCACATATCCAACACCTCATTAAACTGTTGAGGTTGTTCCATCATTGGAGCGTGTCCGCATTTGTCAATCCAGAAAAGATCGTTGAAGGGAAGCAGGCGGTGAAATTCTTCTGCTACTTCCGGAGGAGTCACGATATCCTGTTTTCCCCAGATGAGGCAGGTAGGAATTTTAATGCCTTTTAAATCATCACTCATGTTGTGGCGAATAGCTGACTTAGCAAGAGAGAGAATGCGAATCAGTTTTCCTTTGTCGTTGACGATGGCAAAACATTCATCCACGAGTTCTTTCGTTGCTGTATTCGGATCGTAAAAAGTAACTTCTACTTTCGCTTTGATGTAATCATAGTTTTCACGTTTTGGAAATGAGCCACCCATCGCATTTTCGTAGAGCCCGGAACTTCCTGTGAGTACCATTGCTTTCACCCGTTCAGGATGATCTTTTACATACACCAATGCAACGTGTCCACCAAGCGAGTTGCCAATAAGAATAATGTCAGAAATTTTTTTGTAGTTGATAAAGTCATTCACAAATTTCGCCAGCGCTTTCACATTTGTGTTTAAAACAGGCAGCGCATAAATCGGCATGAGTGGAATGACGACCGTATAGTTTTTAGAAAAGCGTTCCACAACGTCTACCCAGTTGCTCAATGCTCCGAACAAACCATGCAGCAAAAGTAATACAGGGCCATTGCCTTCTTCAATAAACTGAAAATCGTTTTCGAGCTTTACTTCGTATTGCATAAAAAACTTTTCTCAAACATACGGGATTCCAGTGGATTTCAAAAATATAAATCTCGTTATGGTGATGGGCTAATTTGGATTGTCCTGGCAACTTTTCAGGAGAAATCTTGGCGGGCTTTGCGTCAGTGTGAAAAAAATCTCTCGCAGTCGCAAGGATCGCGAGGAGAAATAATTTTCATCGCAGCCTTTCATCCAGAAAGAATTTTATTTAGGTGTTCAAAAGATTGTTTTCTTTTTTCAAAGCTCTTTTTTGACGGCATTCTGACCCCTTCAAGATTCGCAGAATAAATCTAAGTAAATCCCCTGTATCTCTTTACTGTCAAGCCTTTCAGGTTAATCCTGAGCATACAGAAAAACTTCTTTGTTAAAAAGTTTTCAACAAAGTGGGGAAAAGTGGTAGGAAGTGGTAAAAAAAATAATACATTAGCGCCTGCAAAAAAAGTTTCGGATGGCGGGTTTTATCGGTGAGTTTCCAAGTACAGTTGATACAAAAGGTCGCTTTCTCCTTCCCATGGGTTTGAAAAAACAAATTCCGGTGAAAGAGCAATCACTTTTTGTCGTGCACCGTGGTATTGAAAAGCATCTCGTTGTGTACACGAAGAAAGAATGGGAACGAAACAGCGAAGAAGTGAACACACTGAATTTATTCGTTGAAGAGAACCGAGAGTTCATCCGAAAATTTAATCGCGGAGCAACTATACTTGAACTGGACAGCACGAATCGTTTGTTGGTGCCTCAGCAGCTGCTCGAGTTCGCGGGCATCGAAAAAGACATTGTGTTGTACACGTATGCAAACCGAATTGAGTTATGGTCACAAAAAGAGTTTAGTAAAATGTTTAAAGACGATAAATCAAATTATTCCAGGTTAGCGGAAAAAGTAATGGGGAAGAAATCAAACAGAGGCGATGTATCATGAGCCGGTTCTGCTGCAGGAAAGTGTTGACGGGCTCAACATCACTGCCGGGGGAATTTATGTTGATGTGACATTCGGTGGCGGGGGACATTCAAAGGAAATAGTAAAGAGGTTTACTAGGGAAGAAAAACTTTTTGCATTCGATCAGGATGCAGATGCAGTGGAAAACAAAATCAGTGACAAACGCTTTATGCTGATCGGGCACAATTTCAGATACGTGAAAAAATTCCTAAAGTACTACGATTCGTTACCCATCAACGGACTGATTGCCGATCTCGGTATTTCATCTCACCAGATCAATGTTGCCGAACGTGGTTTCTCCATTCGCTTTGATGCGGAGCTTGATATGCGCATGAGTAAGGAGACAGAATTGACTGCCGCTGATGTTATCAATGAATACAGTGAAGAGCGTCTTGTGCAGTTGTTTTCAGAATACGGTGAAGTGAGAAATGCGCGAACACTGGCGCGGAAAATTGTTGAAGTACGAAAGCAAAAGCAAATTAAAACCATAAACGAATTCAAATCAGGAGTTGAAAGTTGTGCTGATCGTGGAATGGAAAACCAATACTTCGCGAAAGTTTTCCAGGCGTTGCGGATCGAAGTGAACGATGAACTGGGCGCGTTGAAAGATCTGCTGATGCAATGTCCGGACATCATCATGAAAGGCGGTCGATTGGTTGTGATTTCCTATCACTCGCTTGAGGACCGGCTCGTGAAAAATTTTATCGCCAAAGGAAAATTTGACGGCGAAGTTGAAAAAGACTTCTACGGAAATTTAGCAGGAGTTCCTTTCAAAGCAGTACATAAAAAAGCGTTGCTCCCTTCTGAAGAGGAGTTGCAACGAAATCCGAGAGCAAGAAGTGCAAAGTTGAGAATAGCTGAACGTATCTGACCATGGCAGAAAATAAAATAAAAGCAGAGCCGAAACTGAAAGAGCAGAAGAAGGAAGCGACTGTCAAAAAGAAACGCTCTTCGAAAACGGCAAGAAATTTTATCCGTTTCATGGATGTGTTTCGCATGTTCGACCGGAACCAGATTGTGCATGCAATGCCGTTCATACTCTTTGTCACCGCTTTGATCATGTTTTACATCGGCAACAGTTATTATGCGGAGAGTACGATCAGGAAGATTGACAAAATTAAAGTTGAGCTGAGCGAAAAGCGCGCTGAATTTATTTCAACTGAATCGGATGTGATGTTCAGAAGCAAACCATCGGAGGTGGCAAAAGAAGTGGCATCGATGCAGATCAAAGAACCGCTGGAGCCGCCGAAAAGGATTATTGTGAGAGAAGAGAAGAAGAAGTAGAATCGGAGAAAGAAGTGAAAATCTTTTTAATAGGTAAACAAGTCAAGCGAATAATTAAAAGATGGAAGTGAAAAAAGATATCATGTGGAGGATTTACCTCGCCTTCATTTTCATCTGCGTGTTCGGATTAGCCATCATTATTCAGATTTGCCGGATCCAGTTTGTTCAGGGCAGCTACTGGAAAGAAAAAGCGGATAGTCTCACCACTGCTTACAAAAATATTGAAGCATCGCGGGGAAATATTTTTTCGGATGACGGCAGCATGCTTGCCACTTCGGTTCCGATTTACGATGTGAGGATGGATATGATGGCAGATGGCCTGACAAATGAATTGTTCAACGACCAGGTTGATTCACTTGCGCAGGAGCTTTCCGAATTATTTAAAGATAGAACGAAACAGGAATACAAACACGATTTGCGCCAGGCACGCGAAGAACAAAACAGGTATTACCTCGTTCAGCGGAATGTACATTTCCCCGAATTGCAAAAAGTAAAACAGTTTTCGCTTCTCCGCCTTGGCAGGTATAAAGGCGGGTTGCTTGTTGAACACAGGAATGTGCGCGAACTTCCTTTCAAAATTCTTGCTGCCCGCACAATCGGTTACCAACGCGAAGTAAAGCCGGTCGGAATTGAAGCGTCCTTCGACAAATCGCTTCAAGGTGTAAGCGGGCAACGACTGATGCAAAAAATTTCAGGCGGCATCTGGATTCCCATCAACGACAAAGATGAAATAGAACCGAAAGACGGAAACGATCTCATTACAACTCTTGATGTAAACATACAGGACGTTGCCGAACATGCGCTGGAGGAACACCTGCAGAAACACAATGCCGATCACGGATGCGCGGTGCTGATGGAAGTGAGTACCGGAGAAATAAAAGCGATCGCTAATCTCTCCAGAACATCAGAAGGAAATTATATTGAAGACTTCAATTATGTAATTGCTGAATCAACCGAGCCGGGCTCTACCATGAAGATGGCTTCGCTGTTAGCCGCCATGGATGATGGCTTGGTGGAGCCGACAGACACGGTGAATGTCGGGAACGGCGAGTACAAATTTTTTGATCATCTCATGAAAGATTCTCATCCGCCTAAAGCAAGCCGGCTTTCCGTTCAACAGGCATTTGAGACCTCTTCAAACGTTGGAATCTCCAAAGCCATTTACCAGGCGTATGGTAAAAATCAACAGCGCTTCATTGATCAGCTTAAAAAATTTAATCTGAACCAGCCGCTCGGTTTGCAGATTGAAGGAGAAGGAACTCCAAGAATAAAAGATACGGATGATAAATTCTGGTCACACATTTCATTGCCACAGATGTCGATCGGGTACGAAGTGAATCTCACGCCCCTGCAGATCCTGACGTTCTACAACGCCATTGCCAATAATGGCAGAATGGTGCGACCGAAGTTTGTTCGTGAGGAACGCTATCATGGTTCATTGGTAAAATCGTTCCCGACAGAAATTATCAAAGATTCCATTGCCTCTCCTGTTGCCATTGCGAAGGCAAGAAAACTTCTTGAAGGTGTTGTACAGAACGGAACAGCTTCCGCGTTAAATAAATCCTGCTACAAAATTGCCGGTAAAACCGGAACGGCGCAGATATTCAATCCGAAGTTTGGTTTTGACAAAAATCACATGACATACCAGGCATCGTTCGTAGGGTATTTTCCTGCCGACAATCCAAAGTATTCATGTATGGTAGTGGTGTATGCTCCTTCCAATGATGTGTATTACGGCGGAGCCGTGTCAGCTCCTGTCTTCAAAGAAATTTCAGACAAAGTGTATTCCAGCAACATGGAAATGCATGACACGGTGCAGACGCATGATTCTTTGATACAGAGTTTGCCGGTGGTGAAATCAGGATCACAAAAAGAATTAACCAAAATACTGGCTCAGTTGAAAGTGGATGTTGCTTCTTCAAACACAGATGCAGCATGGGTTTCGACGTCATCTGACAGAAATACAATTCAGCTTTCTCCAAGAAAAATAAGTTCAGGTGTGGTTCCAAGTGTGTTAGGCATGGGAGCAAAAGACGCATTGAATATTTTGGAGAATGCGGGATTACATGTGAAGATGAACGGCAAAGGAGTGGTCTCAAAACAATCGATTGATGCAGGAGCGAAAATTCAGAGAGGCCAGCAGATCGTGATTGATTTAAGCTGAGGAAGAAAGAAAATAAGTGCTGATGAAAATTTTAAAGGACGTCATATATAAAACGGGAATCCTCGATGTATCGGGCTCTACTGATATTGTAGTAACCGACGTCTGTTTCGATTCACGCAAAGCAAAAGAAGGAAGTCTTTTCGTTGCGGTGAAAGGAACACAGGTAGATGGTCATCAATACATCAATTCCGTTATTGAAAAGGGCGCCGTGGCGATTGTCTGCGAGCAGCTTCCGAAAGTTCAGGCAGAAGGCATTACATACGTACGTGTAAGTGACAGCGCGACAGCACTTGCACAGATCGCTTCGAATTTTTACGGTAATCCTTCCGAGAAAATAAAATTAGTTGGAGTTACCGGAACCAATGGAAAGACCACGGTTGTCACGCTTTTGTTTCAACTTTTCAGATCGCTTGGTTACGGTGTCGGATTGTTGTCGACTGTAAAAAATCAAATCAACGACCAGGTAATTCCTTCCACTCATACGACTCCCGACCCTCTTCAATTGCATGCGCTTTTATCCGCAATGGTGGATGAAGGATGCACATATTGTTTCATGGAAGTGAGTTCTCATGCTGTCGTTCAGAAACGCGTTTCAGGAATCCGGTTTGCCGGAGGCGTGTTCACCAACATTACCCATGATCATCTCGATTACCATAAGACATTTCCCGAATACCTGAAAGCAAAGAAGAGTTTTTTCGATACGCTTCCTTCAGAATCATTTGCGCTTGTGAACCAGGACGACAAGAATGGAATGACGATGCTTCAGAATACGAAAGCAAAAAAATACACCTATAGTCTTCGCTCGATGAGCGATTACAAATGCAAGCTGATTGAAAATCATTTTTCAGGATTGATTCTGAATCTCGATGGTCATGAAGTGCATTGCAAATTGGTTGGAAGTTTTAATGCGTACAACCTTGCGGCTGCTTATGCAACAGCGGTGTTGCTGGAAGAAGAGAAGATGAAAGTACTGACGGAGCTGAGCCGTCTCAGCCCTGTGGAAGGTCGTTTTGATTATGTCACGTCAAAAAAGAAAATCATTGGTGTGGTGGATTATGCTCACACGCCGGATGCATTGCAAAATGTTTTGTCAACCATTCACGATGTGAGTTCAGGTCATGGTCGTGTGATCACCATTGTCGGCTGCGGTGGCGACCGTGATACAAGCAAGCGCCCGGTGATGGCGAAGATTGCCTGCGAACTGAGCGACAAAGTATTTCTAACCTCTGATAATCCGCGTTCGGAAGATCCGTCGGAAATTATTCATGAAATGGAAAAAGGAATTTCTCCCGGAGAAATTATGAAAACAATTTCTATTGTCGACCGCAAAGAAGCCATCAAAGCCGCCGTGCAGTTTGCGTTGCCGGGTGATATCATTTTGGTCGCCGGAAAAGGCCATGAAAAATACCAGGAAGTAAAAGGAATAAAGACACCCTTCGACGATAAGAAAATCCTCGAGGAAATGTTTAAACACATAGAGTAAGATGCTGTATTACCTGTTCGCATATCTGCATAAAAAATTTGACTTTCCGGGAGCTGGTGTGTTTCAATACATCTCGTTCCGTGCGGCATGCGCTGTGATATTCTCATTACTGATATCAATGGTTTTCGGCGGAAGAATTATCCGTTACCTGAGAAAAAAACAGATCGGCGAAACCGTGCGTGACCTTGGATTAGATGGGGAGAAAGCAAAACAAGGCACTCCTACAATGGGCGGGTTTATCATTCTTTCCGCCATTCTTATTCCGACACTTTTATTCGCGCGACTGCTGAATGTGTATGTCGTCATTATGATTGTGACAACCGTTTGGCTCGGGCTCATCGGATTTATTGATGACTACATCAAAGTGTTTAAAAAAGACAAAGCAGGATTGGCGGGAAAGTTTAAAATTCTCGGGCAGGTGGGACTAGGAATCATCATCGGTTGTACGCTTTATTTCAACCCGTATGTGATTGTAAGAGAGAAGATGGTTTCTTCTGAAGAAATAAAAGTAACACGCGACACAAAAAATATTGTGGATGATATGCGGAGGAATGAAAATTACCTGTATTCACCGGAAAATATCAAGGAGACAAAAACCACTATTCCTTTTTACAAGAACAACGAGTTTGATTATGCATCGCTGCTTGCATGGATGGGGCCTGGTTACAAAAAATATGCATGGATCATTTTTATCCCGTTTGTCATTCTCATCATCACCGCTGTTTCCAACGGTGCGAACATCACAGATGGAATTGACGGATTAGCAACGGGAACATCAGCCATCATTGGTGGAACACTTGGGATACTTGCATACGTGTCGGGTAACGTCGTGTTCGCAAATTATCTCAACATCATGTACATCCCGAATACAGGAGAGCTCGTGGTGTTCATCGGCGCGTTTGTGGGAGCGTGTGTCGGTTTTCTCTGGTACAACGCGTATCCGGCGCAGGTGTTCATGGGCGATACAGGAAGTCTTGCGTTGGGAGGAATTATTGCAACGTTTGCCATTGCGATTCGAAAAGAGTTGCTGATTCCGATTCTCTGCGGAATATTTTTTATCGAAAGTTTATCAGTCGTACTGCAGGTATCGTATTTCAAATACCAAAAGAGGAAACGCGGAATTGAATATGCGCGTGACCATCGGTTGTTCAGGATGTCGCCGCTGCATCATCATTTTCAGAAGAAGGGATACCACGAATCAAAAATAGTAACGCGTTTCCTGATTATCGGAATCATGCTGGCCGTTGTCACATTCGTAACACTCAAGCTGAGGTAATGAGCAAACGCATTGTCATACTCGGAGCCGCGGAAAGCGGAACAGGTGCAGCAGTGCTGGCGCTAAAGAAGGGTTTTGAGGTATTCGTTTCCGACAAAGGAAAGATCACGGATCAATATAAAGAAGTGTTGAAGAAGTATGCAGTCACATTCGAAGAAGGACAACACAGCGAAGAAAAAATTTTAAACGCAGATGAAATAATAAAAAGTCCGGGTATTTCGGACAAGGCGGAACTCATTCAGAAGATCAAGGCGGAAAATATTCCTGTCATCTCTGAAATCGAATTCGCAGGACGGTACACGAAAGCAAAAATGATTGGCATTACAGGAACAAACGGGAAGACGACAACGACGATGCTTACGTATCACATCCTCGAAAAAGCCGGACTGAATGTGGGATTGGCGGGAAACGTCGGAAAAAGTTTCGCGTTGCAGGTGGCGGAGAACGATCGTGATTATTACGTGCTTGAGCTGAGCAGCTTTCAGTTGGATGGCATGTACAAATTCAAATGCGACATCGCCATTCTTACGAACATCACCCCCGATCATCTGGACCGGTACGACAACGAACTGAAAAATTATGTGAACTCGAAATTCAGAATTACACAAAACCAGACAGAGGACGACACCTTCATCTATTGCGCCGATGATGAGATTACGAATCAATATAAATCAGACGACACGATCAAAGCACAACAACTCCCATTCTCCATAAAAAAAAAACTGCAAAAAGGAGCATGGCTTAACAACGACACAATGAACATTCAAACTAACACTAATCAATACACTATGAACATCCATGAACTGGCATTACAAGGTAAACACAATCTTTACAACTCAATGGCAGCAGGTATTGCAGCACGCGTACTTGATCTGCGAAAAGAAATTGTAAGAGACAGTCTCTCTGATTTTCGAAGCATCGAACATCGCCTCGAACATGTTTCCAACGTTCACGGAATCGAATTCGTGAACGATTCGAAAGCGACCAACGTCAATTCGACCTGGTATGCATTAGAAACGTTTAACAAACCTGTTATCCTGATTCTTGGCGGAGTCGACAAAGGAAACGATTATGAAATGCTGCACGATCTTGTAAAAGAAAAAGTAAAGGCAATCGTTTGTCTCGGTAAGGAGAATAAAAAAATCATCAAAGCATTTAAAGGAGTGGTGGAAACAATTGTTGAAACCGCATCGGCAGAAGAGGCGGTGAATGCATCGTATCGTCTTGGAAAAATCGGAGATGTCGTTTTGCTATCGCCTGCCTGCGCCAGTTTCGACCTGTTCGAGAATTATGAAGACCGTGGAAGACAGTTTAAGAAAGCGGTGAAAGCGCTGTAAATACATTGCGGATTTCGGATTTAAAATTTCGAATTGACCGCGACGCGGCAATCTGTAATTTCAAATTCGCAATCCGAACTGATTGCTATAAAAAGAATAAATTATATATAGATCGATAAGTAAATATAACCCACACCTCAATGCACGTAACCTGGCTCGATAAATATTTCAGAGGAGACAGAACAATCTGGATGATTGTTTTCTTTCTCTCGCTGTTTTCATTGGTAGCTGTGTATAGTTCGACCGGCACGCTTGCATACAGATACAAAAGCGGCAATACGGAATATTACCTGATGAAACATTTATTCATTCTCGTGTTTGGAATCGGGTTGATGTATGCTGCGCATCTTGTTAAATACACCTATTACTCCCGCATCTCACAAATCGCGTTGTTGCTCGCCATTCCGTTGCTTGCACTGACGCTCGTAATGGGAACAAATTTGAATGAAGCGAGTCGCTGGCTGACGTTACCGGGAATCAATCTTTCGTTCCAGACATCCGATCTTGCCAAGCTTGCATTGATCATGTTTGTAGCGCGCATGTTGTCGAAGAAGCAGGAGAATATCAAAGATTTTAAAACCGCTTTTATTCCCATCATGCTTCCAGTACTCATCATTTGTGGTTTGATTTTACCCGCGAACTTTTCAACGGCGGCAGTTTTATTTGCGACCTGTTGTTTCCTGATGCTTATTGGAAGAATCAACATGAAATATATTATGATCATGGGATTAATTGGTATTGTATGCGTCTCCTTATTTATCGGCATCGCTTTGTTATCAAAAAGCCAGGGACGTGTCGGAACATGGAAAGCACGGATTGAAAATTTTGTAAAGGGTGACGACCAGGGAAATTACCAGACGCAGCAGGCGAAGATTGCCATTGCTACCGGCGGATTGATTGGAAAATTTCCAGGCCACAGTACGCAGAAAAACTTTCTGCCGCATCCATATTCAGATTTTATTTACGCCATCATCATCGAGGAAGAAGGGTTGTTGGGAGGGGTATTCATTATTTTTCTCTACATTCTTTTATTCTATCGCGTGATCCGGTTTATCAAACACAGCCCGATGGCATTCGGAACCTTGCTGGCTGTGGGCTGTACATTCAGTCTTGTTTTCCAGGCAATGATTAACATGGCCGTCGCGGTGAATTTATTTCCCGTTACCGGGCAACCGTTGCCGATGCTGAGCATGGGAGGAACTTCCATCTGGTTTACAAGTCTTTCAATCGGTATTGTGTTAAGTGTAAGCCGCCAGGTAGAGAAGGAAAAGAAAGAAGGAGGAGCAGAACTTGCAGCGGCGTAGAATAAAAGTGATCATCAGCGGAGGAGGAACAGGCGGACACATTTTTCCTGCAATTGCCATCGCCAATGCATTGAAAACGGTAAACAATGAAAATGAAATTTTGTTTGTGGGAGCGACAGGACGAATGGAAATGGAGAAAGTTCCTGCGGCGGGATATAAAATAACAGGACTGAACATCAGTGGCATTCAACGGAAATTGACGCTGTCGAATTTATTAGTGCCATTTAAAGTGATATCAAGTATAATGAAGGCGAAGAAAATTATAAAAGAATTTAATCCGGATGCCGCAGTGGGAGTCGGCGGTTATGCAAGTGCTCCGCTGCTGTATGCTGCTACATCCATGAAAATTCCTTCGTTGATCCAGGAACAGAATTCTTATGCGGGCGTCACCAATAAAATGTTGTCGAAGAGGGTTCAGAGAATATGTGTGGCATACGATGGGTTGGAAAATTATTTCCCGAAAGAAAAAATTGTGATCACCGGAAATCCTGTGCGACAGGATATCCTGAATGTGGTAGGAAAGCGTGAGGAAGCATTGAATTTTTTCGGATTGTCGAAAGAGAAGAAAACGATTTTAGTAATTGGCGGAAGCCTGGGAGCGAGAACCATCAATGAAAGTATTGCGGGAGGACTGGAAAAGTTGAACGGAAAAAATATTCAACTGATCTGGCAAACGGGAAAGTTTTTTTATACCAAAGCAAAGACCTTGACAACCGGATTGGATAAAAACGGAATCAGCGCGTTTGAATTTATTCAACGGATGGATTTGGCGTATGCAGCTGCTGATATCGTTGTGTCGCGCGCAGGAGCAAGTTCCGTTTCTGAACTGGCGCTGGTTGCTAAGCCGGCGATTCTTGTACCGTCGCCAAATGTTGCGGAAGATCATCAGACTAAAAATGCAATGGCATTAGTCAATAAGAATGCAGCGATATTAATTACAGATGCTGAAGCGAAAGATAAATTGGTAGAAGCAGCAATTGGTTTGATCGGTGATGAAACCAAACAGAAATCATTGAAAGAAAATATTTCAAAGATGGCATTGAGAAATTCGGCCGAGAAAATTGTTGAAGAAATTTATAAAATAATTCAGACGTCTTGATATTGCAAATTGCAAGCTCAAGATTTTGATAAACAGTTGACGAAAAAAGAGAAAAAGTGTCAAGAGCATTAGATAAATCCGTTTTATATGTAAATCTGATTTATGAAATCTGAGGTGTAAAAGTCATGTTTGATAATGATTTGGCTAAACTATATGGAGTAACTACTACAGGTAACTTAAACCTTGCGGTTAAAAGAAATATGAAATGTTTTCCAAAAGATTTTATGTTTCAACCGACAGAAGAAGAGTTTAAAAACTTGATCTTGCAATTTGCAATATCAAGTTGGGGAGGGAGAAGAACAATTCCTTTTGTGTTTACAGAATATGGCGTTGCTATGCTTTCATCAGTATTAAATAGCGATCGTGCAATTGCGGTGAACATTGAGATAATGCGAACATTCGGGAAACTGAGGGAGTTTGCGCTAACAAATAAGGAGTTATTTCAGAAAATAAAAGAATTGGAGAAGAAGTATGACGGACAATTTGAAAAAGTGTTCGAGGTACTAAACTATCTTCTCTTAGAGAAGAAGAAAGTAAAACCAAGAAAGAGAATCGGTTTTAAAATCAGTAAAGGCTAACATGAGTTTCGAAAACATAGAGAACGTTTATTTCATTGGTATTGGTGGCATTGGAATGTCAGCATTGGCGAGGTATTTCAACGCGCAGGGGAAAGTTGTGTCGGGGTATGATAAAACGTCTACCGTGTTAACCGATGAATTGATCGACGAAGGAATTAACATTCATTTTTCCGACAACATACGTAACATTCCGGCAGCGATTCGTCATTCGCAACTGAATCCACAAGATGTCATTCACAATACACTTATTATCTATACACCTGCCGTTCCCAAAAGCCACAGTGAGTTGAATTATTTTCTCGACAATGAATACACAGTAAAAAAGCGTGCTGAAGTATTGGGCATGATTACCGAAAATAATTTCACGATTGCCGTTGCAGGCACTCATGGGAAGACCACGACGTCTTCTATGATTGCTCACATTTTGAAATCATCGGGTGTAAATTGCACTGCGTTTCTCGGAGGTATTTCGAAAAATTATCATTCGAATCTTTTGCTTTCAAAAGATCCTTCAAAGAAAAATATTTTTGTGGTGGAAGCGGATGAATACGACCGGTCATTCCTCACCCTGCATCCTGATGTTGCCGTTATTACCTCCATGGACGCTGATCACCTCGATATTTACGGTGATAAAAAATACCTCGAAGATTCATATCGGCTGTTTGCGCAGCAGCTGAAACCGGGAGGAAAGCTGATTTATAAAAAAGGGCTTCCGCTGGATGATTTGAAAGTAAAGAAAGCGGAATACTCACTGACCAATCATTGCGATTATTCCGCGTCCGATATCAGGATTGAAAATCACAAGATGCATTTCGACTGGAACAACAGCAGTAGTTCCATCCGGGATCTTTCTTCTGAAATGCCGGGAATGCACAATGTGGAAAATGCGGTTGCGGCGATTGCAGCTGCGCGGCAACTGGACATTAGCGCTGAAAAAATTTCAGCAGCCATGCATTCGTATACCGGTGTAAAAAGACGATTCGATTACCAGTTGCAGACTGATAAAGTAGTTTTTATTGATGACTACGCGCATCATCCCGAAGAATTACGTGCCTGCATTTCGTCCACGCGCGAATTGTATCCGGGAAGAAAGTTGACCGGTATCTTTCAACCTCACCTGTATTCGCGTACACGCGATTTCGTTGACGGTTTTGCCAACAGCCTTTCGATGCTTGACTCGCTCATACTGTTTGATATTTATCCGGCACGCGAACTTCCGATTCCCGGAATTACATCAGAAGTGATTTTTGAAAAAGTGACGATTAAAGATAAAGTACTCTGCACGGCCAACGATGTTTTAAACGAATTGAATAAAAGAAACGTTGATGTTTTGCTGACATTGGGCGCGGGAGATATTGATCAGTTGGTTCTGCCGATAAAACATCAACTTGAAAAAAAGTACAACCATGTTTAAAAATCTGAAGGACATTAATTGGAAAGAGGTCACACGCGTTTCTATGTGGACTGTTGTGATTGTGGGATTCCTCATCACGGTTGGGTTCACTGAAAAGAGACAGTCCGAAATGCTTTGCACGGAAGTGAATATCGCCATCAACGATTCACACGATCATGCGTTTGTTGAGAAGGGTGATGTGATGCAAACGATACAGGATAAGTTCGGAACTTTGGAAGGAAAACCATTACATTCTATTAACATTTCTTTGTTGGAAAATATCATCAACAACAACCCTTTTGTTTCGCACGCTGAAGTATTTTCAACGATTGATGGGAAGCTCAATATTGAGGTGGTTCCGCGTAACCCGATTGTCCGGATTATCAATCACTTCGATGAGAATTTTTACGTTGATGATGAGGGGGTGTTCATGCCATTGTCAGACAAGTATTCAGCATCGGTGCCTGTTGCCAATGGTTTCATTTACGAAAAAGAAGCGGGGGGAAAAGTGAGGGCGATGAAAGAAAATGCAGTCAATGACACATCCTTCCATCCGCTTGCAATTGAAAAAGTTTACATGCTCGCCGATTATATCAGGCATCATGAATTCTGGAATGAGCAGGTGCAGCAAGTGTTTGTAAACGAAGACGGAGACATGGAGTTGATCCCGCGGGTTGGAAATCACACCATCATCTTCGGGGATGAAAAAGAAATGGATAAGAAATTTAATAAGCTCTTCCTGTTTTACAAAGAAGGACTGAGCAAGCAAGGATGGGATAAATACAGTGCCATCAATTTAAAATTTAAAGACCAGGTAGTCTGCACAAAAAAAATAACGAATGGAAAATAATGACATTGTAGTCGGGCTGGATATCGGAACGACAAAAATCTGTACGATCGTAGGCAGAAAGAACGACTTCGGTAAAATTGAAATTCTCGGTTATGGAAAATCGGAATCGCTGGGAGTTACACGCGGAGTGGTAAGCAACATCGCGCTCACGATTGATTCGATTAAAGGTTCCGTTGAAGAGGCGTCAGGAAAATCGAATGTTGACATTCACAATGTGTATGTCGGCATCGCAGGTCAGCACATCAAAAGTTTACAACATCGGGGCATGCGTACGCGCAAGTCGAATGATGATGAAATCAGCCAGACCGACATTGATGCAATTGTTGAAGATATGTTCAAACTGGCGATGCCTCCCGGAGAAGAAATCATTCATGTGATTCCGCAGGAATACATCGTGGACAACGAGCAGGGAGTAAAAAATCCGATCGGTATGTCGGGTATGCGTCTTGAAGCCAACTGCCACATCATCACCGGACAGGTAACGGCTGCAAAAAATATTTACAAATGCGTGACCCGTGCGGGATTGCACACGCTTGGACTTTTCCTGGAGCCGCTTGCAAGTTCGGAAGCGGTGTTGACGGAAGAAGAAAAAGAAGCCGGGGTTGTATTGGTGGATATCGGTGGCGGAACCACTGACATCGCGATTTTCCAGGACGGAGTGATTCGCCACACTGCTGTGATTCCATTTGGCGGAAATGTAATTACTGACGACATCAAAGAAGGATGTACAATACTTCGTAAGCAGGCGGAGTTGCTCAAAATAAAATTCGGATCTGCGTTGGCGAGCGAGAACCAGGAGAATGAAATTATTTCCATTCCGGGTTTGAGTGGCCGTGGTCCGAAAGAAATTTCGGCACGGAATCTTGCCAATATCATCCAGGCAAGAATGGAAGAGATTGTGGAGCATGTGTATTATGAAATCAAAAATTCAGGCTACGAGAAGAAATTAATTGCCGGGATTGTAGTTACCGGTGGCGGCGCACAATTGAAACACATTGTTCAGCTTGTTGAATTCATTACAGGCATGGACGCACGCATTGGTTACCCGAACGAACATCTTGCAACCGGAACGGAAGAATTAAAGAGCCCGATGTATGCGACGGCTGTCGGACTTGTGATCAAAGGATTCCAGGAAGTGGAAAAGAAAAAGAAAGACGTTCCGGTTATTGCAAATGATAAAGAAAGAAAAGGTGTGATGCAGAGTACAAAAACGAAAGGTAGCTTCTTTGAAATGCTGAAGAACCTGATTGGTGATGAAGAAGACCGTGAATTAAAATAAAATCAAGACACGAATAAAAAATCAAACATAACTCAACAACTTTTATTATGGAATTTGAACTTCAGAAAGAAAACGCATCGATCATTAAGGTGATTGGTGTTGGCGGTGGCGGAAGCAATGCGGTCAATCACATGTTTCGCCAGGGCATCAAGGGCGTTGACTTCATCGTATGCAACACCGACTGGCAGGCGCTTGAGATTTCGCCGGTGCCAACAAAAATTCAACTCGGCATGAGTCTTACCGAAGGCCGTGGTGCCGGCTCGATGCCGGAGATCGGAAAAAATGCGGCGATTGAAAACATCGAAGACATCCGCAAACTTTTAGTGGATACGAAGATGGTGTTCATCACCGCCGGAATGGGCGGAGGTACGGGAACAGGCGCTGCTCCTATCATTGCTCAGACAGCTAAGGAGATGGGTATTCTCACAGTCGGTATCATCACCGTTCCGTTCGCGTTTGAAGGAAAGAAAAGAAAACAACAGGCCGATGATGGAATCGAGCAACTGAAAAATAATGTTGATACCATTCTCGTGATCTGCAACGACAAACTGCGAGAGATGTACGGCAACCTGAAATTATCAGAAGCGTTTTCTCATGCCGATGATATTTTAACGACTGCTGCAAAAGGAATTGCAGAGATCATCACGGTGACCGGTTACATCAATGTGGATTTTGAAGATGTGAAAACAGCCGTGTCCGACAGTGGCGTAGCCATCATGGGTTCCGCTGTTGCTGAAGGCGAGAACAGAGCGATTAAAGCGGTGGAAATGGCGTTGGCTTCTCCGTTGCTGAATGACAACAATATAAAAGGTGCACGTTACATTCTTATGAATGTTGCTTCGGGAAGTAAAGAAGTAACGATGGATGAAATCGGATCGATCACCGATTATATCCAGGATGAAGCGGGTTTAACAGCCGACATCATCTGGGGAAATTGCGTGGATGAAACACTCGGAGAAAAAGTAAGTGTTACCATCATCGCGACCGGTTTCAAAACCCGCGAGGAGCTTGGTAAAGAAGAGAGCAGGCCGAAAATAATTAAGACTGATTTATACGCTTCTGTAAAAGATGAAGCATCACATGTGAAGAAAAACACAGAGCGCGACCGTGAAATCCTGGAGCCGATGATTCTTAAAAAAGAAGAAGAGGTAAGTGAAAAGAAAGAATCCGCTACGCCGGCTCAGCCAGAGAAAGAGATTTCATTTGAATTTGAACTGGGAGCAAAATTTTCGAGAGAAGAAATGACGGTTACTCCGGTTGCAGAAGAGAAGCCGGTTGCAAGACAAGAAGAAAATTTTCTGAAGACGGAAGAAGAGAAGGATAGTTCAACAGAGGAGCAATTGCGCAAATCGCGCGAACGCATTATGAAGCTGAAAGAACTCAGCTACCGCATCGGCAACGCGAACAATTTAGCCGACATGGAAAAAGAGCCGGCTTATAAGAGAAGAAATATTAAATTAGATTCTGTTCCGCATTCAAGCGAATCAAATATATCGCGTTACACATTGTCTGTTGAAGATGAAAAGAAATCGGAAATTAAACCGAACAATTCTTTTCTGCACGACAACGTTGACTGATTAAATCGTATTGTTTAATGTTGAGTTTTGATTTATCCCCTTCGTGAAAACGGAGGGGATTTTTTATGAGACTTGGTTTTCAAGAGTGCGCAGCACGAACTGAATGTCTTAGTCTCATTAAAAAACACTCTCAATCAAGAACATCCATTACAAGTTGCAACACAATCCGCAATTTCAAATTCGAAATCCGCAATCAATACCCGCCTGTTGATACATTTTCTTAACTCGGGAAAGTTGCCCTATCATCTTCTCTAAATTAGCGGAGAGTAATTTAGGTCGGAGACTCTTCACTCTGGTTTTCTCCGAACTAAAAACTAACAACCAACAACTATTCCCCCTCATGGTTCTAAGCCGTTTCTGGTCGTTCATGATTGCAGGAAGCATCCTCTACATTCTTGTGATGCTTGCAACCGGCCGCCTGTATACGATTACACATGTGGTGAATGGGAAACAGAACGATGCACTTATCATCTCCGAAATTCCGGCGAAAGATTTTATGCTGAAAGATTCCGTTCGCTACACAGCACTTGCAGCAAACAAAGTATTGGGAGTTCAATCCGGTGATACATTGTACCAGTTAAGCGACAACGGAAACATTCTGGTATCGGTTGGGAAGCAACAGTCGGATGGAATTTTTATCACCTGTAAAAACACCATCCTGGATTTGTGGCTGCCACTCATCGGCTACCTCACTTTCTTTTGTGGTTTGCTCCACCTGCTAAGCGATTCAGATGCCATGCGCGGAATGGCAAAATTTTTAACACCGCTTTTCAAAAAAATATTCCCGGGACTTCCTGCCGGACATCCCGCATACGGTTACATGACCATGAACTTCGCCGCCAACTTTCTCGGCCTCGACAATGCAGCCACTCCTTTCGGGTTGAAAGCGATGGAGAGCATGCAGGAAGTGAATGAAAATAAATCGCGTGCGTCCGATAGCCAGATTATGTTTTTATGTCTCCACGCGGCCGGACTTACACTCATCCCGACTTCAATCATCGGTTACCGCGCGGCACAGCATGCGGCGAATCCCGCTGATATCATGTTACCCATCATCATCACTTCTTTTGTCGGAACATTAGCTGCTCTCATTTTTGTGAGTATCAAGCAACGCATCAACTTAGTTAACTGGATGCTCATCTCCGTGGTGGCCGGCATCAGCGCTGTGATTGGTTTTTTGCTGTATTACATTACGAGATTAAACGGTATTGAAAAATTTCATTTCACCGGAAACCTCAGCAACGCCGTGTTGTTGTTTATCATTCTTGCCATTGTCGTGTATTGCATCACGAAAGAAAAAGTTTTCAAAGAAAAGCAAACCAACATCTTCGATTCATTTGTGACTGGCGCGAAAGACGGCTTCACCACTGGCGTGCGCGTGCTGCCGTACATGATTGCCATGCTCGTTGCACTCAGCATTTTCCGGAATTCAGGTTTGATGGATATTGTGATGAAAGGTGTTTATGCTGCGCTTGGTTTTTTTAATGTCGATCATCGTGTGACCGATGCAATTCCCGTTGCGCTCATGCGGCCATTCAGCGCGGGAGGTTCGCGCGGGTTCATGCTCGATGCCATGAAAACCTACGGTGCCGACAGCTTAACCGGACAACTCTCCTGTCTCTTCCAGGCCGCCGCCGAATCAACTTTTTATGTGATCGCCCTTTACTTCGGTTCCGTGAATGTAAAGGAAACACGATACACACTCAGCGTCATGCTTCTTGTTGACCTGGTGTGCGTGATAACGGGGATTGTCGTTTGTAAGATGTACTTCTGAGTCGGGAGTTTTTAGTTCGGAGTTCGGAGAAAGTAACCGGGTCTTTTAAAAATTAGAAGCGATAGAGCACAGCTTCTATTGAACTGTGTTCCCGCCATTCGCTGCAAGTCCGGCTACGCACAAGCGTTCGCGCTGCGGGCTTTTCACTGCTGTCGGGGCTGGAAATGAATAGACCGTTTTCATTGCAAACAAAAATTACCAACAAATCATTATTTTCTCCTGATTTATTACCAACTTTATTCTTGTGAACGGATTTTTCCGGCACAAACATTAATTTTGTATGTCTTTAAACTTTTTATTAGAAACTGTTTAAATTTATATTGTAAAAATGTTTATGAAGTATTTTTGAGCGAGACAACGACGTGTTTCGCAGCCATAGTGGAGCAACTACGGCAAGAAACACGGAGGAAGTCGCAGCCAAAAAGACTCATAAACAAATTATAAGATAAATTTTAAACAGTTTCTTAACCATTAAAAATATTTCAAAATGAAAAAAGAACTCATCAATGAACTTTTCGCAAAATTTGAACAAGCCTCTTACATTTTTAATAATGTAGAATGCTGGAGTGCCCGGGAATTGCAAACCATTCTTGGATATGCAAAGTGGGACAACTTTTATAAAGTAATTGAGAAAACAAAATCTTCCTCTAAAGCCAGTGGTGTAACAATCGCTGACCATTTTGCCGATATCGGGAAAATGGTGCCTTTAGGAAGTGGCTCTGAAAGAAAAATTGAAGATACTGCGCTTACAAGATATGCCTGCTACCTGGTTGCACAAAATGGAGACCCGGGAAAAAGTGAAGTGGCATTTGCTCAGACTTATTTTGCAGTACAAACCCGGAAACAGGAGATTATTGAACAACGTTTACTGGATGTCGCAAGGGTTTCTGCAAGAGAAAAATTAAGCAAGAGTGAGAAAAAATTGTCCGGCATTATTTACGAGCGAGGGGTTGATGACAGCGGTTTTGCTATCATCCGTAGCAAAGGCGATGAGGCTTTGTTCGGCGGGTTCAGCACCAACGATATGAAACACAAACTGAAAGTACCGGATAACAGGCCGCTTGCTGACTTTCTTCCTACACTAACAATCAAAGCAAAAGATTTTGCAACTGAATTAAGCAGTCACAATGTGGTGTAAAAAGATCTGAAGGGTGAATCCCGGATCACCACAGAACATATTGAGAATAACAAGGCAGTAAGAAAGATGCTGATTGAACGGGGAGTGAAACCCGAACAATTACCTCCTGCACAAGACATAAAAAAACTCCAACATAAACTTGAAAGCGATAAGAAGAAAATTCTGAAGGAAGCTAAAAACAAAAAGAAGTAAGTTTGTGATTTGTAAGATGTACTTTTAGTTGGGAGTTTTTAGTTCGCCTGTCCCGATTTTGCCGGGAGTGTTCGGAGAACGCAACATCTGCTTTCTGATTTATTAACCGCATTCATAGTATCCTGTTAAAAAATATTTCTTAACCTTTATATTACTTTTTGTATCATTGTGGTCAGGTTTAACCTGACTAATGATCTATGAAAGATAAATTTATATCAAAGCAGTCCAATGAGATTCTGACTTACTTCAACAGTCAGAACAGGGTTTGCTTTTGTTATAGTGAAGCGTTTGAGGTATTGCCAAAATCAAAAGATAGTGCTGTAAAAGAGTTGCTAAGCGACATGACAAAGCGGGGACTTTTGATGAGACTGAAAGAAGGAGTTTACTACCTCATCCCTTATGAAGCCAATGCTGAAAGTTTTATGCCCGACTGGCATTTGATTGCGGAACATCTTGTCAGGAATGCGGACCATTACATCGGATACTATTCTGCACTTCAAATTCACAACCTGATAACGCAGCCATCTTTGAAAGAACAAATTGTTGTGTCAGAACAATTGCGTCCATCGGTTATAAAAATCAAAAACATTTCATTTCAGTTTATCTATCACAATCCGAAACATTTTTTTGGAGCTAAAAAAATGTGGATTGATAATTTCCACAAGGTGCAATGTTCTGATTTAGAAAAAACAATTGTTGATTGCTTATTTAAACCGAACTACTCAGGCGGAATAGTTGAAATTGCAAAAGCAATTCATCTTGTAAAAAACAAAATAAATTTTGAGACACTGCTTGACTACACAAAGAAATTTGATTCACAGGCGGTAATAAAGCGGCTTGGATTTCTTCTTGAATTACTTGAAATAAATACGCCCGTCATAAACAAATTGCAAAAAAGAAAAACGGCCTCCTATATTTTGCTGGATACCGAATTGCCAAAAGAAGGGAAAATGACTAGTCGCTGGAGCATTCAACAAAACATTGAATCCAAAACAATTCAATCAGCCATCAGCACATGATTAAGCCGGGAGAAATACAACTGAAAGCCAGAGAAGCCGGTGTGCGTGACCAACAGATAGAAAAAGATTATGTGCTGTCGTGGATATTGCAGGGTATTGCAAACCATCAGCACCTTTCAAAAACGATTGTCTTTAAAGGCGGAACTGTGCTGAAGAAAATCTACTTCGAAGGTTACCGTTTTTCAGAAGACCTTGATTTCACTTTGCAGGAAAACGAAATTACAAACGAACAGATTTTTGACTGGTTCAGAGAAACATTTCTTTACGTTCGCGAGGAAGCAAATATCCCACTTGAAATTTCTGATGATAATGAACATCAGGACGGTGGAATAAATTTCTACATCAGTTATGTGGGACCATTAGGCGGACAAGGCAGCAATAAAAAAGTAAAGGTTGATATTTCAAGGAGTGAAACATTGGTTTTTAAACCGGTAAAGAAAAATGCAATCGTTATTTATTCTGATTTGCAGAAACACAAGTTGCTTTGTTATCCATTGGAAGAAGTGTTGGTAGAAAAAATGCGTTCGGTCATGCAGCGGATGCAGGCACGGGATTTTTACGACATTTGGTACCTGCTTGAAGTAGCAGAAATGCAACCGGATTATTACGTGAAAGAGTTCAGCGAAAAATGTGAGCGCAAAGATTTGAAAGCAGCTGACTTCCTGAAAAAATTAGATGAACGCATGCCGCAATACAAAGGCAGATGGAACCATTCGCTGAACGAGCAAATAAAAGACTTACCCGGTTTTGAAAAAACCGAACGGGAAGTGAAAAGGCATTTAAAGAAATTGAAATTGTGATTGAGGATGGCAGATGTGCATGATAAACTAACGAGAAGTTACAACATGAGCCAGATCAGAGGCAAGGACACCAAGCCGGAAAGTAACCAGTTCCTTTTTGATAAGCAGCGATAAAGACCCACTTCAAATAAACTGTGTTCCCGCCATCCGCTGCAAGTCCGGCTACGCACAGGCGCTCGCACTGCGGGCTTTTCGCTGCTGTCGGGGCTAGGGATGATCTGCACATTTTCATAGCTGAAAAATAAATTCCAACTTTACATTTCGATTGAAAAATGGAATGCAGCGAAAAGAAAAAATAGAATTTCTACAAAAAAACCTTTTGAAGTGGTATAAACTCCATAGACGAAAATTCCCTTGGAGAAATAAATCCATTACCAACTATCAAAAAGTAATCGCCGAAGTTTTATTACAAAGAACAAAAGCAGAAACTGTTTCAAAGTTCTACCCTCAATTCATAAAAGATTTTCCAAATTGGAAATCATTGGCAGATGCACCAGTAAAAAAAATTGAAACATATTTAATACCCATTGGGCTTTATAGGCAACGTTCTATTCGTTTAAAAAATTTAGCTATCGAAATGGTGAAAAGGAATGGCCATTTACCCAGAGACCGGAAAGATCTTGAATCTATTCCATTCATGGGACAATACATTGCGAATGCTGTTGAGTTGGTGGTGTTCAATGAACCAAGCCCATTGGTAGATGTAAACATGGCTCGTGTGCTTGAAAGATTTTTTGGACCTCGGAAAATGGCAGATATTCGTTATGATCCTTATTTACAAAACCTCTCTAACGAATTAGTCAATCACAAAAAAACAAAAGAGATTAATTGGGCAATCTTGGATTTTTCGGCGTTGATTTGTTCAGTACTGCCAAAATGCGATATTTGTCGCCTAAGAAAGAAATGTAAGTTCGCAAAAAATGTACGATACAATCCCTGATATCTTTAGAAAAATTGCAGTTGAAAATCTTTTTAGTACAAATACCTTTCAGGCATGTTGGAGAACCTGGCAACCGGAAATAATCCGTCTGTTAGGTGCAAATTATACCGAGAATGAAATTATCAGTCTTGGCGACCATCTATCAGAAATTTTCAGAACTACTGGTGGCACAGGGCGTGGACAAGGAGAATTATCGGGAGGTGGAACAGCCTGGGAATCTTTGATTTGTTGGTACATCAATTTGTGCACCGTTGGGAGTAGAATTGTTGCTATAAAAAAAATGAGTTTGGTGCCAGAACCAATTCGAGATGCGATTACAGTTAATTATGGAAACTTTGCATGTAATACTGAGTCCGACATTACAGTAATCATTTTTCCAAATTCAAATAACTATAATACCAGTCTAAACCTCCTTACGATAAATGATAATAGTGGGGTTCTAATTCCAACATCGCAACGAAGAAGAATAAATACAAGGATGACTGATCTTTTAGCAGGCCGAGATTTTAATCAATACGAAATCGGAATAATTCAGTGTAAAACAAACTGGAATGATAATGCTCAAATACCTATGTTATGGGACATGATTTATTCTGCTGGTGGTTTTAGAGGTAGAAATATTACAATTGGTAGGAATACTTTTAGTATTCAGAACGCACGGAGCTTTACTTATTCATTCGCAACTGTACCCTCAAATCAAAACACTATATATGCAGCAAACTCCGTAGCCATAAAACGGGTTACTAACCTTTCGGGAGGAAATTATTGGGGAAAACCAACTGTTCCGAATGTTGCAAAATCGATGAAAGAAATTTTTACTAATAACTTCAACTCAGGTTCAAGAACAAGCCTTAGAACCGATATTAGAACAGCGTTACCTGAATTAAACAGCAGTGGGGTCTTGAATTACTTCGGGCTGTAACATTTAATTTATTTAATGTTTTTCAAAATCTCCATCGCCACGGCCCTTGCTAACAATGGCGGAACAGCATTCCCAACCAAAGTGTATTGAGGTACTTCCGATTTTCTTTTATCACCTCCCGTAGAACGCTTGCCTTGAAAGACAAACGAATCATCAAATGATTGCAAGCGTGCCATCTCGCGAACGGTCAATGCTCTCGGGTTTGAAAAATGTATATAGTCATCCGCTATGGTCATTATAGTGGGGCTTTGAGAACCTGGCTTAAGCACATTGTAATTTCTCTTATCCGACTCCAATCCTAATTTTTTTAATTTACTCTTTGCCAAATTATAATCACCTTCATTTAAAATAACTTCCAGTCTTTTAATTACATCTGCATTTTGGTTACTCGTTTTATGATTATGCAATCGAACCGGTATATGCATTAAATTGTTAAGCTCCTCAAAATTTCTTACATAAAACGGGTGTCGTGCATCCGCGAACCGTCCGTTCAATCGTCCTTTCCTAGACCATTCTGCATACGATAAACCTTTATTCTCATCCACTCTTCCATCCGCAGCTCGTTTCTTCAAAAGCTGTTTCATCTTTTCAGTAGTACCATTATAGCGTGCTTTCAAATCTATTGGTTCATAATCAAATTTCTCGTCATCATTTTCGAGAAAATCCAAATCATGTAATGCTTCAAATACAGTAACTTTCTCCTTTTCAGATACGGTTGGTGGAATCGCTTTAATTAGCTTCTGGTCCTTCCTGCAACCAATGAATAAAACTCGTTCACGATTTTGTGGTACTCCATAATTTGATGCCAAGGCAACAAATGGTGCTTCGATATTATACAATCGTATATGCGACAGAATTTCTTCAAACTCGTTATCCCTATTTGCCATTTTAATAAAGGGTTTTAACCCATTCACACATTCATCAAACGAATACAAGTATATTTCAAGAGCCGAAATAATTTCATCAACCTCACCTTTATATTTCTCTGACAGTTTAATATTCTTAAAGGCTGAATTAATTGAATCAACAATCGTTTCCGCTTCAATTGTATTTAAAAAATCATTGTAGCTTTCAATAAAAAAATCGTTGTCCAAATCACAAAATGTCTTTTCATGGATCACCTTTTTCCTGATGTACTCCAATTCTTTTGTGCGTTTTAACAAATTGAATCCATGGCGAATCGTGCTGATATTCTTATCCGTCTTGCTCGTTTTGTAATCAACAATTTTAGGAGTTAGTACCTTAAACTTCGATTCAACATTTAAGATGTATTTTTCTTTAACTTTTTCTAATTCATTCTCCTTCGCGTTTTCAAACTGTAAACGGAGATACAAACTCTCAAGCAAAAAAGTATTTTCCCGCTCAACTGCTTTTAGCTCTGCAACAAACTTTAGCAACTCGTTAAACTCTTTTAAATCAACAATAGAACGAATCTCTTGCAAGATCATCTCTCGAATCTTACCATTCTCCTTCGTCAAAATCCCTTTCACATTTTCCATTACAAAATACTTCGGTCTTAATTGACGAATTACTTTGAGGTAATGAGAAAACAAATCATCTTTCTTATCAAACTTTTTTCTTTTTCCCGCTAAGCTAAAACTTTGGCAAGGTGGCCCCCCGCAAACAACATCAACAGCCTTGTCCTTAATCTTCTTTAGAAGATTATCTAAAAAATCCGGCTCCGTAATATCTTGGCGCAAGAACTCAGCATCCAATCCTAGTTGATGGTTGTAACGTGCCAAATGGGTCAATTCACAATTATCATTTATATCACTTCCCAATAAAAAATCGTACAGGTGTTTGCCATGCTCTGCTTGTAAAAATCCTTCACTAAATCCTCCTGCCCCTGCAAACAAATCGATAAAAGTTACTCGTTCTTTGCCTTCATAATACGCAGAATCCTCGAAAACTATTTTTCTAGCATTTTCCTTTCTCGAACTGACCAACGAAAGAATCTTTTCTTTTATTTTTTTATTCGTGAGCTTTGACGGAGGAGATGTTTTTATGTACTTCTCTACTTCAAGTTTAATAAAAGAAAAAAACTTGTTATTAGATTTATGGCTATAGTCAGAATCTTTTACAACTTGATTTTTATTGTCCCAATCTTTCCTTTTAAGCTTCACTCCTGTTGCAACCTTAATATGGACTTTCTTATGCCTGATAACAAGGTGCACAGGAAATAACTTACTCTTATCTGCTTTGTCAAGATAAAACTTTACATGAATCATTTTAGAAATATTTTTGTAGTTGCGGACAAATTTACGGACAGATCAATATTCTTCAAGAAAAACTTATAAAAAGTTATCAACTCGACGAATGATTGTATTGTAATCAAAACCAAGAATGAAAATATAAAGAATTGTATTTATTAATGCAACCCTCTTTTCTTTTCCCTCATCACCCAATAAATTCCTTTAACATCAGCTTTCCATCTTGGTAAAAGAATGATCAGTATAATTTCTTCAAGCAGGTCAATGATGGTAAAGATAACCGCTGCATAAAATAAAGGATAAATGGGAGCGGGTAATAAAAATATCAGAATCAGGAATGTTCCCTGCAGAATGGCGGCCACCTTTGCTGAGTAAGTATGAAAACCCGATAGTTTTCCATACCGCGCAAATGCAAGGATGGTTTGCAAGAGGTAAAGAATCAACATGATCCCGAAGATGACCATCTGCTCTTTAATAAAACCGGGCTTTAGCACAACTAAACCAACGATGGCCGCAACGATGGTGAGATCATCGCCGATGGAGTCGAGCTTTGTGCCGAGTATGCTGGTCACCTTGAATTCCCTCGCTAAATATCCGTCTATGAAATCAGTAGAAAAACTAACTAGCAGCAGCCACTTAAAAATATCTGTCTGTCCTGTTAGTACCAGAACAATTAATACAGGTGCTGCAACCAGCCGATAGACTGTAATGCCATTCACAATATAGAAGCTGCTTTTTGCCATCACGTTTTACTACCTCACAAGATAGCAAACATCTGTTGAAATAAGACGGGATGCTTACACATTCCATTCAGTTGTTCGATCCGCCTCAGGTGGGGCGAACTTCGCTGAAGTTAATGTACGTTGCGCGAACCCTTCAACGAAAAAGAACACAATTCGTGAATCGCGAATTATTTTGCAGATCAAACAAACGACATAAAGTGCAAATATGGATTTCTATATTTGCACTTAACCGACAAAGTACAAATAAGAATATTTTTCTTTCTGGAAATATCTAAAAGATGAAAGAATCCAACTTCTCCCGAATGATGAAAGTGATCGAAGACACTTTCGCGATAAGGAACGATCCTGCACAGTTGCAGGTGGACGAGGAGGTGATTGAAAAACTGGAAAAGATTCATCCTGCCACATTATCGGAATACGACGAAGGTGACGGCCCGTGTGTGTGGATACTTGTGATTCCAACCACAACAGAACTGATGAATCTATTTGTAAGCGGCAGCATTTCCGAACAAGAACTTTTTGATCGGACTCTTCCGGGAATGAGTTATGATGCTTTGTATTTGTGTTCGGCAACGGCACTACCGGAATATAGGGGAAAAGGTATTGCAAAAAAATTGTGTCTCGAGGCCATTGAGAAAATACGTTCACAGCATCCGATCAAAGCTTTATTTGTTTGGCCATTTACTGAACAGGGAAATGTGCTCGCAGAAAAACTGGCGATTGAAACAGGTTTGACATTGAAGAAACGGGAACTGAAGAACGGGAAATAAAAAAGAACAGGTTCCTGAAATCACGGAAGCATCGTTTGGAAAACATTGGCCAGATGCATATATTTGTGACACTTTTCTGAACTGAAAAATTGTTTTATTTTTTTCCGTTAACACATATCATCATGTCTTTTAACCCGGCCAAACACGACCGAAGGAGTATCCGTCTGAAAGGATACGATTATTCCAAAGAAGGAATGTATTTCATTACCATTTGTTGCGATGATCGCAAACATGTTTTCGGAAAAATTGAAAATGGAAAAATGATGTTGAATGAATTCGGAAAAATTGCATACGATGAATGGATGAGAACACCATCGTTGCGACCGAATGTCCAATTAGGGGAATTTGTTGTGATGCCAAATCATGTGCATGGAATTATAATCATTGTGGAAACGGATGGCGATGGAAACGGGGATGACCGCGGCGATAGGGGCGTATGGCAATACGCCCCCACGGATATATGGCAATACGCCCCTGATGGACCAACGGAACAGAACGATAAAAAGGCCGTATTGCCATACACCCCGACAGTCCCGACATTCCGATCACCATCAAAAACAATCGGAGCAATTGTCCGCGGTTACAAATCAGCAGTGACAAAACAAATTAATGAAATAAGATTCGGAGGAGAATGCAAAATGGGGGAATATGATTCGGGCGAATTCAATTCGGGAAAGAAGGGCGAATGCAATTCGCCCCGACAGTTCAATTCGCCCCGACAACAGAAATTATCTTCCGTCTGGCAACGCAATTATTGGGAGCATATTATTCGTGATCAGCGGGCATTCGAAAATATTTCCAATTACATTATTCATAATCCGTTGAATTGGAAGGAAGATAGATTCTCCGGTTGAATAGGGCGAATGCGATTCGCCCCGATGATAATTTAATTGGGCGAATGCGATTCGCCCCAACAATCATTCCTTCACAAATTTAAAATGTCTCTCTTGTCCACCGGCCATTATTCTTCCGAAATAAATTCCATCAGCAAAACCGGAAACGTTGATCCTGTTCATGGCATCAGCCGATAATTTTTCTTCCAACACCATTGAACCAAGCGCGTTGAAAATTTGAATCACGGAATTTTTATTTTCATACCCGGCGCTTTCAATGATCAATGCATCGTGAACAGGATTGGGATAAATTTTTATTTCACTTCCGGTAATAGAAATTATTTCCTGTGGAGCACCGGCACACCAGCCGATCACTGCCGTGGTATCGCCAAAACCTTCACTCATTAAAAAAGTATAGTGACTGAAATCGGTAACGCCTGTAACTGTAATCGAATCGTGATAGGTCAGGTAGATATTTCCGAGATGCGCGAAATAATCTACGAAGTTATGGGGATTGATGGTTGTATCTCCGTTCGCCGAAACGCCCCTCACCGAAGGGTAATTCAGATGAGAAACATTGCCGTTAAATACTCTCACATTGACGAAAGCAGGATTGGCGGGATCGTACCACACACTATCTACACACAGTAAATTGTAATCAATCGCCGATTGAAAAGGGCTTGCAAATTTTGCCAGTGTAGTATTCTGATTATTATTTTCAATGGTGTAGATGCCGGAATTATCAACGGTGAAATCGACTTCAAATTCCGAGCCGCCTGTATTACCGTTGTAAACGCCCGACCAGTTCTCATCTCCATTAAGATCAAACGTTGACACCTTCAGGAAATACCCGACGGAATCGTACGATGTTCCGGCGACAGCAATAAGATTATTAAATACAATTTTCGCAGAGATGAGGTAACTGTCTAAACGATGCATCGACTTCGCCCAAATAAGATTACCCGATGGCGACCACTTGTAGATGCTGTCACCAAGGCCGACCAGAATTACATCCTTGTTGAAATCCGTCAACACCTCAAAACCGATGTCACCAAAAGGACTGGCTTGTGAAAATACATCTCTGTTCCATTCGAAATTCCCGGCGCTATCATATTTCGTAAGATTATACACAGGATAATTATGTGACATCAGGTAGAAGTTGTTGTCGGCATCCGTTGCAATCCGCATTGCATCGATCGTTGTATCAGAAAAATTTAAAACGCCGGAAGAATCATACCGCAAAATATTTGTCGGGTTTCCAAAATAGACAGAGACGATGGACTGCCCCTCATTGTCAACGGCCATGCGACCGACCGGAAGACCGAGCGACCAACGTTCGCTGCCGCTTAAATCAAATTTCGCAATACCATAAGAACTCTTTAGATACAAACGATTGTGATTAAAAAATACCTGGTCATAATTACCAGAGTTAAAAGCAGTTGTTGAATCTCTTTCCCATGAAACACCTCCGGCGGTATTTACTTTTATAATAAGAGGTTTAGAGTATGTCGTTGCCATGAGTCCGCCGGCAATGTAACAGTTCCCATCATGGTCCATCACCATATCGAACCCTTGCGGCTTACCGGTCCCGGCATGATCGTATATTAAAGTCCAGATTAACGCACCCGCCTGATCATATTTTTTCAAATATATTTTATACTCATCATTTCCGACGGACACTGTTTTCATGTATGTGCTTAATACATATACATGATTGCTGTCGTCATTGAGAGTACGGACAGGAAAAAGAGAAGCTGTATCGGGAGAAGAATTAATATCGTGTGTCCAGACAGGCGGAGTTTGCGCTTCGGCGCTTATCCCTGTTAAAAACAACAAGACGATTAGAATAAATAATAAATGTTTCATGGGGATTGAAATTAGAAATGGTTAGTGTTTAATAATTTTTCCTGCTTTAAGAATGCCTTTCTCAGAAGTGATTTTATAAAAATATATTCCGTTTGAAACTGCGGATATATCAATCTTGTTTATTTTTTCCTTCCATGTTTTGTCGATGATTTTCTCTCCCATAGAATTGTACAACCCGAATAGAACTGATTGATTCAAATTGTTCTCAACCGTCAATTCATCATGAGCAGGACTGGGAAACACTTTAAACGTTGCATCGCCTATGGATTCCCGGATTCCGACAAAGCCGCCGCCATTGGTTGTCTTCAGAATGGTGCCGCTGTCACCGACAATGTAGCCGGTATCTGCATTGGTGAAAAAAACTTTTCGAAGAGTTTGGGTTGTGCCTGATCCTTGTGAACCCCATGTAACACCACCATCCGTCGTTTTCATAATGGTCCCTGAACTGCCCACTGCATAACACGTATTGGAGTCGGTACAAAAAACAGATGGACAATAGATAAACGGAGATTGGGTATAAATACTTGTCCACGTATCGCCACCATCCACCGTTTTTAAAATTTCTGTTTCATGTGCCGTTTGCAATTTATTACTTGTGCAATAGCCGATGCTTGCAGTTGGAAAATAAACAGAATAAATTTCCCATGTAAAATAAGGAACGATTACAGCAGACCACGTCACACCCCTGTCTGTCGTTTTATAATTAACACCCCAATATCCATTTCCAACAACAACTCCCGTAGAATCGTTCAGGAATGTTATGCCAGCTGGCACGTAAGGAAAAAAATTTAGCGTCTGGTTTTGCAAAACCCAGGAGTTACCTCCGTCGCTTGTTTTATATCCGGGTGCATAACCGGTGAGCGAATCCGTAAACGCAACCTGTGGGAAACCATATCCTGAACCAAAGCTATTTATTGAATATTGCTCCTGCCATGTATTTCCTCCGTCAGTACTCCTAAATATGGTATCACGGCTTTTCGCGATCGCCAGCCCAAAATTTTGTGATGGAAATACAATGTCACTGAATCCCTTGCTATTGTTCGCCACAATGTACCACGTAGCACCTTCGTTATCCGATTTCAAAATGATTCCCGAAGAAGGTGGAAATGCTTCCCCGGAACTTGCAACCAACAGCGCGCCTGAAGGGGTTTGTTTGATGACGCCGAGGTTGAGACTTGTTGATGAGTTGAGAGAAGTCCATTGTCCGCTTGCTGTTATAGAGGCAAAGACAATAATAATAACAAGTATTGATTTTGAATTTCGCATTGGAGTTTGTTATTTATCAATGATGAATTAAGAATGTTAATAAATCAATCGACTATTTCAATGCAAGAGTATAGCTATTATACTCCTATATCAATAACAATAATACGGAATCACTGGTATTTTTCACGGATGCGCTTTCTGAATTGTTCAGGCGTTAGCTGTGTATGCGTCTTGAAAAAACGGGCGAAGTAAGAAGGGTCGTCATACAAAAGTTCATACGCGATCTCCTTCACACTTTTTGGTGAATGATACAACAGGCGTTTTGCTTCCAGGATAATCCGCTCGTGAATAATCTCACTGGTGGTTTTCCCGATTTCCTTCTGAACCGTATCATTCAGATGACCCGAGGTGATGTTAAGTATCTCAGCATATTCGGCAACAGATTTCATCTGTCTGAAATTCTGTTCCACCAGTTTTTTAAATTTGTAGGTATTATCTGAACGGACAGGAATGGATTTCCCGGAAACAGTTTCCGAAGCATACACTCGCTTCGCTAGGACGAGAAAGATGGAAAGATAAGGTAAGAGTAACTCCGTCTTATCCTCATTTGAAGAAAAATATTCCTGTTGCATTTTCGAAATGATTTCTGACAGTTGCTTTTGCAGCTCCGAATTACTGAGACCGGCGACGGGAGATGTATATGGGTTATTAAAAAAAGGAAGACTATCAAGAAAAGCCGAACCATTCATTTCTTCCAGGAAAAATTCTTTGGTAAAGGACAATACATATCCGGTTACATGCTTTTCCCTTCGCATCACGTGCACCTGTTCGGGTGAAATGAAGTGAAGCGAATTCTCTTTGATCGGATAAGCCGCAAAATCAATTTCATGTGTTCCACCGCTCTCTTTGAACAACAGGATTTCAAAATAATTATGACGATGCGGCAGTGAAGCATCATACGGATGGTAGCTTTCTTCCAGCAGGCTGAACTCAAAACGCTTGTCATTGTCAAGCGTTTTGTATAAATCAAAGGAAGGGGTGATCTTTCGTTCAGACACAGACAGATTGTTTATTTGAAGATGTAAAGGTAAAACTTCAACAATAGAAGCATAATTTCCTGTCGGGAGCGACCTCTTCAGTTACCCCCTAAAAAATTTATTAAACATTTGTTTAATTTAAACACTTGTTTAACTTTGCCCCCGTTTTGAAAACAATAAACAAGAGAGAACAGATATTGGAAGTCGCGGAAGCACTTTTTGCCGAGCATGGGTACGAAGGCACTTCCGTACGTACACTTGCTACGAAAGCACATATCAACGTGGCCATGGTTTCTTATTATTTCGGTTCGAAAGAAAAATTGTTTGAAGCGCTGGTAGAATATCGTGCCGGAGGTGCCCATGAAAAACTTCAGTCGCTGAACCAGAAACAATATGATCCGATTACCAAAATTGAAAAGCTCGTCGACATCTATGTGGACCGTATTTTCGACAATCACCGGTTCCATAAAATTCTTCAACGTGAAATCGCCTTGCAGCAACGTTCTAAAATGCATGAAGTGATTACAGGAATTCTCATGCGCAACATGAATGAAATTCGCAAGATGATTGAAGAAGGTCAGCGTAAAAAAGTATTCAGGAAAGTTGACATTGAATGTACGATTGCGACGCTGGTCGGAACCATTTCGAAAGTAACGGATTCGTCGATGATGGTTTGCAAACTACTCAACCTCGATCCTAAGACCAATACAATCTTTGATGAAAAAAATAAACTGCGTGTTAAAAAACATTTGCGGGAATTGCTGACGAATCATTTAGTCATCAAAAAATAATTTCCCTATTATAAAAGCGCCATGAATAAACTACAACTCGTCTTCCTTTTCACCCTGTTCTTTGCAGCGGTATCAGCACAACAACATCAGCAAATCAGTCTTGAGCAGGCAATCAAACTTGGTCTCGATAACAGTAAGTCGCTGAAAATTTCGCAGAGCAAATCAGACATTGCTGACGCGAAATATAGCCAGGCCATTGATGCTGTTCTACCGGCTGTGAACTTGTCGGCCAACTATCAGCGCCTGAGCGACATCAACGAACCGCTGATTCACTTTCCCGGGCTCGAACCGTTTTCTCTTTTTCCGGTATATGTAAATACTTATTCAACACGTTTGTCGGTGAGTGAAACAGTCTTCTCAGGTTTCCGGTTGAAGTATGCGCAGACTTCCTTACAGCTTTTACAGCAGGCCGCGAAATTAGATGCTGACAAGGACAAAGATGAAATCACGTATAACATCATCCAGGCGTATTATAACCTTAACAAAATAAAAGAGTCGAAAAAAATTCTTGCCGATAATATGAAACAGGTTACACAGCACGTTGACGAGATGCAACACATGGAACAACAAGGAACAGCAACACACAATGATTTGCTTCGCTGGCAGCTTCAGCAATCGAATGTTGAATTGACACAGATGGATATTGAAAATAGTGAAAGCATTGCCAATTACAACATGAACCTGATGCTTGGATTGAATGATGTGATCATGGATGTGGATTCAACTTCATCTGGCAAAGTGAATGAAGAAAAACCATTGGCCGACTACATGACACTGGCTGCCTCCACGCGGAATGATTTGCAGGCAACCAACCTGCGCATGAAATCAGCCGAAAACAACCTGAAGATTTCACAAAACAGTTTCATGCCCCAGATCAGTGTAGGAGGAAACATGTATGACATGCGTCCGAATCCGCGTGTAATTCCGCCGCAGGATGAATTTACTTTTACGTGGGATGCCGGAATATTTTTTTCGTGGGACCTCATGCGCCTCTATTCAAACAAACACACTATTGCGGAAGCAAAAGCGACGCTCAGCCAAAACAAAGCGTCACTTGATTTATTATCGGATGCTGTGAAAATGGAAGTCAACCAAAATTATCTTTCATTAAAAGAATCGAAACGAAGAATTGAAGTGTTACAAAAATCAGTGGAACAGGCCGAAGAAAATTACCGCATCACCGATTCGAAATACAAAAACAATTTCGTTGTGATGAGTGATTTGCTGGATGCCGACAATGCGTTGCTGAACGCGAAAATTAATCTCGCCATAGCGAAGGCAGACACACAAGTGGCATACTATAAATTATTGAAGTCGACCGGTAAGGTGAATTAAAGAATCAGGAAACCAGATACAGGATACCAGATACAAGAACCAAGATATTAGAACCAAGAAAAAAAACATCATGGAAAATACTGAAGAAAAAAAATCAAAGAAAAAAAGAACACCATTGATCATCCTTGCAATCGTGATGATAAGTGCGGCAGTTTTCGGAATCAACAAATACATTTATTCCCTCCATCATGTTGATACGGACGATGCACAGCTGGATACCGATATCAGCCCGGTGCTGTCGCGCGTTTCGGGTTATGTGGATGAAATCCGCTTCGAAGAAAACCAACACGTTAACAAAGGCGATACGCTGGTAAAACTCGACGACCGCGATCTGAAAATAAAAGAGCTTCAGGCACAGGCAGCACTCGACAATGCGACCGCGAATATTTCTGTCGCAAAAGCAAATGTCGGAACAGCACAGGCGAATATCTCAAGTGCGTCTTCAAACGTGGAAGCGGCGAAAGTGCGTGTTTGGAAAGCGACACAGGATTTTAACCGCTATGAAAACCTGTTGAAAGATAAAGCGGTCACGGAGCAACAATACGATGCGGCGAAAGCGGAAAAACTTTCTGCCGAAGCGCAGCTGGAATCCATTACGAAGCAACAATCTTCCGCTTCGATGCAGGAGCAGTCGGTGAGCCAGCAGGTTGGTGTCGCACAAAGTTCAATCGCTCAGCGCCAGGCAGATCTTGATTACGCGAAACTTCAGTTAAGTTACGCAACCATCATCGCTCCCGCTTCGGGATTGGCTTCAAGGAAAAATATCCAGTCGGGTCAATTTGTAAATGCCGGAACTCCCCTCTTCTCTGTTGTTTCCGAAAGCGGAATTTATGTAATCGCCAACTTCAAAGAAACACAACTTGAAAAAATGAAAGTTGGTTTACCGGTAGAAATAAATACAGATGCATTTCCTGATCAGGCAATACAGGGAACGGTTTATTCCTTCTCTCCCGCTACAGGTGCGAAGTTCAGTTTACTTCCTCCCGATAATGCAACAGGAAATTATGTAAAAGTGGTGCAGCGCATTCCGGTGAAAATAAAACTGAATGCGGATAAAGAGATAGCCGATAAACTGAGAGCAGGAATGAGTGTGAGAGTGTCGGTTAAGATAGACTAATCGTTTACAGTTTACGGTTTATAGTTCTGCTTCTAACCGTCAACAACAAACATGTAAACCGTAAACAATAAAATGGTAGAAACAGGTTTTAGAAAATTCATCATTACCTTCACAGTCATTCTTGCTGCATTGCTTGAATTGATTGATACGACTGTTGTGAATGTATCGTTGCCGCAGATCATGGGAAATCTCGGAGCGACTCTCGAAGACGTCGGTTGGGTGGTAACGGCTTATGCTGTCGCGAACGTAATCATTCTTCCGATGAGCGGCTGGCTGAGCAATCGCTACGGACGCAGAAGTTATTTCACAGCTTCCATTGTGCTCTTTACGATTGCATCTTTCTTCTGCGGAAATGCGCACAACATCTGGGAACTTATTATTTTCAGATTCATACAAGGCATCGGTGGTGGCGGATTATTATCGACGGCTCAAGCCATCCTGATTGAATCGTGGCCGAAGAAACAACTCGGTACGGCGATGGCTCTGTTCGGATTGGGAGTTGTTGTCGGACCGACATTCGGACCGACACTTGGCGGAGTCATCACCGATCACTGGACATGGCCATGGATATTTTTCATCAACATTCCACTCGGCATCATTGCCGTCTTACTCACTCTTAACTTCATCAAAGATTCTGTGCATGCACAACATCAAAGCGATCACGTGGACTGGCTTGGAATTATTTTGCTGACGGTCGGGATCGGATCTCTTCAGATTGTCTTGGAAAGAGGAGAAAGTGAAGACTGGTTCAATACGCCTTATATCACTTTGCTCACGATTCTTTCTGTGTTGTCGATGACAGGATTCGTATTGCAGGAATTGTACGCCGAACATCCGGTCGTGAATCTTCGCATCATGAAAAACCGTTCGCTTGCCATTGGTATGTTCACGACATTCATTCTCGGATTCGGATTGTTTGCATCTGTATTTATTTTTCCGATCTTCTGCCAGAACCTGTTAGGATTCACGGCGCAACAGACGGGAGAGTTGTTGATCCCCGGCGGATTGGCTACGATCATGATGATGCCGCTGGTAGGAAAAATGCTCCAGAACAAAATTCCTGCACAGATATTAGCATCACTCGGCTTTTTCTTTTTCTATTTATTTACATTCACACTCGGAAAATCAAATCTTGCATCGGGTGAAAGTAATTTCTACATCCCCCTTATACTGCGAGGAGTCGGGTTGAGTTTACTCTTTGTTCCGCTCACCGCTCTTGCCTTCAGTGAAGTGCAACCGAAAGATCTTTCACAGGCAACGGGATTGAATAACATGATGCGACAACTTGGTGGCTCATTCGGAATCGCATTAATCACCACACTCATTCACCTGCGACAGGGATTTCATCGTTCCGTTTTGTTGGAAAGCGTGAATCAATTTAACCCGGCTTTTGTTGAGCGCTTCAACAACATGTACAATGCTTTTATCGCGAAAGGGTATGCTGCTGTTGACGCTACATCACTTGCTTACAAAGCGATTGAAGGCGCTGTGCTAAAACAGACTTTTCTGTTGAGTTACATGGACGGCTTCTGGTTTACAGGAATGTTTTTTGTTCTTTGTATTCCGCTATTGTTTATGCAACGATTTAAAAAATCGGTTGCTGTTCCGGTGGATGCTCATTAGACGTTGGAAAGACTGATATTATATAAAGTATGGAGTATCAAGTATAGAGTACTATATACTTTATACTCTCTACATCGCACTTTACTCAACACTAATCTCATCGAGGAAAATCCACGCTTGTCCGCCGGCGCCCATGTGCCACTCGGGAAGTTTTCCGTAGTTGATGGCTTTCACTTTTACGTAGCGCACTTTTTTCACTTTTACCGTTCCTGAAAAATCTTTTGTCTGGGTGATGTAATCGCTGTCGCGCACTGCATTTTTTATCGCAGTCATCTCTGAAAAATTAATTCCGTCGGTTGAAAAACTAAACTCTGCCTGCTTCGGCATCATGATCCATGCACGTGTATCCTGAAGAAAACCGGCGCTAACTTTTGAAATCGATTGTACTTTCCCAAGATCAATCACGCATTCAAAATCAGTCTGGCAACCCTGCCAGTTTCCTTTCGTCCACTCCGCCTCACCACGTATGCCGTCAATAATTCCATCGTCACCACCTGCAGTGTACTGGGGAGAATATTTGGAGAATATCTTAATCTTCCAATCCGGATGAGGATTTTTGCGAAGACAGGCTGTTACGATTTTGCTTTTCTTTCCCTTGTCGCTTACCGCCATCGCCTTAAAGGTCACAGTCGAATCGATTGTGATGGGCGACTTAGGATTAAAAACCGTAGACTGAAGATCAGGTACCGAACCATTGGTAGTGTAATAAATTTTATCGGAAGCGACAGCCGCTGAAAACTGAACTTTCATTTTATCCTTAAAAGCAAGTTGATCTGACTCCACCACCGGATCAATCGTGATAGGAGAAGATATGAAATCCGCTTTCTTATTAATGTCCGTTAAGTGATACAAAATCTTTACAAGCGTATCGCTTTTCATCGTTCCTGAAGAACTCAGAATGAAACGATTGGTTTCATCCAGGTAAAGACTCACGTGATCAAATAAAGGTTTTGAAATTTCGAAGTGATTTCTGCCCGGACAAACCTGGTACAACCCGATTGCACTCATTACAAACCACGCGCTCATTTGTCCGCAGTCTTCGTTGCCAATGAGTCCGTCGGGAGCGGCATGGTAAAATTCATTCAGAATTTGTTTTATTTTCGCTTCCGTCTTTTGTGGCTTGCCGACATAGTTATATAAATACGCCATGTGATGACTTGGTTCGTTACCATGTGCATATTGTCCTATCATACCTGTGATATCCGCTTGTTCCCTTCCCGTTGTTTTACTTTCAGCAGTAAAAAGATCATCTAATTTTTTTTCAAATTTTTCTTTTCCTCCTGACAATTCAATCAAAGAAGGAATTTCCTGCGGAACAAAAAAAGTGTATTGCCACGCATTTGCTTCCGTGTAATTGTTATTCACTTCAAATGGATCAAACGGTTGCAGCCATCCGCCGTTTTTTCTCGGACGGATAAAACCGGTTTCAGGATCATATAAATTTTTCCATGACTGCGATCGCTCCATGAAATACTGGTAATCCTTTTCGTGATGAAGCAGTTGAGCCATCTGTGCAATGCACCAGTCATCATACGCATACTCCAGTGTTTTAGAAACGGAGTTTGCTTCATCTTCTACACTCAAACAACCTTTATCCATATAAGCAGCAAGACCATAACGATCTCTCGACTCAGCGCTTTTTTTCATCGCTTCAAATGCTTCTTCCATATTAAAACCCGTGATGCCTTTCACGGCAGCATCTGCAATCACGCTTACAGAATGATAACCGATCATACATTCCGTTTCGTTCGAAGATAATTCCCAGACAGGAAGCAAGCCACCCTGTTCATACTGCGCGAGAAAAGTTTTGATGTAGTCGAGTGTACGTTTGCGATCAATGATCGTCATGAGCGGATGCCATGCACGAAACGTATCCCACAATGAAAACACTGAATAATAATTGAATCCATCTGCCTGGTGAATTTTCAAGTCACGACCACGGTAATGTCCATCCACATCGTTATAAATATTCGGTTGAATCATTGTATGATAAAGAGCGGTGTAGAAAATTTTCATTTGCTCATCTGTTCCGCCCGACACTTCAATCTTTGTCAGTTCTTTTTGCCATGCATCGTGCGCTTCCATTTTAACGCGATCAAAATCCCAATGGGGAAGTTCCGTTTCCATATTTTTTCCGGCGCCATATTCGCTCACCGACGACAAGGCCACTTTCACCAATAACTTTTCATTCCTGTCGAGTTTGAATTTGAACCATGCTTTCTGATCATTGCCATTCTTTTTTTCGATGTATGAATCAACAACAGGTTTCGAAAACTCAATGCGATAAAAAACCCACTGATCTTTCGCCCATGCTTCTGATCTTCTCAATCCTTCAAAAGTGGTTGTATTTACTTTATGAATTTTCCCTTCTAGTAATTTATCACGATGCGTGAGATCAAGAACAACAGACACATCTCCTGGCTTCAGAAAAGTATAACGATGTATTCCTACGCGAGTGGTCGATGTGAGTTCCACAAACGTGTTATCATCTTTCAATTTCACAGAGTAATATCCGGCTGATGCTGATTCATCGGCGTGAGAAAATTTTGAAGAATAAATTTTATTATCGAGTGACGGTTCGCCGTCCATCGGCATCAGCATGATATCACCATAATCCGAACAACCTGTTCCGCTTAAATGTGTATGAGAAAAACCATAGATGATTGAATCACTGTAATGGTAACCCCCGCAGCCATCCCAGCTTCCGTCGATGCGCGTATCGGGACTGAGCTGCACCATGGCAAACGGAACAGTAGCGCCAGGATAAGTATGACCGTGACCGCCGGTTCCGATGAATGGGTTGACGTATTTGGTATAATCGGTCTGTCCAAAAAGGAATAAGGAATAAGGAATAAGGAATAATGTGGTGAGAATCTTTTTCATTGAATATCTTTTTAAATCACGCAGAGGCGCAAAGATCGCTAAGAAAAATTTCATGATAAAACTTTGCGATCTTTGCGCCTCCGCGTGACACTATTTTAGAATGTATCAAACAACGATTTTATTTTTATTTTTTTCGTCAGTTCGCCTGAAGTAAAGTTGCTTTCTACTTCAACGGTTTTCTTTTCTCCTGGAAGCAAGTCAAAATAGTTGTCGCTCAGTTTAACTTTCATGTCCAGGAAATCAATGAACACCTTTTTCACAAAGGTTTTTGAATCCAGTTCAAGTATAGTCTGGCTTCCCCTTAAGCTGAACGAATAAGTAACCAATGGCTGAGTAATCTTTAAATCCTTTACGAGACAGAAGTACAATAAATTTTCAGACAGGACTGAATTGTCTTTTATCAGTTTGACAGAAAAAACAGATTTAGTCGGATCGGCAGTCTTCAATACTTCAGCTGAATCAACGCTGTAATAAATTTTGCTTGAGTCCGGAAGAATTTCAACGGAAAAACTCTTCGACCATTTAGCCGCTCCATTTAAATCAAGGAGTTTCATTTCAAGAAAAGCGTTTGTTTCCTTTTTACCGTCACTTACGACGTACACATTTATTTTTCCGTTATCCACGACAGGAGATACAAGATATTTCTGATACGCTTTCTTAACTGTATAATGAAGTGCTTTCCATTCTCCGTAATAATCAGTGCTGCTCCATGAAGTAACCGGCCAGCAATCGTTCAGCTGCCAGTACAACGTTCCCATGCAAAACGGTTTCGCCCGGCGATGCGCTTCAATCGCCGTTTTGATTCCATCCGCCTGCAGTAACTGAGAAACATAAATCAGGTCTTCAAAATCCCGCGGCTCTTTGTATTCTTTTTCAAGATACGATTGAATGGTTTCATAACCGGTAGGATGCTTCTGATGATTTTTAACTGCAAAGGAAGTTGGAGTTATATCTTTCGCGTCACAGAATTTTTTGAACGTCGTCAGCGAAGGCATTCCCTGGAAACCATATTCACTCATAAATCTTCCGACTTTTGTTTTGTAAGCTTCAAACGGTTCCTTACCCCACCATACACCCCAATAGTGCGAATCACCCTGTTGCAAACTTTCCGGGTGTCCCCAACCGATCGAAGGAGACGATGGCCAGTATAATCTTCCCGGATCATTTTGTTCAACCACTTTCGGAAGAACATCCTGGAATATTTTCAGGTAATCATTCCAGATTGCAGTGGAATCCTTTTTAGAATACTTGTATTGATTTTGCCAGCCCCAGTTATGCCAACCCTCATCAACTTCATTATTACCACACCACAAGGCAATGCAAGGGTGACTTCGTAAACGCATCACGTTGTCTGTTGCTTCCTGCCTGATATTTTCGACAAACAAAGAATCGCCCGGATACATGCCGCCGGCAAACATAAAATCCTGCCACACCAGAATTCCATTTTCATCACAGAGATTATAAAACTGATCGTCTTCATATACACCTCCGCCCCACACGCGCAACATATTCATGTTCGCATCAACGGCGGATTGAATGATTTCTGAATATCGTTTTTCATTCACGCGAGGAAGAAAATTATCCGCCGGTACATAATTCGCGCCTTTCATAAAAACAGGAACTCCGTTTAATGAAAACGAAAAACTTCGACCGAGAGAATCATAGTCCTGCGCAACCTGCACGGTCCGTATTCCAAACGTAAGTTTCTTCACTTCCGATTTCGCAAATACATTGGAACACTGAATGGAAAGATGGTAGACGAATGGTTCGCCCATTCCATTGCACCACCAGCGTTTCGGATTTTTTACTTTGAACAAAAGGTTCAGCGTGTTTTCACCCGGACGAATGGGTTGCTCGAAATACATTGAATCCTGATCCGCATTTTCCAACTTCATTTTAAAATAAACGGTTGTTGGTTCATCCGTTTTTACATTTACTTCCGCAACCATGGTGGCTGATGTATCCGATACTTCATCCTGAACAATATGGATGTCGTTGATCTTGAAAAAATTCCACCAATTTAATTTCACCGGCTTCCAGATACCGCATGTTACAAATCGTGGTGCCCAGTCCCAGCCATATTGATACGCGGCTTTGCGGGTAAAAACTTTTTCATCACCCGGCAATGTATACGGTAAACTTCTCGCCAGCTCTTTCCCTTTTTTCGATGCTGATTCAAACTGTATCACAAGATGATTGTCTTTCTCTTTCAGAAAACTTTTGCAACTGACAAACCATGTCCGAAACATATTATCGGTAATGAGAATAAGATTATCATTGAGAAATACTTTTGCATACGTATCCAGTCCGTCAAACTGAAGTTCAACATGTCTGTTGGCTAACAATGTTGAATCGCAATTGAAAGAGGTTTGGTATTCCCAGCGGCAGGTATCAATCCACTGAAGTTTTTTTTCATTGTCGCCAAAAAAGGGATCATCAATAATTTTGTTGCTGAATAAATCAGTATGTACGGTTCCGGGAACCGTTGCGGAAAGCCATTTTGAATCGCCAGCCTTTCTGAATTGCCATGTCGATTTAGGTTCTCCTGAAAGATTTCGTGTTTGAGTTTGGGAAAAAGTTGTTGTTGTTGCAAAAATCAGAATGAAGAAAAAAGCTTTGCCATTCCGTATTTTTTCAATAAAAAATTTACCTCTGTGTTTCACTGGCACCCGGAAATAAAACATAGTCGAATTCATATTTTTTCTCATTGTTATATTCTCAACTGATAGCATCTCCAAATGTCAGGAAAGGCAACTGACTAAATTTCGTTTGCAAGATAGATAGAGCGAGCATTTTCTTCACATCCGGCAACAAAATTTTTACTCACTTTATTTTATTACCAGGGAATTGCGTACCCTACAGATAGAAGCAATTCCAATGAATAAAAATGGTGATTCGCTTTCGCATCACCAATCGTAAGCACATTAACGTAGTTGGCAAAACTTCCTTTTAAACCGGTTTCGGCAAACCAATGTTTACCCGTTTCATACCGAAGTTCAATATCAAGTCCGGCAATGTACCCGGCAACGTGATACACATTGTCTCTGCGCTTTCCAAAAAGGGTTACGTCCGTTTTCGGAATTACAATACCGGCCCCCGGCTTTAGCACATAACTTAATACATGTTTCCCATTTCCACTCTGAAAAAACCGGGTTCTTTTCAGCAAGCTTGCCATTAAAAAATTGGCCCCGTTGGTATGTTCGAATAAAAGAAAACCAGGTTGAATAATGGTGTCTTTATCAAGTGCTTCTCCGTGAATAGAGCCGGTGATATGAACAGTTTGATTCTGTATGACCACATATTTTGTATGATCAAAACCAATTTCAATTCCAAGATCATGTTTGTTATTGAAATAATATCCGAAGCGGTATAAAAACTGAGGAATGGTGACTTGCCAGTCAATTATACGGTTAAAGCTGGGTCTGTCATCTGCCTTTACATCATATAATGTAAAATCATATTCACCTCCAATATGATTTACAAAGTGTATATCACTTTTCGAAAACCAGTCTTTATTATAGCCCCACTCAAAATAAAAGGTGCCTTTGTGTTTTTCTTCCTGCTGTTGATGTTGACTGTTCACTGCAAACAGGCAAACGGGAAATACGGCAAAGACAATGTGTATTAGAAATTTCATCTCCGGAAATTTACGAAACATAAATCAAAAATCGTTTACAGTTTTTACTAATTTTCTTATTGTATCTATATCCGCGATGGTAACGCGGTATTCATCGGATGACGGGTTTCCTGTTGTTACAGTATCACATTTAAATTTCATTTTGCTCGCCCGACTGTTCTTTGCGGAAGAATGTATTTCAGTTGCCATTGTTTTGTCCAGGAGCGAAACTACATTATCGGGCCGGATACCACCTCCGGGTAAAATGATTATTCTATCGCCCGCTTTTTTAATCATCTGCGAAATTAATTGTTCTCCCTGAATTGCAGTTGGTTGTTGCCCGGAAGTAAGAATTCGATTGCATCCGCAATTGATTATATCCTCCAATGCATTCAAAGAATCCTTTGCCAGATCAAAAGCTCGATGGAAAGTGACGAGCATTGGTTTTGCAAGAGCAACCAATTCCTTTGTTCGCTTCACATCAACGTTTCCGTTCGCATCCAACAAACCGAATACGACTCCATCAGCTTTCAATTGTTTGCATACATGGATGTCGAGTTTCATAATTTCAAATTCTTCCTCTGAATATAAAAAATCTCCACTGCGCGGACGAATCATGACAAACAAACCGATGGAGGTTTTTTTTCGCGCGACTTCAATCATACCATAACTTGGTGTGGTTCCTCCTTCCACGAGATTGTCGCACAACTCAACTCTGTCAGCGCCGCCTTGTTCGGCTGCGATAACGGATTCAATGTTAGTACAGACGATTTCAATTTTTATTTTCGACATTATTTTTTCAAAGTACGAAAGTTCAATTCCTGTAGCGAATAGCGAATTTAAAAAACGAATGTACGAATATGCGAACAAGAGTTCCCCCATCTCATATCACACATCTCAAATCTCTTTTCTAATAATAACTCTTCCCGTCAATCATTTCATTTTTTATTTTGTCGGAATACACGGCATAGTTAAATCCTTTTTGTAAGCAGTACGCGCCGTGCTCGCCATTTTTATTCAATGCAATAAATCCAACCTGTAAGTCTTTCGATTTCTTTGGTTGTTTTTTTACAATCCGTTCAACTGCTTCCAGGCAGGCCTCTTCCGGAGATTTGCCCTGACGCATCAGTTCAACAACAAGATGAGTTCCGCAAATGCGAATAACTTCTTCTCCGGTTCCTGTCGCAGTTGCAGCGCCTACTTCATTATCGACGTACAAACCTGCGCCGATAATCGGAGAATCACCTACACGTCCATGCAGTTTGTAAGCCATTCCACTTGTTGTACATGCACCCGATAAATTTCCGTTTGCGTCCATGGCAACCATTCCGATTGTATCATGATTTTCAAAATTAACAATCGGTTTGTACACAGCCTTCTTCAGCCACTCCTTCCATGCTTTATCCGATTCGGGCGTGCGATCCATTTTTTCTTTTTTGAAACCATTGTCGAGCGCGAACTTCAACGCTCCTTCACCGACGAGCATCACGTGTGGAGTTTTTTCCATCACCATCCGCGCAACAGATATCGGATGTTTAATATGCTCAAGAAAAGCGACGGAGCCGCAACCGGCATTCTCATCCATGATGCAGGCATCTAGAGTAACGTGACCGTCACGATCAGGAAGTCCGCCAAGCCCTACACTCAGGTTTCTCAAATCTTCCTCAGTATTCATCACACCTTTTTCCACAGCATCCAATGCACGGCCGCCTGCAACAAGTGTTTTCCATGCTTCAACATTTGCTTCCTGTCCGTGTTTCCAGGTCGAGATCACAATTGGTTTGGTTATTCCATCGGAAGAAAATTTACTTTTTCCGAATGATTTACTAAAGGAAAAAAACGCTGCACTCAGAGCGGTCAGTTTTACAAAGTCCCTTCTTGATTTCATGAGAGGTTGATTTTTCGCTTTATGTCTAAGCGTAACATGTTTTTATTATTACGGATTTCAAATTGATCGCCTTGATTAAGCGGCATGGTTATTTTTTCAATTCGAAATCTATAATCCACAATTACATCCCTGATTTAAATATCTTAACTATTCCACCAAAATTTCATCTACAAACAACCATGCATTATTTCCTCCGCCTTGCTTACCATCCGGAATTTTTCCGGCATTCTTCGCCATTACTTTTACATAGCGTGCCGATTGATCGTTTGCATTTACTTCAATCAACTCATTCGATTTTTTTATTTCTTCGGATGAAAACTTCCTCAAGGTCGTAAAATTTATTCCGTCATCAGACGTGAATATCTCTATTTCCACCGGAAGATAAATCCACGCCGCTTCATCATCAAATACATGCATCGAAATTTTTGAAACTGATTCTTTCGCTCCAAGATCAATGGTAGCAGTCATATTCTTTCCCCACCAACCCAGCCAGTTTTGTCCGTGCTTGTGCAAATTACCTTTGATACCATCCACGAGCGATTGCGCTCCGTTGCAAAAATAATTTTCATGAGGCGGTATGTCGAGTGTTACTTTTTTTCCGGTTGACTTGCTGACAAAAAACTCCTGTGCCTCAACAGTTCCTTTTAGTATCCCATTTTCAAAATACCCGGCCTTTACCGTACAACTTTTATTGATGGCGATAGGAGAAGAATAAAGTGTTGAATTGGCATCCGGATTATTTCCATCCAGCGAATAAAATATTTTTCCTGACGTAAAGGGCGACGACAGCTCAAACGAAATTCCGTTCTGCTCAGCGAGTGGCTTCACCGACGTCTTCAATTCATAAATCGTTTTTGCGTAATTTATATTCAGTTTATCGAGAAGAGAAAAATGTTTGATCAATCTCTTTTGAAAGTCAGGATAGTCTCTTATTTCCTTCGGACTCCACAGTACTTCAGCCAACGCACTCATGCGAGGCACGGCCATGTATTCAACCTGCTGGGGAGTGAGGATATATTCCGTCCATACATTTCCCTGCGCACCTAAAATATATTTTCGTTGATCCGCTTTCAACTGAATCGGCGTTGGCTCGTATGAATACACTTTTTCAACCGTTGTATAGCCACCGATGGCGAGTGGCTCGTTATCCGGATTTCCCTGGTAGTGATCGAAGTAACAATGCGAGCCCGGAGTCATGATGACATTGTGATGTTTCTTCGCTGCTTCTATGCCACCTTCAGTTCCCCTCCAGCTCATAACAGTAGCACCGGAAGCCAGTCCACCTTCCAGGATTTCATCCCAGCCGATGATTTGTTTTCCTTTCGAGTTCGCGAATTTTTCGATGTGTCGGATAAAATAACTTTGCAATGCATTCTCATCTTTTAATTTCAATCGCTTCACTAACGCCTGGCAGTGCACGCAATTTTTCCAGCGCAACTTCGTACATTCATCCCCTCCAATGTGAATATATTTCCCGGGAAAAAGCGGGAACACTTCCGTCAATACATTTTCGATGAACTGAAATGTTTCTTCCTTCGGACAATACACATCATCAAAACCTCCCCATGCTTTTGCCACTTCAAACGGACCACTTGTGCATGAAAGTTCAGGATAGGATGCAAGCGCTGCAAGCGAATGGCCGGGCATTTCAATTTCCGGAACAACCGTGATGTGACGCTTTGCAGCATAAGCAACAACTTCTTTGATGTCATCCTGAGTATAAAAACCTCCGTAACGAATGGTGTCATATTGCTGGTCATTGAATGCTCCGACCATGGAACCGCTTCGCCATGCTCCGACCTCTGTAAGTTTTGGATATTTTTTTATTTCAATCCTCCACCCCTGATCTTCGGTAAGATGCCAGTGAAATGTATTCATTTTATACATGGCAATCATATCGATGTATTTTTTGACAAACTCCTTCTGAAAAAAATGCCTGCCAACATCGAGGTGCATTCCGCGCCATGAATAACGCGGTTGGTCTTTTATTTCACAGCAGGGAATTGAAAATTGATTTTCCACGCCAACAGGAATGAGCTGGATAAGTGACTGCAACGCGTAAAAAGTTCCGGCGTCTTTTCCTTCAACAGAAATCTCTTTTGGATGAATCTTCAAAACATAGCTGTCCCTGCGTACGTTTTTATTGTGCTGCCGGATAATATTTATGATTCCATCATTGTTGACATTCTGACCTGGAGAAAGCACAGGAAGTTTAAAACCACAGATCTTTTCTAACTCCAGATTAAAAACCTCCGCATCTGATTGCAATTCGCTGTCTGCAACAACAATGATTGTTTTAGAAGACAACGAAAAATTCCCTTCCGATAACTTCACAGAAGCAGGTTTCGGAATTAATGGAAGAACGGTTTCCCGGCTATCCGTTTGTGCAATTGAAACAGAAATCACAAAAAATAAAATGAAAGATAAAAAAAAGTTCTTACTCATAATTCATTTTTACTTATTCATTCTTTTACATGACTCCTTCCTTAATTTCGTTCCAGATCAGTGAAGCAGCACCAAGAATCGCCGCGTCATTTTCCGGCAACGATGACGGCAGAACTTTCACCTTGCCTTTGTAGATCTGCAATAAATTTTTTTCAAAACTCAGCAACGTCGGATTGAAAAGTAACTCCCCTGCCTGTGCAAGCCCTCCGAATAAAAAGATTGCTTCCGGACTTGTGTACGCTACACTGTTTGCCAAAGCAAAACCCAATAATTCACCGGTATAGTTGAATGCATAAAAAGCCGCCTTGTCTCCTTCTAATGCTTTTTCAAAAATATATTTTGCATCTACCTTGCCAGCATCAAAATTCTTCAAGGCATCAGGATGACTGCTTTTCAGAATTTCAAAATATGTCTTCACAATTCCCGATGCAGAGCAATATTGTTCAAGACAACCTTTTCGCCCGCAGCCGCATTGCCGGCCATGCTGAATAACAATGGTGTGACCGATTTCCCCTGCAAAGCCATCGTGACCATACACCATTTGTCCGTTCACGACAATACCGCTTCCCAGGCCGGTTCCGAGCGTGATGAAAATAAAATCTTTCATTCCCTTCGCTCCTCCAAAGTACAATTCGCCGAGCGCGGCTGCATTGGCATCATTGGTAAGAACCGTGTTTACTTTTAATTTTTCTTTGAATAATTTTGCAAGCGGAACAACTCCTTTCCATTTTAAATTGGGAGCGAATTCGATAGAGCCCTCAAAATAATTTCCGTTAGGAGCGCCAATTCCAATTCCGATCAGTTCAGAATCTGGTGGCTGGAGTTCCGTAATTCTGTTTGAGACTGCGTTTACCAAATCTTTCGGATCCGGAAAATCAGTCGTTGGAACAACGTCTCGGAATAGAATTTTTCCTTCGCGATCAATTAAACCGAAAAAAGTATTTGTACCGCCGATGTCGATCCCTGCTGCGACTCTCATGTATTGACTGCTTTTTAAATTGCTTCTGTTTTACTACACAAAACACTTGTTTGCATTGCTTACTTTTAATGCGAAGAATCGCCCCCCGCAACTGTATCATAGTCGATGCCTTGTTGCTTCAGAATTTGTTTTACTCTCCATCCGTAAAAAGCAAGATAGGCGAAGCAAACTATTCCTGTTAAATAACTCCATTGAATTCCGAGCAGTTGCTCTTTCGCAAGAAAGCCCTGCAACCAGCTGATCAAACCTCCGCCCATAATCATCATAATTAAAAGCCGTGAACCGTCATTGGTATATTTACCTAATCCCGCAATTGCAAGAGTGAAAATACAAGGCCAGAGGGTAGAGCAAAATAAACCAACGCTGATGATTGCATATACACTCACCATTCCATCGGCAAGAATTGCAATCAGCAAAGAAGTAATACCAAGCGTGGAAAAAATCAAAAGCTGACGGGCAGGATTTCCCTTACTAACCATATTGGCAATGATGATGGCAATAATCACAACTAAATAAAGATAGAATGGTGTGAGGTCGTGACCAGCAAGCAAGTTCACAAGAAGAAACACACCGAAAGCCGCATATGGCAAAACGAAACCGAGTATTTTTTTTGTTCCGCTTTTCAAATCGAAAGCACCTACGGCTCCCGTCCATCTTCCGATCATAAGACTTGCCCAGAAAAGTGAAACATAAGGGGCAACCTGGTCGGTAGATGTATGAAGATGCTGGCGCATAAACTCCGGAAGATTTGATGCTGTAGAAACTTCAACACCGACATACACAAAAATACCAATCATGCCGAGCCATAACTGCGGATAATGAATAGCACTTTTCCGAATTGAAGAAGAAAAAGACGAAGACGTTTTTGTATCATCTTCTTCATGAACAAGTTTATTCGGAAGATTCGAGAACTTGAAAATGACTGCGACAATTAAAAATGCCGCACCTAATATTAAGTAAGGAGTTTTTACCGATTCAAGGTTGTCAAGTTTTGCACCTGCTTTCAGTGAACCGAAAATCGCCAAACTCACAATGACAGGACCAATCGTTGTTCCGATATTATTGATTCCGCCTGCTAAACTCAAACGCTGAGAACCTTTTTTGGGATCACCGATATTAATGACAAGAGGATTGGCAGCAATTTGTTGGAGTGAAAAACCAAGGCCGACTACAAACAATCCGGCAATCATTAAACCGAAAGAAGAAGTCATGGCCGCCGGATAAAACAACAATGTTCCAAGAGCAGAAAATACAAGTCCGAACGCGATTCCGTTTTTGTATCCTATTTTATTAAGCAAGTCTCCGCCGGTAGCTTTTGAAACCATGAAATAAATAAGCGAGCCGACTGTATAGGCAACATAAAAAGCAACAGAAATCAATTGACTTTGCCATTGTTCAAGATTTAATTTCTCTTTGAAAACAGGAATGAGAATGTCGTTCGAAGCTGCCACAAATCCCCAGAAAAAAAATACGGAGATTAAAACCGGCAATGCTGATTTACCTGTTGAGTTTTGATTCATACAATTGATTTAGGATTTGTTAATTTTTGACCTTTCAGAGTGCATGCAAAGTATAGAATCTCTCGCAAAGGCGCAAAGAACGAAAAGAAATAAAACCATGTTGCCCTCAGCGCACTTTGCGTCTGCAAGAACCATTTATATTGCGAAATTGCATTTGAAAAAAAATTTTCATAAACTTCGTGAGATTCAAATTCATGTCTAACCCTTAAAACCAACTATCATGAATGTCTTCCAAAAAATTGAAACATGGGGCGATACGCACCAAAGCAAGTGGCTGGCTTTCTTCCGGATTATTCTCGGACTGATTATTTTCTTCAAAGGACTTTTCTTTCTTCAGAACACCGATGCAATCAATGAAATGATTGCCAACAGCGCCGTTTCCATTTATGCTGTCGCACTCACACACATTGTTGCGTTGGCTCATCTGATGGGTGGCTTCTTAATCACCATCGGTCTGGTTACACGAATTGCCTGTCTTTTCCAGGTACCCATTTTGCTGGGAGCCATCTTCTTTGTGAATGCACAAAAAGGATTTTTCTCCATTCACTCCGAACTTGGACTTTCAATTCTTGTGCTTGCTTTGCTCTTGTTCTTCGTTGTATTTGGTTCCGGAAAAATTTCTGTGGACGAATTTATGAGGACGCATGAGCATACGTGAAGGTGAGAGAGTGAGCAGGAAAAAGTGTGTATGTGTTTATGTATGTGCGCATGTGATCTCGCTGGTACGATCCCGATTAGCTGCCCTATCGGGATTGATGAAACTAAGACTTTCACTGCGTGCTTCGGGCTCCTGAAAATCAAGTTTCATAAAAAAACGGGAACCTTTTGGGCTCCCGTTTCAGATTCTTGCAGACGATGAGTTATTTGACTCTCTTCACGTTCACTGCATTCAGTCCTTTTTTTCCTTCCGTAACTTCGAACTCAACAAGGTCGTTCTCACGAATCTTGTCAATCAATCCACTGTGATGTACAAACACTTCCGCGTTTGTGTCGTCAGCTACGATGAAGCCGAAACCTTTCGCCTCATTAAAGAATTTTACTTTTCCTGTTTTCATTAGGTGTTAATTTGTTCACAAAAGTCAGGCGGAACCCGCTAACGTCTGCCTTTGTGAGTATTATAATTTGAATTGCGGGCACATAAATCATCGACGATTTCGCGCCAAAGATTAAAATTATATTTCATGTTTACAAGGGCTCAAAATTAAAAGATTTTAAAGATTTGGAGCGATCCTGTACAACTTCTATTTTCCATTCTGCCTGCCCTCCATTACAAGCCGCGCCGGGTCGTTGAGCGAACCCACGCCATCCATTGCGAGCGAAGCGAAGCAATCCCCCCGCTCGCAACAACTCTGCGCGGGCTTTCCATTTCGGTCAGGGCTAGGAAGTTAGCTGCTTTTGTCATAGTAAACATTAAAAAAGAATCGAAGGCATCAATCTCTAAGGTCACAAATTGTGATCTTAGACCTGAAGCCAGGTTTGTTCCACCAAAACCTCTACTCATCATTATACCTTTTGTAACCAATTTTTTTCATTGACGGATGCGAAGGATTCAGCAACTCTTTTAGGTACGTAAAGATCAATTGTATTTCATCATCATGTTTTTTTGTCTTTTCGTCTTGCTTCATCATTCTTTTTTCCAATAATTCAAGCTTCAGCAAAATGTCTTTATTCGTCATGATCATTTCCCGCATCTTAGTAAATATGCGGATGATTCGAATGTTTACCTCCACCGCTCTTTCAGAATTAAGAACGCTTGAAAGCATAGCAACTCCTTGTTCTGTGAATAATAAGGTAAATACTTTGAATGTTTTCCTTTCTCTAAGGTTCCAATTTGGAACCTTAGAGAATCATGTTCCTTCTCCGTAAGTTGAAACATAAAATCAGGGGGAAATCGTTTCGCATTTCTTTTGACTGCTTTATTAAGATTCTTAACAAGTACCCCGTAGAGTAAAGCAAGATCTTTATCGACCATAACTTTCTGCTTCCTTATTAAATAAATCTTACTGATGATGGTTTCATCCGGCAGGATCACCTGCTTTTGCTTTCTGTTCATGTTTAAAAATTTTTACAATTAAAAAAATATATAAAACGCTGCTACTAAGCAATCATGTTAACTAAAAAATTACCTCAACTGCCTTCTGCCTCTGCCAACTGCTAATCATATCCTGCCACTGCCAACTCCTCACGCTCCCAATAACTCCTTCACCAATTGCGACACTACTTTATTATCGGCTTTGCCGGCAAAATGTTTTGAAGCTGCGCCCATTACTTTGCCCATCTCCGCCGCCGACTTCGCGCCAACCTGCTCAATAATTTTTTTCAACTCTGCTTTTATTTCTTCTTCTCCCATTTGCTTTGGAAGATATTTTTCAATCACCGCAATTTCTTCCAGTTCTGTCTTGGCGAGTTCAGGCCGGTTTTGCTGCTGATAAATGTCAACAGACTCTTTGCGTTGTTTCACCAGCTTCTGCAGCATTTTTATTTCATCTTCCGCGGAAACAGTTTCACTGCCGGAAGTCTTCGCCAGTAAGATAGCCGACTTCACAGCTCTCAGACTTCTTACTGATACTTCATCTTTCGCCAGCATGGCGGTTTTCAAATCGTTGTTAATTGTTTCTTCGAGGGTCATGGTAGTATGTTAAAGAGTATGCGAATGTAAAAGTAAAAACCTTTCTTCACATTTAATATTCAAAATTTCGGGTTCAATATTCATTATTTTCATAACTTCAATATTCAACATTCTCTATTCGATATTCCCTAAAAACCAACTTCGAGATCGGGATTTTTAGGATTTCGAATATGGAATTTAAAATTTTGGATTGGGTGGTGCTTTGGGATTGCTTCACTACGCTCGCAATGACGGCGCTGGTAAAAATAAAAAACCCTGCTGATGAGGCAGGGTCTTTATTAAATGTTCGGATGAAACTAAAAACTGTTTGTTTAGTAGTCCATTCCACCACCCATGCCGCCTGGCATTCCACCTGGCATTCCCATAGGCTTGTCTTCTTTGATGTCGGCAAGTACACATTCAGTGGTGAGCAGCATACCGGCAATCGAAGCAGCGTTTTCAAGAGCTACACGTGTAACTTTAGTAGGATCAATTACACCAGCTGCAAACAGGTTTTCATATTTGTCAGTGCGTGCATTGTAACCGAAGTCATCTTTTCCTTCGCGGATTTTCTGAACAACGATAGAACCTTCCACGCCTGCATTCTGAACGATCTGGCGAAGCGGCTCTTCCAAAGCACGTTTGATAATCTGGATACCGGTTGTCTCGTCTTCGTTAGCACCTGTCAGTTTTTCGATCGCAGCAGAAGCGCGGATATAAGCCACACCACCACCTGCAACGATTCCTTCTTCAACAGCTGCGCGTGTTGCATGTAATGCATCGTCAACGCGGTCTTTCTTTTCTTTCATTTCCACTTCAGTAGGCGCACCAACATACAATACGGCAACACCACCGGCTAACTTCGCTAAACGCTCTTGTAATTTTTCTTTGTCGTAGTCAGAAGTAGTCGATTCGATCTGAGCTTTGATTTGGTTTACACGCGCAACGATGTCAGCTTTTTTTCCTTTACCGTTTACAATCGTGCAATTGTCTTTGTCGATCGTGATCTTCTCGGCTTTTCCAAGGTAAGTAAGGTCAGCGTTCTCCAATTTGAAACCACGCTCTTCGCTGATCAATGTTCCTGCAGTAAGGATAGCGATGTCTTCCAACATGGCCTTTCTTCTGTCACCGAAGCCAGGAGCTTTCACGGCTGCTACTTTCAATGAACCACGGATTTTGTTGACAACAAGAGTTGCTAATGCTTCTCCGTCAATGTCTTCAGCGATGATTAAAAGTGGCTGGCCCGACTGAACTTGTTTTTCAAGCAAAGGCAACAGTTCTTTCATGCTGCTGATTTTTTTATCGTACAATAAAATGTGCGCATTCTCAAGTACGGTCTCCATTTTATCAGCATTGGTAACAAAGTAAGGAGAGATGTAACCGCGGTCGAACTGCATACCTTCTACAACTTCCATCGTCGTCTCGGTACCTTTTGCTTCTTCAACAGTGATAACGCCTTCTTTTTTTACTTTGTGCATGGCTTGTGCAATCAACTTTCCGATTTCAGAATCGTTGTTTGCGGAAATAGAAGCTACCTGCTCAATTTTTTTGTTGTCGTCGCCAACTGATTTACTTTGTTTGCGGAGAGATTCAACGACTGCATCAACAGCTTTGTCGATACCCCGTTTCAGATCCATTGGATTTGCACCGGCTGCAACGTTTTTCAAACCTGCAGTTACGATTGCTTGTGCAAGTACAGTTGCTGTCGTTGTCCCGTCACCGGCGATATCAGCAGTTTTGCTTGCTACTTCTTTTAACATCTGTGCGCCCATGTTTTCGATGGCGTTCTTCAGTTCGATTTCTTTTGCCACTGTAACACCGTCTTTGGTGATTATAGGAGAACCGAATTTTTTATCAATGATTACGTTGCGTCCTTTTGGACCAAGCGTAACTTTTACTGCATTTGCTAAAGCGTCAACGCCTCTTTTCAGAGCATCGCGGGCTTCAAGGTCGAATGTTATTTCTTTTGCCATTTTTGGTTATGATTATTTATGTTAGTTTGTTAATTGATATAAATTGAATGTTGAAAAAACTGACCAAGTGATTAGGTGACGAAGAGGATCTTACTAACTTCGTTACCTCGTAACTTAGAAACCCCGTTACTGATTAAAGGATCGCAAAAATATCAGACTCACGCATGATCAGATATTCTTTGCCTGTGTGCGTGATTTCTGTACCGGCATATTTACCGTACAATACTTTGTCGCCGACTTTTACAGAGGGCTTGTTTCCTTTTTCGTCAACCTCGCTGATAGAAACAACTGTTCCTTGCTGAGGTTTTTCTTTTGCCGTGTCAGGGATGATGATTCCGCTGGCTGTTTTTTCTTCGGCCTTCGCAGGTTCAACGATCACCCGGTTCTGGGTGCCTGCAATTGGTTTGATGGTGAATTTGCTCATGTTACTTTTATTTTAGATTGTTAAAGAATATAGTTTGATTGAAATTAATTTCGACCGCCATTGTCGAATATAGTGCCACCGGATTTTTCTGTCAAAGTTGTCATTTGAAAAAAAAGATGTCACAGTTTGCGGTGACATCATGACGCCTTCCATTCCCCTCATCTTTTGGAGAGCGGGTTAGGGGCGAGGCGCTTTATTTCTTAGCAGGAGCTGGCTGAGCAGGCTGTGCCGGCTGAGTCTGAACCGGTTGAGCCTGTCCTGGCTGTTTTTGAGCAGGAGCAGTTGCAGGTGCTTTTTGATTTTGAGTACCGGCAGCGCCATTATCAATTTGTTCCTGCATTGTGCTGCCTACATTCGCCCTTGCATCTTTCGTCGGCAAAGCAAAACTTGCAGCGAGACACAATACAACTAAACCAAGAGCGAGACCCCAGGTTAATTTCTCAATGAAATCGGTGGTTTTTTTAACGCCCATCACCTGGTTGGAACTTGCGAAACCGGAAGCCAAACCGCCTCCTTTGGAATTCTGAACCAATACAACCAGAACTAAAAGGACGGCAACGATGATGATTAAAACTGTGATGACTGTATACATTATTCTTGCTTGTTTAAGTGAGTATCAATTTCCTGAATAAGGGCCGCAAAGTAACTGCTTTTTTCGGGATGAAGCAAGCTTAATTTTTCGAAACCCGAGCGGGCTTTCAAGAGGTTTCCCTGGCTCAGGTAGATCTTCGCTAAGGTCTCAGAAACAATGTCATCATGCTCGGCAATGCTCTTTTTTGCCTGGTTGACAGGAGAATAAAACTCCACTTTCGACGGGACGATTCTCGGTTCAGTGGCAATGAACTGATCAATGAGTTCTTCTTTGCTGATGTAGGGCTCCATGGATTCTGATTCACCGGCAGCAATTTCGCCCGGGATATTTTCTTCAGCATGAACCTCTTCAACATGACCGTAATTTTCGCCAGCGGTTATCTTTAGCCAGTCGAGGAAGGAATGGGTTTCGGAAGATGTAATTGCGTTTTGAGGAGAAAAGTCTTCGCTGACTTCCTCTTTTATTAACGGTAACTTTTCGATGGAATGAAGGATGGTTTCTTCCATAGCATGTTCAAGCCCGATCCGGTCGATCACATCCTTCACTTTTCCAATTTGATCATTGATAATTTCTTCTTCTTCTGATTTCAGTTCAACATCAAACGATGCGTCAACAGGAATAATCTCCTGTTCAACTTTAATTTCATCAGTTACTTTTTTATCGTCAATGAATTCCTTCGTCTTAGAATTGGTGTAATCTTTTTTAAGATCGGTGAAATCCTCGGACAAATCCTTTTCCGAATCGGTGTAACCACTCTTCAAATCGGTAGAAGTGTCTAATAAATCCTTCGAATCATTTTTCTTGTCGGTGTAATCGTTTTTGAAATCGGTGTCATCCTTCTTCAAAACATTTCCGCCCAATAACTCACTCAACCTTCTCCTGATCACTTCATGAGGATCTGTCTGCGCTTTTGGTTTTTCTTCGATTACGTCTCCTGATAATTCAGCTTCGTTGAACCATTCTCTGAACGTTTCTTCCTGCACAGAAGGTTCTTCCTGAATTGTCGGCAGTTTTATTTCTTCTTTTATTTCTTCAAGAGGAGTTGTTTTCGTTTCAGGAGCAGAAAAACGTTTGCTGAAAACATTTTGTTCAGGAGGTGATTCAACAAAGACTTTTTCTTCTGTTACAGTTTTTATTTCAACTGCCGGTGTTATGATTTCTTCTGTAAACACTGACTTGAAAGGAAAGACAGGTTCTTCCCTGAAGACAGGAGATCCTTCTTTGAAAGAATTATCGTTTTGAAGGTGGATGAGGTTGTGTAAAATTTTCCGGTCGGCAGCATACACGGCCGCTGTTTTCAATTGCTGATCAAAATGAATGTTATTGTTGTCGTGCAAATATTTAGCAAGCAATAATTGACCTGTCTGGCAATACGGAAAGCGGCTGACGAAATCCTGCAATACCGGTATCGCTTCTTTGTTGAGCGATTGGGTGCTGTCCATCAGTTCTATGAATTGGCGACGTTCCATTACCAGTTGATAAAAGCTTTGTTGAAAATATCGTCCACTAACAATTCATTGATCTGCGTGATGAGATCGGTTTCTACCGTTGTAAGACTTTGATTGCTGAGGTAGTCGGCATACCGCGAAAAGGTAGCTTCAAAATTCTGTTTTTCGTTTTTGAGGTTCGTGAACTTGACAGAAATGGAAATCGTGAGCCGGTTATTCGCTGCTGTTTCATTCGGCTGGATGGCCAGTGGAGTGACGGCGTAATTGGTAATCGTACCTTCAAAAATAAGATCAGGATCTTTGTCGGCAAGTTTTAATGTAGTCTGAGAAAGAAATCGGTCTTTCAGTTTTTCTGTGAGCAACTGGCTCAACGACGAAGGACCCAGCGCGGAAGTTTTTTGAAAATATTTTACTGTAAAAGTTTTTACATCCGGAGAAATGGAAGCGCCGGACATGGAGTAGTTGACCTTGCAAGAAGAAATAAGTGATGAGGTAATAAGTAATGAAGTAATAATTAATAAGGAATAAGGAATAAATGCTGAGAAGAATCTTAGCACTAACGTATCAATGAGTTTTTTTTTATTCATTATTACTTCTTCCTTATTACTTTTTTCATTTCACCAATTCATCCACTCACCAACTCAGTGGATCCCATACTCATTCATCTTCCTATACAGCGTCCTCTCCGAAATCCCCAGCTCTCTCGCTGCATTTTTCCTTCGGCCTTTGTGTTTGATCAATGCTTTTTTGATGAACTCTTTTTCTTTTTCCTCCAATGATAGTGATTCTTCCACTTCCACATGAGGATGATGAGCCGGCGCAGACTCTACATTTGGTTGTATGGTAACGTTAGGATCCGATGTCTGGATATAAGGAGTAGGTTCAACGCGAAGATTATTGAGAATATTTGCATTGCGTTCTTTCCACTCGGGATCACCGCCTGAATTTTGCATCAGGTCGTTTACGAGTTGCTTCATGTCGTTCATGTCCTTCTTCATATCGAACAACACCTTATATAACAGTTCTCGTTCCGAAAATTCTCCGCCAACTTTTGCTCCGTCTTTCATCAGCACCGGCAAATTACTGAACGGAGCAGCAGGTAAGTAACGCAATAAAGTTTCACCGGTTATCTCACGGTTTTTTTCGAGGATAGAAAGTTGTTCGGTGATATTTTTTAACTGTCGGATATTTCCCGGCCAGCGGTAATCGGTCAGGAATTTTTGCGCATCGGGTTGCAATACCAAAGCAGGCATGCGATACCGTTCAGCGAAATCGGAAGCGAATTTCCGGAAGAGTAGATACACGTCTTCTTTCCGGTCGCGCAGCGGAGGAACACGGATCGGAACGGTGTTTAAACGATAATACAAATCTTCGCGGAATTTTCCGTTCTCAATCGCTCTCAACAAATCCACGTTGGTAGCGCCGACAACACGAACGTTTGTCTTCTGCACTTTCGATGACCCCACTTTGATGAACTCACCTGTTTCAAGTACACGAAGTAAACGGACCTGTGTGTTAAGAGGTAGGTCACCCACTTCATCCAGGAAAATAGTTCCGCCGTTTGATACTTCAAAATATCCTTTGCGTGCTTCATGCGCTCCTGTAAATGAACCTTTTTCATGTCCGAATAATTCGGAGTCAATCGTTCCTTCGGGGATAGCGCCGCAGTTTACAGCGATGTACGGTCCGTGTTTGCGTGCGCTCAGTTGATGAATGATTTGAGGAAATACTTCCTTACCGACGCCACTTTCTCCGCTGATCAGCACGGAGATTTCAGTCGGGGCAACCTGTCGCGCTACATTAATTGCATGATCGAGCAATGGTGAGTTGCCGATGATGCCGAAGCGTTGTTTTATTTCGAGAGGAGTCATATATTATTAGAAGCAAGAATCAAGATATAAGGATCAAGACGCAAGATATGAGAGTCAAGAATCAAGACGTGAGACAGGGGCTGCATATTTTATGAGTTGGTAATTTTTTCACGAAGGGAATAAGAAACTGTTTAAAATTCATTTCAAATATTTGCTATTGCACATGCGCTTCGACTCCGCTCATGCTTCGACTCCGCTCAGCATGACCCCGCGCACGATGTCGCCCTGAGCGAAGTCGAAGGGTGCGCTGGCTATAACATTTTCTTGCATAGAAATTTAAACAGTTTTTGAATCATCTTTTGAATTATATTGTCGCTATCGTCCCTCGTCCTCCGCCTCTCGTCCCAACATTTTTAAACAACCTCACCGAGCAATGTTGCCGGTGTGCAGTCTGTAACCAAAACATTCACATAATCTCCTGGCTTATATTGTTCCCTTGGAAATACAATCACTTTATTCTGATCATTCCTTCCACACAAATGTTTGTCGGAACGTTTTGAAACGCTGTCAACTAAAACGCGAAATGTTTTATTCAGATCTTTCAGATTGCTTTGATGAGAAAGTTTCGATTGCATGTTGATGATTTCCGTCAGTCGTCGTGCTTTTATTTCTTCAACAACATCATCTTTGTACTGACGTGCTGCCTGTGTTCCTGGACGCTCGGAATATTTAAACATGTATGCATATTCATAACCGGCCCATTCCATCAGCGAAAGAGTTTCGTGGTGTTCTTCCTCCGTCTCTCCGCAAAAACCGGTGATGATGTCGGTAGAAATTCCACAGCCCGGAATAATATTCCGGATGGATTCAATTCGTTTGATGTAATCTTCGCGGGAGTAACCACGGTTCATCCTCTCAAGTACATCGCTGTTTCCACTTTGAACAGGAAGGTGAATGTAGTTGCAGATGTTTTCATATTTCGTCATGATGTGCAACACTGCATCCGTCATATCGTGTGGGTTGGAAGTTGAAAAACGCACACGCATGTCAGGATTTACTTTCGCTGCCATTTCGAGGAGATCGGCGAACGACACTGCATCTTTGTATTCGAATCGGCGAGCGGGTGAATCGGCGAGTGGGCGATTCTCCGCCTCTCCGTTTCCCTCAATCTCCGCTTCTTCATTTCTCTTAAAAATTTCCTTCTTTGTATTCGTATCCGGATGCCATAAATATGAATCCACATTTTGTCCCAGCAATGTAATTTCCTTGTAACCGTTTTCAGAAAGTTGTCGTGCTTCGTTGATAATGGATTCAGGTTCGCGGCTGCGTTCTCTTCCGCGTGTGAAAGGAACGACACAAAATGAACACATGTTGTCGCATCCGCGTGTGATGGTAATAAATGCTGAGATGCCATTGCTTCCTAAACGAACCGGGCTGATTTCAGCATACGTTTCTTCACGGCTCAATAAAACATTCACGGCTTTTTGTCCCGAATCAACAGTGGCAATTAAATTCGGTAAATCGCGGTATGAATCCGGACCCACTACAATGTCAACTAATTTTTCCTGTTCTAATAATTTTGATTTCAACCGTTCGGCCATGCAACCAAGAACGCCAACGATGAGCGAAGGATTTTTCCGCTTCATGCCTCTGAAATCTTTTAAGCGAGCCCAGATTCTCAACTCTGCATTATCGCGTATTGCACAGGTGTTGAGGAAGATCACATCTGCATCATCGGTTGTGTTCGTGGTGATGAATCCGAGATCAGTCATAATAGAAGCCACGATTTCGCTGTCAGAAAAATTCATGGCGCAACCATAACTTTCTAAATAAAGTTTTTTTACTTCTCCGGAAGCCCTCTCTTTTGGAGAGGGTTTGAGTGAGGTCATGTACACTTCACCCTGCCGCGATTCATCCTGTATTTTATTTTCTTCAAATGACATGGGCGCAAAGATAGATTTAATATGCATCCTTGCCAATGTGGCAGAGGTTGAAGAATGCGAATTTTGGATTTTAAATTGCGGATTGCGCGGTAATTTTTACATTCACACTTCTAAATTGTTTTATTGGATGAGATATTTTCACAAACATCTTCTGCTTTTTATTATTCTTAATACTCCATATTTATATTGTAAGGCACAGGGTTCTTCTCAAAAACAGGATTCGACTTCAGCTGATGAGACGCCTTTTACAATTGTTGAAGAGATGCCTCAATTTCCCGGTGGGGAAGAAGCTATGATTAATTTTTTAAGAAATAATTTAAAGTTTCCCCCCTTGGACAAAAATACAGTTTTGAGTCGGGTATATATAAATTTCGTAGTTGATAAAAACGGAGATATTGTGCATCCCAAAATAATTAGAGGCATGAGTGGTGCATTTGATGAAGAAGCATTACGGGTTATCAGGTTGATGCCAAAGTGGATTCCTGGTAAACAAAACGGAAAACAGGTTGCGGTATATTATAATCTACCGATAAATTTTTCATCGAGATAGTCAGATATTATCTGCTCGTCTGCTCAACTTTTATAATTTCTCTTTCCTTCGACCTCTTTTTCTAAATTTGTATCTATTCAACACACACATTTTCATTGGTAAAATGCAGTTTTCACACACCAATTTATTTACCTGTTGAAATTCATTATTGTTTTGAAAAAAATAAAATGCGTTTATTTGTCCCCGCGAAAAAAATTAAGAACAAGGATTCAAGACGCAAGAATCAAGATTGCCGCGTTGTCTTGATTCTTGATTCTAACCACTTACATCTAAAAAAGAATGTCAAAAAATCTCGTAATAGTAGAGTCACCTGCCAAAGCAAAAACGATTGAAGGATACCTCGGATCCGATTACACCGTGAAGTCGAGCTATGGGCATGTGCGCGATTTAGTGAAGAGCGGAATGGGGATCAACATCAAGAATAATTTTGAACCTGTGTATGAAATCAGTCCTGAAAAGGAAGATGTCATCAAAGAATTACAAAAACTTGTGAAGAAAGCCGAAGTGGTTTGGCTGGCAACGGATGAGGATCGCGAAGGTGAAGCCATCTCATGGCATTTGTTTGAAGCACTTGGCCTGAAAGAGAATTCTACAAAACGAATTGTATTTCATGAGATCACAAAAAAAGCGATTCTTGCTGCGATCGAAAATCCACGCACCATTGATAAACATCTTGTGGATGCTCAACAAGCGCGTCGTGTTCTCGATCGCTTAGTCGGTTTTGAACTTTCGCCGGTGTTGTGGAAAAAAGTTCGTCCGTCGCTTTCTGCCGGTCGTGTTCAATCTGTTACCGTACGTCTGGTGGTTGAACGTGAACGCGAGATCGACTCATTCAAAATTACTTCTTCTTATAAGGTAGTCGCAATTTTTGAAGTGAACGGAAAGACATTCAAAGCGGAACTTCCGAAAAAAGTTAAGACGAAAGAAGAAGCCGAAGAATTTCTGAAGAGTTGTATCGGGGCCGATTTCAAAGTGAAAAATCTTGAAGTGAAGCCCGGAAAAAAATCTCCGTCGGCACCGTTTACTACTTCTACTTTACAGCAGGAAGCCAGCCGTAAACTTGGCTACTCAGTTTCTCAAACGATGGTGATTGCGCAGAAGCTGTATGAGAGCGGAAAAATTTCTTACATGAGAACGGACTCGGTAAGTCTTTCGCAGGATGCGCTCGACATGGCGAAGAAAGTGATCACTTCCAACTACGGAGAAAAATACGTAGAAATTCATCAATACAAAACCAAACAGGCGTCGGCGCAGGAAGCTCACGAAGCCATTCGTCCTACTGATATGGCTGTTGAATCTGTAGACGGTGATTCGCGCGATCAGCGGTTGTATGATCTCATCCGCAAAAGAACATTGGCTTCTCAGATGGCTGATGCAGTATTGGAGAAAACAGTCGTCACTATTTCATCTTCTCAATCAAAAGATGAACTGGTTGCAACCGGGGAAGTTATCAAGTTCGATGGGTTCCTGAAAGTGTACATGGAAAGTTCCGATACCGATGATGACGATGAAGAAACAAAAGAAGGAATCATGCCGGCCATGAACATCGGTGATAATCTGAAACTGATGGAAGCCACGGCCACAGAGCGGTTCACACACCCGTCTGCACGTTACACGGAAGCATCGCTCGTAAAAAAATTAGAAGAGCTTGGCATCGGCCGGCCTTCTACTTACGCTCCAACTATTTCCACTGTTCAGAAAAGAGGATATGTGGTGAAAGAAGAACGTGAAGGAAGAGAACGTCATTATGATGTGATCACGCTGAAGGATAATAAAATAAAGAGTGAGAAGAAAACTGAAAATACAGGCGCTGAAAAAAATAAATTGTTCCCGACAGACATCGGCATGCTGGTGACTGATTTCCTCGTTCTTAATTTTAAAGAAATTCTCGATTATAATTTTACGGCTTACGTGGAGAAAGAATTCGATGACATTGCCAACGGTGACTTGAAATGGCAGAAGATGATCAAGGAATTTTATGATCCGTTTCATAAAACAGTGGAGGTGACAACAGAAACGTCGGAGCGTGTTTCGGGAGAAAAAATTCTGGGTAAAGATCCTGCAAGCGGACTTACTTTATTAGTACGCGTTGGAAAATTCGGACCGATGGCGCAAATCGGAACCACGGAAGAAATTGAAGCAGGTAAAGCGGAGAAAGCGCGTTACGCGAAGCTTCGGCCGAATCAGCGTATTGAGACGATTACATTTGAAGAAGCGATTGACCTTTTCAAATTGCCGAGAATGGTTGGTCAATATGAAGAGGCAGACATCACCGTTGCCATCGGTCGTTTTGGGCCGTATGCAAAACACAAAGATGTATTTGTTTCATTGAAGAAAGAAGACGATCCGTATACTGTAACACTTGAACGTACGGTTGAATTGATTGAAGAAAAGAGAAAAGCACAGGCCGAAAAAATCATCAAGGTATTTGATGAAGACAAAGAAGTGCAGGTGTTGAATGGCCGCTGGGGACCATACATCGCGGTGAAAGATAAGAATGTAAAAATTCCGAAAGATAAAGATCCGAAGTCGCTCACGCTGCCTGAAATTTATGAACTCGTTGCCAATGCTCCTGAACCCAAGAAGTGGGGCAAGAAGAGTTTCGGAAATAAAGGCGGAGGAGGATTCGCGAACAAAGGTTTCGGTGCAAAAAAATCGTTCGGAACTAAAAAAGTCGAAACGGTTGAAGACATTGCCGTCCCGACAAAAAAAGCGGCCTCCGCAAAACCAACAGCAAAGAAAGCTCCGGTCAAGAAAGCAGCGACAAAGAAAAAGTAAAGACGCAACATCTTGCGTCTCAACAAAGACGCAACATCTTGCGTCTCAGCAAAGACGCAAAATATTGCGCCTCAACAATGACGCAAAATCTTGCGTCTCTAAAACCCTTCTCCGTTGGATATATCCGTTTTCTTTAAGCCACTCGACAGATCAAGATTTGACGTGTATGAAGACCGTAAAACGGTGATGGGAAGCGTTGTGAAAAAATTTCTTGACGTTGAAAAATTTCCTGACCGCAGCGATTGCCAGCTTGCTTTAATCGGTGTGGAAGAAGATCGCGGATCCGTTTACAATGACGGTTGTGGGAAAGCTCCCGACATCATCCGCGAAAAATTTTATCAGCTGAAAAAATCCAAACATCCTTACCAGGTTGTTGATCTCGGAAATATTATCCTCGGTGAAACATTAAAAGATACGTATGCGGCTTTGTCGTCCATCATGATTGAATTGCTGAAAGAAGGAATTCTTCCTGTTATTCTCGGCGGAAGCCAGGACCTCACTTATGCTCAATATGTAGCGTATCAGCAATTAGAGGAAACCGTAAACATTGTTTCGGTAGATGCGAAGTTTGATTTAGGTTCTACCGAAGAAGAGATTCGCGCCAATACCTATCTCGGAAAAATAATTCTGCACGAGCCGAACTTCCTTTTTAACTTCAGCAACATCGGTTACCAGACTTATTTCGTCGGCAACGACCAGATCGAATTAATGGATAAACTTTTTTTTGATGCATACCGGCTGGGGCAGGTGAGAAAAGACCTGGAGGAAGTGGAACCCATTGTAAGAAATGCAGACATTTTGAGTTTTGACATGACGGCTATTCGCCAGTCGGATGCACCCGGAAACGGCAATGCATCACCCAATGGATTTTACGGAGAAGAAGCCTGCCAGATTGTTCGGTATGCCGGCCTCAGTGATAAGCTTACATCGATCGGGTTTTACGAAGCGAATCCGTTGTTCGACAATCATGATCAGACATCACACCTCATTGCCCAGATGATGTGGTATTTTATCGACGGGTATTATCACCGTAAAAAGGAATTACCGGTTTCAAGTAAGTCGGGATTTGTAAAATACCGTGTGTCGTTGAAAAAATCGGAGCATGAAATTGTTTTTTATAAGAGTGAGAAAAGCAGCCGCTGGTGGATGGAAGTTCCGTATCCGAATGCGAAGGTAAAATACCATCGTCATCACCTCGTGCCTTGTTCTTACAAGGATTACGAAACAGCGTGCAAAGATGAGATGCCGGAACGTTGGTGGCAGTCATTTCAGAAGATCAGCTAATAGTTTTGTCAGGAAGAAGTCAGAAATCAAGTAACAAGTGAAACGATCCTCTTAATATTAACATTGAGGCGCTGAAAAAAATTTTGTTTTTATTTTTTATTTTTACTTACTTTACCCGCTCTTAGATAAATTATCCCGGAGTATCAGTTCTCTTTTACGAAAAAACACTAACCCGACACATGAGAAAATTATACATTGTTTTAACACTGATTGTTTTTGGAACCGGTTTTACGGCATGGGCTCAGCAGGACCCACAGTTCAGTCAGAACATGTTTACCAAACTGGCGGTGAATCCTGGTTTTGCAGGAGCAAACGGAGCATATTGCGGAACACTTTTGTACCGTAATCAGTGGACAGGTTTCGGCGGAGAACCAAAAACTTTTTTGTTTACCGGTGATGCATACATTGAAGACATCAGCAGTGGAATTGGTCTCACTGTCATGTCAGAACAAATTGGTTTTCAGAAAAACTTAGCTGTGAAATTAGCGTTTGCATATCGGATGGATCTTGGTGCAGGTAAATTAGGTATCGGTCCTGAATTAGGATTGATGCAAAAAGGTATAAACGGTGTATTTGTAGCGAGTGATAAAAACGATCCGAGTATTCCGGGAGATCCCAATACGGGTGCAGTTAACGTAAATGGCAGCACATTCGATGCGGGATTCGGTGCTTACTATAACACGGATAAATTATATGTCGGTCTGTCTTCTTCGCATTTACCAGCCGGCACTATTAAATACGGTAATATTAAAACAAAACTTGCAAGACATTATTATCTGCAGGGTGGTTATAAACTGGGTCTTACTTCTTCGCTTGAATTGCAACCATCACTCCTTGTTAAAACAGATGCAGCTTCTACGCAGGTTGACATCAATGCAAACCTGATGATCGACAGTAAATATTGGGCAGGTTTATCATATCGTTTACAGGATGCGATTGTCATTATGATCGGTATCCAGGACATACCGGGAGTTCCTGGTCTTAAGTTCGGTTACTCATACGATTTTACAACATCAGATCTTGGAGGAACGTACAGCAGCGGAACGCATGAAATAATGGTTGGATATTGCTTCAAGCCGGTGAAACACATCATTCGCCAGTTCCACAGAAATGTAAGATTCCTCTGATAATTAGAGAATAACCTGCAGGGATACAGGTTAAATTTGTTGAAACTATATATAGTAGCAAGGCGTTAAAGTAGTTCACATTTAAATGGACACAATAAAGATTTATTAGGTTCGTTTGGTAAACTTATTCAGTTCACAAATAATATTAAGCCCCAAGTCAAATGATTCAGAAACTAACAGAACTAAGAAGATATCCTTTTATCTTCTCACTTGTTCTGCTAATCGTGGCGGGATGTAAAAGCGGAAATAAGGGTGAACTCACCGGCTCTCCGCATCGCGAGAAATGGTATCAGGCTGATCCATACGGAATGGTTTACATTCCTGCCGGATCATTCAATATGGGACCAAGTGATCAGGATATTTCCTATTCCATCACTTCACAGGGAAAAACGGTAACCGTTCCTGCGTTTTACATGGACAATACTGAAATTACAAACAATGAATACCGACAGTTCGTTGACTGGGTGAAAGATTCTCTGGCGCATCGTTTACTTGGAGGAGAACATCTCGTGGATGAAGGTGAATACGGTGAGCACATTAACTGGAGAGCAAAAATTAAGTGGGATGAAGAAGCCAATGTTGAAACGCTTGCAGAACTTTTCCTTCCTGAAACAGAGCGTTTTTACAAGAGAAAAGAAATTGATACCCGTAAATTGAATTTTGAATATTACTGGATCGACTTACGTGCTGCCGCTCAGAAAGGCAACCGCGAACAAGGAATGAAGGACCGTTCGGTCTTCATCAAAAAAGACATCTTAAATGTTTATCCTGATACATTAGCATGGATCGCTGATTACGTGTATTCATATCATGAGCCGTTAACTCAAATGTATTTCTGGCATCCGGCATACGATGATTATCCTGTCGTAGGAGTGAACTGGAAACAGGCGCGTGCATTTTGTATCTGGAGAACCCAGTTATTAAGCAGTTACCTTGCAGAGAGCGGCGAAGCATACACCCAGGATTTCAGATTACCTTCTGAAGCGGAATGGGAATATGCGGCGCGAGGAGGTCTGGATTTATCTCCGTATCCTTGGGGAGGTCCGTATATTCGTAACAGCCGTGGTTGTTTTCTTGGAAACTTCAAACCGATGCGCGGAAATTACATGGATGATGGTGGAGTATACACGGTGAAAGCCACTTCTTACTGGCCGAATGATTACGGTCTGTATTGCATGGCAGGAAACGTTTCAGAATGGACAAGCAACGCATACGATGAGTCGGCATATAGCTTCACACATGATGTAAGTACAGATTATGAGTACGAAGCCAAGGAAACAGATCTGCCGGCTATGAAAAGAAAAGTTATCAGAGGGGGTTCATGGAAAGATGTCGGTTATTATTTACAAACCGGCACTCGTTCTTACGAGTATCAGGATACAGCAAAATGTTACATTGGTTTTCGTTGTGTCATGAGTTTCTTAGGGAGAGATAAAGCAGATTACTAGGATTATTCTCCACATTGTATTTATTTAATCATCAACTGAATCAACAATTTAATTCAGCATTATTTATTATTGTCTAACCAGATTAACACCACAAACTTAATTTCACTATGGGACTTACGGAATTAACGCAAAGTAAAAATTTCAAAAAATTTATGGCCAGGTTATACGGATGGGGAGCAGCTGTCGTAATCGTTGGAGCCTTATTTAAAATTCAACACTTACCGGGAGCCGGAATTGCGCTCACAGTAGGACTTGGAACAGAAGCAGTCATCTTCTTTTTCTCTGCGTTTGAACCGCCACATGAGGACGTGGATTGGTCGCTTGTATATCCTGAACTTGCAGGAATGCAGGATGAATCTGAAATGGACAGAAGAAAGAAAAAGAATGCCGGTGGTAAAGATCCCATTGCTCAATACATGGATAAACTTCTGGCCGATGCCAATATAGGTCCTGATCTGATTCAGAGTTTGGGGACGGGTTTAAAATCATTGGGCGATAACACAAGTAAACTCGCTGACCTGAGCGATGCTACTGTTGCAACGGATGATTATATCAAGAATGTAGGCAAAGCTTCACAATCAATAAGTGATATGTCTTCTTCTTATACAAAAGCTGCGCAGGCCGTTGATCAGCTTGCTTCTTCTTCTGATGACGTACGTGTGTACAAAGATCAGGTAACGTCTGCTGGTAAAAACCTCGCTGCTTTGAATGCTGTATATGAATTACAACTTCAGGATTCCAGCGAACATTTGAAACAAACAGGTAAGTTCTATGAAGGCATCAATGATTTGATGTCGAACCTGAATTCTTCCCTTGATGATACCAAGAAATATCGTGATGAAGTTGCTATGTTGGCTAAGAATCTGTCTCAGCTCAATACTGTTTATGGTAACATGTTGTCAGCAATGACACTTAAATCGTAATCAACAGTTCTTACCACATCAACAAAATTAACCACTCAACCACAAACACACCACGAATATGGCAGGCGGAAAACTAAGCCCCCGGCAGAAGATGATCAACATGATGTACCTCGTGTTGACGGCTCTGTTGGCTCTTAATATAACAAAGGAAGTAATCAATGCGTTCGTTACCATCAATGACAGTATCGAACTTTCTAAAGGCAATATTGAGAAGAAGAACCAGGTTACTTATCTGGCTTTTCAAAAAGCGATGGAAGTGGATGCAGCTAAATATAGTGCTGTAAACGCGAAGGCAACCAATATTAAAAAGGCAGCAGACGAGTTGGTAAAGAATATCCAGGATATAAAGGATAAACTGATCAGGCAGGCGGATGGTATTGAAAAGGGGAAACCAACTCCCGAGTTGAAGGACATGGACAGTAAAGAAAATTACGACATCCCTACAACATACATGTGCGGCTCTGAACACGATGGAAAAGGAAAAGAAGCGACCCGTTTGAAAGGACTGATAGATCAACTGAAGAAAACAATTGTCGCGAATGCTCCTGTTGGTTCAGAGAAGGAATATGAGCAAAGTCTTAATGTATTGCTTTCAACACAAGACCCGGACCCGAAAAGTGAAGCTTATAAGAGTGAAGGAAAAAGAACATGGGAAATGTTTAACTTTTATCACAACCCTGTTGTGGCAACGGAAGCTCTTCTTACAAAATATCAAAGTGATGTTCGGAATGCTGAATCACACGTAACGGATGAATTACTTTCTTCAGTGGATAAAAATGTTATCAAGCTAAATACGTTTAACGCAGAAGTAATTCCGAATAGCACGGTCGTGACAATCGGTAGTGATTTCCAGGCAAAAGTTTTTCTTTCAGCTACTTCTTCGACCATGAAGCCGGAAGTATTTATGAATGCTTCTACGGATGAAAAAGGCGACAAGTGTAACGGTTGTGATGCTAAAGCATTACCGATTGATGGTGACTACGCGATTTATACGGATCACCCGGGTTCAGAAGGAGAAAAAAAATGGAGTGGAATTATACGCGTAAAGAAACCGGATGGAACGTATAAACATTATCCTTTCTCATCTTCTTACATAGCGCAAAAACCAAATTCAGTTGTTGCCGCGGAAAAGATGAATGTATTGTATATTGGTGTGGATAACCCGATGGCGATTTCAGTTCCAGGTGTTTCAAATGATAAAGTAAAAGTTTCCATTGAAGGCGGTGGTGGCTCTTATAGACCAAATACCACTGCAACAGGTGGTGCTGGTCACTATTTTATGAATGTAACTACTGTTGGAACGTCAACGATAAAAGTATCTGCTGAAATCGGAGGAAAAGCAACACCGATGGGTAGTTTCCCGTATCGTGTAAAACGTGTTCCCGATCCTGTTGCAGAAATTTCTAACAGCAAAGGAGGACCGATTAATAAAAACCTGCTTGCTGCCGGAACATTGATTCCTAAACTTGAGAATTTCGACTTTGAGTTGTTCTTCAAAATCATCTCGTTTAAAATCACCATCATTCAGGTAGGAAAAGATCCGATTGAAATAGAAGGACAAGGTAACCAGTTAACGCAACCTATGCGTGATGCAGTTTCAAAGTTACGCGGAGGATCTAAAGTTTATATCGAATACATTAAAGCGAAAATGGCGACAGGCGCAGATCAGTCTACGCGTAGTTTGTCACCAATGAGTTTTGTCATTCAATAATTTCATGCTGACTAAGGAGGTAAAAATGAAATTCAAAATCTTATTTGTTCTTGCATTTGTTCTGCTGCTTACAGGTGGATCTACATTTGCGCAACAAAACGTTCTGGATGGTGTGTTTGTAAAAGAACATACCCAAAGCAGAGAGCCGTTAGCGTATCCATATCTGCGCGAAGCCGATGTGATGTGGAGCCGGCGCATCTGGAGAGTCATTGATCTCAACGAAAAAATTAATCTTCCGTTCAGGTATCCGATCGCTAAAACTGATGATCGCATGAGTCTGATTGATCTGCTTTTCGATAAAATTAAGGAAGGCTCATTGACTGCTTACAGTGCAGACGATGATGAATTTACACTTCCGATAAACTACGATAAAATTACCGCTAAGGGTGGTGCAAGAACGGATACTGTTAAAATGAACCGACCGGATCCTCCGTATGATGAGTTCGATACGCTCATTAAAAAAGAGTTCTCACCTGAAAAAGTAATAGCTTACAGGATAAAAGAAGATTGGTTTTTTGATAAGCAACGTTCAGTGATGGATGTCAGGATTATCGGAATTGCACCATTGATTTACGATGTGGATGAATCGGGTACGATTCGTCCGGGAAATACAAAGAAACCTCTTTTCTGGATTTACTATCCTGAAGCCCGAAGCATTTTTGCACACCAGGAAGCGTTCAACCGGGAAAATGATGCAGAGAGAAGATCGTTCGACGACATCTTTCAGAAACGATTGTTCTCAAGTTACATCTACAAAGAATCGAATGTATATGACCGACGGATAGAAGATTACTACCAGGGTTTGCATGCTTTGCTTGAAGCGGAAAAAATTAAAACCGAAATCACAAATTTCGAACATGATATGTGGGAATATTGATTCATTCAATTCCTAAATAAAAACCCATCAGGTAGTTTACTGATGGGTTTTTTTGTTGATAGAAATTCCATTGGACTCTATTATAAATATTTTTTTATCACGGAGGCACAGAGAGCATAGAGGTTAGTTGATAAAGTGTCATGGTTCTTCGTGTCCTCCATGTCTCTGTGGTAATTTTTTTAGCAAACGGGAGTATTGTTAATTCAACGGTCATCGCCACCAATAAAAAAGACGTCCATCTCTGAACGTCTTGATTCTTGAATCTAATATCTCGCCTCTCTATACTGACTCTGCGAGAATCACAATCTTATTATCCAAATTTTCTACCACGCCGCCTTTTACATCAAACTCTTTTTCGCCTTCGCTGTCTTTCACTTTTACTTTTCCATTCATCAACGTAGAGATAATAGGAGCGTGATTCTTCAACATCTGGAAACGCCCGCTCATGCCGGGAACGCTGACGGAGGTAACTTCTCCGCTGTAGATTTTTTTATCGGGGGTGATAATTTCGAGATGCATTGGTTGTACTTTGGTTATTGGGTGATGAGGTGACTAAGTGATGATGTTAAACCTCGTAACTTCGTTACTTATTCACCTCGTTTCTTATTTGTACTTTGGTTATTGGGTAACGAGCTGACTAAGTGATGAAGTTATAGCTCGTTACTTAGCTACCTCATCACTTCGTTACTTATTTCGACTCTGCTAACAATTTTTTACCCTTCTCAATCGCGTCATCAATGGTTCCTACCAGGTTAAACGCTCCTTCAGGATATTCATCCACATCACCATTCATAATCATGTTGAAGCCCTTGATGGTTTCTTCAATCGGAACAATCACACCTTTTAATCCGGTAAACTGTTCAGCCACGTTGAATGGCTGGGAAAGGAAACGTTGTACACGACGTGCGCGGTGCACAACCAATTTATCATCGTCACTTAACTCATCCATACCAAGGATGGCGATAATATCCTGTAGTTCTTTGTAACGCTGAAGAATCTCTTTCACACGTTGAGCGGTGTTGTAATGTTCATGACCGATAATCAATGGAGTAAGAATCCGTGAGGTAGAATCGAGCGGATCCACAGCCGGGTAAATTCCAAGCTCGGCAATCTTACGGTTCAATACAGTGGTTGCATCTAAGTGAGCAAACGTTGTTGCCGGCGCCGGATCAGTCAAGTCATCAGCAGGCACGTAAACGGCCTGCACAGATGTAATTGAACCACGTTTGGTAGAGGTGATGCGTTCCTGCATCAATCCCATTTCAGTAGCAAGAGTCGGCTGGTAACCAACGGCAGAAGGCATGCGGCCTAACAACGCCGATACCTCTGAACCTGCTTGTGTGAAGCGGAAGATATTATCGATAAAGAAAAGAATGTCACGACCACCTGATTTTTCATCACCGTCACGGAAATATTCAGCTACCGAAAGTCCTGATAACGCAACACGCGCACGGGCTCCCGGCGGCTCGTTCATCTGTCCGAACACCAAAGTTGCCTGCGATTTACTAAGTTCATTCATGTCCACTTTCGAAAGATCCCAACCTCCGGCTTCCATCGATTTTTTGAATGCATCACCATACCGGATAACACCTGACTCAATCATCTCACGAAGCAAATCGTTTCCTTCGCGTGTACGCTCGCCAACGCCTGCAAAAACTGAAAGTCCGGCGTAGCTTTTCGCGATGTTGTTGATCAATTCCATGATCAATACAGTTTTGCCAACACCCGCACCACCGAATAAACCAATCTTACCGCCTTTTGAATACGGCTCGATCAGGTCAATAACTTTGATACCAGTGTATAATATTTCGGATTCAGTTGAAAGGTCTTCAAATCGTGGCGGGTTACGGTGGATAGACGTACCGTTTTTCTTGTCCACTTTCCCGATTCCATCAATGGCATCACCAACCACATTGAACAAACGACCTTTAATGGCTTCTCCGACAGGCATTTTGATAGGCGACCCGGTTGCACGCACAGGCATACCACGCATTAAACCATCGGTGGCGTCCATTGCAATCGCGCGAATAGTGTCTTCACCAATGTGTTGCTGGCATTCCATTACCAGTAATGAACCGTTCGGGCGGTCAATCTCCAATGCATCGAGGATGTTCGGAAGCGATGCGCCTTCATCTTCAAAACTTACGTCAATCACCGGTCCGATGATCTGAGTTATTTTTCCAATATTAGCCATGATATATCTGTAATGAATTTTTAAATTTGAGAATGCGAAAGTAATGGTTTTTTTGAAAATAAATAATGATGGATTGAAAAAGATTCGACAGATCATAGATTGAACTTAAATCCTATTTTTGCGCCTCAATTTTAATATCAAAAGACACAATGGCTGGAAATAAAATTACCATGAAGGCGGGAATTCTGCAAGTTCCTGATGATCCGATTATCCCTTTTATTGAAGGGGATGGAACAGGGGCTGATATCTGGGCTGCATCAGTGCGGGTGCTGGATGCTGCTGTAGAAAAAGCATACAATGGAAAAAAGAAAATCGTCTGGAAAGAAGTTCTTGCCGGCGAAAAATCATTCAAGAAAACCAATAACTGGCTACCCGATGAAACGCTTGATGCGTTTAGGGAATACTTAGTTGGAATAAAAGGGCCTTTGACAACGCCTGTCGGCGGAGGTATCCGTTCACTGAACGTAGCACTTCGTCAGATTCTTGATCTGTTTGTTTGCCTTCGCCCCGTGCGTTGGTTCGAAGGAGTTCCATCGCCGGTTAAAAATCCCGGTGCCGTTGACATGGTGATCTTCCGTGAGAACACAGAAGATATTTATGCCGGTATCGAATATGCTGCGGGAACTCCTGAAGCGAAAAAAATACTTGATTTTATCGCCAAAGAATTTCCGAAGGACTTTAAGAAAATTCGTTTCGGTACAGATGAAGCATCACAAAGTTGGCAGAAACAATTGGAAGACATCGGATACACTAAACGCACCGTCACAACTGAAGTTGGTCTCGGAATTAAAGCGGTGAGTAATCTCGGAACAGAACGTTTGATTCACAGCGCTATTTCGTATGCGATCAAACACAAGAAAAAAAGCGTGACGATTGTTCACAAGGGTAACATCATGAAATTTACCGAAGGCGCTTTCCGCGATTGGGCTTACCAGGTTGCGAAAAACTTTTTCGAGGCTGTTGAAATTGACGGCGGACCGTGGTGTAAAATTCCTGACGGCAAACCGGGAGCGGGCATCGTCATCAAAGATTCCATTGCTGATATAACATTACAACAGGTACTTACACGGCCTGAAGATTTTGACGTGATTGCAACATTGAATCTAAACGGAGATTATCTGAGTGATGCATTGGCAGCACAGGTCGGCGGAATCGGAATTGCTCCGGGCGCGAACATCAACGGTGTTACCGGTCATGCTATTTTTGAAGCGACACATGGAACAGCACCGAAGTATGCCGGACTGGATAAGGTAAATCCTGGCTCCGTGATTCTGAGCGGTGCCATGATGTTTGAACATCTTGGATGGATTGAAGCCGCGAATCTTATTTACAAAGGAATTGAGAAGAGCATTGCTTCCAAACGTGTCACGTACGATTTCGAACGGCTGATGCCGGGTGCAACATTATTGAAGTGCTCTGAATTCGGAACAGAGATTATTAAGAATATGTAGAGGTCATTTCAAAATGCAAAGCTTATCTGTTTCTCAGCGCCCCTTGCGTGAAATATTTATCCAAATGAAAGTCAGATTTATTTTGAGACCGCTTCTAATTATGATTTCATAATTAGAAATGATGTTATTGAAAGGGCCGCGGCGTGTTTTACGTGACGGCTTTTTTGTTTTAAACAATTTACCGTTTAAAGATTTCATAATTGCTTTTCATCTTTCAATGAGTATTTTTGTTCGCAACAGCCCGCAATAAGCGGGTCGCATTCCAACAAAAATAAATGCCAGTACTCGGTGCATTGATTAAACAAGGATTGAAACTTTCGCAGCGTGTGAAGCGGAGGGAGCAAACTCCTATCCAGCAACAGCGAAGAGTTTTAAAGAAGTTGCTGCGTACCGCTGAGTTCACCTCTTTTGCAAACGAGTATAAGTTCTCTGAATTTTTATATGCCAGGAATTTCGTACGGCAGTTCCAGGAACACGTACCGGTGTTCAATTACAATTCCATGTTTGAAAAATGGTGGCACCGCTGTCTTGCCGGCGAAGAAAATGTATCGTGGAACGGTCGTGTAAAATATTTTGCCTTGAGTTCAGGAACTTCAGAGAGTGCCAGCAAGCACATTCCTGTCACACGCGAAATGGTGAAAGCTCTTCGCAAAGCAAGTATCCGACAGATGATGACGTTAAGCAAATATGATTTGCCCGCTGCATTTTTTGAAAAAGGAATTCTCTGGCTCGGTGGCAGCACCGATTTAAAAAAGTACGGCGGCTATTACGAAGGTGATGTAAGCGGAATTTCCGCTCGACGGGTTCCGATCTGGTTTCAGAAATATTACAAGCCCGGAAAAAAAATATCGAAAGAAAAAGACTGGAACATCAAGCTGGAAGAAATTACAAGGCAGGCACACAACTGGGACATCGGCATCATCACCGGCGTGCCTGCATGGGTGCAACTGCTCATGGAGAAAGTGATTACTCATTACAACCTGAAAACGATTCACGATATCTGGCCGAATCTCGAAGTGTATGCGCATGGAGGTGTTTCGTTTGAACCCTACAAAAAAAGTTTTGAGAAATTTTTCGCTCACCCCATTCATTATATTGAGATGTATCCCGCATCAGAAGGTTTCATCGCTTTCCAGTCGGAGCCGGGAAGTCATTCGATGAAACTGATTCTGAACAACGGTATTTTTTTCGAGTTCATACCTTTTGATGAAAAGAATTTTGACGCGAATGGAGAACCGGTTGAGAACGCGCAGACTCTTTTGGTGAATGAAGTGGAGGAGGGAAAAGATTACGCGATCTTGCTCAGCACATGCGCAGGAGCATGGCGTTACCTGATTGGTGATGTTGTTCGTTTTACCTCAAAAGAAAATGCTGAGATCATTATCAGTGGCCGTACAAAACATTTTCTTAGTTTGGTCGGAGAACATCTTTCCGTTGATAACATGAACAAGGCGGTGGAACAACTTTCACAGAAATTCAACATGGAGATTTCTGAATTTACGGTGGCAGGAATTCCGAGCGAAGGAACATTTGCACACAAATGGTTTCTCGGCACAAGTGCGCAGGCTGATAAAAAAGAATTGGGACAATATCTTGATTCCACATTAAAATTATTGAACGATGATTACGAAGTGGAACGAAGAAGCGCGTTGAGAGATGTTGTTGTTGAATTGGTTCCTGTAGAAAAATTTTACCGGTTTATGGCAAGTAAGGGAAGACTCGGTGGACAAAATAAATTTCCACGTGTAATGAAACCGACGCAGTTGGAGGAGTGGGAGAGGTTTTTGAATTTTGAATAAAAAAAGAAACGGCGATTGGGAGAATCGGAGAGTGGGAAAGTGAGAGCGTGAGAATATTGGAATTACGGAGTGGAAGAATCGCTGAAACGGAGAATGGGAGAAAGGGAGAGTGTGAGAGTGGGAAAGTGAGTGAGAGCGAAAAAAAATATTGGAAGCGGAGAGTGGAAGAAACGGCGAAAGGGAGAGCGGGAGAAGTGGAGATGGTACTCCGATTCACCCGTTCTCCGTTTCTCCGATTCAATTATTAACAATAAAAAATGATCTTTATCAAAAATGCTTGACCCGATAATAAGCGGCATTGTCTTCGGATTGGTTCTCGCCATCATGCTGGGGCCGGTTTTTTTTACGTTGCTGCAAACCTCGTTGCACGAAGGTTTCAAGGCAGGTGTTTACCTCGCTGTTGGTGTGTTGCTGAGCGACGCATGCTGCATTTTGATTGCCAATACATTTGCTTCACAGATTGATCTCGCCGGAAAATATAAAGTCGCGATGGGATGGATTGGTGGTTTATTGCTGATTGGTTTTGGCTTGATTAATTTTTTCAGAAAGATAAAACCCAAAGAAGTGGATGACGATAAAAAAACCGTTCACGCGAAATTTATGCTGAAGGGTTTTGCGATGAATACACTGAATCCTGCCGTGTTATTATTCTGGATCGGTATCATCGGGCTTGTCAAGCTGAAAGAAGATTATACAAAGTTTCACGAGGCGGTTTTTTTCGCCTGTGTTTTAGGAACCGTCTTCAGTACCGATTTATTAAAATCATTTGTTGCCAACCGCATTTCTCATTTGTTGAATGCTTCCGTTTTGCATTGGATCAACTGGACTGTCGGTTCAGTGCTGGTGGTTTTCGGATTGAGGATGATTATCAAAGTAATCTGAAAGAACCCCGAACTCAAAACTAATAAGTGCGCTGTAGTGGACTCGAACCACTGACCCCCGCCTTGTCGAGGCGATGCTCTAAACCAACTGAGCTAACAGCGCAATTTCGGGTTGCAAACTTAAAAAAATAGATTGCATCTTTCCTTCTTTCTAAAATAATGTAGATTTGTTCTGTTCAAACTAAGAATGTCGTGAATTCAGCAACAGATAATATTTTCAAATTCAGCACTAAAAATCCTGGAGCGGCTATTTTCTTCAGGGATGAATCCCTGGAGATGAAGAAGGATATTGTCTGCGATTTGTTTTCAAGTGTTTCCTCCTCTGAATTTGCCCTCGCACTTCTCGATAGAAAGAAAAATAAATTTCTTGCGATGGAAGTTTTCCGGACGAACAGTATTCCCGATCCGTTGAGACAGGCAATTTGGCTGAAAGAAATTTCCGAGCAAAGCAGGATCCTTAAAAACGATCGATTTAAAAATACTTCTGTGGCTGTCGTGAATGAACTGTCTACGCTTGTTCCTTCTGCATTATTCAGGAAAGAGGATGCGGAGAAATATTTTCATTTTAATTTCAGTGATACCAATGCGGTCATTCATGCTGAAAGTATCCGTTCGTTCGATACTGTAAATACGTTCGCTGTTTCAAAGCCGGTAGAAGATGCGATGAATCATATTTTTAATCAGCCGGCTATTCATCATCATGCTACCTCTTTACTTGAAGGCATCTTCCTTTCATTTAAAAAATCAAATGACAAAACGTTGTTGTTAAACATCCGCGAGGGCTTTGTCGATATCATTGTCACTGAAGGGAAGAAATTAATTTTTATTAACTCATTCGGTTATAAAAACAGCGATGACCTGTTGTACTATGTCATGTTTGCCTGCGACCGTCTGCAGTTGAATCCTGAAACGGTTTCTGCTTTTTTAATGGGTGGGGTTGAGAAAGAATCTATCGCGTATCACGCGCTTTACAAATACATCCGGAACATCAGTTTTGCACCTCGTTTAAATGTCTTCGATTTCAGTTATGTGTTCAAAGAAATTCCCGCACATTTTTATTTCAACCTGTTTAGTCTTGCATTGTGCGAATCATAAGCGGTATCTTTAAGGGAAAAATTATCACGGCTCCAAATCAGCTGCCTGTGCGACCCACCACTGACTTCGCAAAAACAGGTATCTTCAATATCCTGATGAATTATTTTGACTTTGAAGAAATTTCTGTGCTTGATTTATTCTGCGGTACCGGCAACATCAGTTTTGAATTCGGTTCACGTGGAAGTTCGAATATTGTTGCCGTGGATGAAAATGTTCACTGTGTTAAATTTGCGAGTGAGACATTCAGGAAACTCGATTTGCAAAAGGCAAAAACAGTTCGTGCCGATGTATTTCGTTTTCTTGAAAAGAATGATTCAACCTACGACATCATTTTTGCTGATCCGCCTTATGAATTGGTAACAACAGATAAAATTCCCGACATCGTGATGGAAAAAAAGTTGTTGAATGAAGGTGGCTGGTTAATCGTCGAGCACCAGGCAAAACGAAAACTTCAAAGCATTGTCCAGCCCGATGAAATACGGAAATACGGGAATTGCGCATTTAGTATTTTCAAAGGAATGAAATGATTTATTATCTCTCTCTTTGTAGAAACTGTTTAAATTTCTATGTGAGAAAATGTTATAGCCGGCTCACCCTTCGACTTCGCTCAGGGTGACATCGTGCACGAGGTCATGCTGAGCGAAGTCGAAGCATATTCAATAGCGAATATTTGAAATGAATTTTAAACGGTTTCGTATATTCGCATCATATATTTAATGCTGATGAAAATTGCAGTCTTCCCCGGTTCCTTCGATCCCATCACACGTGGTCATGAAAGCATTGTGAAACGGGCTCTTTCGTTCTTCGATGAAATTATAATTGGTATCGGGCAGAATACCGGCAAGCATTACTATTTTTCCCAGGACAGGCGCGAACATTTTATCAAAAATGTTTTTGCCGGAGAATCAAAAATCAAGGTGATGCATTACAGCGGTCTCACCGTTAATTTTTGCAAAGAGATCAATGCCAATTATATTCTTCGGGGTTTGCGCACGTCAGCCGATTTTGAATTTGAACGCGCCATCGCACAGATGAACCGTACCATGGCTCCGGAGATTGAAACTGTTTTTCTTGTTTCCGATCCGGCATTGTCGCACATTTCTTCTACTATTGTGCGCGATATTTTACTTTACAACGGTGATGTATCGGCATTTGTACCGGCCGGGGTAAAAATTTAAGGATCAAACTATTTTTTCTCAAGAAAGTTGTGGAGCAATTCGCCAACAGATGTATACGTATTTGCAAATACCTTCGACTTAATTTCTTTTTCTTTCATCCAGCGGGCTTCCTGTATGTCTTCTTCTTTTTGAGGAATAAGATTATCGCTGCTTTCTGTTTGCATCAGAAACCAATGAGTCTTTTTTAATTTTCTTTTTTTGTTCAGGATATACGTATGAAAAGTAATCGGAAGCTTTTTTAATATTGAGAGTTTGTCGATGCCGCATTCTTCTTCTACTTCCCGGATGGCGGCTTCTTCAGCCGATTCATCGTATTCAAGTTTTCCTTTTGGTAAATCCCATTTGCCAAGCCGGAAGATCAGGAGAAACTCATCCTTTTTATTTTGTACCAGTCCGCCGGCAGCTTCAATCAATGAACATTGAGAAAGAAAAAGCTCCCAACTTGCATCCGGATTTTCAGAGAGATAAAATAATTCGGATGGTTCGTCTTTATTTTCAAGTATAGAAATTAGTTCAGCCATGCTTTTATCATGCTCGGAAAAAATCACATTCTCTTTCGCATTTTCAAGTTCGATTTTATCATACGTGCTGATGAAATGTAGTGGCTTGTCGTTGATGAAGACGGTATGCAAGGGCGGAAGTGTTGAAGTGTTGATGTGCTTAAGTATGTAAGTACGTAAGAAATTTCCGTTGATCAAAGAAAATCTTTAAACAAAATGTGTCAATCCTTAAACATAGAAACACTTACGGACTTAAACACTATCTAATCTAAACCCTTGCAAACTCAAAGCCTCCTGCGTATGTTTGCCCCATGTCTCAAAAAGATGAAACCTCTTTAAAAATCGCCGAGTTTCTGTTGCAGATAAAAGCAATCCGGTTACAACCCAATCAGCCGTTTACATGGGCGTCGGGATGGAAGTCGCCGATTTATTGTGACAATCGTATTTCACTTTCTCATCCGAAAGTAAGAACGTTTATTCGCCAGGCATTGGTAAAAGTGATTGAAGAAATATTCGGTAAACCGGATGTGATTGCCGGCGTTGCCACAGCAGCAATTGCACAAGGGGCGCTTGTAGCAGAAGCACTCGGGCTTCCTTTTGTTTATGTGAGGTCATCCCCGAAAGATCACGGAAGAGAAAACCTGATCGAAGGAGAAATTATTCCCGGGCAATCCGTAATCGTTATTGAAGATTTAATTTCAACCGGACAAAGTTCATTGAAAGCGGTGAAAGCATTGCGTGATGCCGGTTGTAAAGTGAACGGGATGCTTTCAGTTTTCACCTACGGATTTAAAACAGCCACCGACAATTTTAAAAAAGGCAAATGCCCGATGTATTCATTGAGTAATTATGATGTCCTGATTGAAAAAGCAGTGGAGAGTAAATTCATAACGGAAGAGGATTTGAAAACGCTTCGGGCATGGCGGGAATCGCCGGAGACGTGGGGAAGGTAAGCCAATCGGCAGTTGATAGACAAAGATGAATCGGTGAATGGGAGAAACGGAGAAAAAATTTGATAATTTGATATTAAGTTGTGCTAATTAATTTGACGCACCCATGACAAGAATAGAGAGCGACAAAACAACCATCAACAAAACAGCGAAAGAAGCGTTTGACTTCTTAAGTGATTTCAACAACTTTCAGAAGCTGATGCCGGAACAGGTGGTCGGCTGGAAATCGACGGCTGACGAATGTACATTTACCATTAAAGGGATGGCAACGCTTGGGATGAAGATCGTAGAAAAAACTCCGAATAGTCTGATCAAGGTGATCAAAAACGGCAGCGCTCCTTTTGACTTTACGCTTAGTTGTATGATCGAGGATTTGCAAAGCCAGTGCGCTGTTCAGCTTGCTTTTGATGCAGATCTGAACCCGATGATGAAAATGATGGCAATTAAGCCGCTTACCAATTTTCTCAACATTCTCGTCAACAAATTAAAGGAACTTTAGTCCCTTTTGCAGATCATTCAATTTATTTACTTTTGCGCTCCGGTTAAATTATTTAATATACCTCCGTAGCGAATTACGAATTGAATACGAATTTACAAATACGCGAATCAGGCAGTCCGGATACTCAATTTAAAACTCAAAACTTAAACTAACATGTCATATTTATTTACATCAGAATCAGTATCAGAAGGCCATCCCGACAAAGTTGCGGATCAGATTTCAGATGCACTCATTGATAACTTTCTTGCATTCGATCCAAGTTCGAAAGTAGCGTGCGAAACATTGGTTACAACCGGACAGGTCGTGCTTGCGGGAGAAGTGAAATCGAAAACGTACCTCGATGTTCAGACCATTGCACGTGACGTAATCAAACGCATCGGTTACACGAAAAGCGAATACATGTTCGAAGCGGATTCATGCGGAATTCTTTCCGCGATTCATGAGCAGTCGAGCGACATCAACCAGGGTGTTGAACGCAAGAAGAAAGAGGAGCAAGGTGCCGGCGACCAGGGAATGATGTTCGGTTATGCATCCAATGAAACAAAAGATTACATGCCGATGGCGCTTGACCTTGCTCACAAGCTGTTGATTGAATTGGCTGAACTTCGCAGAGAAGAAAAGCAGATAAAATATTTACGCCCAGATGCTAAGTCGCAAGTTACTTTGGAATACAATGATAACAACAAGCCGGTGAGAATTGACGCGATCGTAATTTCTACGCAGCACGATGACTTTGACAAGGACGAGAAGATGGCGGCGAAGATTCGCAAGGACATGATTGAAATTCTGATGCCGCGTATGATGAAAAAATATCCGCAATACAAACATCTTTTCAATAACAGGATTCAATACCACATCAACCCGACAGGAAAATTTGTAATCGGTGGTCCGCATGGTGATACGGGTGTAACGGGAAGAAAAATTATTGTTGACACGTATGGTGGCAAAGGTGCGCACGGAGGCGGAGCGTTTTCAGGAAAAGATCCTTCAAAGGTTGACCGTTCTGCGGCGTATGCAACTCGTCATATCGCGAAAAATTTAGTGGCGGCAGGTGTTTGCGATGAAGCCCTGGTGCAGGTTTCGTATGCCATCGGGGTAGCGAAACCAATGGGAATTTTTGTGAGTACGAACGGAACAGCGAAAGTGAAGTTGACAGACGGAGCGATCGCGAAAATTGTAGAAGGTATTTTTGATATGCGTCCTTACTTCATTGAACAACGTTTGAAGTTGCGCAACCCGATTTATTCTGAGACTGCGGCTTACGGGCACATGGGAAGAAAGAATGAATGGGTGAATAAAACCTTCACTACACCGAACGGAAAAAAAATCACCAAACGTGTTGAACTTTTCACGTGGGAAAAATTAGACTACGTTGGCAAAGTGAAGAAGGCGTTTGGTTTAAAATAACAATCAAAGAAAAAAGAAAGAAAGGGACTTCTTCGGTCCCTTTTTTATTGCGCAATTTTTAAAAAGGATCAATGGGCGTTGGAAAAATTTACCACTGAGACACTAAGAGGACTAAGGTTCTCTAATCTAAGTGCCTATAGTGTCTCAGTGGGTATCATTATTTTTTATTTATTTAATATTGCAGTAACTATAATTCTAAGAAAATCATGAGAACACAACAGCTGCTTTTTTTCTTTTTGACCCTGACAATTTTTTCCTGCTCAACAAAATCACAGAAGACGGAAACAGCCGCCCCTCCTGTCACTGAGCAGCCGAAAGTAACACAGGAATTAAAAGCAGGGGAAATTACACCGACAGTTTTTTGTGACAACGACGCTTCTCAATCGTATTCTTTGTATCTCCCGAAAAATTATACGGATGCTCTCAAATTTCCTGTCATCATTTTTTTTGATCCGCATGGAAGCGGAAGTTACCCTGTAGGATTGTTCAGGTCGCTTGCCGATCAGTTCGGTTATATACTGATGGGTTCTTATAATGCTAAAAACGGTTTGCAGTTTGATCAGACAAATATCATTGTGAATAGTTTGATTGCGGAAGCGGGGACAAAATATTCGTCAGATAAAAAAAGAATTTCACTTGCCGGTTTTTCAGGAGGTTCAAAAGTCGCGCTGGTCGGAGCTTCTAATCATCCGGAATTGCTGTCCGTTATTTATTGTGGCGCTGCCATTCCTTTTGATAATATTCATCAACTTCCTCCCGCATTGGGCTTCGCGGGTGTTCGTGATATGAATTTCACGGAAGTGATGGCTTCCGGTCCTGTGCTGGAAGCAAAAAAAATAAATCATGCGCTCATCGAATGGAAGGGCAAACATGAATGGCCTGATTCATTGTCATTTGAAGATGCTTTCTATTGGTGCGACTTCAATGCAATGCGGAATAAATTATTGGCGACCGATAACAATCTTGTCAAAAACTATTTGCAGAAAAAAAATAAATTAATTGCGGCATCGAAAAACAGTTTAACTCAGTATGATCAGTTTAACCAGTTGATTGCTTTTTTGCAGGGAGTCGTTGATGTTTCATCGTATCGGCAAAAACTAACATCGCTGATGAATGGAGATTCTTATAAAAAAGAATTACAAAAACAGCAAGGCAATTTTCAAATGGAAAGCAATCTCAAGCAGAATTACATGGAGTGTTTCCAAAGCAAAGATTTGAATTGGTGGAGAGATGAAATTTCAAGGATGCGTAATCTGAAAGCGGGTGAGCAGGAAATGATGTACCAGCGGTTGCTTGGTTATTTGTCGCTGGCTTCTTACTCGTATTCAAACAACGCGATCAGACAAAATAATTTTTCAGCTGCTCAGCAATTTCTCGCCATCTATAAATTGGCGGATCCTGAAAATTCAGAGCAACCATTTCTCACTGCTTGCATGTATGCGCGTCAAGGCGACCAGGGAAAGGCGATTGCAGCATTGAAGGAAGCGGTTCAACTCGGTTTGAAAGACAAAGGAAAAGTTGAAAGTGAAGAATCATTCAATAGTCTTCGCGGCAATACTGAATTCAATAAATTGTTGAGCGGACTTTGACAAATTTCAGAGGAAAATTATTCCACCACATACTTCATCAAATCATCCAGCACAGAAGGATCAGCGGGGCGTTTGGCATTGGAGTCAACGATGTCGCCTTTTTTATTCATGATCATGTAACGTGGAATGCTGTTGATCTGAAAATACTTGCATGCCTTTGAACTCCAGTTGCCCGGAGAGTTCACATTGACTCCTTGTATGCCCAGGTCCTGGATTCCTTTTTTCCACGAAGCGGCATCACCGTCTATCGAGATATAAAGAAAAACAATTTGCTTTTTTTGTTTGTCGTTGAGGTCCTCATGCATTTTTTTTGAGTAAGGCATCATCATTCTGCATGGTCCGCACCAGCTTGCCCAAAAATCAATGTACACGACTTTGCCTTTAAAATCACTCAACGAAACATGTTTTCCGTCAACATCAGTAAGATCCAGTTCATCATTTCCTTTTGATACGTTTGTATTCGCTCTGGCTTTTTTTTCTTCCGGTTTTTTCTCTTCCTTCATTGCCATTCGTTCGCCGCATTGTTCATTTATAACAGGTGTATAACGGGCTTCTTTGTCAACCTCCATCAGCGAGGTATATAATTTTTTTATCAGGAAAGGTCCAACACGTCCACATTCTTCAAGTGTGAATTTTGCGAGCCAGAATTTGTACGCTTCTCCTTTGAGACGTTCTTTCGCCAGCGTTAATTTTTTGTCGGCGGAAATAGAGAAGTCTGTGAATTTATTGAAGCCATTTGCCTGCGAAGTAAAATAAATTACATAATACTTCAGGAATTCCCGGTACGATTCACTGATGAGTGCTGAATCATTGTTCAGTTGCACACGGATTAATCCATCGAGCATTACTGTCGGCAAACCGTTTACGATTAAACCTTTGTTGCTGTTGGCGGTGATAATCGGGTAGGCGAACATCAGGTTCCAGTAACGGTAACTGATCATGTTTTGTATAAACGCGGTAAAGGAAGAAGAGAATTTATTTTTATCCGGATCATTTTTGAAAAGATCGTTTTGTTTTTTTCTATTGTCGAAAATGGACATCTCAAAGACATCTACTCCTGAGCTCAGGATTTTTGGAAACTGCACGCTGTCATCAAAGTCATTTTTAAACTGCCTGTAAAATTTTTTCAGGAAGAAATTCTGTTCGGCGCCCTTTCCTGAAAAAATAACAGCACTGTCTTTTATTTGGAGTTGAAGATTATCTCCCGGCTCAAGATATATTTTATGCTGAATATTGTTTGTTGTCAATTCAACAAGATATCCATGATCCAGATTAATAGTAAAATGAAATTCTCCGTTCTTCAATTCAGCAGAATTGATTTCAATTTTTTTACCGAGGTGCAAACGGTCAATGGCAAGCTGAGCGGAAATTGTCGTCAGAGGTTCAACAGTTCCTGAAATGGTAGCTGTATTCTGCGCGTTGCTCATAAAGCTGTTCAGCAAAACCGCGAGTAAGATTAGAAAGGCACAAATGTTTTTTCGGACCAAAGAAGTGTGAACTATTTTCATAGAGTTTTTTGCTATTTTTGATTAATGAAACAAATTTACGTTAAATAAAAAATATGGATGCGAAAATCGAAAAGTTCTGTCTGGGTATACCCGATGAAAAACGAAAGCTGGTCATGCATGTCCGAGATATATTTCTTGGGACGGATAAAAAAATTACGGAAGCTATTAAATGGAGTAACCTGACTTTTATATACAAAGGCAACCTCGCTTTTGTTTATACATATAAAAAAGTGGATTACATCAATATCGGTTTTATACGTGCCGTGGAACTCACTGATCCGAAAAAATTATTCGTCGGAACCGGAAAGGGGATGCGGCACATTAAAGTCTATTCCGAAAAAGACATTCCAAAAGTGCAGTTGAAAAAATGGATAAAAGAAGCGGTCTTATTAAATGACCAATAGTCAATTTTTCAATTGATGAATTGATCATTGCTAATTGAAAATTAAATTTTAGTCCTCGTCCTCTTTATCTTTGCTCCTGAAAAATATATTGATGGGAATACCACTCAGGTCGAAGTTCTCACGCAATTTGTTTTCGAGAAAGCGTCTGTATGATTCGCTGATATACTTCGGGTGATTACAGAAAAACGCGAACTGTGGTGCAGGCGTTGGCAGCTGCGTAATGTATTTTATCTTGATGTATTTTCCTTTCAAAGCAGGCGGCGGATTGTTTTCAATAATCGGAAGCATGATCTTGTTCAATTTTGAAGTCGGAATTTTATCTTTTCTTCCTTCATATACTTTCACGGCCGTTTCCAACACTTTAAAAATACGCTGCTTGGTGAGTACGGAAGTAAAAATAATCGGCACATCATCGAACGGCAATAGTTTCTGTTTGATCTTATCAGCGAATTCTTTTGACGATTGATTCGTTTTCCCTTCTACAAGATCCCATTTGTTTACCACCATCACAGCGCCTTTTCGATTCTTCTCGATGAGATGGAAGATGGCTAAGTCCTGCGCTGTGAGGCCATTTTCGGCATCGATCATTAAAATACAAACATCCGATTCTTCGATTGCCCGAAGCGAACGCAGCACCGAATAAAATTCAATATCTTCTTTTACTCTTGCTTTACGCCGGAGTCCGGCAGTGTCAACCAAAATAAAATCATGGCCGTATTTGCTGTAACGCTGGTTGATGGTATCCCGGGTTGTTCCGGCAATCGGAGTAACAATGGTACGTTCTTCACCAATCAAAGTATTCAGCAAAGAAGATTTTCCAACATTCGGCTGACCGATGATGGCGAACTTCGGCAGGCCCTCATTCGGATCCACATAATCTTCGGGGAACTCCGCGACAATTGCATCCAATAGATCTCCCGTACCGGCGCCGTTAATAGCGGCAATGCAATATGGTTCACCTAATCCAAATGAATAGAACTCACTTGCATCATTGATGCGAGAGTTGTTATCCACTTTATTGACGACAAGAAAAACTTTTTTCTTCCCTCTGCGGAGTATATTGGCAACGGCATCATCGAGGTCGGTAACGCCGGCTTCCACATCTACCACAAACAAAATAACGTTTGCTTCTTCAATCGCGATTTCAACCTGCTTCCGGATTTCTTCTTCAAAAATATCATCAGAGCCGCGCACATAACCGCCGGTGTCAATAAGTGAAAAGCGTTTGCCGTTCCAGTCTGCGTGACCGTAATGCCGGTCGCGTGTTACACCGCTTTGTTCATCCACAATAGCTTTTCTTGCTTCGATGAGGCGATTGAAAAGCGTTGACTTGCCTACGTTTGGGCGACCTACTATGGCTACGATGTTTGACATGATGGATTGAAACCGGAAAATTGAGTGATGAAAATCGGGTATAAAATAACTTAAGATAGTCGAAGCGTTTCGGTTATTCCCGCGGGAAACCTTATACATCGAACGATTTTGCTTATGATTTGAATCAAATAGCAATATTGATGGCGAAGGTAAGAAAAAACATCAGCGTTTTTACTATTCATGAAATGCAGGGATGCGACATCTATAACCGATACATGGATTACATCTCCTGGAATTACCAAACCAAAATGTAACAATAAAATTACGGTTGTGTAATTTGCTGTTTGCATCGCTGGCCCATCTTTGCCCGACATGTGAAAAATGAACACGTCGAAAAAATTAAATAATTTCTGTAAACTTCTTTTAGTAGGAGGTAAGAATAAGGATTTGGAAGCGCTTTCAAAGTTGCTTACTGATTGCGGGTTTGTGACCGAACCTGTTACAAAATATTCAGATGCAATTAATGCTTCCATACGTTTTATTCCCGAGGTAATTAGTATTGATTCATGCGGCAATGAACTTTCTGCAATGGAACTTTGCATTTCTATAAAATCGTTAAGTCGCCTTAAAAATTCAATTGTCATTATTTTGTCTGACAGAAAAGACGAACTGATGGAAATATCGTCACTCAATTCCGGTGCTGATGATTTTCTTTTACATCCTTTAAAAATATATATAATCTTCTATCTCACCATGACCCGTTAGAAATTTATTTATACCAAATGAGTGCTTTAGAACTTTCTTTAATACGAATTTGTATTAACAGGAATATTATGTTTCGCCTCAGAATTTCCAGTAAGACGTTAAATATTTCTAATCTGTTCAGTAAAGGAGTCGGGTGGAGTCGTTTTCTTGCTCGATACGGATCTTTAATCATTAGATATTTAAGTGAAAATGTTAAAATTCATAATTGCGATTTTATTTCAATGGTTGGATATCCCGGTTAACATATTCTTTTCTTCATGCCTGTTCCAATTCATTTTACTTAATTTGCGACGTGAAAAAAATGAAACTCTCAATTTCATTGCAACTTTTATATTTTGATGTTGGCTTTGTGCAAACGTCGCCACAAAGAATTCTTTTATGAATAATGACAGGTATATCATCTTTCTGTTAGCAATAAAAAGAAAAAAGAAATCAACAATGGTTGTAATTGGGTTTATAATTTAATTAATTCGGGACAACAATGTTTTTAAATTTCATTTATAGGATGATTTTGAAAGTAGCTTCATTTGTTTTCTTCTGGTTTTTCGTTTTGATATCAAATGGTTATAGCCAATGTATCACATCATATCCTTATTTTCAAAATTTCGAGTCTGGTAATGGAGGATGGATTAGCGCTGGTCTTCATTCAGACTGGGCTTTCGGTCATCCATCCAAACCGGTAATAACAAACGCTGCTTCCGGAACCAAATGTTGGGTTACGGGAGGATTGACAGGCACTGGATACAATGATGGAGAGCAATCGTATGTAAAAAGTCCTTGTTTCGATTTTTCCTCTCTTACATATCCTTATATAGAATTCAAAATTTTTTGGGAAATGGAGAGACATTGGGATGGAAGCAATATACAATACTCCCTCAATGGAGGGAGTACTTGGATAACTCTTGGTTCTTCCACTGACGTGAGTAATTGTATGACCCAGAACTGGTATAATTATAACGATGTACATTTTTTGAATTCTCCCGTCTGGATTCCGGTTAACGATGGATGGTCAGGCCGGATTGGAGTAACAAATGGAAGTTGCCAAGGGGGCTTCGGGAGTCACGGTTGGATTACTGCACGACACTGCCTTACAGGGTTAGCGGGGAAACCGAATGTCAGGTTCCGTTTTACGTTTGGTGCAGGAACGGCTTGCAACAACTACGATGGTTTTGCTTTTGATGATGTAAAAATTGAGAATGCCCCACCTCTTCAGCCTTCAATTACTTATACATGCAATCAGGATACTCTTAAATTTACGGGAAGTTCAAATCTTTGTCCGGATAATTGGAATTGGAATTTTAGTGACACAAATATTTCATCAATCAATCAAAATCCTACGCATGTTTTTCATTCGCCTGGAACTTACACAGTAACTTTAACAACCTCGGGTACTTGTAATCCTCCTGGTTCCTCTGCTGTTAATGTAACAGTTTATCAATGTGTGATCACATCTCAAACCAATGTAGAATGTGGTTATTCGAATAGTGGCAGCGCCACGGTCGGCATTAACGGTGGAAGCGGTAATTATTCTTTTATTTGGAATACGAACCCTTTGCAGAACAGTTCAACAGCTGTCAATTTATCACCCGGCATTTACACAGTTAATGCGACTAATACATGCGCCAAATCAACAGTTGCAACGATTATCACATCCAATGCTCCTGCGTTGAGCCTGTTTGCTCCTAATGTGTTTACTCCAAATAAAGATGGAATGAATGATAAGTTTAATTTGAATATAACCAATGTTATCACTTTTGAAATGGTGATATACAACCGTTGGGGTGAAAAAGTATTTTTTACCCAGGACGTTTCTAATAATTGGGATGGTGAAAATAGAGGAACGCCTTGTTCTGAAGGCATCTATTACTGGATAGCAAAATATTCTTCTACGTGTGGAACAGACGGCTTAAAGGAAATAAAGGGAACTGTTCAGTTGATTCGATAAGGCAGAACATTTTTTAGGAATAATTACCTTTGAATAACACATTGATTGCGGTCCCCGTCGTTTCAAAAATATTACCTATCACTATTGCTGACAATAAAATAAAATGGCGAGCTAAAAAATAGTTCACCGATACATTTGGAAATGCTGCAAAAGAAAAAGCATTGAAAGTAATATTGACTAATTAACAATTAAATTTTATCCAAATGTTGGAAGAAGAAGAAAACAGCCGCAGGTCATTTCTCAAAGCAGGTTTAATAACCGGAGCAGCAGCGTTAGCCGCAGGTGTTGTCGGATGCAACAGCGATACTAAAACAACCGGTTCTTTAACAGGAAAAAAAATTCCATTGCTTGATACTGCCGGGAATTTAATTTATGTGGACGAAGGACAAATTCCCGTGCATACAAATTTCAAAGGCATCACAAACGAAGAATCGCGCAAAGGAATTGCAGGAAAAAAATTCGTGATGGTGATTGACCTTGCCAAATGTGATGGCTGCGGGAAATGTACGGAAGCATGTAACAAGATGCACTATCTACCTAAAGAGAAGGAATGGATACAGGTGCTTGAAATGCAGGACGCACCTAAAGAAGCTCCCTACTTTTTTCCGAAGCCCTGTCTTCATTGTGATGACCCTCCATGCACAAAAGTTTGCCCGGTAGATGCCACATTTAAAAGAGAAGACGGAATTGTGGCAATTGATACCGATCGTTGCATCGGTTGCCGTTTTTGCATGGCTGCCTGTCCCTATTCTGTTCGTTTGTTTAATTGGGAGGAGCCCGTCAAGCCAACCATTGTGGAAATGAATGCTTCACCTGAAAATGCTTTTCAAAGTAAGAAGGGTTGTGTGGAGAAATGTGATTTTTGTTCACACATGTCAAGGAAAAATGAATTGCCCGGTTGTGTAACAGGTTGCCCAATGGATGCAATTTATTTTGGCGATGAGAACGAGGATGCTGTTACAAATAAATCAGGGCAAACAGAGAAACTTTCACAAATGCTTGAAGACAGAGCAGCGTATCGTTTTATGGAAGAGTTGGGAACTAAGCCGCGCGTGTATTATTTACCACCGACAAATCGCCTTTATCCGAAACCAAATATGAATGATTCAAAATCTTAACATCATTCGGTATGAATTTAAAAACAGAAAATAATACTGCTGAGGCGATAAACCTGGAAATGGAAAGTGATGTATTAAAAAGCATCACTTACACAAGTGCAAAAGGTAAATTATGGATTGCTTTATTGTTATTCATTTTTATTGCAGGAGTAATTGCTTATGGCATTCAATTAAAAAATGGGTTGATAGTAACAGCCATGCGTAATTATGTTTCGTGGGGATTATACATATCTATGTTTATTTTTTTCATTGGAATTAGTCATGTAGGCGCATTGATGTCTTCCATTCTTCGGTTAACTGGTGCAGAATGGAGATTCCCGATTACAAGAATGGCAGAAGCAATTACATTTTCATCATTAATATTTGCCGGAATAATGCCGATACTCGATATGGGTAGACCGGAACGGCTTTATTTTCTTTTTACACACGGAAGAATTCAATCACCAATACTATGGGATATAATTGCCATTGCAACCTATTTTGTAGGGAGTACTATTTACCTCTATCTCCCGATGATTCCTGACATAGCGATGTTGCGTGATAAACTAACTCATGTTTCACGTTGGAGGAAGAAAATTTATCGTGTACTCGCTGTTGGTTGGAAAGGATCTGATGACCAAAGACAATTGCTTGAAAAGTGTATGAAGATTATGACTGCAATTATACTTCCGGTAGCTATCGCAGTTCACACTGTTGTAGCGTGGCTTCTTGCCATGACACTTCGCACAGGTTGGAACAGTACAATCCTCGGCCCTTATTTTGTGTCAGCTGCTATCATGAGTGGTGCAGCATCTGTGCTCATTGCAATGGCAATATTTCGCAAAGCATACAAGTTGGAACAGTACATAACAATAGTTCATTTTAAAAATCTTTCACTGCTCTTATTTGTCCTTACTCTTATTTATGCTTATTTCAACATCAATGAATACGGTGTTCCTGCATACAAAATGGAGAGAGCTGAGCATGAATATTTGAATGAACTTTTTTATGGAGCCCACGCACCATTGTATTGGTCAGTGCAAATTCTTGGCTTGTTGGTTCCGCTCCTACTTCTTGCTTTCAAGCGTATACGAAATTCAATCGGTTGGATTGTATTTGTATCTGCGCTCATTGTGATGGGTGCTATGATTAAAAGATACATCATCGTTATCCCTACCATGCTTCATCCTTTTGTACCGATTCAAAATGCTCCCACAGGGTATGGTTCGTATTTCCCTTCTGTGATTGAGTGGCTTGTTACGCTTGGCGCAATGTCGGGATTCATGCTTGTTTACACCTTGTTTAGTAAATTATTTCCCATCATCACTTTATGGGAAACTGCTGATGCTATAAAAAATAAGGGTGCCGAAAGTGTCGGAGTCGCTTTACAAATTTCTACAACAGACTCAAACTAAGGAAAATGAAAAGTATGACACGATTTATATTAACACTACTCATCATTCAAATTTCTGCTTGTGTTTTTGCATGGGCAGAAAAACGCAATGCAATTATTACAATGGATCATGAAAAAACAGATTCAACCCATGTGATAAATTTTGATGTATCGGACTTTAATAAGATTCCAATAAAAGATGTAACCATAAATGTATTTGTAAAAAGAATGTTCGGTATGATGAAATTAAATGATGTTTTTACAGATAGCACCGGCAAAGCATCTCTTGCCTTTAGTAATCAACTTCCTGGAAGTGATACGCTTGCAAACATTTTTGTAATTGCCAAAATTGAAGACAATAAGGAGTTGAAGGATACATCATCTCAAATTGTTATCAAGTCAACTATTCCTTATCAACGGTCACAACCATTGGAGCGTTCCACATTTTCGAACCGTGCCCCCCTATGGCTCATACTTACATTTTCAATTTTGTTTGGAGGTGTATGGCTCGTGTATTTAAAAGTGATTTCAACGATAAGAAAAATAAAAAAAGCTGGGAATATGGTTTCTTAAACAAATAATAATCATTCAAAAATTAAAAACAACTAAAATGAAAAATGTATTTCAAATCAAATCTAAGAAAAGGATAATGTCTTTTATTCTCTTCTCCTCATTAACCCTTTTATTGAGTGATGTTGCATTCAGCCAGCAGAAAAAAGAAGAGTGGGAATCGCCTCCTGCCGCTGACAAAAAATTAAATCCTTTAAAACCGGATGTCGCCGGCATTGCAGCGGGTAAAACACTTTACACAAAGGAATGTTTTTCCTGCCATGGCAAAATGGGCAAAGGCGATGGACCCGCTGCTGCCGCTCTCGGCAAATCACCAGGAGATTTATCATCGGCAATGACACAAGAGCATAAAGATGGCGCATTGATGTGGAAAATCCAAACCGGCAAACCACCGATGCCTTCATATCAAAAAAAATTATCAGAAATTCAAATTTGGCAATTAATCAATTATATGAGAACTCTTAAAACAACTGCTAAAAAATAAGGCAATGAAAAAAATTATCTGTACAACGATCACCACTATTTTTTTTCTCACTGCAAATGCACAGGATTATAATAAATCCGCACTCGACAGTATGTTAAATGAACCGGAGAAAAAGGAATACACCAATACAGGATTTCTTTTAACCGGCTACACCAATGCGTCTTTTATTTCAGAAGGGAAAAATAATTCGTTTGGTGATGTTGGATTCAGCCCGATTTTTCTGTGGCGACCTGCGAAGCATTTTTTCTTTGAGGGAGAATTAGAAATGGGATTTGAAAACGGTCAATTAGCAATCAATCTTGAGTATGCAAACATAAATTGCGTGTTGAACAGGTATGTAGCATTCCGCTTCGGAAGATTTCTAACTCCCTTCGGAGCTTTTCAACCTTCATATCATCCATCGTGGATTAATAAAATTCCAGTTGCTCCATTAGGATTCGGACATGATGGTGTTGGTCCTTCTTCTGAAATCGGTTTGGATTTGACAGGGGGTATTCCCATTGGTTCTTCAAAACTCAATTACAATGTATATGTGTCAAATGGTCCGACGCTTAATTTAGGAGAGGAAGAACCCGGAGAAGAAGGAAACCTGATGTATGAAAATTATGCCGACAACAATAAAAATAAAGCAATCGGTGGCAGAATAGGTTTTCTCCCGTTCCTGAATTCATGCAGCGAGTTCGGAGCATCCGTGCAATCAGCAAAGCCAGGCGCTACGGGAGGTGAGTACGAAAGAATTAACGCGCTTATGTATGCTTTTGATTTCAACTACATTAAGCAAATTGATTTTTTGAAAGGAACTATCGATGCCAAAGCTCAATGGAATTTTGTAAATGTGGATAACGCAACTTACCCTGATCATGATGATACCACGGGCACCGCTACTTATACTTATAACAATAAACGCGATGTGTATTACGCACAGTTTGCATATCGTCCAACGATGTCTAAAAATAAAGTGATTAAAAATTTTGAAGGGGTTGTTCGCTACTCTGCATTAAATCTTCCTGATGGTGCAAAAGAAAACAAAGATATAACTCAACTTATTTTAGGATTAAACTATTGGGCAAACTGGCGCACTGTGGTGAAAGCGGCTTATCAGCCTGATAAAGACACACCGCGATTCTGGCTTCAGTTATCAATGGGATTTTAAAATTACAATCAAAAAAATCAGGCAATGAAAAAAATAATAATCATCACATCAGTAATCATCAGCATCGTGATTGCATCAGTCATGATGAACGGATGCGCTTCAACAAAGCTTGCTGAAAAAGGAGGTGCTGAACTATGGAGTGAAAACTGCGTTCGCTGCCACAGCACTCCTCCGCCTGATGCATTCACAGGCGAACAATGGGAAACCATCAGTATGCACATGCGCGTTCGTGCAGGTCTTACTGATGATGAAACAAAAAAGATAACTGAGTTTTTGCAGTCAGCTACTAATTAATTCAAAGAAAAATTAGCATGAAAACTTTATTGTTTATCCTAATGACATTAAATGCAGTTGGACAGAGTGAAAAAAGCGGGGTATACCTCACTTTTAATGATTATGTAAGCAACAAGCTATCGTATGAAATTAATTGCCGGACGGAAAGACATACCATTCGATTGAAACTGTTTTTAAACCAACCTTACATAACTGTCATTCACAAGGGACAAAAAGTTAATCTGAGTAAAGACAGCATTTACGGTGTCCTTTCGTGTGATGAACCACTCTTAAGATTTCAGGATAAGGAACATTATTTCCTTGTTGAAAAAGGGCCCGTATGGATTTTCTACAGAGATGAAAATAAATCTCAGGGCAAGTCTCCCTACATTCAGAAAAAATATTATTTCAGCATTAATGGCGATGGAAGGCTGATTGAACTTTCAAAAGAAAATTTGAAAAGCGCATTTCCGGACAATCATAAGTTTCATGACATGCTTGATGCGCAAATTAACAGCAACGTGAACATCGCAGAATACGATTCATTTCACAAGATGCATAAAGTAAATCATCTTTTAGAACAGTCAGGTAAATAAACATTTTTTAAAATAAAACACATGTCGGAAACACAATCTTCAAGAAGAAAATTTTTAAAAATCCTCGGAGTATCGGCCGGAGCAACTGTTGCAAGCACATCTGCCTTTGCAGGATTAATAGACCACACCCAAATTCAAAAATTAAGCCCTGAGCAAAAAGAATTTATGCTCATCTATGAAAAATGGATGGATGAATTTATTGAAGCTATTCGCGCAAAGAAAAAAGAACCTGCGAATGTCGAAAACCACAAGAAGATGATGTTGCTTACTGAACGTGCAACAACATGGAAACCTAAGTTAACTGAGTATATGAAGGATAAAACATTTGCACTCATCTATCAGGAAGCTATACAACGCACGACAAAAGAAATTTGATTTTAAAAGGAAAAAATGATTGAAAAAATAATCACCTGGAGCATTAAGAACCGTTATGTAGTAGTAGTTCTTACTATGCTTGTTGTTGGTGTTGGCTGGTTTGCTTTGCAAAATACTCCTGTAGATGCAATTCCTGATTTATCCGAAAATCAGGTAATCGTTTTTACAGAGTGGATGGGACGCAGTCCGCAATTAATGGAAGACCAGGTAGAAAAAACAGATGGCGTTGCATTGGATAGTAAATTGAAAGACTTAACAACATTAAAATCGAATAATCTTTACTCATTTGTGATTGAAAGATGTCAAATGTTTTCTTCCAAATTTTCTTTAATAGGAATGATTGTTCCTGTTTCAAGTATCTCAAGTGAAAAATTCGAGAGTCTGCAAAATATATTTAAAAATAATTTATTGACATGGCAATCTTCGTTTTCCAATAGATCCGGTAAGCTATTTGAAAATGTTGAACAACGGTTAACAATATTTATTGGTAAAAAAAATGAAAATAAAATAGGCGAGTACTATTCTGCTGCATATAAACATTGGTATGCAAGCACGAGAGAATTTTTGTTCTCAAGTTTGTTTTATATTAAAAATGTTTTTCAAAAAACTGAATTATCTTTCTCAAAAACGGGAAGCAATATTGAAAAAAATATCAAAGAAAAAATACTTATCAAATCAAAATATAAGTTTACACTATTGTCCGACAAAAATAATAAAATGGCGAGCTAAAAAATAGTTCACCCTATACAGTTATGTTTGGTTTACAAAG
>JAYVZS010000140.1:0-8092 GCA_043783155.1 Bacteroidota bacterium | reverse complement strand
CATTCAACCATTCCTGCTGCACCCTTCTGATGCCATAGGCGAGCATAAAAAAATTGACCTGAATACGTTTAAGGATTATGAACCTCAGACTACTTTTATGCCTCGTATCGCATTTTCATTTCCGATTTCTGATGAAGCTTATTTTGCTGCTCACTATGACATCCTTACACAACGTCCTGATGCCGGGCTGGTGAGATTTAACCCGTTTACGTATTTATACATGGCACAGGGCCTGGCAGGAACAATTGCGAATCCTGATTTAAAGGCATCGAAAACGACGGATTATGAAATTAAATTCCAGCAAAAGGTAAGCAAGAGTTCTGCCTTGTCTATTTCTGCGTTTTATAAAGAACTTCGTGACATGATTGAAATTATTGCTGTGAACTATGCTTACCCTGTAAATTATTACACGTATGGGAATATTGATTTCGGAACAGTAAAAGGTCTTTCATTTTCTTATGACCTTAGAAGGACAGGAAACGTGAGATTAAGTGCAAGTTATACGTTGCAATTCGCTGATGGTACCGGTTCTGATCCGGGTTCTAACGGAGCAATTGTATCGAGTGCCGGACAAAGTAACCTGCGCGAAACGAAGCCCCTTGATTTTGATCAGCGACATACATTTGTTACATCTGTAGATTTCCGGTATGGATCAGGTAAAGATTATTCAGGTCCTATATGGTTTAAGAAACAGGTGCTTTCAAATGCAGGAATCAACTTCGTTTTCCGTGCGGGTTCAGGAACTCCTTATACCCGTCAGAGTAACATCACTCCGACAGCCGATTTCACTTCGGCTGCTAATGGTCGTTCTGTGATTGCTGGTTCTATTAACGGCTCCCGTTACCCTTGGCAATTCAGGATTGATGCAAAAGTGGATAAGAGTTTTGAAGTGAAGATGGGAAAAAAGAGAGACGGAGAAAGCCGCAAGCCACTTTACATGAATGTGTATCTGCAGGTATTGAACGTGCTTGACGCTTTGAATATCACCGGTGTTTACAGATCTACCGGTAATCCTAATGACGATGGCTATTTGTCATCGCCGGACGGTGTCGCTTCAACGAGTACTAAATTAAGTCCACAGGCTTACACCGACCTGTACCAGATTGCGGTGAATAATCCGGGTAACTATAGCATGCCAAGGAGAATTCGCTTAGGTCTTCAGTTAAACTTCTGATCAATCATTTAATATCGTAATTGAAAATCCACTACCATGAATACTAAGATGAAAAAGATTGCTCTTGCAACCATCATCGCGTTCAGTTCAGTTCAGTTCCTGTATGCAAAAGAGGATGTAGATAAACAACAACATCGGGTCGCTGCTCCTGGAGGAGGCAACCAGATTGCGGCAAGCTGTTCGAATTCCACATCACGAAAAGATCTTGATATCAATAATATCCGTTGCCCTATATTTATTAACGGAGATATGTGGTGGGATTTGCTTGGGGCTGCTCAGTATGAGGTGCCGAAAGATTCTAAAAAATATTCGCTCTTTGCAGGCGCCCTTTGGATCGGTGGTTATGATTTAGCGGGTAACCTGAAAGTTGCTGCTCAAACCTATCGTCAAAGCGGAAGTGATTTCTGGCCGGGTCCGGTTGACACATCAATAGCAGCCTCTATTACAGCTGATGTTTGTAATGCTTATGACAGGCACTGGAGAGTAACCCGGGCAGAAGTGGAAGCATTTGCTATAAGCAGAACAGCCAATCATACTCTCATTACACCATCTCTTGATATTCAGCAATGGGGTAATTATGGTGATGGAGGAAATCATGCAAGATACCTCGCACCTTTTCATGATGCGAACGGCGATGGAAGCTACAGTTATCTGGATGGAGATTATCCGGGTTATAATTTGAATCCAGATCCTACAAAACTGGATTCCAATAGTGCTACCAACGAATACCTCCTCGGAGATCAAACACTCTGGTGGGTGTTTAATGATGTCGGTAATGTTCACAAAGAAACCGGCGGCGCTCAGATCGGTCTCGAAATTCAGGCGCAGGCATTTGCTTTCGCGACCAACGATGAGATCAATAACATGACATTTTATAAGTATAAAATCATCAACCGCTCTTCTCTCTCAGTTAATAAAACTTATTTCGGAGCGTGGGTGGATCCTGATCTCGGAAATTACCTGGATGACTATGTTGGCTGCGATGTAAAAAGAGGATTCGGATATTGCTACAATGGCGATGCGTACGATGAAGGAATTACCGGCTATGGTTTTAATCCGCCGGCAATCGGATATGATTTTTTTCAGGGACCTAAGGCAGATATTCACGATGGTTTAGATAATGACAGAGACAGTTGCATTGATTGTACCTGGAAGAATATAAATGGAGTACGCACTGCTGTACCCGATTCTGTATTGCCGGAGTTAATCATCATGTCAAAATTTGTGTACTATAATAATAACTCGGATGCTGTATCAGGAAATCCTACTTCGGCACTTAACTATTACAATTACATGCAAGGTATTTGGAGAAACGGCAGTAAAATTACATACGGTGGAAATGGACATCTTGGTGGTCTTGGCTCAACCACGGATACGTGCGATTTTATGTTTCCAGGGGATTCAGATCCAAGCCATTGGGGAACACACGGAAAGCCCGAACCTTTATGGGATGAGGTAACTGCCGGCAACGCTCCTGATGACAGAAGATTTTTACAGTCAGCCGGTCCATTTACTTTACAACCAGGTGCCGTCAATTTTATTACGACTGGCGCTGTTTGGGGAAGAGCAGCAAGCGGAGGCCGTTTGGCTTCAGTTCAGTTAATCCGAATAGCGGATGACAAAGCACAACATTTGTTTGATCATGATTTTGCAATTACAAATGGTCCTGATGCACCTGATCTCAGCATTCGTGAATTAGACCAGGAATTACTTTTTTCTATTTCAAATCCTAATCCGGCAGTCTCTTCTTCTAATAATTATCCGCAGGATGAAAACCACCCGGGAGTCTATCACGATGAAGCTTATACAGAAATTGACCCCAATCTTACTATTGGTACGTTAGATAAATACAAATTCCAGGGGTACGAGGTTTTCCAATTAAAGGATCCTACAGTTACTACGCTTGATCTTCTTGACGTAAGCAAAGCGCGCCTGGTTTTTCAATGTGATATTAAAGATGGTATCGGTCAAATCGTGAATTATTACCGCGATCCGAATACAACAGCATACTTCGGAGTTGAACAGGTAAATGGCGCCGACAATGGATTACGTCACGTTTTCCGGCTCAACAAAGATAAATTTGCTACCGGTTCGGATCAGCTTATTAATCATAAGACATATTATTACACGGTTATTGCCTATGCGTTCGATTCTCTTGAGAATGCAGCTTTCGATTACACACACACGACTGAAGGAGACGGCAAGCCATTCCTGTCCGGCAGGAGAAGGATACAAACATATACGGCTATCCCTCATAAAATTGCTCCTGAAGCAAATGGATTAATACTGAATACTACATTCGGTGACGGACCTGAGATTACCCGGATCGAGGGAACAGGGAACGGTTATATTCCAGGTGCCGACAGACAGACACTTGACCTTACCCAGGAATCAGTTGACAACATTATTACCAATACGACGACTCCGGGACGAATGTTGAATCCAGTCTATCAGAGAGCAAAAGGTCCGGTTGATATCCGTGTGTACGACCCTGTTAATATTGTGGATGGAGATTTTCAATTATGGACAGAAGGTCTTACGGATACCTGTCATTGGTACCTTAAAAATAAAGGAACAGGTGAGGTATTAAAATCAACTCAGACAATCGCTATACAATATGATCAGCTGGTTGAGTATCGGGATCCTAACTCTACACCATCGAAACCGGCATTTATTCAATACGGAATTTATGTGAACATGACCCAGCTTCATGATCAGTATGATGCAACTTCGATCATCTATCCGGGAGATCAACCGACTCAAGGTGCCGGCTTTATTGAAGCGACACGAACATTTGATGATCCGACACATAAATGGTTATCCGGTGTTCCTGATCGTGATAACATTCCTGCCATTGACTGGATCGCCAGTGGTAAGGATGCCAAAGATTATCAATATAACAATGGTGCATCCGACGGAACCCAGACCTGGGAAAAACTACTTGGCGGTACATGGGCACCATATAAATTTGTTTCCCGTGATTCCACACACAATGGTCCTGCTTATAATAATATTACTGTTAGTGGTGCCTCTAATAAATTTAAGGACCAGGCAAGTGTGGATGTTGTATTTACTTCTGATCAAAATTACTGGAGTAAATGCATGGTTTTGGAAGAGCAACCAACCTCAAGTAATGCCATCGGAGGGGCGGTGAAATGTAAATTGAGGAAAAGTCCTTCTTTAAATAAAAACCTTGTTCATGATCCTTCTGACTCTACTACAGGATTCAGTTATTTCCCCGGTTACGCAATCAATGTTGAAACCGGTGAACGGCTAAACATCGCCTTTGGTGAAGACAGTTATGAGGTATCCAATAACGGAGCCGATATGAAATGGAATCCTACCTCAAATTTTGTGGATGATAATGGTAATTTTGTTTTGGGCGGTAAACATGTTGTGTATGTTTTTGCGCATAACGCCGATATGCCACTGTACGATGGATGCAGCGCGTTAGCTTCGAAAATTAACAATGGCAGCAGTCCGAATATACGACTTGCCTGGGGATCATGCATGTGGGTGGGTTACCCGATGTTAGCTACCGGTGAGAGTTTATTGTCAAATAAAGCAACCGTTAGAATACGGGTAGCAAGGCCGTATGAAAAGTACCAGACAGATAGCCCGGCAGTAAACAACAATCTTCCACTCTATGAATTTAGCACACATAAACTTGTTCCGAAAACCAATGATCTGCAGACTGCAAAGGATGCACTTGATTTGATAAATATCGTTCCGAATCCATATTATGCGTTCTCATCATATGAAAAGAATCAGTTAGAGAACCGTGTAAAAATTACGAATCTTCCTTCCAGATGTACGATTTCGATTTATACACCAAATGGTACTTTGGTAAGACGGTTAAGTCGTGACGTAAGCAGCAACAATACATCGGAGGGAGTCTATCCTGAAACGAACCTCGAAACCGCCCTTGACTGGGATCTTAAAAATACAGCAGGAATTCCTATTGCCAGCGGTGTCTATCTTATTCATGTAGATGCTCCCGGGATCGGCGAGAAAACAATTAAATGGTTTGGTGTTCTCCGTCCAATTGATCTTGATACCTTCTAATCCAGTAAATGTTATTCGTGTAAATTGAAACCAAAGATTATGAAACATCTCTATAAACTTATCAGAGCATTTACATTTTTTGCAATGTTTATTCCGTCTGCATCTTTATTTGCAGGTAATCCTGACCGGGCCGGACAGGCAGGTGCTACTGAACTTCTTATTAATCCGTGGGCAAGATCATCCGGATGGGGAAATGCAAACACTGGTTCTGTGCGAGGACTTGAAGCCATCTACGGTAACGTAGCCGGTACTGCGTTCACAAAAAAAACAGATGTGATATTTGCTCATACACAATGGCAAAAAGGAAGCGATGTAAATATTAATTCATTTGGATTAACACAAAAGCTCGGAGAATCAAGTGTGCTCGGTCTTGCCATCATGGCGGTGGATTTCGGCAATGTCAATGTGACCACCGTCGATAATCCGGATGGAGGTCTGGGAACTTTTTCTCCTAAGTTTATGAATATTAATTTTTGTTATTCCAAGATATTCTCACGAAGCATTTATGGCGGAGTTAATATTAAGATCATAGATGAAAGCATTTCAAATGTGAGTGCAAGCGGTTTTGCTGTTGATGCCGGAATTCAGTATGTAACAGGTACGAACGAAGACAAAGACAATGTGAAGTTTGGTATTGCATTGAAAAATGTTGGCACGCCCATGACGTTTGGTGGTGACGGACTCTCGACTCGCGTTACAACTACTGGTGGATACGAACTGACAGTTGAACAACGTACAGCAAATTTCGAAATTCCTTCGTTGATTAATATCGGAATGACGTATGACATACACCCGGCGAAAGACCACCGTATTTCTGTTGCCGGAAATTTTACTTCTAATTCATTTACACTTGACCAATATTCTCTTGGTGTCGAGTATGGATACAAATCCCTGTTCATGCTTCGCGGCGGTTTCACATATGAAGAAAATATATTTGATGATGTCCTGAGAACGAATGCATCTTCAGGTCCTTCAGCCGGTTTCACACTTCAGATTCCATTGGGAAAATCAGGAAAGTCTTTTGATCTTGATTATTCTTACAGAGCTACCAAGCCATGGGATGGCTCGCATTCATTCGGAGCACGATTTAGTTTGTAAAAAATATTTATCTTTGCGTAATGACAAGACCCCGGAGATCGGGGTCTTGTTTTGCTTTCAATTAATCAGTAGAGAAAATAAGCCAGATGTTATGGGAGTACAATATTATACCGAGGAAGGATTAAAAAGATTGCAGGATGAATTAATTCAACTGAGGAATGTTGAGCGTCCTCGTATTTCCCAGCAAATCGCAGAAGCGCGCGACAAAGGCGATCTTTCCGAAAATGCCGAGTACGATGCAGCCAAAGATGCACAGGGCTTGCTTGAACTGAGAATTTCAAAATTGGAAGAAGTACTATCGAATGCACGTATTCTGGACGCGAGCAAATTAGATAATTCCAAAGCATTGGTTCTTTCTATAGTAAAGATTAAAAACACGAGCAACGGCCAGGTGATGACCTATACACTGGTCGCGGAAAATGAGGCTGACCTCAAGCTCGGTAAAATTTCAGTGAGTTCACCGATTGGAAAAGGCCTGCTTGGAAAGAAGGTGGGTGACACTGCTGAAATAAATGTGCCTTCCGGAAAAATGCAATTCGAAATTATTGAAATAAAACGCTGAATTTTCTGACATGTCTTCTCTTTTCAGCAAAATAGTAAACGGCGATATTCCCTGTTACAAAGTCGCAGAGAGCAATGACTTCCTCGCTTTTCTTGATATCAGCCCATTGGTAAAAGGTCATACATTAGTCATTCCCAAAAAAGAAGTGGATTACATTTTCGATGTAGAAGATGAATTGTACAAAGGGTTATGGCATTTTTCGAAACGCGTTTCAAAAGCGATTCAGAAAGCAGTTCTATGCAAACGGATAGGTGTGGCAGTAATCGGGCTGGAAGTTCCGCATGCGCACATTCACCTCATCCCGATGAATCGCGTGAGCGATATGAATTTTGCAAGTCCGAAGATAACTGTATCCAATGAGGAACTGGAACAAATTGCTCAAAAAATCAGCAGCGAATTTATTTAGCCGATTACCCGTTTGGGATTTGCCGACAAAAAAGCTTTCCATCCGCCTTTAACAGTTGCCTGAATTTTTCCTTCCATATTTTTATTCTGAAAAAAATGACACACTGCAGCAGCAAGTCCATCCGTGGCATCCAGGTATTCCGGTATTTCACCGATCGTCAATAATGTTTGCAACATGCGGGCAACCTGTTCTTTGGAAGCGTTGCCATTGCCTGTAATAGATTGTTTTATTTTTTTTGGAGAGTATTCAAAAATGGGAATTGTTCGGTACAAACCGGCTGCCATGGCTACTCCCTGGGCTCTACCTAATTTCAGCATCGACTGAATATTTTTTCCAAAGAAGGGTGCTTCTATTGCAAGATCGTCAGGATGGTATTCGTCAATCAATGAAAGTGTTTTCTCGAAAATCCGTTTCAACTTCAAAGCATGTCCGTCGAGTTTGTGAAGATGCAATACACCCAGGGTAATCAACTCCATGCTGTTTCCGTTTACACGAATCAATCCGTAACCCATCACGGTGGTTCCGGGATCAATTCCTAAAATAATTTTGTCAGTAGTTGCAGGCATCTTTTATTGAACAACAGGAAGTGCGGGAATATATTTCCTATACTTGTCTGCCTGACGAAAGGCAGTGTTGTTTGCGATGGAACAAAGTAAGAAAATTAAATCGAATCGTGTGGTGTTGTTGTTCATTAAGACAACGATTGCCGTGGCAGCCGTTTGGTTTATTTACAGGCGCGTTTTTGAAAAGGAGAATGTAGCCGGCTTGTTCGATGATTACAGAATTA
>JAYVZS010000139.1:0-8119 GCA_043783155.1 Bacteroidota bacterium | reverse complement strand
ATACGTTACGCCCGTCGCAAATATGGTGATACACGAACGATGAATTACGCCCATCATCAATATGACAACACCACAAAACCCCAAGCCCTGAAAGGGCGAAATATTTTTGGTGATGGTTACAATGATTGTAACCATAATGATGATGATAATTTTGATGATCGTTAATATATCCTATCTCGTTCATCGATTTTTTATCCCGCCCTTTCAGGGCTTGTGATGGATGATTTTTTTTTCTTCGTGGTGGAGGACTTTACATCGTTATTATTCCCGATGGACGATGACGCATCGCCATTATTGATGGGCGATGCACAATCGTTCGTATATCCCGCGATGGGCGATGCCGTATCGCCGTCAACGATGGGCGATGCCCAATCGTTACTATATCTCGCCCCTTCGGGGCTATGCAATTCTCCCGCAAACGCTTTCTGTAAAATAGATTTTTTCAACTCCTCCAAATCATTTATCTTTTGTTGGTAGATGGCTTCTAATTTCTTCGTTTCGGTAGAAAGGACGTTGAGTTTTTGAACGATGACTTGCTGGGCTTTTATTGATTTTGGAAATGAGACTTCCAAAACTTCTAATTGTGCTTTTGTAATAGCTTGTCTTGTTGCTCCTTGCCCACCAGTAAATAATAATTGGTCTTTATAGAATTTTGAAGTCAATAATAAATTCAAAAAGAATGGGACAATAATTTCTTTTTTTGCTCTTATAATAGAAACGTGTTGATTAACTCTTGCAGGTAAATATTCCTTAGGTACAATACAACATCTTGCAACAGATGCTCCTGTAATGTTCAACAATACATCATTTTCTTGAAGTGTGACATTATTCAACTCTTTTGCTTGTTGATCATCAATTAAAGCAAGATTTTTATTTCTAAATTCAAAGTCATAGACATTCATACTCCTCACCAAAGAAATACCTTCCGTTTTATAACTTTCATTTCCTCCGCGAGGAGTTGCGCCACTCCCAATTTTATTAGTAACTTCAATTAGTTTCTTCTCCTCCCAACCCTCACCTCCATTTTCAAACACCCCTTGCAAATAACTTTCAAAAAGTTTTTTGGCGTTTTTAAGGTTTTGTTCGGCATTGGCTTTTGCCTTGGCTATGGCGGCAAAGGCTTCATCTAAGATGGCTACGATGCGTTTTTGTTCGGGGAGTGGGGGAAGTGGGATTTCAATATCCTTTAATCTACTAATTGGGATAAAATCTATCGTTGTTTTCCCACTTAAATTAGATAAAGTGTCCTTTAAAGTAGAACTGAAATACATAAGGAACATTGGATACATTTCCCTTCTGTTTTTAATAACCAATCCATTGAACTGCTGATTTGTTGTCAATTCAATTTCAGTGATTGCATACTCTCCAATAGATGCAGTACAACAAAGTAGAATTGTGCCAATAGGTAAAACCTTTAGTTTTTTTAGTGCAACTTGTGTTACTTTTTGCTTTGTATTACTAATTATTCTGCCTTGATCCCTAATATCATCAATAGTAAACCAAGGAAAATCTCCACCCTCCCAAAAGTCTTTGTTTGTTCTTAAAGGTGTTGAACCATTAACAATATCGCAAACCTCCCCCAACTTTTTTATTTCCCAACTTCTTTTCATAGCAATTCCAAAATAGAATTTAAAATATCAGCACTCTCTCCATCCAACGCTTTCATCTCTTCCAAAATTTCCTGTGGTTGGCGCAAAGCCGCTTCTTCTGCCTTGTTAGGGTTCTTCGCACTCAGATCAAAAGTATTTTGGATAATGTCTTTTATATTAAGTGTCCAGGAGTTTTCACTTTCCTTTTTCGCTTTTTGCAGCCTAACAAAATCCTCCAAATCTTTTTCGTTTAGTGAATTGGTTTTGCCAAGGTTTCTATCAAGGTTCAACTGGTAATACCAAATCTTTTTCGTAGCTGTTCCTTTTTCAAAAAACAACACAACGGTTTTTACTCCTGCACCGGTAAAGGTTCCTCCTGGTAAATCCAATACAGTATGTAGGTTACAACTTTCCAACAACATCTTACGCAAACTAACAGAGGCATTGTCGGTATTACTGAGAAAAGTATTCTTAATAACAATACCTGCTTTGCCACCGGCCTTCAGCATCTTAATAAAATGTTCTAAGAAGAGATAAGCTGTTTCGCCCGTCTTAATCGGAAAGTTCTGCTGCACTTCGGCTCTTTCCTTCCCGCCAAACGGAGGATTTGCCAACACAATGTTATACCGGTTCTTCTCTTGTATATCAGCCAGGTTTTCACTCAGCGTATTGGTGTGTATAATATTAGGCGCTTCCACACCATGCAGAATCATGTTCATGATACCAATGATGTAAGCGAGAGATTTTTTTTCCTTGCCGTAAAAAGTTTTCGTCTGAAGCGTTTTATCCTGAGCCGTGCTGCGATTCTTATTGTGTTCTTTCAGGTATTCAAACGCTTCGCAAAGGAAACCGGCTGAACCGGCAGCGCCATCATAAATGGTTTGTCCAAGTTCAGGAGCCACGACTTTTACAATCGTTCTGATCAAAGGACGCGGAGTATAATATTCTCCTCCATTACGTCCTGCATTTCCCATGTTCTTGATCTTGTCTTCATAGAGATGGCTCATCTCATGCTTCTCTGCTGAGGTACGGAAACGAAGTTCATCAATACGGTTAATGACTTCGCGGAGGTTGTAACCGCTTTGTATTTTGTTTTTCAGTTCGCTGAAGATTTCACCAATCTTATATTGTAACGTATCAGCCGAGTCGGCATCCGTTCTAAACTTCTTCAAATAAGGAAAAAGTTTGCCGTCCACAAAATCTTTGAGGTCGTCGCCGGTAAGCGCTTTGTGATGATCTATTTTTCCATCCTTGGTTTTTGGAGCAGCCCACACATCCCAACGGTATTGTTTGCTGATAAGGTCTTCGTATTTCTTACCGGCAAGTTCCGCTTTTGTTCTGCGTTCTGTTTCAAGGTCATCGAGATATTTTAAGAATAGCACCCAGGAGGTTTGCTCTACATAATCTAACTCGCTGCTGCATCCCGCATCTTTGTGCAGGATGTCATCGATGTTTTTAAAAGTTTGTTCGAACATATTAGTATTAGTATTGATCAATGATCAGATAATATTTTGATTCTCACAAATTAACCATTCTACAACCACAATTCAAACAATGATTGATAATAATAGAAAGAAGAAATTGGAATCACACTTTAGGCAGATGTCAACAGTCAGCAAAAAAGAAGGGTTGCATAAAAATATGCAACCCTTTCGATTTTTAAGTGGGAACTACTGGGTTCGAACCAGTGACCCTCCCGTTGAAAAACGGGATGATCAGAACCTACTGCCCGATCAGTTTTTGAACTCTTGACCTACTCTTCCAATTTTTAATTTCTCTTTCTCTCTTAATGGCGAACGATTTCTCTTGGTAAATCTCTTTATGGACAAGTGACCAATCGCCGGTTTTTCCGGTAAACCCTTTATGGTCAGTATTATGTTTCCTGATTCTTTCGGCAATTTCATCACCGGTATAACCAACATAAAATCTATCCCTCGTAACTGAATAAAGAATATAAACAGAGTATGTCATAATAAAAAAGTCCGGAATTAATTCCGGACTTTGTGGGAACTACTGGGTTCGAACCAGTGACCCTCTGCTTGTAAGGCAGATGCTCTGAACCAGCTGAGCTAAGCTCCCTATATTTTTTCTCAAACTTCTTTTCGACCAGTAACCCTCCTGCAATAATGCGGGATGCTCTGAACCAGCTGAGCTAAGCTCCCATTTTTTTTGGAGCGCAAATATAGATTTTTTTTACTTCGCCCAAAACTTTATTGAACTATGCCTTCCGGTTCACAGCCGTTATTTCCCTTTGATAGTTGATTCACAAAAACTTAGGTTGGTGTAATCACTAAATAAGCAGAACTTTTATTCCTTATTTTTTTTCAGGGCCCGCAGGCGGTGCACCCGGTCCGGGCATTCCAAGCTGCGACATCATTTTCATGGTGTCAAACACTCCCCAGCGCTCATTGGCTTTGCCATCTTTAATTTGAATGATGTCGATGCCATCAATTTCAATTTTCTTATTGGTGGCAGGCATTCCTCCCATCGCTCCCGAATTGGTTCCTGACATCGTAACATGACCCACTACTTTGTCGCCTTCGGCAACCATAAAGTTGGTCTTCACATGTATGTCGGGGAATGCTGCAAAGAACTCTTTAAATTGGGCCTTCAGGTCTTCTATACCTTTGCCGGAATGCCCCTGGTCAGGATTGTGGTCAAGGAAATCTGCCTGACAGAATGAATCAACCATAGCCGGATTGTGCGCATTGATCACTTCATCGTAGAAGCGCTGCACTTTCGCTTTGTTGGCATCGGCCATGTTGTTGGTGTTGCTTGTGTTTGTCGGTGCGTTACAGGAAACTGCGATCGCTGCAACGGCAATAATTGAGAGTAGTTTTTTCATGGTGTTTGGTTTTAGTGGAGCAAGTGTATGAAAAAAATATTTCAATAAAAAAACTTTGTGGTCTTTGTGAAAGTCTTAGTGCGCTTTGTGCTAAAATTTTAAAAAAAATAACCACAAAGGACACCAAGACAATTACTCGTTCGCGATTTTAAGAAGGCAAAGAGTGTCTGCTGTAAGTTTCTGTAACCCCCTTTGCGCCCTTTTAAAATTCTTCCTTTGCGTTCTTTGCGGTTAATTTTTATTTTTTACGAAGGATACAAAGAGTCTCCGCCCGACGAAAAATAGGTTTCAATTATTTTATCCTTACCTTTATAATTCTTTAAGAGATCGTCCGAATTACTTTCATACTGGTGAACATGAATACATCTCTTTCTCATACACCTTCAGCACCCGTTCCGGAGAATGAACAGGAACGATTGGAAGCACTGAAGAGTTATGACATCCTGGATACGCTGCCGGAGAAGGATCTAGATGCTATCACTCGCCTTGCTTCACGGATCTGCGGAACGCCCATTGCATTCATCAGCTTAATTGATGAACACCGCCAGTGGTTCAAGTCGAAAATCGGGTTCACAGTACACGAATCTCCGCGCGAACTTTCATTTTGCCAGCATACGATCATGCAGGATGATCTCTATGAAGTTTCCAACGCGCTCGAACATGAACTTTTTTTACGTCACCCCGGAATGGAAAGTAAAACGGGAGCCCGGTATTACGCTGGCGCTCCGCTAATCGATCCTGATGGTTTCCACCTTGGTTCGCTCTGCGTCGTTGATAACAAACCGAAAAAACTAAGCGAAGAACAAAAAGATTCACTGCTGATTCTCGCCAACGAAGTGATGGCGCAGCTAATGCTCAGGAAACATAACAAGGAACTCGAACAAAGCAAAAAAGTACTACAGAATTTTTTTGATCTGTGCCTTGATTTTATGTGCATCGCCAATGTGCAGGGATATTTCATCAAACTCAGTTCCACTTTTTCCACGGTGCTGGGTTATCCGGAAGAGGAACTGCTCGACAGGCCGTTCATGGATTTTATTCACCCGGAAGATATTTCAACTACACAAAAAGAAATTGAAAAGTTATCGAAGGGTGAACTCACCATTCAGTTTGAGAACCGCTACCGTAAATCGGATGGGTCGTATATATGTCTGAGCTGGAACGCGAATCCAGATCCTGTTACCGGGCTCCTTTATGCGTCGGCACGCGACATCACCGAATCAAAAATTGCCGGTGAATTGTATCAGAAGAACCTCAAGTTGCAAAAAGAAAAAGAAATCGCCGAGCGAAGCGGTAAGATGAAAGAAGAATTTCTCGCGAACATGAGTCACGAGATACGAACACCTCTCAACGCGATTATCGGCTTGTCGGCGTTGCTGCTGAAGATGGAAAACATCCGTGGAAAAGAACTGGAATACATCCAGACCATACAGCTCAATTCAAAAAATCTTTTCGCGCTACTGAACAACATCCTCGACTATTCAAAAATAGAAGCCGGTCATTTCGAAAAAGAAAAAACTGATTTCGATGTGGTGCAAATTGTAACTGATACTGCGCAATCGCTCCGGCTTTCCGCCACCGAAAAAGGATTGAAGCTGACGACCCGTATAGACCCCGAACTTCCGCCGCTTTTAAAAGGTGACCCGGAAAGTTTACGACAGTCGCTGCTCAACCTTTTGTCGAACAGCATCAAATTTACAACGCAGGGAGAAGTCATTGTTTCGGCTGAGCTGATGACAAAGGATCCGCGTTCAGCGATTGTGAAATTCATGGTAACGGATACCGGTTCCGGAATTCCCGCGGAAAAGATTGATGAAATTTTTTATCCGTTCGTGCAGGCCAACAGCTCATTTACGCGTGTGGTTGGAGGCACCGGCCTCGGACTTTCCATCACCCGAAAATTAATTGAATTGCAAGGCGGAGAAATTGGCGTTCGTTCTGAAGTGGGTGTCGGTTCCGAATTTTTCTTCACGCTTATCTTCCAGGTTCCGGAGCAGACATTCAAACAGAATGGATCTGAAAAAGACAAAGAAGAAATGAAGGCGCCGGAAGGATTAAAAATTCTGTTGGTTGAAGACAACGTTTTCAACCAGATGGTGGCAACCGATACGCTGAAAGAATGGAGTTCTTCTCTTGAGGTAGATGTCGCGGAAAACGGAAAGGTGGCGATCGATAAATTAAAACAGAACCACTATGATCTTGTTCTCATGGATATACAGATGCCGGAAATGGACGGACATACAGCAGTGAGAACGATTCGCAAAGAGCTTCCGGAACCTGTCTGCAAAATTCCCATCATCGCGATGACGGCTCATGCATCGGTAAAAGAAATTGAAGCGTGTTTCGTAGACGGTATGAATGAATATATTTCTAAACCGTTTGATACGTTGGTTTTATTCGGGAAGGTCAACCGCGTTTTGAAGTCGGTTGGGGAAGATAGTAAATGATTAATTATCAGAAGGTGTCTCAAAAATATTTATTACCACGAAGGCACTAAGAGTTTCACCTGTTATTCCATATAATTTCTTTGTGTTAGTGCCTTCGTGCTATCTATTTTTTTGTTAGCTGATTTTACGATAGGTTCTATATATTGCACCATCAAGTAAAAACGATCGTACAAAAATTCAACCATGCCTGAAATAGAAGATTCAACCGAAAGTCTCCATGAAAAGATTCATGAAGAAGCACATCATGCTGAACACGATCCGAAATCACGATGGATCTTAAGTGTGGCGTTGTTTACCGCATTGGTTTCCGTGATGGCCGCACTTGCAGGCATGCTTTCAGGACATCATGAAAACGAATCGCTCATCGCGCAGATGCGCGCCTCCGACCAATGGAACTATTACCAGGCAAAAGGAATTAAACAGGAAATCGTTTCCGCTACTTCTAAGATTATGCATGATGGCGACACAGCCACGATACATAAAATTGAAAAATACAAAAACGACCAGGCACAAATAAAAGAAACCGCCGAATCATTTGAGAAGGAAACAGAAGAGCATCTTACACGGCATGTGAAACTGGCGAGAGGTGTTACGCTTTTTCAAATTTCCATTGCTATTTCAGCGATTTCCATTCTTACACGAAGAAAATTTTTCTGGTACATCGGAATTTTCTTTGCGCTCTCCGCCTGCTTTTTCCTGTTGCAGGGGATTTTATAAAACTTTTAGAAGCTATTCGAAAACACGACGTAGTATAATTATGTCCCCGCATTTATTTTTCTACTTTTATTCCTTTTTCTACTTTTCGCTTCTACAAAAGTAGAGCAAAAAGCAGCCCACGCGCACCGGGAGTAATAGACGATTGAGCTAATTTAAATTACTCAATATTAATTTTCAGTCAGGTCATAATTATTTTGAGATCAGCTGAAGAATATCTTCACACTACTTCCGCCACCACAAACGTACTGCCGCCTACAAAAATTAAATCATCTTCCTGTGCTTTTGATTGTGCATCTTGCAAGGCAACTTTCACGGATGGAAATGAATTCCCTTTCAACGAAAAATTTTCTGCCAATATCTTTAATTCATCTGCCGGCATCGACCTGGGAATGTCGGCTTTGCAGAAATAGTAGGTAGCTTCTTTCGGCAGCAACTCCAGGATTCCGGAAACGTCTTTGTCGCTTACTGTTCCGAAAACAAAGTGAAGATGCCGGTGCGGCGTCTGCGCGATTTGTTCAACA
>JAYVZS010000138.1:0-20527 GCA_043783155.1 Bacteroidota bacterium | reverse complement strand
CGTCGGATTAAAAACGGTTACACTTGCAATTCCTGTCGTTATCACATTAGCCGCCAGAACAACTGCCGTCAGTTGCGAACTGTTTACATAGGAAGTCGTGAGCGAGTTGCTATTCCATTTTACAATTGAACCACTCATGAAATTACTTCCTGTTATTGTCATGGTGAATCCCGAAGTACCCGCAGTGGCAGAGGAAGGTGAAATTGCACTAAGTACCGGAACAGGATTATTGATCGTAAAGATTTGAGATGAGGAAGCACCTCCGCCGGGTGTCGAATTAAACACAGTAATATTTGCCGTTCCTGCAGTTGTCAGGTTTCCTGTTGGTATAACTGAAGTTAATTGAGTGCTGCTCACAAATGTAGTCGTGAGCGAAGTTCCGTTCCATTGCACAACAGAACCTGTTATGAAATTACTTCCTGTCAATGTCATGGTGAATCCTGATGATCCTGCGATGGCGGATGAAGGTGAAACAGCACTCAACACAGGAACAGGATTATTTACTGCTGAAGTATCAGGAGATGTAAAATCAGCACTCACGTATGTCGAACTAAATAGCACTGCATATTTACTCCATGTTTTAAGACTGTTCCGGTGTACGATTGCGATGTAATAAGAATGTCCGAGAGTACTAAGCGGGAAATCAAAATTCCCGATGCCTTTGGTGCTGATCGTATCTCTGACTGTATAAAGAAGCGCATGAGAAGAAGTGGTGTCATGAATTTCAACAGCAATCGTATCGCAGAGTTTGGGATATGCTACTGAATCAACAACCGCTTTCATACTGTCTCTTCTAATATAAATTCCCTGGAAAAAAATTTTTATGTTTAACCGTACAGCACAAAAATTAAGTGTTACAGGTATAGGTGCTGACGTAACACAGTTAACCGTTACGGTATAACTTCCGGCAGAAAATACTTTGATGCCTTGTGTCGTCGCACCGGTGTTCCACAAATAATTGGATCCGGCGCTCGCTGTTAATGTCAATGAATCCCCGGAACAGAAAGTAGTCGGACCACTTGCCGTAATTGTGGGTACGGAAGCATATTGCAATTTCACATCATCAATTCTATATTGAGTTGCAGTTGCATTTTGTATAAACTGAATTCGAAGATTACCTGCTGTCGGAATAGTTCCGGTCGCTGTTCTCAAATACCATATTGCAGTACCAGCGCCCGACGGAATAGCAGGATAGGAAAGTGTTGTGTAGTTCGTTCCATCACTGCTTACCTGAATCAGCAAATCGGAACCTGTACCTGTACTTGTATTTTTCTGGATACCAAAAGAGAGTTGAAGATTTGCAAGACCTGTTGTATTAATACCGGAGATGATGAAATTTTTTCCAACTGTATTCGTAAGGAAAACATTGGCAGAACCCGATGCTCCTGTATATCCGGTTGAAGCACTTGTAATTCTTAGATCGCCTGAACCTGACATGGTATAGCCATCGTTGTCGAATCCATTATTTGTTTCATGTGTTGCAATCGCAGTCGTTCCTGTAACCGTACCCATTGTTTCAGTAAATACGATTCCATTGGGTGATGCACCAAAAACAGCAACAGGTTGCGTAATGGCCGAACAACCGTTGGCGGCTTTTATGCTGACGTAATAATTTCCGGAATCAGTAACCATGACAGATTGTGTGGTGGCTCCGTTCGACCAGAGATAACTAACTCCGCTACTGGCTGTAAGTGTAATTGAATTACCGCTGCAGATAGAAACAGGTCCCACAGGAGTTATCGTTGGTGCCGGCTGATAACACATATTCCAGCAATAATCAATTGTGGTAGAGGTTGCTGCAGTGCCCGCATGCGTAAGTCCATACATGTCTTCAAGCGTTCTCAATACATTGTAATGAGTGATAGTCAGACCGTAATTCCCATGTTGAACCATACTTCCGATAAACAAAGTAAAAACCTGGTTGCCGGCGGAGTTATCATTTTCATCGAAGGTGATGATGAGTAAACTGTTATGTGTTTTAGCCCATGTTATATACCCGCCCAGGTGAGTTTGCATCCACGTATCGCCGGTCGTGATGGTTGTCGGATCAGTACCGTTATGCATGTCGTTGTCCTGGTTGGGAATAACGAATGAGACAGTCGGAAGTAAACTGTAATCGGTAGGAAATGAAGTGAGCGGTTGATTTGCAGTCGAAGGAATTCCATTGGTTGAAACACCTTGCCAGTTCACCCATGGATTGTGTTTGCGGGCATAGCTGCCTGAAGTGGCACCTGTAAAACCAACGGTGGGAAGATCTTCCGAATATCCTGTAAATGTTTTGGAAGCATTGAGTAATTCAGCGCCAAGATTCGCTGTTGTAAAAGGTAAAACGGCAGGAACATTATCATCAATAACACCTTGGTTGGACCCTGAAAAGAATTGGAGATAATTCGGCTGGCTGGGATGCGACAGCGCGAATGAATTTTTGAATAACGCACCATAAGGGTCACTCACTAAACTGTTGAGATAAGGAGCAGCAGTTGATCCGAAAATCTGGCTGTAGCCGTGATTTTCAAGAACTACAATAACAACGTGATCGGGTGTTGGAACCGATGCGAAACTCTTTTCAAGTAAGAAAATAAAAAGGAAGATCCCCCGGAATAGCAGTCGGACTAAGCGTTTCATAAAACTTGTATGAATGAATTTTACGCAATGAAGATAGGAAATTAATTTTTAACGGCGAATAGCGTGACCCCGTCTGCTATTTTCGGACTTAAAAGCTATTGGTAAATTCAATATCTTTCAGAAAAAAATGAAGATGAAAAATTTAATCTTACTCCTTTTTACGGCGCTTTTTATTTTTGAGAATGCAAAGGCGCAGGTAGTTGTAACTGAAGATGTTCATTTTGATTATTATCAGACCTCTCTTGACAATGATTTCAGCAATCATTTTAGTAACGGCACCGGGCTTACTCAACTTCAAAACAATGGCATTGCCGGAGGTTGCCTGCAAACTCCCGATTCTGAGATTTGGGGAAGCAACAACGCGCTTTATTGCAGTCGGTTCAGACCCGACCAGGGAGACACAACGTTGGTCAGCATTTCTTTCAAATATGATTCGGCCGGTGTTCATGCCGGCAGTTTTCAACGCGCCCTTTCTGTCTGGCTGATTCCTTCAACCGATTTTAATCACTATGTTGTTGCGACCGTATCCTGGAATAAAAAAATTGAAATGCTCACCTACTCTTGGTCGAATAATCCTTATCCGAATCTTGCCTTACTTAACAATCATTGGTATAACTACCGTCTGACGGCAGGGTTTAACGGTGGACCTTCGCATCATGTTTACCTGAAGGCGGAAGTGTTTGAGTTAGGTGCAACGGGAACTGCGATTCCTTCGCTGGTGAATTCAAGCAGCGGCATAATCAACGACAGTGTTCTTATTGCCGATACTTCCATCAGTGTCATGGTAAGCGGAACTTTGTTTGGCGGAGCTATTTACTTGGATGATTTTCATTTTGCGGGACGAGAAGGATATTCAGATTGCATCAATACTCCTGCAGGCATTCATGATGAGATCACACAGACATCTTTTCACGTGTATCCTTCTCCTGCAACGAATGTTATTTATGTGGAACGACATACTATGAACGTCGAAAATCTGAATGTAAAAATCCGGGACATAACAGGGAGGAAATTGAAAGACGAAAATACATCCGAAGCAATAATAAATTTGAATGTTTCCTCCTTAAGTAACGGCATTTATTTTTTGCAATGTTCTTCTGCCGGTGAGTGGCGGACTTCCAGGATTATCATACAAAAATAAAACAGAAAGAAAGGCGTTCTTAAGTTCGCTCATCAGGAAGAAAGGATGAAACGTACTTGTCTCTCTGATGAACGTAAAACTGAACATGATTAAAAAACTATTTTTTTTTTTATTATTATTCGCTTTTTCCCGGACGGCTTCCTCACAACCAACTGCTGATCCGGATAGATGGATTCATGATAGTTCTAAAAGTGATGAGTTTAACGGTTCTGATCTGGATACAACAAAATGGTGGCAAATCAATGCATGCACGTTTACAAATGGAATTCCTCATGGGTATAACGGCGGCGACGGTGCGTTTTTCATACCTCAGAATGTTTCAGTGGAAAGTGGTAACCTGGTTTTAAAAGTAGACTACAACCAGGATTCTCTCAGCGATTCATTTCCATGTGTGCATTATAGCAGATACCCGTTTTATTCGGGTGGCATCATCAGCACACTTACGAATGGCGGTCCCGGCGTCGGGGGCATTGGAAGTTATTCGTATGGCTATTATGAAATGAGGGCGAAGTTACCGGGATATTTCGATACTAACGGGCACTCGATCGGTCAGGGTTTTTGGCCAACGTTCTGGCTATTCTACCAGTACCCGGGAAATGGTTGTATGCAGGTGCACGATGAATTTGATATCATTGATTCCGGTCCGGATATTTATCAGTCGGCCAATGCAGTCGGTTCAGGTTTGTCGGATGAAAACGGAGCGTGCGGCGCCGATGGAACCGCTACACGTCCCGTACTAACGGGATTAAATCCATTGTTTGCCGGGTATCATAAGTATGCGCTCGAGTTACGTCCCGACAAAGTTGCTTTTTATTTTGATGACCAGCCATATTATATGGAAGATACTATTTCCTATCCCTGGCTTGCGCATGCGTTGAAAATAAATCCCTACCTCGCCTTGGTTGTCAGCATGCAGATGGGGGGAAACCTGGTAGAGCCAAGGCCACTGTCCACCACACCTTTCCCAATCTATATGTATATTGATTACATCCGTTACTATGGGTTGAATCCTGACTATAATCCCGGTAACTGGCTTGGTCAGAATTTTCCGAATCCCACAAAGAATAAAACGAAGATCGAGTATAGTGTTGACATGCATTCCGGGCCCGCGTTTATTTCCATTTACAATTCATTTGGGTTCCTGTTAAAATCTTTTCCTGTCTTTGAGAAAGGGAAATTAAATATGTCGCTTGATGTTTCCGACATGACTTCCGGAATCTATTTTTATAGTTTGACGGTTGATCACAGGATTTACGATACCAGGAAAATGATTGTGATAAAGTAATTTCGGTAATCCTTACACAGAAGTGGGTGATAAGCAACGATAATGTCTGATAGTCCGAAAAACAAAAACCCGCCTGAATCCTAAGACTCACGCGGGTTTTGTGGCTTACAGCATATATCCATAGTAGCTGCTTGTGATCCCGCTGGGATTCGAACCCAGGACCCCTACATTAAAAGTGTAATGCTCTACCAGCTGAGCTACGGAATCGATTCAATACTTCTTCCGCAACTATCTATAAAATCATCCTTTTTCTATAAGCGGGTGCAAAAATAGAATTATTCGCTTAATTCCCTCCTACTATTTAAAAATATTTGAAAAATGTTTTGAACAGATAAAATGTTGATTCAATTCAGGATCGGATGCCTTTTAAATTCCTTACTACGATCAAAAAGAAAACGATACGTTCTCAGAGTCCTGCTTCTGGTAGTTCCCAGACTCTCCGCAATGTTGATCATCTTCGGATTAAAATCTCCTATCCATTGCATCTCCATCTCATCATATCTTCCTGATGCCTGGATTACATTCGCACCCGAAATAATCAGGTAGCCGTCAACACCGGTTCCCTGGAACTCAGGAGCAATTCCGAATACAAGCCCGATAATTTTTTTGCAGACTCCACTTTTTTTCAACCATAAAAATTTCAGCTTGCTGAAAAGGCCGAACTTTCCATGCAGGTGTTTTACAATCTGGTTGATGTCAGGGAGATTAAACCAAAATGCAACCGGCTCATTTTTATAATAGACAAACCAGGCAAGTTCTTCGTCAAGGATTGGTTTTGTCTTTTTAAAGATCAACATTACCTGCTCCATACTCATTTGTTTATTTCCGAAATGACTCGCCCATGCTTTGTTATAAACGGTGGCAAAGTCGAACGCGAATTTTTTGAGGTTGTTTTTTTTTATGTGTAAAGCAGTGTAGTCAGGATCGTTCGCGAATTTTGCATAGCGTTCGTAAAATTTTTCCTTCGGACGATCCTTTACGATCAGCGAGTAGCAAAGCTGATTGAAGTATGTTTTAAATCCATAACGCTCGAACAATTGCTGATAATAAGGAGGATTGTAATTCATGCAATACATCGGTTGGGTAAATCCTTCCGTTAACAAACCCCACCAACGGTCACGTTCCCCGAAATTAATGGGTCCGTCCATGGCTTCCATATCCTGATCCTGCAACCATTTTCTGCTGGCATCAAACAATACGTTGGCTGCTTTTTCATCATCGATACATTCGAAGAATCCCATTCCGCCGGTTGGCTGATCTTCTTTGTGTGCTGTTTTTTCGTTGATGAATGCAGCAACACGGCCAATTACTTTTTTTTGATCGTCTTTTAAAAGCCAGCGAATCGCTTTTCCGTGTCTGAAAAATTTATTCTGCTTTTCGTCGAATACAAATTCAACATCTTTGTCTAACGGACGAATCCACTGCTCATCTTTTTTGTAAATCTGCAACGGAAGTTCAAGAAATTTTTTAATGTCTTTTGCTGATTTAACCTCTACAAGTTGCATAGCGAATTGTTAGATGAGAAAATAAACTTGATTGGGGATTGCATAGTGTCAGTAGAAGTCACCTCAACATTGAAGCTGAATTAAAATATAACATGATCGAAGTCGCAAATCATTATTTTAATTTTAATCGGTCTTCCACTCCACTCAGACTAACTTGATATTTATTTTTGAGATGGCTTATCGTAATTTAGTTATTTATCCATAGACTTTCCCCGACGTTTTTTCTCCGAATCGCGAACGAATTACTCCCTGCTTAATAATTAACACTCAATCCATAATCCCTTGTTGAAAACTGCAACGGGCTTACCTTTTAGTTTTGTTCCGATGAAAGGTGTGTTTTTTGACTTTGATTTAATGTGATGCTCTTCGCACGTCCATTCAATCTCCGGATCAAATAAGGTGAGATTAGCCGTTTCGCCTTCTTTAATTGTTATAACAGGAAGTGAAAGTATTTTTCTGGGATTCACGGTGAATTTCTCAACAAGTTTTTCCATCGAAATATTTTTTCGCATGGCTGTATTCGCCACAGCAAAAGCTGTTTCAAGGCCGATGACACCAAATGCAGCAAGATCGAATTCTTTTCTTTTATTCTCCACATCTTCCGGTGAATGGTCAGAACAAATAGCATCGATGGTTCCGTCAGCAAGAGCCTGCTTCAATGCTTCCATATCTTTTTTTGTGCGCAATGGTGGCTTTACTTTGTAGTTTGTGTCAAAGTCTTTCAGCAAAGTATCGTCAAGTAATAGTTGATGGGCTGCCACGTCGCACGAAACATTTAACCCTTTCTTTTTTGCTTCGCGGATCAGGTTCACTGAGGTTGCAGAAGAGATGGTGGAAAAATGAATTTTTGTTTCAGCATATTCAGCAAGAAAAAGATCGCGGTTCACCATAATGTCTTCTGCCAGCGAAGGAATTGTTTTCAGACCCAGTTGAGCGCTCATTTCACTTTCGTTCATTTGCCCGTGAGCGGAGATATTTTTGTCATCAGCGAACGACATGATAAGTCCATTGAAATTTTTTGAATACAACAATGCACGGAGCATCAGGCTTGAATCCTGTACCGGATTTTTATCGTCCGTAAAAGCTTTCGCTCCTGCACGCGACATGTCATACATTTCAGACATATCTTTTCCATCGCGATTTAATGATAGAGTTCCGGCCGGAAAAACGTCTGTCAACTCATTTTTAGTTTTAGTAAGAATAAGTTCAACTTCAGATTTGCTTTGAACAGCCGGGAAGGTGGAAGGCATACATAAAACTCCCGTAAAACCTCCGGCAGCAGCAGCTTTACAGCCACTCATCAAATCTTCTTTGTATTCAAAACCGGGTTCGCGAAAATGAACATGAAGGTCGAACCAGCCGATGGAAAGACACTTTCCTTTTCCGTCAAACGTCTTATCTGTCTTTTCAGGATTGGAAATCGAGTTAGAGATTTTTTTAATCACTCCTTCTTCAATCCATACATCTTTAATTTTTCCATGATGCGGAGAAGCGGCATCCATGATATTAACTTGCCTGATGAGTATTTTCATTGTTCGGCATTTTATGATAGAACCTGTTTACCGGATGAACCTGATCAACAATATTTCAATGGCGAGAAACAGAAGTGCAAGTATGACGCAGTATTTCCATAACCTTACGCCTTCGCTCAGCTGCGTGATGGCAAGCGTAAGATCGGCGCTTTCAGCACTGACACTGTTTAACTTCAGATCACTTCTTTTAATGGTAATTTCATTCAATTCGTCCGGAGTGTAACAACTGAGTGCCGACTCGTTCCTGTCGTAGTTAAATGAAAGATACGATTGAATTTTGTGATCGCTCAGTAATTCATAGTTGCCTGCTTTCTTCAACTGGTCGTGAACGGAAATGAATGTCTTGTTGTCAATGTTTTTTATTTCCGGAATGATGTCAAATTTCAGTTCATCATTTTTCAGGTGCAAAACATTTTCTCCAGAATTCACAAGATTTCCTGTTTCAACATTTTCATCTTTCCCAATCACTTGCGGAGGGTGAATTTCAGAAGACGCCCTGAAAGCTGATTTCAACATGACAGGAACAAAAATAGCATGCCGCGGTAAACTGCTGTATTCCTCATTTAACGGAACGGATGAAAGGAACACGCTGCCTTTTTTATATTCGTTCATACAAAGAAATGTATTACCGCTTAACAGCTTCAGCAATGTTTCTTCTTTTGTCTTTAGGTTTTTGCTGATCTGAAAATATTTTTTTACCACAGGCAGATCCATGTTTTCCGGCAGCGCTTTTTTGTTTTCAAAAACATCTGCGAAGATGGAATGTTGTGATTCAATCTTCGCGACTTTATCATCTGCAGTTACCAATTGAACGGGGTAATTAATGCCCAGCGGTTCAAGAAAACTTCGGTAACTTTCGAGGTCAGCATCAGGAGCAGGGTAAAGGAAAGCGGTGCCGCCATTTTCAACATATTTTTTTAATTCGTTTGCAAGCCCTGTCGAAATTTCTTTAACTTCATTCAACACAATTAACTGATAATTGTTAAAAGAAGAATAGTCAACCTGGTTCACGGAAGAATTGTTAAAGACAAAATAGTTGTCGTTACCGAACAACGCCTGCAAATAAGAGTTGGGTTTCGTGCCGTTTACAGAAAGCACATAAAGATGATCTTTCACATTGAAGGAGAAAAAATAAGTATCGTCAAACGTGACAGGGTAATCGGTAATAGAAAGTTTCGCCTGCTGCCATCCCGCTTCCGGTATTGTAAATGAAAGTTTCGCTTCAGTGCTTCCATCCGCTTCAATACTCACACTCGACAACGCTTTCTGAACACCGTTAATGGTGAGTTTAACGGGAATATTTTCAGCTGATTCGGTAGAGTTGTTACGAATTTTCACTGTCAGCTCATTACTTGAGTTGAGTTGGATGAAGGGTGTGTTCAGACGGCATGTGTCAATAAAAATATTGTTGACTTTTGATGCGAGAACAGGGACAAGAATAATAGAAAGATTAGTATCCGATTTTATTGACTCCGGGTTTGCAGTTGTTTTCTGAAAGTCAGAAATCTCATACGCAATTTTTCCGGTTTTGAAATCAACGCCTTCAGCATTGTTCAGCGCTTCTGTTTGTCTTGAAATTACTTCATCTAATTTTCTTACAGCCGCGCTCGTCTGCACTTCGTCGATGGCCTGGAGGAATTCTTCCCTATTAATCAATCGCTGATGGCGGGCTTCAAAGTCATTTGTGAGTAACTGAAAACGATCAGATGCCTTGTACGCATTTGCAATTTCTCCAGCTTTCTTTTTTGCGGTTTCGATCAGGCTGCCATTTTTTCCAAGCGCGTCCATACTGAATGAATTGTCAATGTAAACACTAACGGCCCTCATTCCTGACAATGCATTTCCTTTGCCGGTTGGTATATACGGTTGCGCAAATGCAAGAACAAGAAAGGCAACAGCAAGGAGTCTTGAAAGTAAAATAAGAAGGTGTTTCAGTTTTGAACGCGATTGTGTATCTTGTTTAATCTCACGAAGAAATCGGACATTGGTGAAAAATATTTTTTTGAATTTTCTGAAATTGAAAAGATGGATGATGACGGGGATTGAAAGTGCGGCAAGGGCAAAAAGAAATCCAGGATAGATAAAATTCATATTGTGCGAAGATAATTTGATAATTTGATAATTCAGCAATTTGACAATGAAGAAGTTTTAAAAATGTCCACAGTCGACTGAAATATAACATCACCTTCTGTCCTTCACCTTTTGTCCCACGCCCCTCATTTTAGAACTTCTCAAAAACTCCCAGACCAAACAAAGCAAAATCATATTTCACAGGATCATTCGGATCAAGCTTTTTCAGATTAGCTGTTAGTTCCGATGCGGCTTTCCAGTCGTTCTGTTTTCTTTGCAGCAACCCCAGTTTTCTTGCGACTCTCCCCGAATGAACGTCAAGAGGACAAATAAGTTGTGAAGGAGAAAGGTCGTTCCAAATCCCAAAATCCACGCCTGCCTGATCCTTTCTAACCATCCAGCGGAGAAACATATTCATTCGTTTTGCAGCCGACCCAGTTGATGGATCAGAGAAGTGTTTTTCACTTCGTTTGAGATGAGGAGTATTAAAAAAGAATGTGCGGGCATTTACGATCGCTTCGCCCACATCCTGATCATTTACTGAAGCTGCCTGTTGAAAAATTTTCGACAGCCCGCCTTGCATTCTGTAAATATGCTGCAGCGACCTGAGATAAAACGAACAGTCATCGCGCTGGAACGTTCGATGGACAAATTTGGAGAATGCGCCAATGTCTGCGTCATTAAAATCCATTATAAAACGATGAGGATCGTCATCCATCCAGCTCATAAGTTGGCGTGCATTGCGAAGGATGGTGGTTCGTTGTCCCCAGGCAATAGTAGCGGCAAGAAATCCTGCTATTTCGATGTCTTCCTTTTTTGAAAAAAGATGAGGAATAGAAACAGGATCAGTTTCAATAAATTTCAGGTTGTTATAAAGAGAACATTTCCCTTCCAGGAAATCTCTCAACTCCGCTGCTTTCAGTTGTTTCATTCAGCGGCTAAAATAAATTAAATCCTCCTGATTCAGGAAAGGATTTGGAGCACGGTGATCAGAAGCAAAAGCATAATTGCAGCATCTGTGATAAAAGCGTGCATGATCTCAGGACTAATAGATTCGTTGACTTTGATTTTGGTTAATGCAGCATAAATTTTCATAGGTAGTATGGTTTTGAGGTTTAGGTGGCAGATTTACACCAGTCATTCAACCGATAAATTCGCTGAGATGGTAGGCGTCCAGTGGTTTCTTAATATAGCGGATTACATTTTTATTCATCAATGCTTTGTGCTTGTCCTCTTTGTTAGGCGAAGACGTAACGACAATAATTTTGCATTTGCTTTTAATAAACTCAGTAAGTTTGTTGAACTCAGCAAGAAATTCAAAGCCATCCATTCCCGGCATGTTCAGGTCGAGAAAGATAATATCGGGAACATCGCTGAGTTTTTCAACAGATTTAAGGAACTCGATGGCTTTTTCGGGGTACATCTCGGAATGTATTTCTTTCGAGAACAAAAGGGATTTCAAAATTGTTTCATTGATAAATAAATCGGTTTTGTTGTCGTCGATCAAAAGCACTTTGCTAAATCTGGGAGTAGGCCTGGCTTCCGGGAGGTAATCAATAGTTTGAATTTTTTTTGCTGTCATGGTGTGATAGTTTTAGAGTTAAGTCAGCCAAAAGTACTACCACCCCTACTCCTTATAAAAGGGACAATTTAAAAATAAATAGACATAGGTTGCAGTGATGAGATGTTATTAAAACAGCTAATTTGTTTAATTAAATAAAAATAAAAATAAACAAATGATAATATAATTCAGCGGTTATTTCAGAAAAAAATATTCTAATCATCTATTAAACAAAGTTATAAGAAGCTGTTCATAAAAAAAATTTGGGCAAATAAAATTTTACCCCAACTTGCAGTGAAATTGGACATAGAAAAATAAATTAAATTCAACCTTCGAATTTGTTCTTAAAGATCGAAGTCCTATTGGTGAGGGTCTGTATCGTCATGAACGACAATAGCGTTTAATGCATCGTCACCACCGAGTTTGTCATAATCCGGATCATTGTGAACTTTTTGAACAACATCTTGACTAACATTGTAACGACCATCAACAGGTTCGGTCTTCAAACCTAATGCAAGTAAAATTGTAATGAGCAATTGTAACATAGTTGGTTAAATTTAATTTAGTTTAATAATACAAATATAAATAGATGATTAAATGCAATATATGTATATTTTATTACATTATATATTCATCTAAATAAATAATTTTAAGGCATATTCTTATGACGTCTTTGGATACACTACGAAAATTGCTTTATAAGCTTAAAAAAGAGGAGATTAATTCCCTGATCAACTTTTTAAGGTATCATCAAAAAAAATCGAAATACCAACCCATGAAGAGCATTCAGTTAATTGAATTGATTCTTAATGATAAGGGTTATTCAGCAAACGATCTTCAGGTTACACTTTACGATCATGTCAATTATGGTGCTTTTAATAAGCTTATTAACCGACTGAAGGATAAAATTTATGAGATTATTCTTTTTGACCATAATCTTGAAAAGAGTGTTTCAGCGAAAAGAAACCGGGTAATTTTTGATATTAGGAAGAGGTTAATTCAAAGCGAGATCCTGTTTTCGCGAGGAATGAATGATGAAATTGAAAGTTTCCAAAATAAAATAATAAAAAAGGCGAAGCAATATGAAGTGTATGATAGCTTGCTGGAAGCATTGCATTCGAAACAACGATATCTCGGATTCAGATTTGGCTCTATTGGTCACCGGAAACTCAAGGAAGAAATTGAATATTACGAGGATAATCGCCTTGCAACAATTAGGGCAAGAGAAATTTTCAATAGCATGACAACTAAAATTAATTTTTCAGCTTCGCCGAGGGAATATGAGGTTGAACTGAATGACTCAATTGCTATTCTTAAAAATGATTACAAGAATACAAAGTCTCCAACCGTTGGCTATTACTATTTTTTTTTAGAAACAGAGCGACTTCAGAATTGTAATAATTTAATTGGTTCTGGAAAAGTATTAATACAACTGAAAGAGTTGCTTGAAAATAATACTTCTATTTACACTGATAATAGAATGGGTTATACTTTAATGAATATTTCGAACAACGAAATATTGAAATTTGATTTTAATAATTCAATTCAAAATATAAAAGAAGCCTTTAATTATTATTCAGATAGCATTATAAATACTAGTGTTGTTATAGAACTCGAATTCTTTAGTTTGTTTTATATGGGAAAGAACGATGAGGCGGAAAAACTTATTGAAGAATTGTATCATACTTCACGTTCAACAAATATCCCCTTTCTTTACGGCAAGCGAACATACCTGTTTGCTTGTTTGAAAACGCTTGAAGGAGAATATGTCCGATCAAATGAATTGCTTTCTGAGATAAGTGAAATAGCAAAAGACAAAGAAGGCTGGAATATTGGAAAAAGAATTCTCACCATTATTAATCGTATTGAAACAAAAGATTTTGAATCCGTTGATCTGCAGGTACAAAATCTTCAAAAGCACATTAAGCGTACGCTAAAGACGAAACACGTTCGTAAACGGGATATTTTAATTCTTAGAATTCTTCTGAAACTTATTAATGAACAATTTGATTTTAGCAAAGTGTACAAAAGCCGGCAACGTTACTTTGAACTACTTGAATCTGATGATGCCGAGTATCGCTGGAAAATTAAAAGTCCGGAGCTGATACTCTTTCATGAATGGTTTACAAGCAAGGTTGAGAATCGTCCTTATAATCATTCAGCCGCCCTGGAAAAAGAGAAGGAAAAGAATGTTCTGATCGGCGCTAATTATTTACAAAAACATGAATAATTTTTTTGCCATTGCCTTGCAAAAAATATTAATCCTCTGAAACAGCTTTAGATATCTCACCACACCACTCTCCACAGAAGAGGCTAGGGTTACGTCAATAAGTCAAAAATCTTTTCTCCGCATATATGTAACAGCATAAAAGAACCTGCTTTTATGAGGTTGTGTTTTGTATGAATATGGCTGAATTTTGATGCCATGAAATCAAAACGACTTTCGTTAGAATATCATCCCTTTCACCTACCAGGGAATTTATTCGATTGCCATATTGATGAAGCATCAGAATCGAATACTTATACATCTCCACATATTCTCGTTCACAGCCGCAGGTTATTTTTGAATCTTTTCAACTCCTGAACAATTTAATTGCAGTACACCTGCGGTTGTGAATGAGATATTAAGAATTAAAGCAAGATGAATCAAAGAATGAGTTTACGAAGCTAAACTCAACAATCTCAGTTTCTATTCGCCTTTGCAAGAAATATTTGATCTAATGAAAGTTTGATGATTATTTTTGAGATTGCTCCTAACAAAAAAGCTATTGAATTTGGTTAAAAAAAGTAACCTGTTATTATCTATTCTAAAACGACTTTTCTCTTTTTGCATTCCTGTTTTCAATTAGTTCAAAGAAATTCCTTAAGCTAATCTCATGTATTTCGCAAATTCTGAACATGCTTTTAAGGGTAATGTTCTGCCCGTTTTCCCAACGCCAGTAATTCGTTCTGTTCAGTTCAAAATCGTAGCTGAAATTTTCGGCCGAGGAATATCCTTTCTTAAGACGAAGTTCTCTGAGAATGATTCCGACATCTTTCAGTTGCTTTTCGTGAACAGGGAAAAGGGAGTTTTTTATATCAGCCATTGTAAAAGGATTTAAATGTTTGATGTTTATGTGGATCAAAATTACATTCAGCATGACCGTTTAAAAAGCAAAAATGAAACATCAAAAGACATTAAAATGGTAGAAGATTATTTATCAGTTTCCTATTTTTTTGCTTTTTTTAATAAAAAATGATATATTTTGGAAATAATTGCTATTTAATTCGACATCGTTTAATTTAACCAAAAATTTGAAGGTATATGGATGGTTTAACCGCGTTACGAAACACATTATTAAAATTAAAGAAAAAAGAAGTCAGTTCGCTGATTACTTTTTTGAATGCTTACAGAAAGGAATCATCTGAGGAAGCGCTAAAGAGCATCCGGTTGGTAAAACTTTTATTGAAGGGAAAAAAATACACATCAAATGAAATACAGGAAATATTGTATGGTAAAAATAATTATCATGCGTTTAACAAATTGGTAAATCGTTTGAAAGAAAAAATCCGAGAAGTCTTAATCTTTGACAGTAATCTAATGATACCTAACCACTATGGAAAAAGAAATCAAACGGTTTTTGAAATCAGGAAAAAATTATTGCAAAGCGAAATAATGTTTTACAGAGGAATGAATGATGAATTGGAAAATTTCTTAAATAAAATAATAAAAAAAACAAAGGAATATGAAATTTATGATAGCCTGTTAGCCGCTTTGGATATAAAGCAACGTTATCGCAATTTTAGATTCGGAATCGAACGTAATGGTAAGCTTAAAAATGAAATTGAGTTTTATACCCTTATTCGTGATAAACTAATTAGAGCGCGGGAAATATTTTATAACCTAACCGCTAAAATCAATTTTTCAGCGTCAAATATTGAATATCAAATAGAATTAGAGAGTTCACTAGTCCTTCTTCAGAGTGATTATGAATCAACCAAATCACCAACTATTGGGTACTATTATTTTTTGCTTCAAACAGAGAAATATCAAAATGTAAATGATTTGCTTTCTGCGCAAAATATTCTGTCCAAATTAGTGATTTTAGTTAGAAATAGTCCATCAGTTTATACAAATTACACATTGGGAAATACTTTATTGAATTTTGGAAATAATGAACTTCTCATGTATAATTTTAGTAGTTCTGAATCTAATTTTCATGAAGCGATTTCTTATTCAGGAAATAGTAGTGTTAACAATGCAGTTGCAAAAGAACTAAGATTCCATGCATTATTTTTTTCATCTCAAATAGTTCAATCAGAAAAATTAATCGAAGAATTGTATCATGCTTCCCGCACATCAAATACTCCTTTTTTATATAGCAAGAGAGCATATTTACTTGCCTGTGTAAAAACCTTAAATCGAGATTTTGAAGCGTCAATTGAATTACTGAAAGAAGTAAAGGAAATTGAAAAAGACAAAGAAGGATGGAATATTGGTGTTCGAATTCTTTCTTGTATGAATTGGATTGAATTGGAAAACTTTGAAAAAGCAGATCGTGAAATCGAAAAGTTAGACAGGCATATTATACGGACGATGGAAACAAAGCATGTCCGGAAACGAGACATCGTTATCAAGGATATTCTTTTACAACTGATGCAGCATGGTTATGATTTCAAAAAATGTTATAAAAATCAACAAAACAATTTCGATTTGCTTGAATCGGTTGATCAGGAATACCGCTGGAAAATTAAAAGTCCTGAAATGTTGATCTTTCAGGAATGGTTCATAAGCAAAGTGGAAAATCGTCCATATAATCTAAAGAAATCAATACAGAGAGAAAAAGAAAAAAATGCTCCTTTAATGAATGGATGATAAACGACTTTATTTTATCGCGCTATTACCTCCGGTTGAATTGTCGAAAAAAATTTCTGTCATCAAAAATAATTTTGCCAGTGAATACAATTGCCAATATGCATTAAAAGTACTTCCCCACATTACAATTCAAAATCCGTTTAAAAGATCACCTGTGTCAGAAGTGGAAATGCATTTGAGTCTTCAAAATTTCTTCGAGGCAGTAGAATCTTTTGAAATATCTTTAAAAGGATATGGTTGCTTTGATAAAGGAACAAATAAAGTAATCTTTATTCATGTTGAAGAGACAAATCATCTCATGGAATTGCGCGATAAACTGATGATTAAATTGCGTGAAGAACTAAGATTTCCCACCAGCGAAACTCCGCTTTCATTTCATCCTCACGTCACAATCGCTTACCGTGATTTATCTTCAGAAGATTTTCGCAAAGCATGGGCCATATATAAGGACATATCTTTCAATGTCAACTTCCATGTTAGCCGGGCATATCTGTTGAAACATAACTTTCGTCAGTGGGAAGTGCTAAGTGAATTTAATTTCAGAAGCCAAAACTGAACCTCATGAGTTTTATTAAGAACGATGAACTAAGAACTAGTCAGTTCACTTTCTCCTTTATAAATTATTTACTTTTAGCTCATGGGAAATAAACCTGTTGTTTGTGTTGGCGCTGCCTTGATTGATGAAAGTTTTTCGCTACTTGAAAATCCGCTGCAGGGAACCTCCAATCCTGCAACCTATTACCATTCTGCTGGAGGAGTAGCCAGGAACATAGCATATCATCTCGCTTTGCTCGGCCACGCGGTAGAATTGATTTCTCATTTTGGTTTGGATACCGATGGACAATGGCTGATGGAGCAATGCACACTCTCTGGAATCAGTATTTCTCATTCTTTGAAAAACAATTTGCCAACGGGAAGATTTGCAGCTTTGCTTTCTCCAACCGGAGAGTTATTTATTGGTGCTGCAGCTTCTGAACTTGAATCAGAAATTACACCTTCCTTTCTCTCGGAAAAAATTTCGTTGCTTCAGTCTGCATCGGTGCTTTTGGTGGAATGTAATCTTAGTTGTGATTCATTAGATTGGATTATTGAATTCAGCAGGAAAGAAAAGATACCTTGCATCATTGAACCGGTATCTGTTCCCAAAGCAAAGCGATTGATGAATGTGAATCTTCAGAATATTTTGTTAGTCACTCCAAACCAGGATGAACTTGTTGCATTAAATAGTACACAATTGGAAAAAAGTGAGGAGGAGTTGATCGGGGAATTACTTCAAAGAGGTGTACAAAATGTGTGGATTAAAAATGGAAAGGCAGGATCAAGGTTCTATTCAGCTATGAGTATGTATGAACTTTCTGCACCAACTGTAAAAGTGGCCGATACCACAGGAGCGGGTGATGCTGCCCTGGCCGGATGGATACATGGCTGGCTGTTGAAAAAAAATTCCGCTGATTGTTTACGGTATGGACATGCAATGGCTTCTATTATTTTAAAGGTAAAAGGAACCGTGTATAAAAATCTGAATGCCGATCTTCTTGAAAAGACAATTGTAAATTATTAATAGATATATGATCAATCGTGCTTTAGTAAACATCTTACCGGAAGTCAGCAAAGCCATTGCAGACGAAAAACCTGTTGTTGCCATGGAGTCGACTCTCATTGCGCATGGAATGCCATATCCTCAAAACGTAAATACAGCGAGAGAAGTTGAAGATATTGTCAGGGAGAATGGAGCTGTTCCCGCAACGATTGCTATACTTGATGGTAAGATTTGCATTGGTTTAAACAACGAGCAGCTGGAATATCTTGGAAGTGCGGAGCCGGTTTGGAAGGTAAGTTTGCGAGATATACCTTATGTGATCAGTCGTCAACTTCCCGGCGCAACTACAGTCGCAGCAACAATGCGTATTGCTTCTATGGCTGGAATTAGGATTTTCGTAACGGGTGGAACCGGAGGTGTTCATCGGGGCGCTGAAGTAAGTATGGATATCTCCGCTGATCTCACCGAAATGGCGCAAACTTCTGTCGCTGTAATTTCAGCCGGCGTAAAATCCATTCTTGATATCGGTCTCACACTCGAGTATCTCGAAACAAAGGGGATTCCTGTGGTCACATTCGGGCAGGATGAATTCCCGGGTTTCTATTCACGCGAAAGCGGATTCACTTCTCCGTTGCGTTTGGATCAACCTTCTGCGATCGCTCACCTGTTGCGGATAAAATGGGAGTTGGGTCTGAATGGTTCTGTGCTTATTGCGAATCCGGTTCCTTTCGGGTTTGAAGTACCACATCATAAAATTGAAATACACATTCAGAATGCTTTAAAGGAAGCGGAAAAGACAAATATATTTGGAAAAAAACTTACGCCATTTCTATTGAAGTACATTGCTGAAAAAACAGGCGGAGAAAGTCTTTGTGCCAACATTGCATTGATAAAAAACAACGCGAAGCTTGGTGCTGAAATAGCTTGTCTGCTTTAACTAACAACGGTTATTAAATCGAATGTTCATTCAAAAAAGGAAGAAGATTTTTTCTAAGAAGCCGTCTAAAATTGGTTTAAAAAATTCCTTATGTGGATATTTCTCTGTGAACTTTGAGGTCAACCGTACTTCTTTTTCCAAGTATGAAATTTCCTCTGAGATGCCATGCTTGCGGCAGATCTCCGATACTTTCATGCCCTCTTCTTGCTCTTGAAGAATGTCAATAATCTGTGTTTCGTTAAATCTTGATTTTTTTATTGCGGTTTTTTATTGGGGTTAAGATAGAAATTCTATTTTTAACCTGTCCTAAAAAATCAGCATTATACCACAGAACCTGATTCAGAGCAAAAAAAAATTCTTCGAAGAAAAAACATTCTTTAAAACACAAAGGAATGATTCAAAAAAAAGAGGTTGCTTTATTAAAAGCAACCTCTTAGCGAATTGGTTTTACTAAGGTCTTATTATTCTTTCATCAGTACAATTCTTCCTGTGTTAATCACATCACCGCATATAATTCGATACATGTAGGTTCCTTCTGCAAGATCTCCCGCATCCCATTTCACCTGGTAGGTTGAATTCGCATCCACATTGCCATTGAATAACTCTGCGATCTTTCTTCCGTCTAATGAATAGATCTCAACAATTCCATGAACTGATGATTCATTCAGATTTCTGAATTCAATAGTAGTACTTGTAGTAAATGGATTTGGATAAGTGATCGCATCAATCAATCCCGGGTTTTGAACCTGATCCGTTTTCACCTTGTCATCATCTGAACAAGTGTTGTTGCAATTCGTCCTTACCCTTACTCGAATACTGCTTGTTGATGTACATCCCGCTGAATTCGTGACGGTCACAATATAAGTACCCGAAACGGAAACAGAAATACAACATGCGTTAGACCCTGTGTTCCAATGGTAGCTTGCATAGCCGAAGGGCGCGCAAAGTAATGAAGATTGTCCCTGGCAGATATGTGTACTTCCGGAAATAACACTTCTTGGAGGTGTAGCTTCAGATATGCAGATAGTACCAGTACAGCAACATCCTGCCGTGTTGGTAACAGTTACACTATAAGTTCCAGCGTGGTTGACTGTAATAGAACGTGAAGTGCATCCCGTATTCCAATGGTAAGTTGCCGCTCCTGCAGGAACACTCAACGTTGTTGATTGTCCGGAACAAATGGAAGCGACACCTGAAATCAAACAACTCGGAGGAACACCCGAGGTTACCGTAACACTGGATGTACTTGAACAACCTTCGGAATTTGTGACAGTCACACTATAGGTTCCCGCAGACGTAACTGTTATGCAACGACCTCTTGCTCCTGTATTCCAAAGATAATTCGCACCACCGGAAGGAGCACAAAGCGAGGTAGCCTGGCCCTGGCAAATTGCGAGCGTACCGGAAATTGTACTGGAAGGAGCTGAACCGACAGTTACATATACTGTTGTGGTGCTGTAACAACCTGCAGCATTC
>JAYVZS010000137.1:0-20575 GCA_043783155.1 Bacteroidota bacterium | reverse complement strand
GGAATTTATACTGTACAAATTCAAACAGCAGATTTTATTGCAACGAAAAGACTTGTCGTGGAAAAATAAAGTTAGCGTGCAATTGAAAGACACATCTTGGTAATAAATTCGGGTGTTCGAATAACATAAAATAAAAAAAAAATTAAGTCACACTTTAGATAATTAACAAAATGAAAAAACAACTACTAAAAAAACGATCTGTCTGTCTGCCGGTAGGCATGGTTTTCATGGTTACAGCAATGCTATTTTCTGTAAGTGCAAAAGCACAGATTGTTTACACGGATGTCATTCCTGATACAACCATCAACACGAATGGAGGAGTTTATGCATTGGACTTGAACAATGACGGAATCACTGATTTTAATATTACGTATTCTACTACAATAATTTCAGCCACATGCGGTGGTACCCCGCATACCAGCACAAACATCAACATCAGGATTACTCCGCTTGGAGTAAATGCAGTTGGTAATGACCCGACCTACCCCAGCGCTCTTCTGTTAAACTCACTCATTGACAGCAGTTCCTTTACATGGCTAAATAATGTGAATCAAATCCTGACGTACAAATACTGGCATTGCATTGGTTTCGGAATGTCCCACTTTTGGATAGCTTCTTATACCGGTCACTGGAATGGAGCAGTAGATAAATATATCCCGTTGCGGTTATATGTGGGTTCGCAAAAATATTATGGATGGGTGCGGTTAAATGTTGATTCGCCAGCAGTTAGATTCACGGTAAAGGATTATGGGTACAATTCCATCCCCAACCAACCCATCCTTGCCGGACAAACAACTGTCACAGGAGTAATTGAAAATTCTTTTGCTTCATCGATAAATTTTTTTCCCAATCCTGCCAACAACCATCTCACCATCGCTTTAGGTAGCAATAACAAAAAAGTTCAGGTAACTATAGCTGACATTACCGGAAAAGTAATTTACACTACCATTGCAACAGATACACAAAAGGTTGAAGTGAACACAAAAGATTTTGCAGAGGGAATTTATGTTGTACAAATTCAAGCAGTAGGTTTTATTGGAACGAAAAAGCTTGTCGTGGAAAAATAAAGTTAGTGTGTAATTTAGTTAAAAAAAAAGACTCCTACACTTTCTGAAATTTTCCGAAGGTGTTTACTTCATCAAGTACGATGAAGGTAACTACCGCGAAGTAAAGAGATTCACAGAAATAAGATAATATATTTAATCATGACTGTCCAACCATAGTTAGAGCAAGATCAATTGATTAGGATCAGAAGATTTTTCGTTTTGTAATTCGATATCCTGAAAGGCTTGCTGGATGGGCATTCTTTCAAATAGTGACACGCTTAAAATTTGTAGAATTGTGTAGAGGGAATTTTTCAACTTCATTTCCTTTTTCATAATTGCGACTAATAAGTAAACACATACAGCAATCCATATTTGGCTTTGCACTGCATTAAAACTGGTGCCATAGAATGCTTTGATGCGTAAATGTTGTTTTAGCCATTTAAAGAATAATTCAATCATCCATCTTTGTTTGTATAGCAATGCGATGGTAAGCGCGGGCAAATGAAAATTATTGGTGATGAATACAAAAGTCTTACCTGTTGTGTGATCATTGTATTTTATTCTTCTGAATTTGTGGGGGTAATCTTTAGCGGCATAATAGTTCTCCAATGCTATTATCTGATCACAAATCAAACCTGTTGTTCTCTCCACCTTCTTTGAATACAATCTTCTCCAAGCAAAGTTTGATTTTGCTCGTGTTATGAAAAAAGCTTTTTGTTAGTCAATGCGAGAGAGCCTTGCATAGTCAACATAACCTCTGTCCATCACATAATAAGCACCGGGTTCTATGGGTAAATTGTCTAACGCATTTACATCGTGTGTTTTTCCGTCTGTTATTTCTATCCATGTTGGTAGACTGCCTCTTAAATCTAAAAGTGTATGTGCTTTAACTACTCCCTTGTTTTTACCAAACCGTGCCCACGGAAATAAGTTCAAGCATAAATCAACTGTGGTACTATCCAATGCATACACTAAGCCGTCAATATCTTTTAGAAATTCGTTGTCATTCAAATATAGACTTCTTGCTTTTGGAATGAGTACTCCGGCAAGCTCTGCAAATATTTTCCAGTCGCGAGTTTCATTCCAGTAAGCTATCGTTGATCTTGCTCCTTTGCTTCTGATACCGCTGTGATAAAGTTTGGCAGACATGGCTTTTAAACAAGCTGCTGTATCTCGCAAACTTTCACGATAAGTTAATTGAGCAAAGCACATGATCAAGAGTTGATCCCAACAACTGGACTGTTGCGCTTTGTAATTACCGTTATACTTCTCAACTAATTTATCAAACTCATACTTGAGTAAGAAATAAATAAGCTGTGCAAAAACTGTTCGACCTGAATTCATAGTGCAGATTTTTCTGCCAAGTTCAAATCGAAAAATCAAAAAATGCTACTTATTCCCTCTCAAAATGCTAATTTTACTGCTCAACAGTTGGACAGTCATGAGGGTACACATGAGTTGAAAAGCTGCAAACGATTTCAACAAAATTCCGCAACGAAGTAGAAACAGAAATTGAGAAACCAAATTTGATGCGCCAGTATTACGATGTGTATTGCATTCTCGGAATCGAAGAGGTTAGAAGCTTCATCGGGACCCAAGCTTATCTATATCATAAAAAAGCAAGATTTCCTAAAGCTGATTTAGAAATACCAATGCCAAAAAATGAAGCTTACTTACTTTCCGACTCAGACTTGCACACAAAATTTGCAAAGCGCTATCAAAGTACCTCTTCCTTATACTACAACGGGCAACCCGACTTTGAAGCTCTCTTGACAAGAATTCATGAGTTTCTCAATAACTTGTAAAATATATGTAGGCAAAAACAGGTGTGCAATATTGGTGCGCGATTTTGTATCCGTATTGTTTCCTTTTTTTCTCAAATGTGAATTCACTTTTTGAAGTTCCCTAATAATTAGGTTACTTTCTTGCTGATATTCGTTTTTAAATTGTTCGTGGATTGCGCACGTATGAAGAATTTTCAAGCGATAAGGATGATTTGCAATTATAGAAACAGCGGCTGGACATACCAACGGATTGCAGATAGACTCAATGAATTGAACTTCCGCCCAAGCAGAGATAAAAGCTGGACCTCAAAGGGTGTGGAACTACTCTATAAGCGATATTGTATCGCGTGAGATATTCAGATCATGCAATTAAAAAGTTTCTTCGCTTGTTGTATTCAAGCAAATACCCTCTCTTTTCCGAGTCATTTAAAAAAGAGCGACCAACCAATGTTTCCATCAATGCCTGCCTTTCTAAATAAGGTTGCATAAGTTTTTCGAATCTTTTCTCATTCACACCTATTCTTTTTGCAAGCTCAAGAAAATCTTCTTTACCGGCATGTCCGTTTTTTTTGAACACAGCGGATTTGAAGTTACCAGCAAACAACCCTTTGCTAAACGCAAAATCAGAATCATCAACGTGCATTTTCGAGTTGATTAAATCATAGACCGGACTGAACAAATAATCTCCCTGTGGATTCTCAAGCAATGAAAAGTTTTTTAAATGTGCATCTCCATTTGAATAGAGGTAATTAAATACTACCAGTGAAAAATATTTTTCTATCTCTACCTTCCATGCCGGTACATGTTTCTGAATTAGCAATCCCGCTTCTTCATAACTAAATTCATATTTGAAGTTCACATTCGAGCTCGCTTTTGTTTTCCCTGCCAGCGTCGCAAAATCTTCCTTGCCCCATTTAGTACCATCCTCTTTAACATCGAATCGCTTAGTTATGTAGGCAGGTGTTCCATCCTGAAAAAATATCATAGCGTTTTCGGCGGTATTGATTCCGTAAACCTGTCGCGCTATCTGCATGGTAAGGTGTTCATTTGCTGGAACCATATTCGCTTTTTTCAGAAACGCCGGAATAGGTTTTAAAATATGAGTGCCGTGTTCGTTTTCCTTAGTGAGACGTAACAAATTCTTTTCCTGAATCAAACTTAATTTCTGTTGAACACCAGAAATTGAAATGTGCTTCATGTTTTCCATAAACAATGCAACAACCTCTTCACTATGCTGCGGTGAGTCAAATGGTAAAACATGGCTTACTTTTTTCCCGCTGAATACATTGCGTAAACAAGTTACACTATAGGTATCAAAACCTTCAGCTAATGTCCCAGGGCAATATTTTAATTCTGGTAAACTCATTGTGTACTAATCGGTTTTACTGTAACGGCGCCGATGGTATCATACTGTGCAGTTGCGAGCAGGATTCCGAAATCATCGTTCTCATCAATTTGAAGCATGCGGCTCTGTATTCTCCTGTTCGCTCCTTCACTTAACATGTTTGAGAAAAACGGAAATAGAAATGTACTGTGATATTCCTGTCGCGTTTTAGGTAGTGTTAAACTCACTGCCGGTTTTTCCTGGTCAGCAAAATAGTTTACATCATACCTGAATATAAAACTGTTCTGATTTTCTTCAGTAAGAGTGCCTGCGAGAATTCCGCTGCGATATACCTCGGCTTGTCTCATTTAATTATTGTTTCTTTTTTACTTCTAACTTCAGTTCCATGCCCAGTATATCCGCAAGTTTTTCAAGGGTATTAATAGTTGGATTACCCTTTCCCCTTTCAAATTGTTTGAGTGTGCGCAGGCCGACACTCGATAGCTCAGCGAGTTTTTCCTGTGATAGCTTCAACGTTTCGCGTCTTTCTTTGAGAGTTGCTATTAATTTGTCTTGGTGCATTATAATGCTCTTTTTGATACAAAGATAGTTATTTCATCCATTAATACATTGAATAGTGCCTTATGTTGCACTTTATCTGATTTTAGGAGGGTTTTAGAAGCTTGTTTGAATCAATGGTGTGAAAATTTATAATCATCAGTGTGGCTATATCATTTTGCTTAAATTAAATTTAGACAGCTTCACAGGGACACTTTTTATTTGCCTTTCACAAATTCCAAAATATTTTCAGTCGCGCCTTTTCTGTCGTGCACATATTTTTTTGTTACCGAAGATGCGGCACTCAACTTTTTCTCCTCATTAAAAAAATTCATCATGCCCGATTTCAATTCTTCGAAAGAATTGATTGAAAAAGCTCCTCCGCATGCTACCAACTCATTTGCTTCCCGAAATTTTTGATAGTTCGGCCCGAAGAAAACAGGCATGCCGAAAACCGCGGCTTCGAGAATATTGTGAATGCCACTTCCAAAACCGCCTCCAATGTATGCCAGTGATCCATACTGATAGAGCGATGAAAGCATGCCGATGTTATCAATCACTAAAATTTCCGCAGATGAAATGGTTTCTTCTTTTGCTTCTGAAAATTTTACGACTTTAAAATCTGAAAGCATTCTGATCAGCTGATCAATTCTTTTTTCATTGATTTCATGGGGGACAATGATTAGTTTATAGCAAATAGTTCGGAGTTCGGAGTAAGCGCGGCGTAAAAGTTGTTCGTCTTTTTCCCATGTACTGCCTGCGATCATTATTTTTTTTCCCGCCATAAATTTTTCAATGAGAGGAATTGACTTGACAATAGCTGCAACTTCGACTACACGATCGAAACGGGTATCGCCTGTTACGGTGGAATTAGTAATTCCAATTGAATTTAATAACGTCGCAGACTGATCATCCTGAACGAAGAAGTGAGAAACGGATTTCAGCATGTGTCTGAAAAAATATCCATACCATTGAAAGAATCGTTGTCCGGGGCGAAAAATTGCCGACAATAAAAAAAGCTGAATGTTTCTTTTTTTAAGTTCATCAAAATAATAATACCAATATTCATACTTGACAAAAAAAACTTTTTCCGGATTCACGAGTGAAATAAATTTTCGTGCATTTGCTCTTGTATCGATCGGCAAATAAAAAATATAATCTGCGCCTGAATAATTTTTTCTCACCTCATATCCGGAAGGAGAAAAAAATGTCAGCACCACTTTATAGTCCGGGAACAACAGTCTGAATTTTTCGATGACAGGCCTGCCTTGTTCAAACTCTCCCAATGAAGCACAATGAAACCAGATTCTTTGTTCACCAGCATTCAACTTTTGTTGAATGCGGTCGAAACCGTTTTTTCTTCCGCTGATCCAGAGTTTCGCTTTCACATTGCCCGTAAAAGAAGCAACGTAAATTGCAACCCGGTAAAAAAAAATGAAAAGATTATAGAGAAATGACATCAGCAGAATTCTGAATCAATTGTAATAATATTCTTTCGGCATCCGCTTATACAACGGAATGATCCATGCAACTCTGAATCCGAAAAGCAAATCGAGTCGTGATTTATCATCGCGCATCATGGTGTCAAAATTATAACTCCTCCGGTTTTTTGTGAATGCCTGCGTGAATTCAAAACCAGCCATGAAGTTCACCAACCTGTGGCTACCAAAGTTTACATAACCAAGAAATTCTGTCAGCGATAACCCATTCGTCAAACGATCATATCCTTTTTTGTAATCATCGCTGAGTTGCGGAGCGGTGTTTCCACTATCCTGAATACGGATTTTATGCTGCAACAGTCCGACTCCAAGTGTAGTCATCAATCCCGAATTCCTATTCGGTCCGATAACAGGAAAAATTTTTCCTGCTTTTCCGCTGAAAATGAATCCACGTTCATATAAAAAAACATCAGCATAATATCCGTCTTCACCGATCACATACCCTTGCGACGTACTTATTTTATCAAGAATGTTTGATTCTCTTACTGCGTCACTGAAAAAAAAATTGCCATCGATCCCGAAAATCCAGTTCTTTTTTGTCTTCCACTGAAACGTTCCACCGACATTAAAATCATTGCCGAAACGATCGGCCATGTCTCCTCCGGGCATTTGGTAAGCAAACGTTCCTCCAATCATCAGAAATGAAACGGAAGAATCGCGAATATTGAATTCACCTGCTGAACAGTGCGTAGAAACCGACAGCATGCTTAAAATAAAAAGCTGAAAACGAAAAATTCTTTTCATGGCATGCGAAGATAGAAAGAAGTTGCCAGTAACGTACAGAGAGCCAACTGGAAGAATAAATTTTTAGCAAAAACGTTTGGTGCGAAGCCAGGTTTCCGACACTCTCGTAATCCTTGTTCCTGCAAGAGAAATCAACAAAAATCACGCACGAAATCAGGCCCCTTGAGGTCAAAAATTAATCCTATATTCGCATGCTTTTTAAAAGGAATATGAAAAAAATTCAGATGGTTGATTTGTTGAGTCAATATGAAAAGATTCAACCGGAAATTGACAAAGCAGTTTTAGATGTGATTCGTTCTTCGGCCTATATCAATGGTCCGGAAGTAAAATTTTTCCAGGCAGAACTTGAAAAATATCTTCAGGTAAAGCATGTAATTCCATGTGCAAACGGAACCGATGCTCTCCAGATAGCCATGATGGCACTTGGCTTTCAGCCGGGTGACGAAGTGATAACGGCCGACTTCACCTACGTCGCAACAGCCGAAGTAATCGCTCTGCTGAAACTGAAACCTGTTTTAGTAGATGTGAATCCGGAAACATTTACGCTTGACCCGAAAGCGGTGGAAGCCGCGATTACCAAACGCTCTGTAGCCATTGTTCCCGTTCATCTTTTCGGACAGTGTGCCGATATGGAAGCTGTAATGGACATTGCAAAACGACACAACTTATCCGTGATTGAAGATGTGGCGCAGGCAATTGGTGCCGATTATTATTTTGAGACAAAGGACGAAAGACATAAGGACGGTGCATCTGCTACTCAAAAAGCCGGAACGATAGGAACTGTAGGATGTACGTCTTTTTTCCCTTCGAAAAATCTTGGTTGTTACGGAGACGGCGGCGCACTATTCACCAACGATGATGAACTCGCCAAAAAAATCAGGATGATTGCCAATCATGGTCAGTCCGTTTTATATTACCATGATGAAGTGGGAGTCAATTCGCGCCTCGACAGCATCCAGGCGGCTATACTTCGTATCAAGTTAAAACACCTGGATGAATATGCTGCTTCCCGGAATCGTGTTGCAACTTATTACGACAGAGCATTCGAGGGTCATCCGAATATCATCACTCCGAAAAGATTTAAAAATTCAGATCACGTTTTTCACCAGTATACACTTGTACTGAAAAACGCTGACAGAAATAATTTACGTGTGTTCCTGGCAAGCAAAGATATTCCTGCCATGATTTATTACCCAGTACCGCTGCATCTTCAGAAAGCATACACAGATCCGAGGTACAAAGAAGGAGATTTTCCTGTAACGGAAAAGTTGTGCAAAAGCGTGATCTCATTACCGATTCACACCGAGATGCCCGAAGAAACGATGAAGTACATCACCGATTCAGTGTTGGAATTTTTTAAGACAAATTAATTGACCCGTGATTTGAAAACGGGAGAATGAAAATTTTAATTCCCCAAATACCAAATCACCAAATTATCAAATCATCAAATTACACTAAATGAAAATTGCAGTTGTCGGGACAGGATATGTCGGATTAGTGACAGGAACATGTTTCGCTGAAACAGGAAACCACGTTACTTGCGTTGACATTAACGAAGAAAAAGTCGCGAAGATGAAACGCGGTGAGATTCCTATTTACGAACCACACCTTGACGCTATTTTCGAACGTAACATCAAACAGGGACGGTTAACATTTACAACCAATCTTAAAGAAGGCATCGATGATGCAAAGGTTATTTTTCTCGCGCTACCGACTCCTGCTGATGGTGATGGATCTGCCGATCTGCGCTTTATACTCCAGGTTGCTGAACAGTTAGGTCATTTGATAAAAGAGTATAAAGTAGTCGTGAACAAAAGCACCGTACCTGTTGGTACTGCCGAAAAAGTTCGCGAGGCAATTTCAAAAAACTGCACCACCGACTTCGACGTAGTGTCAAATCCTGAATTTCTACGTGAAGGATTTGCCGTGGATGATTTCATGAAACCGGATCGCGTTGTGATCGGCACGCGCTCCGAGAAAGCAAAAAAAATAATGACAGATTTATATGGTCCGTTTGTACGCCAGGGAAACCCTGTGTATTACATGGATGAACGTTCGTCTGAATTAACGAAGTATGCGGCCAATGCTTTTCTCGCCACGAAAATTTCGTTCATGAATGAAATCGCGAATTTGTGCGAGCTGGCCGGAGCAAATGTCGACATGGTAAGAATCGGTATCGGCGCCGACAGCCGGATTGGAAAACGATTTCTGTTTGCCGGTATCGGCTATGGCGGAAGCTGTTTTCCGAAAGATGTGCAGGCACTTGCAAAAACCTCTTCCGACTATCAATACGATTTTAAAATTCTAAAATCGGTGATATCGGTAAACGATTTGCAACGACATACCATCATTGATAAAATAAAAAAACATTTTAAGAATGATTTAAAAAATAAACACTTTGCCATCTGGGGACTCGCTTTCAAACCTGACACCGATGACATTCGCGAAGCGCCGGCGCTCTACCTGATTGATCAACTGACAAAAGAAGGAGCAAATGTTTCTGCATTTGATCCTGAAGCAATGAGCAATGTCAAAAAAATGATCGGAGATAAAATCAGTTACGGAACCGACGAGTACGAGGTGCTGAAAAATGCCGACGCATTAATTATCGCGACGGAGTGGGCATTGTTCAGAACTCCTGATTTTGATAAGATGATACCGTTACTGAAAAACAAAATCATCTTTGACGGAAGAAACCTGTATGACCTGAACCAGATGCGGGAACTTGGATTTGAGTATTACAGTGTGGGAAGAGATGTTGTTAGAAAGTAAGAAGTAATAATGAATAAGTAATAATGAAAAGAGTACTCATTACCGGGGCTGCCGGATTTTTAGGATCACATCTTTGTGATCGGTTTATCAAAGAGGGTTTTCATGTGATTGGGATGGATAACCTGATTACCGGATCATTGAAAAACATTGAACATCTTTTCAAACAAAAAGAATTTGAATTCTATCATCATGATGTTTCAAAGTTTGTGCATGTGCCGGGACCGCTTGATTACATATTGCATTTTGCTTCACCGGCAAGTCCGATTGACTATTTAAAAATTCCGATCCAGACATTGAAGGTTGGTTCGCTCGGAACACATAATTTACTTGGACTTGCGAAATCAAAAAAAGCGCGTATCCTCGTCGCATCTACTTCCGAAGTATATGGTGATCCGCTGGTGCATCCGCAGAATGAAGATTACTGGGGACATGTGAATCCCGTTGGTCCGCGCGGTGTGTACGATGAAGCAAAACGTTTCCAGGAAGCCATCACGATGGCCTATCATACCTATCATCATCTTGAGACACGCATCATCCGCATCTTTAATACATACGGTCCGAGGATGCGTTTGAATGACGGACGCGCATTGCCTGCATTCATCGGCCAGGCATTACGCGGTGAAGACCTCACTGTTTTCGGCGACGGAAGCCAGACACGTTCGTTCTGTTATGTAGATGATCTTGTGGAAGGAATTTACCGTTTGTTGATGAGTGATTATGCATATCCCGTGAACGTTGGCAACCCGGATGAAATTTCCATCAAAGATTTCGCAGAAGAAATTATTAAACTGACAGGAACGAATCAAAAAATCTGTTACGAGCCGTTGCCGAAAGATGATCCGAAGCAACGTCAGCCTGATATTACACGGGCGAAAAAAATTCTCGGATGGGAACCGAAAGTAAACCGTGCCGAAGGACTTAAAATCACCTACGAATATTTTAAAAATCTTCCTTCTGACGAGTTGTACAACACAGCACACAGGTCGTTTGAAAACCGGGAACAAAAAGTTTAAGATTGAGTACTAAGAAACTGTTTAAATTTCTATGCGAGAAAATGTTATAGCCGGCGCACCCTTCGACTTCGCTCAGGGTGACATCGTAAGCGGAGTCATGCTGAGCGAAGTCGAAGCATGTGCAATAGCAAATATTTGAAATGAATTTTAAACAGTTTCTAACTCATTGAACATTATTTTTATTTAATTCATGTCATCAACCAACTCCACATATTTCGCGCACCCGACAGCTGTTATAGACGAGGGCTGCCGCATCGGGAACGGAACAAAGATCTGGCATTTCTCTCACGTGATGCCGGGAAGTGTGATTGGTGAAAACTGTAACCTCGGGCAAAATGTTGTGATCTCACCGGAAGTCGTGTTAGGCAAAAATGTAAAAGTTCAGAACAACGTTTCCATTTATACCGGCGTAACATGCGATGATGATGTTTTCCTCGGCCCGTCAATGGTATTCACCAACGTGATCAATCCGCGCAGCGCGATCGCGAGAAAAAATCAATACGCGAAAACACATGTCGGCAAAGGAGCTTCTATCGGGGCGAATGCGACAATTGTCTGCGGAAATAACATCGGCGAATTCGCGTTCATTGGTGCCGGCTCAGTCGTAACGAAAGATGTAGCCCCATTCGCCCTCGTGATCGGAAACCCTGCACGACAAACAGGATGGATGAGCGAATACGGACATGCGCTGAAGTTTGATTCAAATGGAATTGCCATTTGCCCGGAGAGCAAACAGGAATATAAATTAGAAGGAAACAAAGTAACCAGGATAAAATAAATCAGTTTGATCGCTATGACACGCGATTAAATTCCATGGCAAGCAATGAGCGAAAGCACAAAAATAAAATTTGCAGTAATCGGTAGCGGCCATATCGGCAAACGCCATGCAGAGATGATCAGGAGAAATCCGGAATCTCAGCTCGTGGCCATGTGCGATGTGAAATCAAAAGATGAAATCGGTTTGAATGAACTCGACGTTCCTTTTTTCAATTCGGCTGATGAACTTTTCAAATCCAACATTGACTTCGATGTGGTATGCATCTGCACGCCCAACGGACTGCACGCTGAACATTGCCTGAAAGCACTCGATCAAAAAAAACATGTAGTCATTGAAAAACCAATGGCATTGAATGTTGCTGATTGCGAAAAAATTCTTTTCAAAGCATTGCAGGTTTCCCGCCAGGTTTTCTGCGTGATGCAGAATCGCTACTCTCCTCCTTCTGCATGGATAAAAGAAGTAGTGGATAAAAAATTATTGGGAGAAATTTATCTCGTTCAGTTGAATTGTTACTGGAACAGGGACGAGCGTTATTATACCGGCAAAAACTGGAAAGGATCTGCCGATTACGACGGAGGAACATTGTTCACTCAATTTTCTCACTTCATTGATATTATGTATTGGCTGTTCGGCGACATCCGTGACATACAGGCAAAGTTCGCTGACTTTAACCATCAACATACAACAGCATTTGAAGATTCAGGATTGGTTTCTTTTAATTTTGTTGATGGTGGCATCGGAAGTATCAACTACTCTACTTCCGTGTGGGATAAAAATCTTGAAAGCAGTATCACCATTATAGGAGAAAAAGGCAGTGTTAAAATCGGCGGACAATACATGAATGAAGTGGAATATTGTCACGTCCGCGATTACACGATGCCGGTATTGCCTCCTGCAAGTCCGGCGAATGATTACGGAACATACAAAGGTTCAGCAGCCAATCATCATTTCATTTTCGAAAACGTGATCGATACACTTAAGGGAAGAACCATTGCAACCACGAATGCATTAGAAGGATTAAAAGTGGTTGACATCATTGAACGGATTTACAAACTGAGAAAATTGAAAAAACTATACGATTAAAAATTAATTCATTGCATCAATATTTGATCTCATTCATCATGTACAACGATTTAACAGAAAAGAAAAAAAAACTTGCGGTGCTGGGTTTGGGATATGTAGGCCTTCCCATTGCGCTCGAGTTCGCAAAAAAAATTAAAGTAATCGGTTTTGATATCAACAAAGAGCGTGTTGAAAAGATGAAACAAGGTATTGATCCGAGCGGAGAACTTGATTCCGCTGCTTTCAAAGATTGTGACATTGAATTCACAGCCGATCCGGAACGTCTGAAAGATGCTTCGTTTTTTATCGTCACCGTTCCGACTCCGATCGATGAACACAATCTCCCCGACCTTCGCCCGTTGCTAAGCGGCACAAAATTTATCGGCAAAGCGCTGAAGAAAGGCGACTATGTGGTGTATGAATCTACCGTATATCCCGGTTGTACAGAAGAAGATTGTCTTCCCATTCTCGAAGAACTTTCCGGCCTCAAATACAAACAGGATTTCAAACTCGGTTTCTCACCGGAACGCATCAACCCCGGCGATAAAGAACATACGATTTCAAAAATCCTGAAAGTGGTTTCAGGATGTGATGATGAAGCACTCGATAATATTTCAAAGACATACGAGATCATTGTGAAAGCCGGTGTGTTTAAAGCTGCTTCGATCAAGGTAGCTGAAGCGGCTAAGATCATTGAGAATACGCAACGTGATGTGAACATCGCTTTGATGAATGAGCTTTCCATCATCTTCAATAAAATGGGCATCAACACGTACGATGTACTGGAAGCCGCGGGAACAAAATGGAACTTCATTAAATTTTTTCCGGGACTTGTCGGCGGACATTGCATTGGCGTGGATCCGTATTACCTGACATACAAAGCACAGGAAGTCGGATACCATGCACAGGTGATCAACAGCGGACGTTACGTAAACGATAGCATGGGTTTTTACGTTGCGAAGCAAACGGTGAAAAAAATTATTGCCGCCGGAAAAGATGTTTCGAAATCAAAAGTGCTGGTGATGGGTGCCACGTTCAAGGAAAATGTTGAAGACATTCGTAATTCAAAAGTTGCTGATGTCGTGAAAGAGCTGATGTCGTACGGTGTTCATGTGGATGTTACGGACCCGAAAGCGGATTCAGCTGAGATGAAACACGAATACGGATTCGACCTGGTTGAAAAACCGGGAAACGATTACGATGCCGTCATCGTGGCTGTGAATCACCGTGAATACAACAACCTTGATGAAACGTATTTCAAATCCATCACCGCTAAAGATTCAATTCTCATTGATATCAAAGGTACTTACAAAGGCCGGATGAATGGACTTACCTACTGGAGTTTGTAATGCAGGCCTTCAAAAAATAAAAACACAATCAGACATTGAAAAATATTCTTGTTACAGGAGGAACAGGTTACATCGGCTCTCATACAACTGTTGAATTGCTGAACAAAGGGTATGATGTGACCATCATCGACAACCTGAGCAATTCGCGGGTGGAAGTGCTGGATGCTATATTAAAAATTACCGGCAAGCGTCCTGTGTTTGTGGAAATGGATCTGTGCGACAAAGATGCTGTCAATATTTTTTTTAACCAACATAAAATTGATGCGACCATTCACTTCGCTGCATTCAAAGCAGTAGGTGAGTCAGTGGAAGAACCGTTAAAATATTACCGTAACAACCTGGTGTCGTTGATGAACCTGCTGGACGTATATGCTGAAAATAATCTGGACAACTTTGTATTTTCATCTTCGTGTTCGGTTTACGGGCAGGCAAAAAAACTTCCGGTTGATGAAAGCACTCCGTTAGCGAAAGCGGAATCTCCGTATGGAAACACGAAACAAATCAGTGAAGAAATGTTGGCTGATGTGGTGAAGGCACATCCATGCAATGTAATTGCATTGCGGTACTTCAATCCTGCCGGAGCGCATGAAAGCGCATTGATCGGTGAATATCCCTTGAGTCAGCCAACCAACCTTATTCCGGTAATTACTCAAACCGCTATTGGTAAACGAAATTCTTTTATTGTTTTCGGAAATGATTATTCAACACCCGACGGTACCTGTATCCGTGATTACATCCACGTGGTTGATCTCGCGAAAGCACACATTGTCGCGATTGAACGATTGATGACAAAAAAAAATAAAAATAAATTTGAGCTGTTTAACCTGGGAACCGGTCACGGAAATTCTGTGCTTGAGACGATTCATGCATTTGAAAAAGCAGCCGGAGTAAAATTAAATTATGAGATCGGCGAACGCAGGCCGGGAGATGTGGAAAAAATATGGGCGGATACCACTCTTGCAAACAAAGAACTCGGATGGAAGACTGAACTTTCACTCGAAGACATTATGCGTTCGGCGTGGAAATGGGAAAATAAATTAGCGGATGTCATCATCTGATGACCGGCCGATTGTACCAGTAAAATAAAATCAATGAAAAATATTTTAATCACCGGCGGCGCGGGTTTTATCGGATCGCATGTTGTCCGGCTGTTTGTAAACAAATACCCGGACTACAACATCATCAATCTCGATAACCTGACGTATGCCGGAAATCTTGAAAACCTGAAAGACATTGAGCTGAAAAAAAATTATGCGTTTGTGAAAGGTGACATTGTGGATGGAAAATTTATTCAGCAACTTTTCATTGAAAAGAAAATTGATGCTGTGATTCATCTCGCCGCTGAATCGCATGTTGATCGTTCGATCTCCAACCCGATGGATTTTATCATGACCAATGTAGTTGGAACCGTTAACCTGCTGAACGCTGCAAGAAATAACTGGCAGAAGCCGGATTCAGAACTCCCGACTTCAAACTTATTCTATCACGTTTCCACTGATGAAGTGTATGGCTCACTTGGTTCAACCGGTCATTTCACTGAAGAAACTTCGTACGATCCGCACAGTCCGTACTCCGCTTCCAAAGCGAGTTCCGACCACATGGTTCGTGCATACCACGATACGTATGGGTTGCCGGTTGTTATTTCAAACTGCAGCAACAATTATGGCTCTCACCATTTTCCTGAAAAATTAATTCCACTCGCTATACACAACATAAAAAATAACAAGCCGGTTCCTGTTTACGGGAAAGGTGAAAATGTGCGTGACTGGTTGTTCGTGGAAGATCATTCAAAAGCAATCGATGTCATCTTTCATAAAGCGAAGGCAGGAGAAACCTACAACATCGGCGGCAACAATGAATGGAAAAACATTGATCTTATTCACCTGCTTTGCGACATCATGGACGGTAAACTGAATCGTGAAAAAGGTTCATCGGCAAAGTTGATTACATTTGTAAAAGACAGGGCCGGTCATGATTTACGTTACGCTATTGATTCATCAAAACTGAAGAATGAACTTGGATGGAAACCTTCCGTGAAATTTGAAGATGGTCTTGAAAAAACTGTTGATTGGTATTTATCAAACGGAGAATGGCTCGACCACGTAACTTCCGGCAGTTACAAAAAATACTATGAACAGCAATATATAAACAGGTAGCATGTTTAAGGTTTAGGGGTTACGATTCGTTGTGGAAACGGTAAACCGTAAACATTTTAAAACACAATTTTATGTACGAAACACCCTTTCACCAGGACCCTCTACACGATAAAACCTTTCTTGTAACTGGCGGTGCAGGTTTCATCGGATCCAACCTGGTTGAATACCTGTTGAAATACGGCGCTGCAAAAGTTCGTGTGCTTGATAATTTGCTGACAGGTAAAATCGAAAACATACAGCCATTTTTATCTCATCCGAATTTTGAATTTATAGAAGGAGATATTCGCGATCTTGAAGCGTGCCGAAACGCCTGTCATAAAATTCAGTATATATCTCACCAGGCAGCGCTTGGTTCTGTCCCGAGATCCGTAAACGACCCGATCACCACGCATGAAATTAATTCGACAGGTTTTGTAAATATGCTGGTGGCCGCACGGTATGAAAAAGTAAACAGGTTTGTGTACGCCAGTTCTTCTTCTGTCTATGGCGATCATCCGGTGCTTCCGAAGAAAGAAGAAGAGACCGGCAACCTGCTTTCACCTTATGCTGTTACAAAAAAAACAAATGAATTGTACGCAGGTGTTTTTGCTTCGGTGTACAACATGAAAATAATCGGGCTGCGGTATTTCAATGTATTCGGTCCGAAGCAAAGTCCGGACGGACCTTATGCAGCAGTCATTCCGCTCTTCATTCAATCAGTTCTCAACAAACAATCACCGACTATTGACGGCGACGGTGAGCAGACGCGTGATTTCACCTACGTTGAAAATGCCGTGATGGCAAATGTAATGGCGCTGCTTGCTGATCGAGAGGACGCTTTTAACAGCGTGTACAATGTTGCCATTGGCAAACGGATTTCAATCAATGAATTATTCCGTTTGATTGCTGAACTTGCTGGCGTCAACATTAAACCGATACACCGCGAAACGCGCGCCGGCGATATCCGTGATTCGCTCGCTGATATTTCCAGGGCCAGGAAGATGCTTGGCTATGAACCTACTTTTCACATCAAAGAAGGGTTGCATCAGACATTGAAATGGTTCCGGCAAAACATGAAGTCCTAATTTTCAACGATGCGTTTTTTAAAAAATCTTTTTTCAAGAAAACCTTCTGAACCGGACTACCCGTCGGTTACCGATTACTCCGCCGTGGTAACGGATATTCATTCACACCTGATTCCCGGCATTGATGACGGAGTTAAAACGGAAGAAGAAAGTGCTGAAATGCTTCGCGGATTTGTTGCGTTAGGATATAAAAAAGTGATCACGACACCTCACGTGATGGGTGATCATTATCGAAATACTCCTGAAATTATTTTAAACGGCCTGGAACAAATAAGATCGGTTGCGGCAAAGGAGAATATTCCGATCGCCATTGATGCCGCAGCTGAATATTACATTGATGATCGCTTCCCGGAAAAACTTGCTTCCGGAAAATTGCTAACGCTTGATGGAAAACATCTGCTCTTCGAAATTTCATACATGCATCCGCCGGATAATTTATCACAGGTAATTTTTGATATGACGATCAACGGATACAAACCACTGATGGCGCATCCTGAGCGTTACCCGTTCTGGTACCAGAAATTTGAGGAGTATCACAAATTGAAAGAGCTGGGAGTGTTGTTTCAACTGAACATCGGTTCCATCGCCGGATACTACGGATTGCTTCCGAAAAAAATAGCGGAGCGAATGATTGATGAGAACCTGGTGGATTTTATCGGCAGTGATCTCCACGGCGTACGTCATTTGAATGCGATGCAGCATGCGCTCAACGATAAATACCTGTGGAAACAGATTTCAAAAGGAGTGATGAATTCGAGTCTTTGATTTTATTTCGCTTTGACGGAATCTTTCTTCATTTCCATCATACAACCTTTTTTCATTCCGCCTTCTTTGTCTCCGTCTTTCATGCATCCACCTTTACCTTCGCCCGCCTCTTTGCAGCAATCTCCATGTCCGCGACCTTCATTCATTTCACAACAACTGCTCATGCCTTCGCAATGCCCTCGTGATTCGCAACACCTCTCTTCTTCACGACATCCGGAATGCATGCTGCAATCGCCAGACATGCCATGCATCTTCATTTCTTTGTTCATCATACCCGGCATGCAATTTTCAGAGGGCGGACAGATACCCGTTCGACATGCCATGACGCATACTCCTCTTCCCAACTGGCACAATAAACTTAACCCTGCTACAATGATGACGAGGTAGGAAACAAAGCGGAATAATTTTCCGAGGTTTTCTGTTCTCGTTTTAGCGAGAAGATACATTCCTGCAACTAAAGTAAGCAGCGTAATTGCAATCGAGAGATGGAAGTGCATGATGATGGTTTTTTTGAATGATGAATACGAAGGTAAAAATTAATAGTTACTCACTGAAGATATTAACAACAAAGAAAGGACGATCATGAGAACACCAAACACAACATCTTTGTTGCCCTGTACATTCAACAGTCTTTTCAGGCAACACGCTTCTCACGACGTAAACTTAACCCGTTCAGGTTTTATTGATCTTCCTTTCCAATGATAAGAACCGAAAGGGGCAATGGCACCGATGAATGAAATATAAATCATGTAAATAAATTGCGCCGGAAAAAATAACCACAGAAGATTTTTTCGACGGAAGAAAACAGAAACACTGTAAATCAAAATAAACTCAGGAATTATTTTGAGAGAAAAAAAGAACAGGAACAGGGGGAGAATAGTTGCATGAACCAGGCATCCTGACAGCAATATGAATAAACCGAGATGCAACAGGTAGGCGACACATCCGGTGAGCAGCACAAACAAACTCATCTTCGCCGGGATTTTTGATGCCCATCGTTTTCGCTGTTGCAGCAGATCATCCGCTGAATTCATTGCAGAAGTATAAACAACTGCATCTGCTGATTTCAGGAAATGAATCTTCGAAGAATTTACTTTAGCAATCTTTAACATCAGCTGAGTGTCATCACCGGAGGCCGTTTCCGATGACTCTTCGAAACCATTCACCTCCATGAATATTTTTTTCGTGTATGCGAGATTCGCGCCGTTGCACATCATCGGCTGGTGATTGGAAATGGCTCCTGCTCCTATCCCGATCAGGCCCATGAATTCAAGACTTTGAAGTTTTTCAAAACTATTTTTCTCTTCGTCAAAACAAACCGGGCCGGATATCATATCCGGCCGCTCTGTTTCATAATAGGAAACAATTGCAGGGAGCCAGTTTTCCAACATCCGGCAATCCGCATCCGTAGTGATGATCAGTTCTCCTCTTGATTTCCGAATGGCTGTGGTAATGGCTTGTTTTTTATATCCCATGCGCTTTTTCTTTTCCACATTTTTAACGACCATTATTTTAGGCGTGGAACTTTTCTGAAGAATGCTTTCTATAATTCCCACCGTACGATCGGTGGAGTGATCGTCCACAACGATGATCTCCAGCAAATGATGCGGATACTTTTGAATTAAAAGACTCTCCAGGCAACCTGAAATATTTTTTTCTTCGTTTCGTGCGCAGACAATTACAGATATCATCGTTGTGAAATTCTTTGCCTGCGAATGATTTGTTTTCAATTTTCTCCAGCCAACTATGCACCAGAAAATAAACGCAGAATACATCAAAGTCAAAATCAACAGTGCAAATGAAAAATATCCAATCATGCTTTTCGTTTTTCAAGATTGAACATAAAAACAAAAACAGTCCCTATCAAAGCCGGAATTGCAAGATTAATGAGCCAAAGCGAAAGAGTTACATACAAGATTTCAGCCGGCTGATCTGTAACCTTGCCAAGAAAGAACGTAGCAACGGCACCCCTTACACCGATTTCAGTAAGGGCAATAGTCGGCACGAGAGACATCACATAAAAAATCATCGAAATCAATATCATCGCCGTAGGGTAAGAAATCGGAACATCAAACAAGATAAGCAAAAGATAAAACTGCGATGAAAAAATAACATAGCGTACCAAAGCAAGCAGGATAACAGCGATTAATTCTCTGCGTGAATAATACCCTAACACCTCAACATACTTCATCCATGATTTCGCAAAACGAAAACGTCTGAGAAAAACTTCGATTAAGGAGACATGGAGAAAAATCAGGAAACACGAAAATATAAACAGCAAAATCAAAAAAACGATCCCCGTAAAAATGAATCCATTTATCTTCAGAAAATAGTGCAGGAAAAAAAGCAACCCGACAGAACCTGCAACCAATGTGATAAGCAACTGGCTAAGGTTTTCGATGACGGTGATCAGCGTTGCTTTGATGCGATCTGCAGACTTCAGGTGAAACACTCTGCCAACATATTCCCCGATCCTGTTGGGAGTAAAGAAGCTGATTGTTAGCCCGGAAAAAACCGCTATAAAAGATTTCAGGAACGTGATCTTCTCGATTTTAGCGATCATCATTTTCCACTTGAATGCTTCGACCGACCAGTTGATAAGCATCATGAGGACAATGAAAGAAAGTAAAATTGATTTTGAATGGTCCGAAAAAATAATTC
>JAYVZS010000136.1:0-50529 GCA_043783155.1 Bacteroidota bacterium | reverse complement strand
GTAACACCCTTCACCTCCGAAAATACATTTGACAGGTAGGTATAATCAAAGTTAAGTTTTTCACTGATGTAATCAGAATAATTTACCCGCGGTAATTCATCGGAGTAATGAACCATTTCAACAATTACATTTTTTATTTTTTCAATTAACATCGCTTTTTTATCATCCATCAATTCAAGTCCGGATGACAGCAAAGCAATTTTCAGTTCCTCCCGCTGCTCTGGAGAAATGTCTTCCATAATCTCAATTTCACCTAAGTCGACAAGGATAAAATGAAGTCCAAGTTTTTTCAACTCGTCTTTCACAACCATTTTACAACGGGTACTCACCATGTATTTGATATAGAGTTTCAAATTTAAAATTTTTAGTTGCTGATCATTTTATTTTTTTCAATCCTCATACCCGCTTTTGATAATGGTTGCTATCATTTTAAATTGTTCATTGGCGTTGAATGTATGTTTTGCATGAGCAGGAATGATGATTCCATCACCTAACCGAAGACTGTATTTTTTGTCATTAATAATAAGCTCAGCTGCTCCGTCAATTATTTGAATATAGGTGTCAAACGGAGAAATTTTTTCAGCCAGTTCTTCACCTGCGTCTAATGAAGACACCGTTATGTTGCCGGTTGACTTTTTAATAATCGTTTTACTTACTACCGCATTGGGTACGTATTCAATGATTTCAACAACGATGTGAGAGTTAGATTTTTTTAATTCGCTGCTGTTATTAAAATCTTTCATGAGGGTGTTCTGTGTGTTTATGAGTGTTAGTTATTTGATCGTTAAGAAATTAATGCAGAACACATCTGAAAGACCAAACATTGCCAAACTTTCGGATCTCAATAGAAAAATTGATACATATTCAAAAACCCGAATGCAATTACAAGAAATTAAAGTGCTGAAAGGCTTCTGGTGATAAAGGTCGCCTTAAGTGAACCGGGGGCTGTTACACAATTAAAGAAAAGAGTTACATAATTCACACATCCTCTAACATAGCGCGCCTCTTGTGACTGAGTTTTTTGAAGTGAGACGGTGTTAAACCTGTCACTTTTTTAAACTGGTTCGACAAATGCGCCACGCTGCTATAGTGTAATTTATTGGCAATTTCTGTCAGGCTTAATTCATCATAGACAAGAAGTTCTTTCACTTTTTCAATTTTATGCGCGATGATGAAATGTTCAATGGTGGTACCCGCAACCTCAGAAAAAAGATTGGAGAGGTAGGTGTAGTCATGTTTTAGCTTTTTGCTGATATAATCTGACGTTTTTGTTTTAGGCAACTCATCGGCATAATGTACCATTTCAACAATCACATTTTTTATTTTTTCAATTAGCATGGATCTTTTATCGTCCATTAATTCAAGTCCTGATTTCAATAAAGCAATTTTCAATTGGTCTCGTTGCTTAACGGAAATATTTTCCCGGACATTCACTTCGCCTAATTCCACTGAAGTATAATGCAGTCCGAGTTTTTCAAGTTCCGTTTTCACCACCATTTTGCAGCGAAGACTCACCATGTATTTCAGATAGAGCTTCAATCTATTTCGATGTGTTCACGTAAATGTACGATTATCAGAACCTATCTCAAAATTAGCAAACAAATAAAATAAATACCAAGAAGGCACTCATACAAAGAAATTAAATTTAATGACATGCAGAGGTCTTTGTGCCCTCGTGCGATAATAAATATTTTTGAGATGACTTCTCGTCATTCGTAGTTTAGGATCGCGCTTTTGCTTCCGGCTTACTCTCTTAATGCCTTTTCAATATTCTTATCAGGCAAGACCCACATCACGGCTACAACTGCAATGAGACAGGCGGAAACAGACGGAAAAAAAAATGCACAAAAGATAGAAATAGTATAGAGCACAAGTGACAGAAGTCCCTTCTTCTCCTGTTTTTTTAACGCTATCGTTAAGTTTGTACTGTGCGTGTAATGCGACATGATAACCAATTGTAAAATAGTATAGGAGACTCCGCATAACAAAAGATTGACGCCATATACGGCAACAGGTATCTCGGAAAAATGATTTTCGCCCATCCATCCTGTTGAGAATGGAATGAGAGAAAGCCAAAATAACAAATGCATATTCGCCCAGATGATTTTACTGTTTACATGATGAACAGTATGGAGGAGGTGATGATGATTGCCCCAGTATATTCCGACAAAAACAAAACTGAGAATGTAACTTATAAAAGTATTCATGAGCGATATTAAATCGGACCATGCTGCGCCATGCGGAACTTTTAATTCTAATACCATGATGGTGATAATGATTGCCAGGACACCATCGCTGAAAGCTTCCAGTCTTGTTTTATTCATGTTGTTTTTTTTCTTGACCTCGCCAAAAACCCTGCTCCGAAGAAGAGGGACTTATCAGATTGATTTATTCCAAATCTAATTTCTAATTTCCAGCTTCTAACATCGAGCATCCAATATCAATACTGTCCCGTTGCCAGCAACGTGAGCGTACATGCTTCCTCCGTCTCAATTCCTTTTTCAGAAAGTTTTTTTTCGAAGTCAGCGTTCTCAGCGCCCGGATTAAAAATGACCCGCTTCGGTTTCAACGAAAAAATGTAGTCAACCAATTCCTGTTGATTTTTTTTACTGACATACATCGTAACGGTATCAACTCCGTCAATGGCGGGCTTACCGGTTTGAATTTTCACACCGTCAATTGTACCTTCTTTTAAACCGACAGCAACTACTTCATGGTTGTGCTTAAGCAGGCGTTTCACTGCCATAAATGAATACCTCTCCGGGTTTAAAGATGCTCCGATAACAACTGTTTTTTTCATTATAAGTTTTCGTAATAATCAAGTTCCTTGTGATATGTTTCTTCCAATGTATAAACAGAAAGAAAAGAGAATACCAGTACCACTGCTCCAACTGCTATCGCAGAGTTAATTACACCGATTGATCCGCTGAAAAAACTGAACGCGCCGGTGACAAGAACGGTTGTTCCTCTTACAAAATTCGGAACCGTCGTGGTGACTGTCGCGCGAAGGTTGGTTCCGAATTGTTCACTTGCGACAGTAACGAACACCGACCAGAACCCATTCGGAATACCAACGATGAACAGGATAAAATAAAAATGACTGACACTTATTCCTCTTGAAGAATAACACCATGCAAGTGAAATAAGCAATCCGCTCAAGGCAATAAAGAGTGCTTTCCTTCTCGACTTCAACCACTGACTGATGAAACCGGTAAGAAAGGCACCGATGGAAGCGCCGATATAATGAAACATGACCGCCTTAGAAACTTCTATTTTACCAATGATATTCAAGCCGTTTTCTCCGCCAATCTTATCAGAGAAAGAAACCAGCACTCCGATCACGTACCAGACGGGAACACCAACCAGGATACATCGAAGAAATTTCATGAATCTTTTCCTGTCAGTAAACAAGGAAAGAAAACTTCCTTTTCTAACTTCCGCGGTTTTCATTTTCGAGAACATGCCAGATTCATACACCGATATTCTCAGAAATAACAACAGCAAACCAAGTCCGCCGCCAACAAAATACGCTACTCTCCAGTCAAAAAACTCGGCGACAAAATATCCTGCAATCGCACCGATGATTCCAACACCGGCAACTACTGTTGTTCCGTATCCTCTTGATTCTTTCGACATCACTTCTGAAACGAGCGTAATTCCAATTCCCAATTCACCGGCCAGTCCGACTCCGGCAATGAACCTCAACACATAATATTGAGTGAGGTTCTCAATCATTCCGTTGGCAATATTCGCGAGCGAATAAAGGAGGATGGTGCCGAATAATACATAAAGTCTTCCCTTCTTATCTCCTAACACTCCCCAGAGAATTCCGCCTAACAACATTCCAAACATCTGCGTGTTTAGTAAAGAAAGTCCGACCGTTTTATTCATGGCTCCGGTAATGCCAAGCGACTCAAGGCTTTTCACCCGTACAATGCTGAAAAGAATGAGGTCATAAATATCAACGAAGTATCCAAGCGCCGCTACAATTACTATGATATTTAAAACCTTTTGAGTGGGAGAATGATTCATAGATTTATTTATCTGCTTCAAAATAAGAGAAAGAAAATTTAAAAACAAAAAGCGATACTAATAAAAAAAAATTACTTTTGCAGCGGAGAGTTGGCAGAGCGGTCGATTGCGGCAGTCTTGAAAACTGTTGAGGTTAATAGCCTCCTGGGGTTCGAATCCCTAACTCTCCGCTTCATACGCCAGACACTATTGTGCTGGCGTTTTTGTTTTAATAAACGATAGGGAGGCGAAAATCCAATACAATTTCACATTGGCTTGCACTAATCGATTGAAAAATAATTGGCTGAAGAAACAAAAGGGATCAATTAAAAACAGAAATCTTTCCGATTCTTTTATGCACCTCGTGCTGGGTATCAGTATACTCCAGCTGGTACACATAAGTTCCGATAGGAACAACGGCATTCGCTCCCTTGCTACGTCCGTTCCAGCCTACATGAATGTCATCCGATGAAAAGACTTCAGTTCCCCAGCGATCAAAAATTCCAATGTGGTAATTATCAGGTATCACACTTGTAAAATAGGGCATAAAAAGATCATTCTTGCCATCGCCATTCGGGGTAAAAGCATCAGGAACAAAAAACGTAAATTCAGGTTCTACACGTTCGCTGCCCAGGATAGTATCAATACATCCGAATGTATTTGTTACAATCAAAGTGATCGTATAAGTTCCTGTATCTAAATATTGATGAGTCGGATGAAATTCAACCGACGTTGAACCATCTCCGAAATCCCATAAATAGGTCTTGCCACCCAATGAATTATTTTGAAAATCAACGAACGGGGAATAAATCGGAACCTGACCGGGAGACGGTGTAAAAGAAGCAACCGGCTTAGCATCTACTGTTATCAAATTCGTATAAATTGCTTCATCTAAACATCCGTTAATAGTGGTAGCCGTAAGCGATATTGAATACCTTCCTGCCTTTGTAAATTCATGGAGAGGGTCCGTAATTACATCAATGGTAGAATCATAAAAATTCCATGAATAGGAATTATTTTCTCCGGAACTGTAATTTAAAAACTGAACGTTGAGAGGAGAGCAACCATGGTTCACATCTGAAGAGAATGAAACAACAGGGCTTATATGCACATCAACAGAATCAATATATGGAACAGCTATACAAGTATTATAGGAAGCGTTCAACTGAACAGTATGAAATCCGGGCGAAGAGTAACTAACAGAATCCTGGTTTTGTGAATTGCTGTTCAATGGTGTGGCATCATTCCCAAAAGTCCAGTTATACTGGGTACCGGGAACCAGATTACCTCCAGCAAAAAACTGAAAACTGTTTCCCTTAATGCACTGCGGAAGAGGAGAAGCAAAAGCAACGACAGGCAGCGGGGTTACCTGAACAATAGAACTCAACGAATCTCCGCATCCATTCTGACCATTGACGACCAGCCGAACAGTATCATTTCCACCTGAATTCCATTGCAGAGAAAACGGACCGCTTCCTGAACCCGAAAGAACATTAGCACCTCCGAAATCCCATGCATACGTTGTGGTTCCGATGTTCGTGCCTGTATATGTTAATGTAAGAGTGTCGCCGGAGCATGCAGCAGGCGGTATCGTAAATTGAGCCGTAGCAGAAGGAAGGACATCCACGACTACATGAACAGTTGTAGTATCGGCTGGTGTTCCGTTATCAATTCCAAGCAAAGAAACCTGATAAAACCCCGGGCTCGAAGCCTGAGTAACTAACTGAACTGAAATGCTGGCAATGTTACCACTGGTAGTGTTTAATACGGTGGCGCCTCCCAAACCATTGGCGTTTAATAAGGCATACGTGAGTTGAGTAGGTTCTGGAGAAAGAAAACTGGCACTTAATAAAAATGTATCACCGGCGCACACATATACGGTATCGCATGCGTTCGGAGAATTTGCGATAGGCGGAACATTTGCATTACTAAAGCATGCATCAATCGCAAAATAAGTATAGTCAAGGAAATCTATTCCGTCCACAGTTCCAAAAGGTCCGTCATAAGAATTACCAATATGATCGAAGGTTCCTATCTGAATATAATCAACTCCATTTCCACGATTAATGCCGGCTGTTGCAGCAGTACCTCCGAAACCATTTACTCCACCTGAAGCATCGCCTGTGGTCCATTGCATGTCTTCATAATAAAAAGAGACATTTTTTCCGGATGGAATAACAGGATCATTTCCATTTGAAATGATCATCTGAAAAGTATTTAGCTTGTCATCGTGACTTGAATAGTATCCGACATGCTCCCACTGTACAATCATGTTGGTAGCATTTACTTTGTAATAGACAAGTCCGCTCAACGGTCCCCGTGTATCAACATCTGCCCAGAAAGGAGCAACCATGGCATGAGTTGCATCAGGAAAACCATTTGCAGTAAACGTGAAATAAGCTGAGTTGAATGAAATGTTTCCGTTATTATTAATATATACGTTCGTATAATTTGTTCCGTATAAACAAAAATTAAACGGTAGTGTAATCAAAGGAGAACTCCCATCATCATTCCTGTAATCGCCTGGTGTTCCGATTGTAAAAGGAACAATCAGCCACGTTCCATCGCGGGGAATCCAGTAATTGCAACCTCCCGCAACATTTTGAACCGTAGCTGGCGCAACAACCCTTAAACTGTTTTGAACAGTTGAACTTCCAGACATTTTTTCTAATGCATTCTTCGCACGCAACGAAGCGGGTTGTGAACGTACAATCGATAATCCGATCAAGAAAGCAAAAATGGAGAGGAGTAGTCTTTTCATAGCTAACTCAATGATTAAGCAAATATATGAAACCTTCTTAATGATTTCTATTAAGATTTGACGAATGGATAAAATTTATTGACAGGGGAATGTAAATAAGGGTCTGCATAAGTCTCACATGAGAAAAAACAAAATAGCCGGATTCTTTGTTTTTAATCCAAAATATTTACTTTTGTCCGTCATGGAATACAAGTGAGCTTTAATTAACAATTCATCAATCAACAATTACTTTGGATTTATTCGATAAAATTTTAAAAGACAGAGGGCCAATCGGTCAGCATGCGAAAGACTCGCATGGTTACTTCACCTTTCCGAAATTAGAGGGTGACATTGGTACCCGAATGATGTTTCGTGGAAAAGAACGCCTCATCTGGAGTCTGAATAATTACCTCGGACTTGCCAATCATCCTGAAGTGCGAAAAACAGATGCTCAAGCTGCCGCAGCGTATGGCTTTGCTGCACCAATGGGCGCGCGCATGATGTCGGGCAATTCGAACCTGCACGAGCAGTTAGAATCTGAACTGGCCGACTTTGAACATAAAGAAGATTCTATTCTGTTGAACTACGGATACCAGGGAATGGTATCGGCCATTGATTGTCTTGTTGACCGTCACGATGTAATCGTATATGATTCTGAAAGTCATGCCTGCATCATTGACGGTGTGCGCCTGCACATGGGGAAACGTTTTGTGTTCCCACATAATGATATTGCCAATTGTAAAAAGCAATTGGAACGTGCCACCAAAATTGTTGAAGAAACAGGTGGATCCATCCTCGTGATTACGGAAGGAGTTTTCGGTATGAGCGGCGACATGGGAAAACTGAAAGAGATTGCCGCACTTAAAAAGGATTTTCAGTTTCGTCTCTTTGTTGATGATGCTCATGGTTTCGGAACGATGGGAAAAACAGGAGCTGGCACCGGTGAAGAGCAAGGCGTGCAGGATGAGATTGACATTTACTTCGGAACATTTGCGAAATCGATGGCGCTGATCGGTGGCTTTATTGCGAGTACAGAACAGGTTGTTGAATACCTCCGTTACAATATGCGTTCACAGATTTTCGCGAAGAGCAACCCGATGGCATTGGTAGTTGGAGCATTGAAACGAATGGAACTTTTAAGAAACGAACCGCAGTTGAAAGACAACCTCTGGAAAGTGGTGAACGCGCTTCAGAAAGGTCTTCGGGATGCCGGCTTCGATATTGGAAAAACACAGTCGCCGGTAACGCCCGTTTACCTCAATGGAACAGTAGGCGAAGCGACCAACCTGATTTATGACCTCCGTGAGAACTACGATATCTTCTGTTCCGGGGTTATTTATCCTGTTGTTCCTAAGGGAATTATCATTCTCAGGTTGATTCCAACAGCCCTTCATACCATTGAAGATGTTAACTATACCATCGATGCATTCAGAAAAGCGTACGTGAGGTTAAAGGCCGGTGAATATGTTTCTGATAAAATTGCATCATTTTAATTGCAGATTTAGAAATTCATATTACATTCGTGATCAAAATCAAACTATTGAGATAGAAAAACTAATTAATCAATCTATAATTTCTAATTTCAAACCCATAATCAAAACCCGAACACAATGAAAGAATATGAAAAAATCAAACAACTTGTAGCAGTAATTGAGGAAGACGTTCTCAAGTTCAGTGAAAAAGGCAATGCAGCAGCCGGAACCCGCGTTCGTAAAGGCCTGCAGGACATCAAACGTGCCTGCCAGGAAATGCGTGATGCAGTTCAGGAAGCAAAAAAAACTGAGAACTAATCTTCATTACAACATTACTTGAGTTAATCCTTCTTTTCAAAAAGAAGGATTTTTTTTGTCCCTTTTATTTAGAAAAAAGTTAGTCGATCAAAAAAATCAAATTTGGGAATGAACCTTGAAGAGGTTCTCACCTTCTTTAAGAAAAAACTTGATTTTAATAATTCAGTTTAAAATTCAGAGTACGGCCTGTTCGAAGTTGGGACACAAAGAACAGAGACAAAAAAAAGTCCCGCATATACGGGACGTTTTCAAATTCCTAAACAGATATTGTTATTTGTGTACTGTGTCAATCGGCGCAGTTCCCGCAGTTGCCGTGGTATCTGTATTGGTAGCACCTGAATCCATGCTGCTGGCACCGCCATTCATATTATCTTTGCTCATGGCAACTTTCCATTTGCCGTCAACTTTTACCAGGTTCAGCGTTTGGTCACCGTCTTTTCCTTCTTCTTTATAGGTGACACTCGCTTTATCACCATCCACTTTTTCGGATGTGATATCAATTTTCACCACCTTATTCTTTGTCGAATCAGGAATCATTTTAGCAAAACCAGTGTACATGTTAAGCAACTTTACTGTTTCCTCTGTTCCATATTTCTTAGCTCCTTCAAAATCCATTTTTGAATATGCCTTCAGGTAGTTTTCAGCAACACCTTTTGGAGAATTTCCAGAACATGCGACGAGGAAAGTTATCATCATTGCTGTTCCTGCTTTTAAAAAAACATTTTTCATTTTTTGTGTTTGTTTTGGGTATTAGTAATTGTATGAATAGATAGATCTGCTGTGTGCATTCAAATAAAGGTTGTCGCAGGCAACGAATTTTATTCCTGAAACAGTGGACAAAGATAAATAATTTTCATTTCGGACAACGTGCATGATCACTTTGTAAACGAACTCAGAACAATACATCCTGTCGTCTGTAGCCATGTCGAATTTGGTATCAAACTCAAGACCATGCATAAAATAATTTTTCGAGAGAGAATCAACTTCCAAAAGTTGCAACGAATCGAGGTCGAGACGAAAAATACCGAATGAGTGAACATCGTTTGGATTGCAGAAAACATCAAGCGGATCTTTTCTCAGCTTGTTGGAACTATTCTCCTCACCTCCTATTGCATGATACACAAATACTTTTTTGTTTTCGATGCTGATGATTCCCGCATGCGAATATTTTGCTTCACGCCTGGAAAACGCCATCAGCATATTGCTGATAGCGCCACGGCCGTGACGAAAAATTAAATCACCTGTACGAAGTGTTGTATAATCAGGACGCGCTTTGCTCCACTTCTCCTCTCTCACTTCTTTTGACAAACCAATGTGTTCCTGCTCGTGAAAATGAAAATAGGCGAAACAGGAAAAGCCAGCTACTAAAATTATGACTACTAAAATTATTTTTTTAAGCATAACGTCAACGACTAAAAACCAAGAACGAAGAATCAAGAGTCAAGAAAAAACTACATTCTTTCCGGAACATCAATCCCCAGCAACTTCATACTTTTACTGATGATGGTTGCAGTAACATCAGACAGTTGCAAACGAAATACCGTAACATCTTTCGCATTCTCATCCACAATTACATGGTCGTGATAAAAGTGATTGAACGCTTTCGCGAGTTCGTACACATAGTTGGCGATAACGGCTGGACTCAGATTGATGGCGGCCTCATTCACAACAGTCGGATAATTATAAATGTGTTTGATGATTTGTTTTTCTTCTTTAGATAGGATGGTAATAGTCGACTGTCGACGGTTGACAGTCGACAGAATGCGATCGCCTTTTTTTAACACCGATCGAATTCGCGCATACGTATATTGAATGAAAGGTCCGGTGTTCCCGTTGAGGTCAATGCTTTCTGAAGGATTAAACATCATTCTTTTTTTCGGATCCACTTTCAGGATAAAATATTTCAACGCGCCGAGACCAATTGTACTATATAACTTCTCCGCTTCTTCAGAATCGAAGTCATCAATTTTCCCTAACGCCTTTGTCGCCATTTCTGCTTCTTCCACAATTTCTTTGATAAGGTCATCGGCGTCTACCACTGTTCCTTCACGCGATTTCATTTTGCCGGAAGGCAGATCAACCATGCCATACGAAAGATGAAACAACCCATCGGCCCACGGTCGTCCGAGTTTTTTCAAAATTTCTTTGAGTACTTTAAAGTGATATTCCTGTTCGTTGCCAACAACGTAAATCAATTGCTGCAGGTCTTTAAATTCTTCAAAGCGAAGTGATGCCGTTCCTAAATCCTGTGTCATATAAACGGAGGTTCCGTCGCCACGGAGCAATACCTTCTGATCGAGTCCGGCATCGGTGAGATCAACCCAAACAGAACCATCTTCTTTCCGAAAGAAAACATTTTTCTCAAGACCTTCTTCCACAATTTTTTTTCCGAGGAGATATGTTTTCGATTCGTAATATATCGTGTCGAAATCAACGCCCAGTTTTTTATAGGGTTCATCAAAACCTTTGTACACCCAGCCGTTCATGGTATTCCAGAGATCAAGTGTTTCTTTGTCGCCGGCTTCCCATTTCAAAAGCATCTCCTGTATTTCAAGCTGAAGCGGCGCTTTCTTTTCCGCATCTTCTTTCCGCATTCCTTTTGATACAAGTTGCTCCACTTCTTCCTTGTACTTTCGGTCAAACAATACATAGTATTTCCCAACGAGGTGGTCACCTTTCATCTTTGCTGATTCCGGTGTTTCACCGCGACCGAATTTTTTCCAGGCGAGCATCGATTTACAAATGTGAACACCGCGGTCGTTCACGAGGTTTACTTTCAGTACGCGATGCCCGGCAGCTTTCAGCAATTCAGAAACAGAATAACCGAGTAAATTATTCCGGACATGTCCGAGATGGAGCGGCTTATTTGTATTGGGTGAAGAATATTCAACCATCAGGAATTTTTTCTCAGCAGAAAGTAAAGCGCTTTTCGACGGGTCAAAAATTAAAGACTGATCGGCAGTAACGTCCGTGAAATATTTTTTCCAAAAATCATCGGTAACAGAAATATTCAGAAATCCCTTTACCACATTGAAATTATCCACCAGCGGAGAAAAGCTTTTTACTTTCTCACCGATTTCTTCACCCGTTTGTTCCGGAGACTTTTTCGATGCCTTGATATAAGGAAAAGTAACGAGCGTGACATCACCAGAAAATTCCTTGCGCGTTTCTTGCAACAAAATATCTTCCGGAGAAACCGTTACAGAATACAGATCAAGAAGCGCTTTTGAAACAGCCGACTTTAATTCTTTTTCGTATAAAACCATTTTTGAAATACTGATTTACAATTTACCAATTTCCCCCGCTAACTTTAGTACGTTAGTTGGCTAACAACCCGCTGCAGAATCTCAAATGTATTTTCAGCCATCAGATTTTCTTTGTCGAGGGTCGGATTTACTTCCGCTATTTCGAAGCAGCATACTTTTTCATTCTGAATCAAACGAACGAGCAAACTTCCGGCTTCCTTTTCGGTAATTCCGTTGCGAACCGGCGTTCCTGTTCCCTTGCTGATGGATGAATCCATTGAGTCTACATCAAACGAAATGTAAAGAAGCTGGCAGCGATTGAGATGTGCCAGCGCATCACGGGCAATTTTCTCCACTCCATTCCGCTTCACTTCATTTGTGCTGAATACCTTTACTTTATGTTTCTTGAGTAAATACGACTCTTCCGGTTCAACATCACGAAGACCGATGAAAACAACATCGTTGTAGTCTATCTTGGGAACAATGTTCCCGATTTTCTTGAGCTTCGACCACCATTCAACTGTATCCTTATCCGGTTTGTTCATCCTGTTGGTCACGTTGTCTTCATTGAGAGAAGCGGCAAGCGGCATTCCATGCATGTTGCCGGAAGGCGTGGTCCAGGGTGAATGCAAATCCGCGTGCGCGTCAACCCAGATGACGCCGAGTCTCTGGCGCGGGTAGGCCATACGGATTCCTGCAATCGTACCACCGGCAGTACTGTGATCGCCGGCAAGCACAATTGGAAATTCATTGCTCTTCAATGAAGATTTCACACAATTGGAAATACGTTCGTACATCGCATACATCCCTTTGATACGTTTTGCATACGGGCTTCCTGTAGATTCAAAAAGGTGCTTGTTCTCATTTGGAATCTCCACCGAATCAATCTTATTAAACAAGTTGCTTCCATAATCGAGAGCGGCAATTTTGATGGCGTCAACACCCATGCTTGCGCCCCTTGTACCTGCTCCAATCTCTGATTTCACTTCGATGATCTTCACTTTCTTCATACCTGATCCTCCTGTTTGTCTATAAAAGAAATATTTTTGTTAACCGCTTTAATGTATATCCGGGTTACTTACATTCGCATACTTTTATCAATCCGGGTCACTTACTTAGGAAGGTTAGAAGCAAGATATTAGAATCAAGATTCAAGATTACGCCTGACAAATTCCACTATCCCACAACGAATTCCGATTAACTTAGGTTTCCAATTTCAAAACTTCTGACACAATGAAAAGCACATACCGCGATTTAATCGAACAGACTTTTTACTTTCCTCAGGAAGGTTTCGAAATGATCGACAACCAGCTTCACTTTGATGGTATTGACCTCATGGAAATCATCAAGCAATACGGAACGCCGTTAAAGATCTCGTATCTTCCTAAAATAGGTTCGCAAATTAAGAAAGCTAAACGGATTTTCAATGTCGCCATCGCAAAGTCTGATTACAAAGGTACCTACACCTATTGCTACTGTACCAAAAGTTCTCATTTTTCATTTGTGTTGAACGAAGTTCTCAAGCATGATGTTCACCTTGAAACGTCATCTGCTTTTGATATCCCCCTGATTCTTTCCCTGTATAAAGAGAAGAAAATCGACAAGGACATTTTTATCATTTGCAACGGTTACAAGCGGCCTCAATACATACAATACATTTCCGAGTTGATCAACAATGGCTTTTCAAATGTGATTCCTGTTCTTGATAACATGCATGAACTTCCGCTCTTTGATAAAAAAATAAAAGGCCGGAAGAAAGTAAAACTCGGAATCCGGATTGCCGCTGAAGAAGAACCGAATTTCGAATTTTATACGTCGCGTCTGGGTATTCGTTCCGATGAAATCAAAGATTATTACATTAAAAATATCAAGAAGAATCCGAAATTCCAGCTGAAGATGCTTCACTTTTTTATCAATACCGGAATTAAAGACACGGCTTATTATTGGAATGAACTGAATAAATGTGTGAATGTGTATTGCGAGTTGAAAAAGATTTGTCCGGAACTCGATTCATTCGATATCGGCGGTGGCTGGCCGATACGAAAAACGCTGGGCTTTGAATACGATTACGAATACATGGCTGAGCAAATTATCAAGCAGATTAAATCCACGTGCCGTGCGCAAGGCGTGCAGGAACCAAACATCTTCACTGAGTTCGGTAGTTTTACCGTTGCTGAAAGCGGAGCGACATTGTATTCTGTGATGGATAAAAAACAACAGAACGACAATGAGTTGTGGTACATGATCGACAGTTCATTCATCACCACCCTGCCCGATACCTGGGGAATTAAACAAAAGTTTATCCTGCTTGCCGTGAATCACTGGGAAAAAGATTACAACCGCGTAAACATCGGAGGCCTTACATGCGACAGCGATGATTATTACAATACCGAATCGCATGTGAACCAGGTTTATCTTCCGAAAGAAGACGATCTCATTGATGATCCGCTGTACATCGGGTTCTTTCACACTGGCGCATACCAGGAGAGTCTGGGCGGCTATGGCGGTATTCAGCATTGTCTGATTCCTTCGCCTAAGCACGTGATTATTGACCAGAATGCTGACGGTGAAATAGTGACACGGCTTTTTGCAAAGGAGCAAAGTGCGAAGAGTATGTTGAAGATTTTGGGGTACTGAAAATAGTTCAGAGTAATTGGTTTGGAGTTCGGAGGCTTTGCCGACCTGGTTTCTTTCTCCGAACTCCGAACTAATCACTCTAAACTTAATAACCGGCTTCTTAAACAATACAATACAATACATGCCATCCATCGAACTCCAAACCAGCATTAATGCTCCGATAGAAAGATGTTTTCTTTTGTCGCTGAGTGTGGATTTGCATCAGTTGAGTACGAAGGAAACAAATGAAAGAGCAATTGCCGGAGTAACTTCCGGACTGATGAAATTAAACGATGTTGTTACCTGGAGGGCAAAACATTTTGGCAGGTATCAAAACCTGACGAGTAAGATTTCAGAATATCAATTTCCCGACTTTTTTGTAAGCGAAATGGTGAAAGGTGCATTTAAAAAAATGCATCACCGGCACAGGTTTGAGCGGAAAGACAACGTGACTATTATGACCGACATTTTTTATTTTAAAGCTCCGTTCGGAATAACCGGAGAATTATTTTCACGATTGATATTGAAAGAATACATGAAAGGTTTTCTTATCAAAAGAAATGACACGATAAAAGAAGTGGCGGAGGGAACAGAATGGAAAAAATTATTGAATGAACAATAACGATACACACATCCTGTTGTTCGACGGAGTTTGCAACCTCTGTAACGGTTTTGTAAAGTTCGTGATCAAACGAGACCGGAAAGCAAAATTTCAATTCGCTGCCCTGCAGTCTGAAAGCGCAAAGGAGATATTAAAAAAATTCAGTCTATTGACCGATGATTTTGAATCGTTCGTTTACATCAGTGACGGTAGGTGTTATCTTAAATCTTCTGCCGCGCTTCACGTAGCGAAAGACCTTGGCGGATTTTGGAGACTCTTTTATATCTTCATCATCATCCCGAAATTCATGCGCGATTTTTTATATAGTCTCATTGCAAAAACACGTTATAAAATATTCGGTAAGCGAGACGCGTGCATGGTTCCCGCACCAGATATGAAACAAAGATTTTTACCTTAAAGATTGTAAATTGCTTTCATTCTCTATCTTTGTTTCCAATAACGACAGGATGAATTCCTTTTCTTCCGTTTTACCAAACGACTCAAATGAAAAAAATATTTTCAATACCATTCAGCATCGCAGTATTTCTTCTTTGCTTCTCTCCGCATGTTGATGCGCAAAAGAAACTGACTGAGGGGAAAGCGATTTTTGATATTACGTATCCTGAATCAGAACTGGATGAACAGTCACTTTCCATGATGCCGGCACAATCCACAATCTGTTTTAAGGGACAGTTTTCAAGAACTGAAATGAAAATTGCTATGGGAACAGCGATTGGCATTACGGATGCAAAGGCGGGGGTTACAACCACACTGATGGATATGATGGGAAATAAAATTGCAATGAAAACGACAAAAGAAGACCTCGAAAAAGAAAGAAAGAAATCGGGCGAGAAGAAACCCGAAATCAAAATTACCAATGAGACGAAAACGATTGCCGGTTATCTCTGCAAAAAAGCAGTGATCACCATGAAGATGAAAGACAGTACTGAAACTAAAATAAATACCTGGTTTACAAAAGACATTTCTGCAGTGAATTCCCTTCACTCGGGCGGAACTGATTTGAGCGGCTTAGAGGGCTTCATGATGGAGTTTCAGATGCAGATGAATTCACTCACGATGAAAATGACTTGCCGTTCCGTAGAAGATGTTGCGATATCAGACACTTTGTTTACACTTCCGCAGGGATACACACTCACCACCATGGAAGATTTAAAAGGAATGATGGGCGGTGCTCATTGAATGAATGTATGAATGTTTTAAAGCTCTTTCAATTTTTTGAAGGAGCTTTTCGTTTTTAAGAATTACGATTACCGATAAAGTTAACAGACAAACATGAGCCGGTTCAATAAATCAGTTATCTTATTTTTACTTCTTACATGCCTCGGACTCGTTCTTAAAAAGCTGATGATACCGGGTGCATCGCTTCTGCTTGTCATTGTTTTAACGTTGCTTGCAATAATCTATTTCATACAGGGCATTCGTACGAACATACATCGCAGCGAAGAAGACAATTCCTCCGGCGTTTTCATCGCCGCTTTTTTCGCATTTTCCGTTTCATCAATCGCATTTCTTTTCCGGGTTCATTATTGGAGTGCGGCGTCTCTTTTTCTCCCGATCGCTTTTATCTCGCTGATTGCAGTAGCTCTTTTACTGATCCGGTATTTCATTTTCCGTTTTACAGAACGGGGAACAGAAACAAAAATCATCAAAGAACTCACCTTTCCTTTTTTAATTTTCAGCTTTCTGATTTCTATTTCGGTTATCACCAACCAACGTCAGTTTCACAATTTCTTCAAAGGTTCAACATACGAATCATTTGTCAGGAAAATGTATCCTGAAAATGAAGCGCAACTGCTGCTGGAAGAAAATCAATGCGATGATCTTCCTTGTCTCAAAAGAGCAGATGAATATTTCCTGCGTGGAGTAAAAAACGACAGTCTGGAGAAATGGGACGAAGCATTTGATGATTACAACAAAGCCATTGATTACAACATTCATTTTGCTGAAGCGTATTGCAGAAGGGCGTCGAACCGAATGTTGCACAAAGAATTGGATGCGGAAATTATATTGGCAGCCATCCGCGATTGCGATATTGCCATTTCACTAGATTCAACTATGGTGATGGCCTATGTAAGACGCGGCTTCACGCAGTATAATGCCAAACATCTCGACAAAGCATGCACTGATCTGAAAAAAGCAAAACAGCTCGACAGCACATTAAATATAGACAAGTATATCAAATACAGTTGCGGGAATTAGCAACTCATTTTTTCATCAGCTTTTCCACTTTTCCGTTCACCTCTTCCAAAGAGATTCTTTGTATACAAGGATTCTCCGGATGCACGCAATGAACCTGGTCGCATGGATTACATTCAAGAATATGATGGAGGTACGCTGTTTTTTTTCCAAATGGATAAAAGACTTCAGGTTCCCCAGGACCGAATAAACCAAGAGCGGGAGCGCCTGCAACACAGGCAATCTGCAGCGGGCCGCTTTCATTTCCCACATAGAGGTTGGCTTTTGAAACCAAAGCTGAAAATTCAGCAAGCGAAAAATCTCCTGCTACTGAAAATGTTTTAAAGGAAATGTTTTGCTGAACCTGCGTGATGTCGTCCAGGTCGCCTTTGTCGCCACAGAAAACTACATCAAGTTGTTTTTTTTCTTTCAGGTAAACAGCAAGTGTTGCAAAATTTTTCAACGGCCATTTCCGGAGTTCGCGCCTGGCTCCTGTATGCAAAACCACAAACGACTGAATGTTATTTGAAGAAAGGAAATCGCCGGTTTTTTTTAATTCATTTTCACCGAAAAATATTTCAGGGACAGTTATTTTATTTTGTTCATCGAGGATTGGTTCAATCACCTGAAGATTCGTAAACACATCATGCGGATGACTTCCTTTCATCTTATTGTGATAACGAACCGTTCCCCTGTCGAGCCGGATTTTCGGGCGATGCAGCAACGCGTACCACAGACTTTTCCAACTGCCGCGTAAATCTACGATGAGATCGTAATCGTTAGTCAGTTCATTCCAGTCGCTTGTTGCTTTGTCTATATTCGGATCGTTCTTTACCAACGGAATTGCAAAAGGTTTACAAAGCAAGGTGATCTTCGCATCGGGAAATTGTTTCTTCAATGATTTAAAAACATGAAGCGAATAACACAAATCCCCGATTTCATCTTCTCTTGTGCAAAGAATATTCTGAAAAGAAAAAGAGCGGACGTCTTTGTTCCTGTTGATCATCGTCGTGAGCAACATGGATTTGAAGTAGATTGTTTTTTCTTTTAAGTTTCTTATTGAAAACATATTGCATTTGTGTACTGAGTATAAAGAACAAAGTATTAAGTACAAAGTAAACTAATGCCACTCCTTTCTTTTCTTAATACGCTATACTTCATGCTTCATCTTATATACTATATACTATATACTTCATTCTTCCTACTCCTTTGCCTTCCGATGCCATTTCACTCTCGACTCCTCTCCTTTTATCAACCGTTCGATGTTGCGCTGATGAGTGACAAGAATAAGAATGGTGACGGCAAGAGAGAAAATATTGATGCTTGAATTAGTACTGTAAAAAACCATGATCACGACGGGAAAAGTTAATCCACTGAGAATACTGCTGAGTGAAACATAACCACTGATGAATAACGAGATCATAAAAACTCCTGCACAAATCAGCGCTGCCTTCGGATGAACAGCGAATAGAATTCCGAGCATGGTCGCAACACCTTTGCCACCACGGAATCCAACGTAGACCGGAAAAATATGCCCGAGCAAACCACAAACCGCCAGCGCAAGCTCGTAGTCAATAAATAAGTCCGGGACATTTTTATCGTAGTCACCGATTACATAAGCGATCTTAACAGCAAAGAATCCTTTTGCAATGTCCATGATAAGAACCGGAATCCCTGCTCTCTTTCCAAGTACGCGGAACGTATTGGTAGCACCGGCATTCCCACTTCCGTATTCGCGTACATCAATGTTATAAAAAGTTCTTCCTACCCAAACGGCTGAAGGAATCGAGCCGATGAGGTAAGCGAGAATTAAACCGAGTATGTTGATGGGTGTTAGCATTTTTTTTGTTGAAGTGTTTAATTATGTAAGTGTTTAAGTCGCCTGCATACGCACATAAACACCTGCACTTAAACGCTATTCTTCTACTTGTCCTCTTCCTCCTTAACTGGTTCCAGTTTCTTCAAAAAGTCTTTTACTTTCCGATCGGTACTCAACATGTATTCAAATGACGGCTGATCTTTTTCTTTCGACACACGTTTATCCGGTTTTACTTTATTGATGGCATCGTTGAATCCGCTATACGATGAAATCGCCTGTAACAACCCGCGTGAATAGCTGAAGAAAAACCAGGCAGCATGTTCGGGTTCCAGGTATATATTCAGGACGTCTCCGCTTTTCTTACGAATGATTTCAACATGCCCGCCCATTTTCCTGTTGATCGAAAACTTGTCAATGCTTCCGACACTAATCAAACCAACAGAACGAAATGATTTGGTTTGATCATTCCAAACCATTTTCACATCGGTGATAAAAAGTGTGTGACGTAATTCTTCCGGTATCTTTTTGAATGCTCCATATAAATTGAGTTCACTGATAAACTTATCCGATTTTTCTTTACCGACTAATTCCGCGAGACCTTTTTCATATCCCGGACGGCCAATGTCTTCTGTCGCTTCGAGACTCACGGCTCCCTGTAACTGTTCTGCCATCATCTTGCTCGCATCTTCATTAAAATAAAAATCAATTGCTGCCATGGTTTGAATCATGGCGCTGTCGTTCATTAAATTATAAGCGGCACTTCCCGCCGTTACCATTTTTAATTGTCCGAAATCTCCGGCAAGATTCAGTTTGCCTTCTCCGTACACAGTGCAGAGCTTATCATTCAGACTAATATAATTTCCAGCTGAACCCGGCTTCTCCGTTTTTTCTTTTGTCGTGATTCGGAATTCAGACGAAGCTTTGTCGTAGGTAAGCAAACCGGTTGCAGCAACAATTTCGCGATCACCCGGCCGTATTTTAGGCATGAGGAAAACAGAATAGATTCCCGTTGAATCGCTCGCCTGCGCAATTGCCGCTGCCAGCTTGGTGCCGTTGTCGGTAACCGGAGATGAAATCGGAATACTTACGTTGGCAGGATTAATTCCACCTTTGAAACGGATCCAGTTTTTCTCCACCTTCTCACATTGAAAATCAGGACGCGCATAGCCTGAAAAATTCAGGTACTCTTCGGATGCAGTCAGGTGGACGTTTCCTTTAAATAAAAACTGCGGACTCAACTGAAGTCCTGAACTATCCGTGATTTCACCGTCAGCATAGGTTTGAAATGTTGTGTCAACCGCCACTTTATCAAAATGAAGATGATGTTTTATATTATCAGCATCCACATAATCATAATCTCCACTGCCTTCATATTTTTTTCGCCCGAGAATATTCACGAAGGCATTGTAGATGGTGTGATACTTTGTGACATTGTTGGCAACGATTCGAGAATCCGTCAGCGTTCTCATTTTCGCATAACGCTCAATCACCACCTTGCCGCTGTCAGGAATAACAGAAGCATCGGCCGTCTGAATGAGCGCGACTTTTTCAGCTTTGATTAAATAATCTTTGAGTGAGTAACGAGCAAACGGAGCTTTGAAGCGAAGCGAATCCTGCCTTGGTTCAACACTGATAAAATCAGAACCTGTGAGATCGAGACCTGTCTGAGACTGATCTGCGTTGGAGTTTGAACTCATCTCAATTTCTTTCTGATCCATGAACCATTTAAACTGATCGATGTAACAGATGTATTGGTTGAGCGGGAAACTCACATACGATCCGCCTCCGTTGGCTTTGAACTCTCCTACCCGCTTTGTGAAATCAATTTTTGCAGATACATTTTTTGTTGAGAAGGCAAGTGCCGAAGTGTTGTCAGATGTCAAACGAAAATCCGCGGTGTCGGCTCCGAATGTATTCAGTTTGTATTTGAAAAGTTTTGATTCAAGTTCGCTGGCAGCAAAATTCATGACGCCGTTTCCTGTCATGCCCGAAGGATGAAGCTGAAGATTTCCGTTCAGCATTGCCTGCCTCTCATACATTTCTATTTCTGCAGTGTCTTTGTTCACATACATCACATCATTTTTCGGTTCCCAGTGAACACGAACTCCCGTTCCTTTCACAGAAGGAAACTCAACACCCTGGAATACTTCTTTCCTGTTCAGAAAATCTTTTGCATGCGAGTTCATTGAATCCGGCAGGAAAAGAAAATCAGTTGAGTGAGAAGTGGATGCGAGGTAATCCAATGTACCGTCTCCATGCAATCCTTCGTTACTAAGACTGACGGTGCTGGTAAATTTTCCTTTGTCGCCATAAGCAGGCCAACCGGCTGCACCGGTTTCACGAACCAGACCCAGCGACAGATCGGGCTGAAGTGTCAGCACATCACGGAAGTCAGGAAAAATTCCTGCTGAAACAAACTCACCGTCGAAACGCAATCCCGCTTTTGAAAAATTATCAAGACTGTCGATCGTGAATGGATCCAGATGAAAATAAAAACGGTCTTTCGAATACACTCCTTCCTGTATATATTTTTTATCGTAGTACACATAAGAATCTTTTTTACTGTTGAAGATCGGGTAATTCGGATAGTCGTGAAGCCCGGATTTGTTTCCCTGAAAGTCGATCAGCAAATCACCGGTGATATTCTGCAACACACTTCTTACCGGAACTAATTTTCTGTTGCCGTTTTGATCCACTTCCAGCGGATCGTCAGATTCAACTTTCAACCGAAGCGAATCGACATTGTTCAGCTTGATTTTAAAATTCTGGTAATCGAATAAAAATTCTTTCCCGTAAAAGTCGAAGCGCCCCGCTTTCACATGACCGGCAAAAGTGAACTCCCGGTTTTTCTTCAGGTGAATTTCCTGGTCTTTCGGAAACACGACCACGTTTTGAGAATCACTTAATACGACATGATCTATTCCACGCATCGTAATTTCATAATTCAACAGGTTGATAGTTGCATTCGCTTTGCCCTTGATGACAGACTCAAACTGGATGACATCATAATCCGTTTTGCCAATGTTCGCTAACAGGTAATAGTACAATCGGTCTTTGATTAACGCGTTGTCTTCATCGGGATCATACGAAACAAATCCCTGGTTGGAAAAATTGATGAGCATGTTCCGGATTTCACTTACGGGCAAATGCATGAACTTAGCGAGATCTTCCGAGTAGACAGTTTTTGTCTGGTTCTTATCAGCGAATTGTTTGATGGTGTAAAGCGGATGCACCGATGAAATTCCCTGCAGTCGCAGAAATTTTCCCTGTCGAAAATAGTTCGCGGATTCAAATAGCGCTTTGCTCTCTCCCGCTCCGCTTATCATTTTCAAATCAATCAATGGCTCATCAATTTTCCAGTACAAGCCGTCGAAATACATATCTACATTGTGGTACGTATCATAATATGGACTTTTTGATTTCCCTGCATCACCGCTGATCAATGCAAGTTCTTTTTCATTCACGATGTATTTTAATTCGAGCCCGGGTTCGTAAATAGAATCCTTGTCCATATACATGGTAACAGCCGAACGATCGGACGTGATTTTATCTTTCCTCACCGCGAAACTTTTTGAAGCAGCCACGAGGAATGGTTTTCCCTCCCTGCGAAAAATAATTTCAGCATCATTTTCTTTATTTCCCGAACCCACCATTTTGTTTCCGATCATGGAGAAACCACCACGGTAATCCACATCCGGAACAATATTTTTAATTTCGAGATCCGTTGTATAAGATTCGAAGCGAGGATAGGTAGCTGTTTCAGGACTTACGTTTGATAAAAGTTTATCAAAATATCTTCCGATTAACGGTTTCTGAAAATAAGTGGAATTGTAAAATTGCGCCGAGTCAGCTTTGAAATCAGTACCGGTTACGGAGATTGAATATGACTTTAACTCAGCCCGTACGGTATTCTCATCCCACCCCGCCCGTTTCCAGTTTACCTTTCCTCCTTCACCGAAAAATAACTGGCGTGTCGGATAATACACACCTTTTGTTTCTGTGATGGTCGAAGAATCACCCTTCGCGGAACAAACAAGATTCATGACTGGAAAAATAATTTTCGGAAGCGAATCGTAACCGAATGTGTATTCACTGTTATCAGAATACCAATGTGTAGCGGGAGAAATATACAGCGAGTTATTTTTGAAAAGATAATTACAGTCAATGATATAGATGTCGAAGTTTTTAGAAGGCAAAAGAAGAAGTTTCTCCAATCCGTTTTGCCATGAATCAAACATCGGGGCAGACTTTCCGGCATTGGCAAAACTAATAAGCGCAGCGAGGTAATTTTTAAAATCCGGAAACGCCTTCATCCGTTTCTTCAACATAGAATTGGCGATCTTGTAAACGGCTTCCTGTTGCTGCGCCGAAAATTTACCGCTATTCCAGACAGGCGTAAATTCTTTCATGAGCGCTTCGCCCTGGTCTTTATTCGTCTCCTGGAAAAACTGTTCAAGCTCTTTCACGAACTTGACAGGATCGGGTGTAAAGTTTTTAATGGACTGAGAAAATGCTGCAAAGGAAAAAAATAAAAACAGGACGATGCAAAAAGATATTCTGATGATTGATTTATTCATTTCAAATGTCGGTTTAATTAGTCAACCGGAAAAATATCATGCTGTCTTTTGAAAATGAATCATCACCCACGAATTTTTTGTCGCATGATTTATTAGTCTGAGATGGAAATGAGTTCCGGCGTCCATCATCATTTTAAAATCATCCGTTATAAATCCGCTGATCAGCAGGTGACCTTCATTTTTTAAAACAGCAACATATTTTTCGATATCGACAAGCAATACATTGCGGTTGATGTTGGCTAAAATTACATCAAATGCTTTTCCGTGAATAAGACCGGCATCCCCTTTTTGAACAATGATATGTTGAGATTGATTGCGCTCACAATTCTCAAAAGCATTGGTGAACGCCCAGTCATCCACATCGATGGCAAGAATATTTTTCGCTCCCATTTTCGAAGCGAGAATAGCCAGGATGCCGCTTCCACAGCCCATGTCGAGCACATCGAGGCCGCTGAGTTTCACCTTCAACATTTCTTCCATCACCAAAGAAGTGGTAGCATGATGACCCGTTCCGAACGACATTTTGGGTTCAATGACAATCTCGAATTTGATTCCGGCTTTGGAGTCATGAAACGGAGCCCGGACGTAAACATCATTTCCGATCAACACAGGTTCAAAATTACTTTCCCAGAGTGCATTCCAGTTCCTGTCTTTGATCAACGTCTTTGTCCACGAAATATTTCCAGAATCTTTTAACACTTCAAGAACAGCTTTCAGCTTTTCTTCTGAAAATTTTTCTTCGGGAACGTAAGCCTTCACACCTTCGTCCACTTCTTCAAAGGTATCGTAATCTTCTTCGGAGAGAAGAGCGATGAGGGTGTCGTTTTGTTCAGGAGAATTTTGAAAGGTGATTTCGACGTAGTCCATTCTTAGATATGAGAAGTGAGATTTGAAGGATTTTAATGCGAGGTGCGACGAAGGTTGCACACATTTCAGCATGATCGTTTTGAATTACCTGTAAAAAATCGGTTCAGCTAAAAACGAAATTATTACTTTTTCATTCTTCCTTATTACTTAAAAAAATCTTTTCCATCGCTTCCACAATTTTCAAAAACTCCTCTGCTTTTAAAGAAGCGCCTCCAACTAAACCACCGTCCACATCTGTACATGAAAAAAGTTCATGTGCATTTTTAGGTGTAACACTTCCGCCATACAGAATGGAAATGTTATCGGCCGTTTCTTCTCCGTATTTTTTCCTGATAAGATCACGAATAAACTGATGCATCTCCTGTGCCTGCTCAGGTGATGCATTCACGCCTGTGCCAATTGCCCAAACTGGTTCATAAGCCAGAACACATTCCCTGATTTCGACGTTGTTCAGATGAAACAACCCAGTTTCAATTTGTTCTTTCACAATTTCCATTTGCTTGCTTGCATTTCGTTCGCTCTGTGTTTCACCGCAGCAATAAATTGGCAGCAGTTTATGTTCAATGGCGCGTTTTACTTTTTCAGCAAGCAAATTGTTTTCTTCGTGAAAATAATTTCTTCTTTCTGAATGACCGATGATGACATAATCAACACCGATAGATGCGAGCATGGAGGACGATACTTCACCAGTGTAAGCACCCGGATTTTTATCAGCGCAATTCTGAGAAGCAACTGAAACGGCAGGGTTGTTTTGAATCAGGTTAACGACATCGTGAAGATAAATATATGACGGAGCAAGAATCACATCCGTTTTTTGTTCACCCTGAACAGTTCCGGCAACGGCGTCAGCAAGTGCCATGGCTTCAGCGTAGGTGAGATTCATTTTCCAGTTACCGGCAATTATTTTTTTTCGTATCATTTTTTAGTTCGTTAGTTAATTTGTTCATTGATACAATAGTTTTTAAAAAGATTTTGTTTCTTGGATTACACCGATCAGGAAAATGATTACACCGTTTTTTCTTACCAATAAACAAATTAACCATTGAACCAATGAACTACTGAATGCAAGATTAGAAATTATTAGCGAGAGAAAAAACTTTCTTCTGACAATAGTGAATACTATTTGCACGGGAAGAAAATTGATTGTATTTTCATCGCTTAAGTCATTCCGGATAACTAAGTTCATTCGTTATTCCTTATTACTTTTTTATCGAGTTGCAGTTATTATGCTTCCACTACACTTTGACAATTTCTCCATTCGCCCCATTACTATCAACGATGCCGCAGCTTATTTTTCGCTCGTTGATTCGAACCGGGAGAGAATCTCATTTTATTTTCCTTTTACCTCGAAAATCAACTCGGATATAGAATCAACGACGGCTCACCTCGCCGAACGAATGGCTCATGCTGAAAAGAATCTGTTTACAATACTTGTCATCACCGACAATCCTTCTGGAAAAATAGTCGGTGCCATTATTTTTAAAGATATTGACTGGAGTATTCCGAAATGCGAACTCGGATTTTTCATGGATAAAAATTACGAAGGCAAAGGAATTATGGCTCGTAGTTTATCATTGGTGACAGATGTTTGTTTCAATGAAACTGAACTGGTGAAGTTCTTTTTGAGAATTGATCCCGAAAATATTTCAAGCCGGCGTGTGGCAGAGAAAGCGGGATTTCTGGTTGAAGGCATCATCCGCAAAGATTTTAAAACAGGTGATGGAACATTAAAAGACCTTGTCTATTACGGGCTGTTGCAACCTTGATCCTTTCAACAGCGTCTTTAATTTGATTTAAATATAAAAAATTATATTTGAAGATTGATAAAACTTCCTTGTAAGAAGTTTTTTGTGATAAATGATATGAAGAAAATTATCCACTGTTTCCTTTCGACATTCATTTTATTTTGGATTTCTGTTCCTGCCTTTGCGCAACCGGTTGCAAACTTTATCGGTAGTCCGATCTCAGGATGCGCGCCATTGACGGTTACCTTCACCGACCAATCGCAGGGGACACCGACTTCGTGGAATTGGAATTTCGGTAACACGAATACATCCACCCTGCAAAATCCCAGCGCTTCCTATACAACTCCCGGTACATATACGGTAACGCTTACGGCTATCAATGCTTCCGGCTCTCATACGAAAACACGCACAGCATACATTACAGTTTTTGCAAATCCTATCGCTTCTTTTACCATCAATCCTGATACCGTTTGTGTAAGCAACCCTGTTTTATTTATAAGCACCTCAACAAACGGAAGCGGAGTCATCAATCATTGGCGATGGACGTTTGGCGACGGAGTTGTCGTCGACTCAAGCTTAAATGCAGTTTCACATCCGTACACATTTGTGCAACAATTTCCCGTCAGTCTGATCGTCACCGATAATCATGGCTGTACCAGCACCGCCAACTCATCCGTAGTCGTAACCAACGGACCGGTAGCTAACTTTACTGCTACTCCATTGTCGTCGTGCACAGCGCCGCTCACCGTTAACTTCACAAATACTTCCACAGGAGGAGTCCAAAGTTATTCCTGGCAATTCGGAGATGGCGGTACTTCGACCGGAACATCTCCATCTCATACCTATTCGGGCAATGGTATTTATACCGTTACGCTACATGCGATATCGCCGGGCTGTACCAGTACGCTTGTAAAAACGGCGTACATCGTTGTTCAAAATACGAATGCGAACTTCAGCGGTGATACGGCAATCTGCATCGGTTCGACTGCTCATTTCAACGACAATACGCTTCCTGCTGATACCAGCCGGACATGGAATTTTGGTGACTTAACATCATTATCGTCAGTTCAAAATCCATCTCACCAGTACGCATCTTCCGGAACGTACACTGTCACACTTATTGCTTCCGCGAATGGTTGCACTGATACGGTTGTAAAAACCATTCTCGTTCATGATTTACCAGTGGTCAGTTTTTCACTCGATGATTCCATTGGTTGCAACATTCCTTTCTCGGTAAACTTTACAGATCATACAGCCGGAGGAACATCTTCTTGGCTTTGGGCATTTGGTGACGGCGTTACATCTGCGTTACAAAATCCATCGCATACCTATACAAGCAGTGGTTATTTTGATGTCTCACTCACCGTCACCAATTCATTTGGTTGTACAAGCTATTTAGCAGACAGCAATAAAATTTACATCAACCTTCCGGTAGCAAATTTTATAACTTCCGTCGACAGCGGCTGCGCTCCCTTTACGACCACCTTTACCAGCACCAGCATTTCCAATCAGCCCATTATAAGTTACTTTTGGAATTTTGGTGATGATACGTTGACCACTTCAACCGGAACAATTAACCATACTTATCCGGCAACCGGAATTTATGATGTTTCACTTGTTATCACAACACAAGGCGGATGCATAGATACAATTATTCACCAACGCCAGATTCGTGTGGGAACTCCTCCGACTGCAAACTTTTCGTGGACACCCGATTCCATTTGTTACGGACAGACAGTTTCATTTACGGACCTGTCATCTTCCTCAACTGCCTGGCACTGGTATTTCGGTGATGGCGGAGCTTCGTTTCAGCATAACCCGACTTACCAATATCAGGATACAGGTCTGTTCTCTGTGATGCTGATCGCTTACAACAACGGTTGTCCCGACACAGTGGTGCACCCAGACATCATTCGGGTACTTCCGCCGTATCCGCTTTTTTCTTATTTGCAGAACTGCGCTAATCCTTATTCCGTCACTTTCACAGATCAATCGAAAGGTGCCGATTCTCTTGTATGGGATTTCGGTGACGGCATAGTAGATACCACAAATGTCAGGAATCCGGTACATGTGTATACGACACGAGGTGTAAAAATTATCACACAGATCGCTTACAACTACGCGACCGGATGTTCATACGCATTTACGGTCGGTCTCATTATCACTGAACCGATTGCAAGGTTCAATCAAATCCCAGTCACAGGATGTTACCCGATCATGGTTTCATTCTCCGATACTTCACAGGACGCAAACTCTCATACCTGGAATTTCGGTGATCCCGTAAGTGGTTTCAATAATGTTTCTTCCCAGCTGAATCCACAGCATACGTATAATCTCCCCGGTTTTTATTCCGTTACGCTAAGCATCAACGATGTTCACGGCTGTCCTGATGTATTGACAAAAACCAACATTATTCATGTGTGGGGACCGCTGCCCGGATTTTCCGTGAATGATACCACCGGATGTGCACCGCTCAATGTTATTTTCACGGATACTTCCCTCGCTAACGGTTCACCGATTAATCAATACCATTGGAATTTTGGTGACGGAAATTCGACAACTGTTTCTATTCCTTCAACTTCGCATCTGTATCCAAACCCGGGAAATTACACTGTTACATTAACGGTTACCGACACAAACGGATGTGTGAAAACAATTTCTCGTCCGGGCATTCAACCCACTTTTCCTCATCCTTCTTTTACCGCTCCTAATTTTGCCTGTCCGAATCAGTCGGTTCTTTTCAATGCTTCTGCGACTTCAACGGCACCCGGATCTACCTATACATGGAGTTTTGGGGACGGCGGAACTTCCTCTTCAACCGCTTCTTCAGTATTACATTCGTATATTATTGACAGCAATTATGTTGTAACACTTACGGTAACTGATTTTAATGGGTGCGATAGCGCTGTTTCTCATACTGTTCATGTGTCGAGACCTGTTGCAAATTTCAGTACAAGCGCAATTGATACTTGTGATCATACATCCGTTTCATTCACGGATCTGTCGACCGGAAATGTAAATTCATGGGTTTGGAATATTGGAACCGGGATTCCTCTTATCGTTCAGAACCCTCAAGGAACCTATACTACTCCCGGATACTATAACGTTACACTTACCGTTACAAGTTCTGCGGGTTGCAGTGATTCAATTACAAAAGACAGCATTGTGGTAGTTCCGGGACCATTAGGAAATTTTTCATTCATACCTGATTCAGGATGCAGTCCGCTTACCGTTTTCTTTTCTGGAACAAGTAACAATGCATTATTCTATACCTGGGATTTTGGTGACGGAACTGTTGTATCTCATGTTCAACAAGACACCATTACACATATTTATACACATGATCAGATCGCCACTCCAAACATGCTTTTGGGATTTACACTTTCTTCAGGGTATGAGTGTCAGCGGGCTGGTGATAACCTTACAGGTCCAGTGCGAGTCATTACTCACATGATCGTAAACATTGATTCCATTTCTGTTTCTCTCAGTGAAGGTGATGAAATATCGCTTCATTCAACCGTCAACGATTCAATCAATGGCCCGCCTTATATGTATGCATGGTCGCCGCCGCAGTTGACTACCTGTGCGACCTGCGCCAATACATCGATAACAGCTTCGCAAGGACAGGGCTCATCCTATTATTATCTTGAAGTAACGGATATACAGGGTTGTCGCGCGAGAGATTCCGTGTATGTCATTTTTATTCCGTGCGAAGCAGACATCGTCATTCCAACCGTATTTACTCCGAATGCTGACGGGCTTAACGATTCGTATTACATCGAGCATTTTTGTCCGGGTGATTTTCATTTTACGATCTACAATCGGTGGGGACGGATTGTGTACGAATCCAGTGACCCTCATTTTCATTGGGATGGAAAAACGACTGGTGGTACTGAAGCATCAGAGGGAACGTACTATTATGTCTGCAATACAGCCCATAACAAGTTGCATGGTTTTCTTGAATTGATCCGGAAATAAGAATACGGAACCATGCAACCGATAATTTCCCGGCTGCGTCTGACTTTTAAAGAATATTTCGAATCCTGTTGGCAAAAAATTCGGGGATATTCACTTCAGCAACAGGTATTCAACTAAATACGGAATTTTTCATCATCTTTGTAATAGATACAATTCATTCAACTCACAATGAGATTATTTAAACGAGCATTATTTATCCTGATCATTCTTTCGAATATACTTCGCGTTTCGGAAATCCTTGCACAAAATGTTTGCAACTATTCGTTGAATACCGGGAACGATACGCTCTTATGTTCTCCCGCACCTGTCAATTTACATGGTACCACCAATGCTCCTGCCGCTAATATACGTTCCGTTATCTGGCAACCAACAGCCGGGCTAAGCAGTTTCACTTCACTCAATCCAATTGCAAACGTCAACAATTCCATTACTTATCATTTAACTGTTACGGCAGTTTCAGACAGCAACCTGATTGTGAACGGAGATTTTACCGCTGGTCCCGTTGGTTTCACAACTGCCTATATTCCGGGAACAGGCGGAACGTGGGGTTTATTAAGTAATGAAGGAACTTACGACATCAATACAAATCCATTCAATGACCATTCACATTTCATGTCTTTCGGAGATCATACGACGGGCACAGGAAACATGCTCGTTGTAAACGGTGCGTCGGTCGCGAATGTATCAGTATGGTGTGAATCCATCAATGTTGTACCGTATACAAATTATTCGTTCAGTGCATGGATAGCATCATGCGTAATTGACAATCCAGCATCGCTGCAGTTTTCAATCAACGGCAACCTGGTTGGCCCTCCTTTTTCTGCGCCCGCCATTGCCGGAACATGGTCGCATTTTTATCAGAACTGGAATTCAGGCAGCAACACAACAGCGAGCATCTGCATCGTGAATCAAAACATACTGGTTGGTGGAAATGATTTCGCGATCGACGATATTTCTTTCAATGAAGTCTGCACACTCACCGATTCTGTAATGATTACAATCGCGAATGCAGGAAGTTTACACCTCGGAAATGATACAGCGATCTGTTCTCCCATCCATTCGCTCACCCTGAGTGCTGCATCGCCTGTACTTACTGCGCATCTTTGGAGCACCGGCGATACATCAGCAACAATTATTGTTCATTCGTCGGGACAATATTATGTGACGAATTCGGTGGGAGGAATTTGTACTGTAAGAGATACGATCAATGTAAATTTTTCTCCTGTTGCTGTTGATATTGACTCCGCTTCTATTTCATTGAATGATGGCGATTCTGTCACGCTCCATTCAAGTGTTATTGACTTGGTTGGCGGCCCGCCGTATTCATACTCTTGGACACCAACACAATTTTCTTCCTGTGATACCTGTCCGAGTACAATCGTAACCGGAGATGCAAGTTCAGACAACACTTATTACTATCTGTCGGTAACTGACAACATTGGTTGCCGCGGTCTTGATTCTGTTTTGGTCAGGTTTATCGGATGTGAAGCGCATGTGATAATTCCGAACGTATTTACACCGAATGGAGACAACTTCAACGACCAGTTTTACATTACTACGCAGTGCCCGGATGTTTTTCATTTCATCATTTTCAACCGGTGGGGAAAAAATATGTATGAATCCTCTGATCCGAATTTTCATTGGAACGGTAAAACAGCAGGTGGCACAGATGCAGCCGAGGGAGTCTACTTTTACGAATGCACAATCGGTAAACAAAAACTGCATGGCACTTTGCAATTGATCAGGAAGTAATTCTAAGCGAACATTTATAGACAGGATTGTTGTTGATGTTCTTGCGAACTCAAAACTTTCCACTTCCTGATTGAGCACTCCGTGAAAATTACAAAGTAGCGACTATTTTTGCGCAGATATTCTTCATCAAACTAAACAAACAAAGGCAATTTCAGAAGTTGGTGTCATCATGAATGTTTTATTAATAATGCCATGAAAGCACATGAATGAAGTATCTTTGTCATTCCATGAATTGTAAGATAAAAATAAGAATTCTTTTTCTGATGGGTGCCATGTTGAGCATTCATTCGTCCTATGCACAGTCCAATTCTTCTAACAGGCAAATAGCTTGCGGCGGAGTTGAACGCTGGTCCATAAAAATTCTCACGGATAACAACGTCAACATCGTCAACTTTACTCCTGTTCCAACAACAATTGACAGTTTAATTCACATCATTACGCCGATACCCACATCGGGTACATTGCGCATTGCCGGAATTGAAGACCAGGTCTATAAAATCCGTTGCCATATTACAGTGAAGAAATTCGAATCAGACAATGACTACCATCTTATTCTTCGCGACAACTTTAACCAAACTCTTATTGCCGAAGTTCCTGACCCGTTATGTTCATCGTCGGCTTCTTCGGCGTTTGTAAATCAATTTATATCAGCCCGAACATTTGTTGATACCAATATTGCTTTCGGAAATATATACAACGTAAATTTGCCTGAAGTAGAAGTTACCGGAGTTTCATTTATTGACATTGAACACGGGCAAACCGGATCAGCACCAAACCAATTGGAGCTTCATCCGGTACTTGATATTCATTTCACACAGCCAATAGGTATCAATGAAGTTCAGGAAGCATTGCTATCAGTCAGCATTTCTCCGAATCCCTCTTCAGGTAAATTTGTCGTCAATATTTCTTCAAAGAAAAATAATTTATCCGATTCCCGGCTGGAATTATATAATCCAATGGCAACGCGACTGGCGGAATATAAACTTCCGGTGAACGCACCCAACTCAATCTCAACTACGGTAAATGCAAATGTTCCTCCGGGTGCTTATATTTATCGCATCACAAACAATGGAATTCCTGTTTACCATGGAAAGATTATTATAACCAAATAATAAATCGGGGTGTTGGTCAGGAAAACTCCGGGAAGGCAATAGCGAGAATGAAAGGGAAATCTGTTGTGTTTTTTGCAATCATTGCAGCATCATCTTCAATTAAATACATTTACCCATTAGTTCTATCAATCCCCAAAAATTATTCATGAAAAAAACAGCACTGATCGTCGTTTGCTTTAGTCTTGTATTTAAATCAATATCCTGTTTCGCATGGGGTTCGTTCGGACATGAACTTGTCGGTGATATCGCGAAAGTATACGTAAACAAATCCGTCGCTGATTCTGTTCAAAAATACTTAGGCGATATTACCTGGGGAAAAGCGGCAGTCTGGATGGATGAAATACGTGCCAACGGAAGTTATGATTACATGAAGCCGATGCATTACATCAACGTTGAAAAGGACAGTGTGTACGTTAAAACAGATGCTCCAAACATTATCAATGAGCTGGAGATTGTCATGAATAAACTGAAAGACCGGAGCAAACTTTCAAAAGAAGAAATTAATGAATCGTTAAAAATTCTTTTTCATCTTATTGGCGACCTTCACATGCCTTTACACGTTGGATACGGTGCAGATAAAGGAGGAAACACCATCGAGGTCGGTTATATTGATAAACTGACCAACCTGCACAGAGCATGGGATACTGACATGATCGAACATCAAAAAACTTTTAAACATGAATTGGTGGCGATGAGCAAAACGCTCACCAGTCAGCAGATCAGGGATACTCAAAAAGCGGATGTAATTGCATGGATGAATGAATCGCGTGCGCTCTTACCGCAGGTATATGACTTTAAAAAAGATATAACGGAAGAGTATGAAATAAAAAATATTCCCGTTATTGAAAAACAGATTCTCAACGCCGGGATACGATTATCAGGCATTCTGAATTCTCTTTTTATGTGACAAACCAAAAATCTTTTACTCCTCTGCGGCAGTGACAAAAGAAAATTCGATTTCAGTTTTTTCTTTTTTATTTTAGAAGTTGTATAAAATTAGTTTGAAGAATCCCTTATGCGGATAGTTCTTTATGCACTTTGTGTTTAATTTTTTTTAACACAAATTTTTGCACGTAATACTTTTCCTAATCATTTATAGACAGTCTCCTACTGTTATACACAGTTATCAAATCAGTTCTCCATATTCGATTCAGAGTTGAGAGAAAAAAGGTCCGATCGCGCCGAAGCGGATCAGACCCTGTTTTTGTGTTTATGTAAGAATCATCCAACCTGAACTCTCTGAACAGCAGTATGATTCTATGATGTAAAAGTGCGATGCCTGATGAGGACTTACAATACGTGGTGGCGGGTAAATTGAGATACCCACTGGTACGGATGGAGAGTTGGAGAGAGTTGGAAATTGAGAGAGTGAGAGAAAAAATGGGAGATATGGAGATTTTGGATTTGAAAAAATGTTCTATCAAATTGTCTCGTTAGATGTCAGAACGAAGTGTATCAATACTGCCAACCTCTATTTACACCTTCCGCATATTCATTTCATTCAACTCAGACACCAGCCACTTGGACATGCTGTTGAAATAACGTTTCTGCCTGAAAGCTCCAACCCATCGGATACCGGTGACAACATTAGCGAAAAAAATTTCATCCGATTTAAGAACCTGTTCAATAGAAAGAGAAACTTCATGAATTTTTTTACCTCGCTCTTTCATCATGTCAATCAGCTGCTCACGCATTACACCTGCAACACATCCTTCTGTTAAAGCCGGTGTATAGATTTCATCCTTTGAAACAAGAAAAATATTTGCACTGATACCTTCACTGATTTTTCCCTGGTCGTTCAGTACAATGCAATCGTCAAGTCCTTGTTGTTCTTTGTAAATACCTGCCATTACATACACCAGCGCGTTGGCAGATTTAATGTTTGAAAAACTGTTACGCGGTTTGGATATTTCCGGGAATGCATCGATGCGCAGCGGGTTTTCATTTAGCTGGTATTCTTTTGAATCGAGTGGTTCAGCTTCAATGAGAAAAGAAACTTCGTTGGAAACGGGTGTATAAAAACCGCCGGCATTTCTAAAAACCGCCAGCCGTATACGACCATTGCCTTTCAGTTCATTTACCTGATCCAGATGCCGGATCAGTAAATAGAGGTGATGAAAATTAAGATCATCTTTCCATTTCATACCCAGCAATTGCATGCTTCTCTTTAACCTGTTAAGATGTTTTTCAAAAAACAGAATGTCTCCCTGCATCAAACGGATGGATTCAAAAACTGCGTCACCATAACGGAAAGCGCGGTTGTTCGGCATCAGCACCGGCTGGTCGGCCGCGAGAATGTCACCGTTGTAATTCACAAAAGAGCTGGACATGTTGAAATATTCTGCTGTAAAATTAACAGAATGATTTGCTAAAAACCGAATCGGTGAAAAAATAAATTAACACGCCGAAAAGCAGCGGGGCGTATTACGAGAACAGAACATCTTTACTTTTCCCTGTAAGGAGCTTGGAATATCCTCCCGAGAATTAATCAACGAGATGAATAATATTGATCAGGGAACTGTTGGCCGCCATCTTAATGGTTTTAACTCCTGCCTTCTGCCCTGCTTCCACATCACGGTCGGCATCACCGATAAAATAAGATTTTGCAGGATCGATGTTAAAACGCGCAATTGCTTTTTCAAGTAACAGGGAGCCAGGTTTCCGGCAGATGCATTTGCTGACATCAGGGTGATGAGGACAATAATAAATTTCCGTCAGTTCAATTGCCCGGCTTTTAAAAACGCGGACAAGATGCAAGTGCAGGTAGTCAACATCCTCCTTTTTAAAAATACCTTTCGCAATGCCACCCTGGTTACTGATCACAATGAGCAGGTATTTTTTTTTCTGAAATATTTGTAACGCATCTGTTAATCCTTCATTGATTTTAAAATCCTCCAGCAGCCATGTATAATCTCCGCGTTCGGCATTAATCACTCCATCGCGGTCAAGAAAGATAGCTTTGTTTTTTTCAGATGACATGACGGAAATAAATAAGCTGATCAAAAAATGTAACTATCAGCGATGGCTTCAACATGACAGTCAGCAGGAAACCGTATACCGCTCCCCAGAAATGCGCATCGTGATTTACGTTATCGCGCCCGCGTTTGGAAGAATAATAACAATAGACAAGGTAAGCGGCTCCGAAAATAACAGAAGGCAGACATAAAAACTGCAATCCATATAGACAGAGTTTATCGAGCGGATTAAAAAGTATGAATGCAAATACAATGGAAGAAACGCCACCTGACGCACCTAATGCGTTGTATCCCGGATCGTTTTTATGTTTGCCATACGTAGGCAGAACCGACATCATCATACCGCCGAAATAAAGTAAGATAAAATACATGATCCATTTTTCACCGAACACCTGCTGATAATAAATCTCCACGTTGGTTCCGAAAAAATACAGGACGTACATGTTAACGATCAGGTGCATCCAGTCGGCGTGAATGAGTCCGCTGCTGAGAAAACGGTACCACTGTTTGTCCGAATGAATCAGATATGGATTGAAGATCATCCTGCGCTTCAACTCTTCCGATTGAAAAGCAAGAAACGAAACTACGCAGGTAGCTATAAGAATGAAGGTGGTGAGGGAGAGATTCAAAGTGAAAGTACATTCAACTGGCTGCGAAGTTAAACTTTCACAGCAAATAATTCTTTCAGTTTCTCAACGGCAAAATCAATTTCTTCTTTCTTGGTGTATTTGCTGAAAGAAAAACGGACAGAAGGTCGTTCAGGACTTACGTTCAAAGCGGTGAGTACATGAGAACCAACGTTGCTTCCTGAACTGCAGGCGCTACCGCCGGAAGCCGCAATTCCGCTGATGTCGAGGTTGAAGAGCAGCATCTCTGAAATATCTGACGGAGGAAAAGAAACATTCAGAACAGTATAAAGAGCATCGCCTAACGTATCTCCGTTGAATTCAACGCCGTGAATATTTTCTTTCAGCTTCGTTACCATGTATTCCTTTAATCCTGCAATGTGTTGCTGATGGCTTTCCATGTTTTCATTGGCAATCTCCAGCGCTTTTGCAAGCCCGATAATGCCATACACATTTTCAGTACCGCCACGCATGTTGCGTTCCTGCGCTCCACCGAAAATAAACGGATGAATTTTTATTTTGCTGCTGATATACAGAAACCCGACTCCCTTTGGTCCATGAAATTTGTGTGCAGCACAGGTCATGAAATGAATATTCATCTCCTGTAAATTAAAGGGGTAGTGCGCCATCGTTTGTACGGTATCAGAATGAAAAATGGCATCGTACTTTTCACAGATATCTCCCGCTTTTTTAATCGGCAAAAGATTTCCCAATTCGTTGTTCGCATGCATCAATGAAACCAATGAACGGCTGTTGTCTTTCAGCAACTCTTCAAGATGATCTAATTTTACATTTCCCTTTTTATCGAGATCAACAAAGCTGAGTTTTATCTTTCCCTCTTTCGCCAATTCTTCCAATGTATGTAACACTGCATGATGTTCGATGTGGGAGGTGATGGCATGTGTGATTCCGAGATCACGGACCGTGCATTGAATGGCCGTGTTGTTTGCTTCCGTTCCACCCGATGTAAAAAAAATTTCAGAAGGAGATACATGAAGAAACTTCGCAACCGTTTTACGCGCATTCTCAATCGCAGTTCTTACTTCTCTTCCGTATGAATGAATCGAAGACGGATTACCGAAATGCTGTTTCATCATCGGAAGCATGGCCTCCAGCACATCAGGATCGAGTTGAGTGGTTGCGGCATTGTCGAGATATACTCTCATGTGGTTGTGTGTTGGAGATTAGAAGTTGGAGGCTGTAAGTTGGAAGTTGGAATGTGACTCTTTGAAGAAAGATATATTCATTGGTTCATTAGATTTATTGGTAAAGCGAGTGAGTTAGTCTGATCCGGATCTTCCAATTTCCAACTTCCATCGTTCAACATCTATTTCGTTATCACAGTAATCATATCCTTGATATCAAAGATAATTTTTTCAGCGAGGTTTTTAGCTGTTGTTTGGGATTGACTTTCTGCATAAATGCGGATGATCGGTTCGGTATTGCTTCTGCGCAAATGCACCCACTCTTTATCAAATTCAATTTTTATTCCGTCGATGGTATTGACGGGTTGTTTCCTGTATTTATTTTTTATCTCCTCCAGGATATGATCCACATCAATATCAGGTGTGAGTTCAATTTTATTTTTCGAGATGAAATAATTCGGATATGTTGCCCGAAGCATGGAAGCCGTCTTTCCGAACTTCGCAAGATGACTGAGGAACAAAGCGATTCCGACCAGTGCATCGCGACCGTAATGAAGTTCCGGATAGATGATTCCGCCGTTTCCTTCTCCGCCGATCACTGCGTGCTGCGCTTTCATCTCCTCCACTACATTTACTTCGCCGACGGCTGAAGCAAAATATTTTCCTCCGGCTTTTTCAGTTACATCACGCAATGCGCGTGTGGAAGAAAGATTAGAAACTGTATTTCCTTTTTTATTCTTTAATATATAATCAGCAACTGCAACGAGGGTGTATTCTTCGCCGAACATTTCACCGTCTTCACACACCAGTGCAAGACGGTCAACATCCGGATCAACAGCAATTCCAAGATGCGCGTTTTTCTTTTTTACTTCTTTCGAAAGATCGCCAAGATGTTCCGGCAATGGTTCCGGGTTATGAGGAAATTGCCCGTTCGGTTCACAATACAATTGAGTGATTTCTGTTACACCCAGCGCTTTTAACAAAGCCGGAACAGCAATGCCTCCGGAAGAGTTCACGCAGTCGATCACAATTTTAAAATTCTTCGCTTTAATCGCTTTGACATCTACCAAAGGAAGATCCAGAATTTTATCGATGTGTTTCTGCAGATAGTTCGGTTCAATGGTATATTTTCCCAACTTATTTACATCGGCAAAAGTGAACGATTCATCCGTGGCAATCTGCAACACTTCCAGTCCGTCTTTTGCGGAAATAAATTCTCCTTTGTTGTTCAGGAGTTTCAATGCATTCCATTGTTTCGGGTTGTGACTGGCGGTGATGATAATGCCACCATCAGCTTTGAAATCTACCACTGCAAGTTCAACAGTTGGTGTGGTGGTGAGACCCATGTAGATTACGTCGATACCCATGCCTTTCAGCGTACCCGCAACAAGATTCTGAACCATCTCCCCTGAAATACGTGCATCACGGCCGATTACAACAGAATGCTTTTTATTCTTCTGCACGCTGTTATTCATCATCCATGAACCAAAAGCAGCAGCAAATTTCACGATGTCAAGCGGAGTCAGATTCTGACCACTCTTTCCTCCAATAGTTCCCCTGATTCCTGAAATTGATTTAATAAGTGTCAAAATATCTTCTTTTATAGTTTAGGCATCAAAGATAATATTTCAAGTGGTTGGTTTAAAGTTTAAAATGAAGATGTTCTTTTAACAGTACGGAGCAATTAATCCGGGGTTCAAAGAATGGCAGACACGCTTTTTTCTCCAAACAACTAATAACTAAAAACCAACAACATAACGTCCACTCAATGTTAAATCTCTTTCAATTCCCGGTCATAATTCGTTTCTTCGCTTACCCAAAAAATAATACCGCAAAAATATCATCGTGCGGGCACTTACAATTTCTTCAAAAAAAACCCACTATCGATGAAATTCCTGTATCGAATCCTTGCGATTTCCACCCTCTTTTTCCTTTTAAGCAATACTAAAACGAATGCTCAGGACACGATCCACGTTCAATGTTTTACATTCAGTAACTCGCAGGATTCATCCATCGTTTTTCCTTCTGATACCATCCGTTTTCAGAAAATTATCATGAACTATAAACTGCGTTGTCCCTACGCTTCACAATGCGGTCAATGGGACTACCTCGCTTATACTTATATGTACCAACCTTCGGGCAAATTGGATTCAACCGGTCATGTCGTTTCAAGTTACATTGTAAATGGAACAAGTCCCGACTCCATTCCGTTTATGACAACTCCTTCTTACAACTATCATCCGTTTTTTGAACAGCACATTGTACACAGCAGTGTTACCTCATTTGATTCAACGATCGTTGCAGGAAACAGCATCAGCATGAATCATCCTTTCAATTCTTCGATACCTGTTTGCCGTTCTCAATATATTTGGAAAGCAACAGAATTAACTTCGTCTGGAATGACTGCCGGAAATATTACCGGACTCCGTTTCAATCTTCAGACTTCAGGAAGCGCGATGAGACATCTTGTGATCCGCGTTAAACATTCCGCTCTCGATTCTATTACAACAGCCGGCTATGAGCAAACCGGGTTCACAACAGTTTATGATCGCAACACGACCTTCAGTTCAACCGGATGGACTCCTGTTGAATTCACCAGCTTCTTCAACTGGAACGGAGTTTCTAATCTTGTTTTTGATATCAGCTTTTCAAATGAAGATGACGGAACATCTTCCTTTATTGCAGGAAGCAACAGTGGTTTCGCTTCCGGCATTACAACAGAAGGCGAAGACAGAAGTCTTTTCTTTGAAGGTGTCGACTATGTTGACGTTCCTTATCATACGTTTGATGATCTTGACTCAGCCATCACCATTTGTTTCTGGGCGTATGGAAATCCTGCTTACCAGCCGCAAAACCAATCCATCTTCGAAGGTGTGTCGGGTTCGAATCAACGTGTGTTGAATTGTCATCTTCCATGGGGCGATGGAAACATTTACTGGGATGCCGGAAACTCCAATACAAGCAGCAGCGACAGAGCCATCAAATCTTCTGTACTAAGCGCTGACTACGAAGGAAATTGGGTGTACTGGTCGTTTACGAAAAATGTTGCAACCGGAAGAATGAAGATTTATAAAAACGGTGTACAATATCTGCAAGCCAATAACATGCACAAGCTGATGACAGGAATCCGGAAATTTAAAATCGGTTCAATGGCAAATGGCACCAATTCTTACGATGGTTTTATTGATGACTTCGCTGTATTCAATACAGAACTTAATGCAGCAACCATTCAGCAATGGATGTTTAAAAAAATTGACAGCACGCATCCGTATTATTCTAACCTCCTCCTTTACTATGGTTTCAATTCAAACTCAACCACCACTGAAATTGATTCAGCTCCCGGAAATCATACCGGTTCATTGATTGGTATTCCGACAAGCAGTTTATATACTCCGACCGGCATCTTCAAAAATTTTGTCAATACTACCGAACGACCAGATGTCGTGTTTGAAAAAGGTGCGTACACATCTTCGGTTGATTCATCTTTACAGTCCGACTCGACTGCGAATGCTCCTTTGCAAATTATTTATTACAATACAAATGCATATCCGGCCATTCCGCTTGATACCCAAATTGTATATCCGGCTTACTACAACAAGTATGTATATGATGTGAACGGGCATGCGACAGATTCGACTTGGGTAACACCTGATTCAACTATATATCTCTTTCAGACAACCTTATGGGATCCTCCGCATGAAGTAATTAACAGGTTTGAATTGGGCCGTTACATTACACCTTATGGAAATGGTTTGAATCTCGGTAACGGATTTAAATGGGTGTATGAAGTGAGTGATTACCGGACATTGCTTCACGATACCATACGGCTCCAGGTTGTGAACGGATCAGAATTAGTTGACCTTTCTTTTGATATGATTAAAGGAATACCTCCACGCGATCCGATCAGTATTGAGAATATTTATCCGGGAGGAGATTTTACGTATGGTTCTGTGAGCAACCCGATTGAAAGTCATTTCCCTCCGAAGAAAGTGGCTATTGAGTCTGCCGCCATCAATACAAGAATTAAATACATCAGCACCGGTCATGGTGAAGACGGAAATAATTGTGATGAGTTTTGTCCGAAGAGCCAATACATTTATGTGGATGGTACCCAGCGTTTCAGTCAGCTTGTCTGGAAAGATGATTGCGCGCTGAACCCGCTTTATCCTCAAGGTGGCACATGGCCGCTGCAACGTTCCAACTGGTGCCCGGGCGATGATGTTCCTGTATTTGATTACGAACTCACTCCTTATGTAACTCCTGGTGACACCGCTCTGATTGACGTAAATTTTGAACCGTATACATTAGTAATCGTCTCGACAAGCAATTCAAATCCCCATTGTGTTGTTGAAACACAACTCGTGAAATACGACGCTCCTAATTTTACACTCGATGCAGCTGTATATGATATCAAATCACCATCTGATCAGCAGATCTATCAGCGGCACAATCCGATTTGTAACAATCCTCTTATAACCATTCAAAATACGGGTTCAACTGCTCTCACTTCGCTTACGATTACATACGGACAGGTTGGAGGAACGCAACGTACTTTCCATTGGACAGGAAATCTTGCTTTCATGCAAAAACAGGATGTGCAATTGGGAACCGTTACGTGGGATGCAAGTGCACATCAATTCCAGATAACTGTTAGTAACCCGAATGGAAGCGCTGATCAGTATGCGGGAAATAATACGATGATCTCGAACTTCTCCGTTCCTCCTCAATTGAACAACAACTTAATTTTCGAACTGAAGACAAACAACCGCGCATCAGAAAATGAATACACACTGAAAGATGACCAGGGCAATGTGGTTTTACTTCGCAACGGTCTTACGAATCAAACCACTTATGACGATACCATTGCGCTTCCGGCCGGCTGTTATGAATTCAGGTTAACAGACGCTGGAGAAGACGGACTCAACTGGTGGGCCAATCAGCCTCCTTACGCAACCGGACCGAATGACGCAGGAAACGGTTTCATCAGAATCAAAAAAACTTCTGACGGAACCGTTGTTCAGAACTTCAATCCCGATTTCGGTGCTGAAGTATACCTTCAGTTTACTGTGGATTATCTGTTAGGAACAAACATTCCTGAATTATCACAAGATGTTCGGATGTATCCGAATCCGACAACCGGAAAGATTCATTTCGATCTGAACTTCGGCAACAGGCAGAATGTAGTACTGGAAATTTATAGCATCACCGGAAATAAAATCTGGACAGAGAAAGCTGATAATATCTTTTCGGGAAACATCACTGCCGATCTTTCCTCACAACCGGCAGGTGTTTACCTGGTGAACGTGCGAACCTACGATCGGGTGTATCATTCGAGGATCATATTAACGAAGTAATAGAGATGTTCGTTGGTTCATTCTTTCGTTGGTGTATTCCTCAATGAACCTGTGAACCTATAAACTGCTAAACAACTGAACTAATGTACTACACTCCATTAAACCTTTGACTAATTTTATCGTCCTGAAAAAACGAAAAACAGCCCCTATTTTCATCTGATCTACAAGATCGCCAACTCTTTTTTTTTGTAATATAGCAAACTCATTTTCCCATATTTATCTCCCGATGAAAAAAATATTATTCACTGCCGTTCTCTTTGTTCTGTATTCATTTTCATCATCTGCTTCGCATTTGATGGGAGGTTCACTTACGTATAAATTTCTCTTTCACGATACGATCAGTAACCAGGATCATTATCGGGTTAAACTTCAGCTCTTCCGCGATTGCAATAACGCGGCTCTTTCCGGAAGTTATGAGTTGGGCGTTTACGAACACTCTGCCGCTAACCCTCAGATACTTTATAATACATTCACACTTGGACGCGACAGTTTGCAGCGTGTAAATCCTCCTTCACAAGGTGATAGTTGTAGTTTCACTACCAGCGTTTGTGTTGAAGAAGGTGATTACCATGCGGATATTGCCCTTGGATCAAGTACAGAAGGGTACTATTTACTCACAGAAATGAATGCACGAAACGCGGCAATAGTGAATCTTTTCAACACTCAAATGCCACCGGCAAGCAGTCTCGGTCAAACTTATTTTGCACTTATTCCTCCCAGTGCGATCACAAACAGTTCTCCTACTTTTGCCGATATACCCGTTCCGTTTATCTGTACAAGCGATACTATTTCAATCGTGAATCTTGCCACAGATGTTGACGGAGACAGTCTTTCTTATTCTTTTGTAGTTCCTTATAATTCTTACGCGACAGGTGCTGCACCACCATCACCTGCAACCATCAACGTTCCTCCTCCTTCCGTTCCTTATAATACACCGACCTACACGTTCGCATTGCCGTTTGGCGCTGGCGGTTATGCATACATTGATCCGATCAGCGGATTAACAAGGTATTACATTCCAAACATCGGAAACTATGTAGTGTGTGTTCAGATTGATGAATACAGGAACGGCGTTTTGATCGCTTCTACAAGGAGAGATCTCCAGTTAATTGCAATTACATGCCCGTTTAATCCTACCCCTGTGCTATCAAATGCGGGCGGTAGCGGTACAACTATTTATAGTATAACAGAAGGAGAAAATCTTTGTTTCCCTATTACTGTAACCGATCCGAACGGCGACAGCATCTATGTACACGGAGCCGGAAATCTTTTTGATTCCACCATCGTAAATCCGCATGCAACGTTGGCTGATGTTGCCGGTCAACCGACAGTTTCTTCTCAGTTCTGCTGGACTACAGGTTGCGGACAGGGACGAACCACTCCTTATCAATTCAATGTAAGTGCGCGCGACAACGGCTGTCCGGGCAAAGTCGCAAATTTCACTTACTCCATTTATGTGCGTCCATTTACAGGGCCTATTGCAATCTATGGTCCTGACTCTGTTTGTAATAAGCAACAAGCCGTCGCCTATAATGTTGTGAATGCTCCGGGAAATTCCTACCACTGGTCTGTTACAAACGGAACACAAGTAACCGGTGATACGAGTAACGCCATTACTATTAATTGGGGCAATGCTGCGACAGGCTCAATTTCCGTATATGCTGTAAGCCCGCATGGATGCACACGCGATACAATTTCAAAAACAGTAGTATTGAAAGCACTTCCTGTTCCAAATGCAGGACTTGACACAGGTTTTTGTTCCGGTCAAACAATTGGAATCGGATCGGGAACAATTCCGGGTTATACGTATTCATGGAACCCGACTGCAGGACTCACTCCCGGATCAACAGTTGCCAATCCAAATGTTACGTTATTAAACGCGACAACAAATCCTGTAACGTATAATTATATTCTAACCGCGACATTGAATGGTTGTCCAGCGAATGATACTGCACAGGTAACAGTTCGTCCGTTGCCCATTTCACCTGCTATTAATGATCGGTTTGCTTGTTCGGGCGACACTGTTTATTTAGGAGGAACTGCGGGAACCGGTTATACATACGCATGGAGTTCAATCGCCGGATTAAACAGTAGCAGTGTTTCAAATCCATATACCGTTGTATCAAATGCATCTGCTGTTGATGATACACTTTTATTTTACCTGACTTCATCACTCGGTAATTGCAATACGAATGATACTGTTAAGATCATTGTTCATCCGCTTCCTGTTGTGACAGCAACTGCAAATCCTGATTCAGTTTGCGCGGGCGATACTTCTGTGCTTCACGGTTTCGGAGGAAGTACATACAGTTGGGCAACCAGTTTAACTCCGGGTGTATCCATCGGGACGGGAAGTACTATCAATGTGATTCCTGCTGCAACGACCACCTACATCGTAACCGGAACAGCAGTCAATTCATGTGTGAACAAAAATACCGTTACGGTTATTGAAAGTCCGCTGCCGCCTGTTAACGGAACCGCTTCTCCTGACAGCGTTTGTAAAGGAAGTTCTTCCACCATTTCAGTATCAGGTGGGGTGAATTACTGGTGGTCAACTTTGCAGTTACCAAATGATACAATAAGTACCGCATCTTCATTCATCATTACTCCTGATTCCGCTATCACGTATATTGTTACCGGTGTGAGTGGATTCGGATGCGTGAACAAAGACACGGTTGCAATTGCACTGAATCCCGCTCCTCTTGCCGATTCAATTTTCGGTAATCAATCCTTGTGTCCGGGCGTTACAGGTGTCGGTTATATAGCACTCGCTTCAACTTCTACCTCTACTTATCAATGGATTATTCAAAGCGGAACAATTGCCAGCGGACAAAACACCGACACCGTTTTTGCAAACTGGGATACTACCAGCGGACCCGGATCCATCAGTGTAATTGAAACGACAAACAAAGGATGTAAATCCGATACGATCAAACTTCCTGTTAACATCAATGTGATTCTGACTCCTGCAGCGCCATTCGGCATCACGCCTGTCTGTGAAGAAAATGCAGACTCTTCTGTCTATTCAACATTTAATACTCCCGGGTCTGTTTATACCTGGGGCGTTCTGAACGGGCATCTCATCAGCGCAAATGGAACGAATGTAATTACTATCAATTGGGACAGCACCGGAACCAACAGTGGAATTATCTGGTATCAGGAAAACAGTACGACAACCGACACCTCTTGTTTCGGAATTTCAGACACGTTATATATTACAATTCATGCGCGGCCTCTTACATCTGCTATATCGGGAACGTTTGTGCTGTGTGCATTTGATACCGGAAATGTTTACCTCGTGAATCCTTCAGCAGGATCAACCTATCATTGGACTTCAATCGGCGGAACCATTACAGGCGTTGACACGATTAACAGCATTCACGTAAACTGGGGATTGGCAGGAACAGATACAATTACCGTGATTGAAACAAGTGTGTTCGGCTGTGTAGGTCGTCCGGTTGATACAACCATCATCGTTCACCCTTTGCCAATTGCAGATGCAGGACTTCCTGTTTCAGTTTGTACCGGTGATAGCGTTACATTAAATGCAACCGGCGGTGTTAGTTATATTTGGACTCCGTCAACAGGTTTGAGCAGTACAATCATTCACAACCCGTTTGCATTCCCTGCTTCTACTACTCCATATACTGTTCAGGTAACGGATGCAAACAATTGCAAGAATAAAGATTCAGTGGTCGTAACCGTTAACTCTTTACCGAATGCTGATGCAGGAGTAAACACAAATGTTTGTATTGGCAGCAGCGTTGGTCTTACTGCAACCGGTGGCACGCAGTACTCATGGTCACCATCAATCGGTTTGAGTAATCCTGCCATCAGCAATCCGGCTGCAAGTCCTCTTACTGACCAAATGTATTATGTGGATGTACAGGATGCTAATAACTGTCATAAAATAGACAGCGTTTTGGTTACAGTGCTTCCACTTCCAACTGTGTTCGCCGGAAATGATTCCATTATTTGCGGGGGATCGCATATTCAATTGCAGGCATCCGGTGGAATCTATTACCTCTGGTCACCTGCTGCAGGTTTGAGTAACATACACATCGCCAATCCTGTCGCGACACCGGCTGATTCCACAACTTATACCGTTACAGTAACAGACATTCATAACTGCCATAACACCGACAATATTTTTGTTGATATCAACCCAATGCCTAAATCACTTTTTGATGTGGTGTATCAACCGGGTTGTTCAGGTCTTACTGCAAAACTTGTCAACCTAAGTACAGATGATTCAAGTTACGTTTGGTTGTTCGGTGATGGCAATTCAGAAACAGGTTCTTACCTGAGTCCCTTCGACACTACGACACATTTATATCCGTATGGAAATACAGGAACGATCAGTTTGATTACGATCAACAGTTTCTGCAGAGATACATTGTCAGTAGCTAAACCTGATATCGGAATTGGCAACGCCCTCGATTCATTACCGAATGTGTTTACGCCAAACGGTGACGGCTTTAATGATTGCTACCAAATTACACCCAACGGAGGGCTGAATGATTGCGCAACTATTAGAATCTTTAATCGTTGGGGCGAAACCGTTTTTGAAGGCGACACTAATCATCATTGCTGGGATGGAAAAAATAAAGGCGGCAGTGAGTGTGCTGAAGGTGTTTACTTCTTTGTTGTGAAAGTCGGCAACGCTGCGAAGAACGGTTCGGTTCAGTTGATACGTAAATAGTTCGGAGTCGGCTTGCCTGTCGGTAGGCAGGTAGTTTGGACCGCACACATCTTGGTTCTTACTCTAACATCTTGGTTCTTAGTGAATAATTTTTAGTTGTTTCAACTCATCGGTGTGAATAACTCCTATTTGGGAGAGTTCCAACCCTTTCATTCAAATTTATTATCTTTGTTTAGGATTTCCACTTTGAGACCTAACTAATCCTGCATGGAAGAAGAAGAATTCGAGAACGGCCGGGAAGAACAAAACCAGATTTTACATTCGATTCAACGTTATGAGCAGATGCTCCGCAACAAAGATGCTTACTTCTTTGACGTGGATGCCTTCCTCAACATTGTCGATTTTTACATTGAAAAAAATGATCCGGTTAAAGCGCTCCAGGTAATTGAATTTGCCAAGGAACAGCATCCCGCTTCCGTGGAATTTTTACTCCGAGAAGCGCAGTTGCTCAGCATGGTTGAACTTCACAATGAAGCGCTCTCCATTTTAGATAACGCTGAACAACTCTCGCCTACTGATCCTGACATTTACATGATACGTGGGAGTATCTATTCGCAGCAACAGAAGTTTGAATTGGCAATCGAGAATTTCAACAAAGCCATTCCACTTGCCAGCGAACTGGATCTCCTCTACCTCAACATCGCGTATGTATATGAAAGTTGGGGCGATTACAACAAAGCCATTCAATACCTGAAGTTGAGTCTTGAAGACAATACTGAAAACGAAATCGCGCTGTATGAACTCGCTTTCTGTTTTGAGTTTACTGATCGCTTGCAGGAAAGCGTAGGATTTTATTTGCAGTTCATTGATCGTTGTCCGTATTCATATCCGGCCTGGTACAACCTCGGCAATGTTCATAACCGCCTGGGTGATTTCGAAGAAGCACTTGGAGCTTATGATTACTGCCTGATTATCAAAGACGATTTTTCATCCGCCTATTTTAATAAAGGAAATACGCTTGCCAACCTTAGCCGTTACAGTGAAGCGATTGAATGTTACAAGAAAACATTTGAATTCGAAGCTCCCGATGCGCTCACCTATTACAACATCGGCGAATGTTACGAGCAATTGGAACAGATGCAGAAGGCGCGCGACTATTACAAGAAGTCGACGAAGCTCGATTCCAATCTTGCTGAAGCTTGGCTGGGTATCGGCATCACATTGCAGAATGAAGAGCGCTGGTTTGAATCCATTCATTACATCAAGAAAGCGATCGAACTCAACAACGAGACATCAGAATTTTGGTTTGCTTTGGGTGAATCGGAATATCATCTCAACAATCATGTCGCTGCTGAAATTGCTTACAAGAAAGTGATCGCTCTTGAACCGGAGAACATGGACATCTGGCTTGAATATTCTCATCTCCTGATGGCCGATGATCGTCCCGATGAAGCTGTGGAACAAATTGAAAACGGTTTAGAACATCATCCCGGACAGCCGGAACTTTTATATCGCCTTGCCTGCTATCATTATTCCGCAGGGAAAATTTCGGAAGCGTATTCCGTTTTGGAAAATGCATTAGAAAGAAATGTGCAACTTTGTCACACACTGTTCGAGTACGCTCCTTCGATGGAAAACGACAAGAACATTCTCCATCTCATTGATCTTTACAAAAACAAAGAATGAATTTTTCTCTTGACAGTATTCCGAAGCGATCTAAAAAGCCTCGCGAATCAGGATTGACCATGGTGATGGACAAAGGTCTGAGTGTACGTGAAGCTGAAGATCTCGTCGAGTCATCAGGTGAGTGCATTGACTTGTTGAAACTCGGTTTCGGCACCGCTTATGTGACTCCCAATCTTGAAAAGAAAGTCGCCGTGTATCGTTCAGCGGGTTTACCTGTTTATTTCGGAGGCACATTACTCGAAGCTTTTATTATCCGTGATCAGTTTGATGATTACAGGAAGTTACTTGATAAATTCAAGATGACGCATGCGGAAGTTTCCGATGGTTCCATTTCGCTCACGCGTTCAAAGAAATGCGAGTACATAAAAAAGCTCAGCAAGCAGGTGACGGTCATTTCAGAAGTCGGATCAAAAGAAGAAGGGATCATCATTCATCCTAACAAATGGATTGAGATGATTGAAGAAGAATTGCTGGCAGGCGCATGGAAAGTAATTGCGGAAGCGCGTGAGAGCGGAACTGTTGGTATCTACAGGCCAAGCGGAAAAGCGCACGTCGTGCTTATCAACAAGATCATCGCGAAAATTCCGGCTGATAAAATTATCTGGGAGACACCAAATAAATCAGGCCAGGCGTATTTTATAAAACTACTTGGCGCCAACGCCAACCTCGGAAACATCGCACCCAATGAAGTGCTTGCATTGGAATCGCTGCGTATTGGTTTGAGAAGTGATACTTTTTTTCAGTTTATTAAATAAAACAGTTTCAGTTTTTTAGCTATTTGTTGTGGTAACTCTTGAGTGAAAACTCCTAAAGGGTTCTCTGGTATTTCGAAATTAGCCAAAAGCCCTTTAGGGGTTACCCCGCATAATTTGTCAGGCAGGGAAATATATATCGGAATGCCTTCAAATGATGAAACGAAAATTGCAGCCGGATTTATTTCCACTGGTTTCTATTTAGTGTCTGAAAGAAAACTGCCAACCACAATACTGATGTCCCTTTGATGGGTACTTATGCACTCGAATCTGTTAGCGAATGTATTGATTTAATTGAAT
>JAYVZS010000135.1:0-3044 GCA_043783155.1 Bacteroidota bacterium | reverse complement strand
CGAATTTTTTGTTAAAAAAAAATCTAAGCACAAAGTTCACAAAGAATTATTCTCGTAAGGAATTTTTTAAACGAATTTTAGACAGCTTCTTAGAGAGTCTTTGAAGTATATATTTTATTTGTCAGCTAATTTTGAGATAGTTTCTGCCATGAAGAAACTCCGATTTCACTTCCATATTTTAAAATTCAACTTAAATGTTTTCTGCTGGATTAATGAACGCCAGTCGATTAGTAAGAGTGCACAGAGAAGAATAAAACCCACTGTCAAACTTGCAAATGACTTCCATGACAATAAATTCTCCATCATGCTTTGGCTATTTTCAGATGCGTATTTACCTAAATGGATTGCAATGGAGTCACTCGTAAACTTGCCAATAAAAAACGCAGGAATAATGTATAACGGCTTTATTTTAGCCATGCCACCTGCTAAGAATAGCGGAGTGGTTGGCAGAGGCAATAAAGAGTACGCAATTATTGCCAACTGACTCTTCCATCCTTTTTCCTTCATTTTCGCTCCAAGAAACTGAACATCCTCATTCTTCGAAGGTTTAAAAATACTGTCAGCTATATACGGAATGTATAAGGTGAGAATATATCTTCCAAAAATAGAACCGACTACTCCGATTGTAATAACCCACCAGATGTTTAAACCGAACGTGATTTGCAAAAAAATCATGATGGTAAAAGCAGGTGGAAAAGGAAACGGAACTACATCAAAAGCGAAGGCTCCGATAAAAACCAATAGAAATTGCCACCACATATTTGAAAGCAGGATTATGTCTCGGTTAAAAGCAAAACAGTAAAATAAAAAACAGAAGGACGAATTACATTCACTCTTCCATTCTCAAATTTCGCCTTTCTGTATATTTAATGGACAGCGAGATGGCCGATACAGGTATCCGCACATGCGCGACAGGCTTCTGCACAACGTTTACAATGATCGTCCTGATGCTTTGCACATTCATCTGCACACTCATCGCAGATTTTCGCGCACAGCTGCATCAGTTCATGAGCATGTTCGGAATCTCTTGCAAGAAAGGAAGCAGTCAATTGACAAATGTCAGCGCATTCGCGATCAAGTTCGATGCAACGTGCAAACATACTTACATCCACTTCATCAAGAGCTTTACTAAAGCACTGATTACATTCGTTCGCACAATCGTTTAGTTGACGAATAGTTTCAAGATCTTTTTTATGCATCATTTTAGTTTTGAAAATGTAAGAGAAATATTCCATCGTAAAGATGAATACTCATAAAATAAATACTGTTACAGAATTTTAGAAAAAAGTTACAGGATTCACACATTTCTGTGAAAAGAAGTAATACCGTTACGGTATCTGTAATAGCCCAATGCGCCCTGCGGCTTTTGTACTATAACAGCTACTCTATAGACATTATACCAAAGAAATATTTGGATTATCTTATATTAAGAAATGATATAAAATCCTTTGAGACATAACCTGCAAAAAAATCAACAGAGAAAGGTGATCGTAAAATGAACTTGGTAGAAGCGACGAGGTTTAAACAGCAACAATCGGAGCCCCCTTTCGGAGTGATATTGAACAAGATTTCTCAGAATGGCTTTGGGCTAAGGGTCCTGTCATTCAGGAAGAATCTTGTTGAATCAAAGCTCATGAATTAAATATATTTCACTTTTTTTTCAGGGAATCTATTAAATACTCCACCATCAACTTCGCTGCCTTAGCAGAAGCGCCACTGCCGCCGAGTTTTTGTTTGAGTTCGAGGAAATCAGCTTTCATTTTTTTTCGATTTTCAAGATCAAGAATTTTCTTCAACTCAGTGTTCATATTAGAAGTATTCAAATCACTTTGAATTAATTCCTTTACTACTTCCCTGTCCATGATCAAGTTGACAAGTGAAATGTATTTCACTTTTACCAACGAGCGCGCAATCATGTACGATATACTTCCGCCTTTGTAACAAACAACTTCAGGAACTTCGAACAAAGCGGTCTCCAACGTAGCGGTACCGGAAGTAACAAGCGCAGCTTCAGCATTCAACAAAAGAGAATACGTCTGGTCAGATATCAATGAAATTTTTTTATCGCCAATTAATTCTTTATAAAAATTTTCGGGAACAGATGGCGCTGCTGCTATCACAAATTGATGATCAGGAAAATCAGTTGTTACACTCAGCATCAACGGAAGCATCGTGGAGATTTCCTGCCTGCGGCTGCCGGGAAGCAAAGCGACAATCGGTTTGTCAACCAAATTATTTTTCTTCAACAAGCTTTGTCTTTCTGATGAATTACTTTTTTGTTGCTCAATTGCATCCAGCAATGGATGCCCGACGAAGTCTACTTCGTAATCAAATTTTTTATAAAATTCTTTTTCAAAAGGAAGAATCACAAACATCCTGTCAACAAAACGTTTTATCTTTTCCACTCTCGATTGTTTCCACGCCCACACCTGAGGAGAGATGTAATAAAACACGTTGATGTTATTCTGTTTCGCAAACTCAGCGATGCGTAAATTGAACCCCGGGTAATCAACTAATATCAACACATCCGGACGATTCTTTAAAACGTCTTCCTTGCAAAAAGAAATATTTCTTAAAATGGTTTTCAAGTTCATCACCACTTCTGTAAAACCCATAAAGGCAAGATCGCGGTAATGTTTTACGAGCACGGCTCCCTCCTTCTCCATCCGGTCGCCGCCCCAGCAACGAAACTGAAACTTTGAATCAAGTTTCTTAATTTCTTTCATCAGGTTCGATGCATGCAAATCTCCTGAAGCTTCACCGGCTATGATATAATAATTCATTCGTTTATGTTCAATTCCGGTTTTAAAAATAACCACTGAGATACTAAGATCACTAAGGTACACTAAGTTTTCCTAAGTGCTCTTAGTGTCTCGGTGGTAAAATAATAAACATCTACGCCGCAGAGCAGCGGAGTATTTGATGGGAATTCTTTCCGATCGCCACAAGGGGCGGGGAATAATTCCCATCAGATCCCGATACGCTTCGCTACCGGGATCAATTCGACTTAATCGTTTCAGTGCACCGCCTGCGGCGGTTTCTAA
>JAYVZS010000134.1:0-20759 GCA_043783155.1 Bacteroidota bacterium | reverse complement strand
AGATCCCGATACGCTTCGCTACCGGGATCAATTCGACTTAATCGTTTCAGTGCACCGCCTGCGGCGGTTTCTAAAACGATAGTCTCATTGATTTAATCAACAGACACCAATTTTAGAAATAGTGTAAATCAATATAATCCTGTACGTAATGGGAATTTTCAGTAAAATATTTTCAAAGGAAAAAAAAGAGAGTCTCGACAAAGGGCTTGAGAAAACCAAGACCAGTTTGTTCTCGCGCATTACGAAAGCAGTTGTCGGTAAATCAGCTGTTGATTCCGAAGTACTCGACAACCTAGAAGAGATCCTTGTTTCTTCAGACGTTGGTGTGAACACAACCTTGAAAATTATCAAACGCATTGAGGAACGGGTTGCACGCGATAAATTTGTCGGAACGAATGAACTTAATGTACTTCTGAGAGATGAAATCGCTTCGCTGCTGTCCGAAAATAATATTCAGGATGCAGAAGATTTTTCAATTCCTGAACTAAACGGAACTCCTTACGTTATTATGGTGGTAGGCGTAAATGGTGTTGGTAAAACAACCACCATCGGCAAGCTGGCAAACCAGTTTAAGAAATCAGGAAAGAAAGTTTTGCTTGGTGCTGCTGATACGTTTCGTGCAGCAGCAGTTGATCAGTTGGATATCTGGAGCAAGCGGGTGGATGTTCCGATCATCAAACAACCAATGGGATCTGATCCCGCTTCTGTGGCTTTCGATACGGTGAAATCGGCTATCGCGCAAAAGTCAGATGTTGTGATCATTGATACGGCAGGCCGGTTGCACAACAAGATCAATCTGATGAATGAGCTTTCAAAAATTAAACGCGTTATGGAGAAAGTAATTCCCGGTGCGCCGCATGAAGTACTGTTGGTGCTTGATGCGTCTACCGGGCAGAATGCGATTGAACAGGCACGCCAGTTTACAAAAGCAACTGAAGTAACGGCGTTGGCTCTCACAAAATTAGACGGTACTGCAAAGGGGGGAGTAGTTATTGGTATTTCTGATGAGTTTAAAATTCCGGTGAAGTACATTGGTGTAGGAGAGAAGATTGATGATTTGCATGTGTTCAACAGGAATGAATTTGTGGATAGTCTATTTAATAATTAAGGGATAAGATTCTTTTTAGATTACACCGATTGAGCATTTGATTTCATTGATTTGAAAACAGGTTATTTGTATGGCTTCTTTTGTAAAAGATGAATTAACGGAGAAAATTATGTCATGCTGTTTTCTGGTTCATTCTCAAATAGGTCCCGGCTTTAAGGAAGAGGTTTTCAGCAGAGCATTGATCATTGTTTTGGGGGATGCTCAAATGAAATTTGAAAGAGAGAAAGAGTTTGATGTTCATTTTAATTCACAGTTGGTCGGAGTATTTCGGTGTGATTTTTTAATTTTAAAAAAGTAATTCTTGAAATTAAAGCAGCAACAGGAATAATGCCTGTATTATTTCGTCAACAAGTGCTTTCATATCTCAAGGCTTCTAAAGTGAAAACCTGACTACTGGTAAACTTCGGTAATAAAAGTTGTGAAATAAAAAGATTTTCAGTTTAAATCATTAATATCAAAATAATAATCTGACTAACCATTAAATAATAAGTGCAATCGGTGTCATCACATAATAATTTGTGTAATCTCCTAATAATTGGTGTTGAAAAATAAGAGATCTAAGTTCCAATGAAAACCAAGTCCCTTAAAAAAAACAAAGTAAACGTAATCACACTCGGTTGTTCAAAAAATATTTTTGACTCCGAAGTGCTGATGGGACAATTGCGCGCCAATAAATTCGACGTTGAACATGAAAGCAACGCGGAGGATTCTTCCATCGTTATTATTAACACTTGCGGATTCATCGACAATGCCAAGCAGGAAAGTATCGACACCATTCTACAGTTCGCGCAGGCGAAGAAAGCAGGCAGAATAGACAAACTCATAGTGACCGGTTGTTTAAGTGAGCGCTACAAACCAGCTCTTCAAAAAGAAATTCCTGACGTTGATGAATTTTTTGGTACGCATGATTTACCGAAACTTTTAAAATCACTTGGCGCGGATTATAAACATGAATTGATTGGCGAACGTTTTCTCACCACCCCGCAGCATTTTGCTTACCTGAAAATTTCTGAGGGATGCGATCGTCCATGTTCATTTTGTGCGATTCCGCTGATGCGTGGTAAACATGTATCAGTTCCTGTTGAGGATGTTGTAAAACAAGCGCAGGCACTGGCTTCCAAAGGAACAAAAGAAATTATTCTCATCGCGCAGGATCTCACGTATTACGGATTGGATATCTACGGAAAAAGAAATTTGTCGGAGTTGCTTCGAAAATTATCAGATGTTGAAGGCATTGAATGGATTCGGTTGCATTATGCTTTTCCTTCGGGTTTTCCGATGGATATTCTCGATGTGATGAACGAACGGAAAAACATTTGTAATTACCTCGACATGCCTTTGCAGCATATCACCGATTCGATGTTGAAGAGTATGCGAAGAGGAACAACAAAACAAAAAACCATTGACTTGGTAAATTCCATTCGTGAAAAAGTTCCCGGTATTGCGATACGCACCACGCTGATTGCAGGTCATCCCGGTGAAACTGAAAAGGATTTTGAGGAGATGAAAGAGTGGGTGAGTACTTCCTGTTTCGATCGCCTCGGGATTTTTGCCTACTCGCACGAAGAGAACACGCATGCATTCAACCTTGTTGACGATGTTCCTGATGATGTAAAACGGTTGCGTTCGGAAGAAGTAATGGAAATTCAACAACACATTTCATACGAAATCAATCAGCATAAAATCGGCAACACGTACAAAGTTTTGTTTGACCGCAAAGAAGGAAATTATTTTGTGGGACGCACAGAGTTTGATTCCCCCGAAGTTGACAATGAAGTGTTGGTGGATGCACAGAAGTTCTACGTGCGTATCGGCGATTTCGCCGACGTGAAAATCACAAGAGCTGAGGAATTTGATTTATATGGAGAGGTAATTACACAGGTGAGTTGATCAGAGCACTAATTTTTTGCCGTAATTTTTTTCGCTGATAAAAAATCTCAGATCATCAAAGAACAACAGGATCAATAAAACACGGACTTCTTACAAACTCATCTTCCGTTCCGTCTTCGTAAATTATTTTAATTCTGACTTTGGATCCTCCCTGGTAATCTTTCATGATAACCGATTTATGATCTTCTGAAAGTTTTCCCTGTATCGGTAAAAAATTTTTCTCATACATCAGCAGTTTAATTTCTTTCGCCGGCTGTTTAAGATGAATCTGGTAGTCAGGTTTTTTGTCAGTTTCCACCTGCGTACTGTCAACGACAGCAAACAGATGTCCTGACATCGCCAGGAAGACAAGCAACAGCAAGGGTTTCAGGATACGTCTCATGCATCAATCTTTTCCCAAAGCTACAAATAAAAAAGGGAAACTGTTACGTTTCCCTTTTCATTTGCGTGCAAAATTATCAGTGGCGAACAGTAAATCTTCCGTTTCGTTTATCCGTATTTGAAACAAGGGTAAACTGGTAAATCCCGTTTGCATAATTGTCAACATCAATCATAATAAGTTTTTCATGATTGATGATTCGTTTTTCCACTTCCTGTCCGAGTGTGTTTCTTACAATCAGCATTCCGTCCGAGTTTAATTCATTGTTTAATGAAACCCGATGACTGGCAGGATTTGGGAAAGCAGTAATAAACGACGGCTGAGCTGAAACAAGGTCATGAGTGCCCAATATAATATAGCTTACCAGGTATTTTGAATACAATGCGGAATCTCCTGAACTATCCGCAGTTATGCCGAGGAGATAGGACGGTTGTTGGTCCTGTACCCATCGGTACGTAGTAGTATGAGCAACTGTAGGAGTGAAAGCTAATGAAGGAGCGGGAACATAATTTCCATTCGATAACGGATCGTAATACGCCGAGTCCCATCGTACTTCTGTGATTTTTGCACGGAGTACATTGTTATACGTTCCTGAAGGCAGAATTAAAGTTCCCCAGCCATCTGCAACAAAAGTTTCCTGGAAGTTACGAACGAGGCGTGCATTATACGGCACCACAAACGTAACAACGGTATCTATCACAATGCGAGAAGTATTTGTAATCGAGTCGTTGTAAGTAAAAGGTACGGGAGCGGTGAGTTGTGGCGGATTTAATGTAATTACATTTCCGGTAGGTGTTCCTGAACCTGCAATTCCATTCGCGTAAAGTCCTGTTGAGTCTGTCGTAAAATACGACCATATATCTGTCGAAGCTTTATACGTCGCAAGGTTCGAAGAAGGGAAAGAACTTTGGTAAAGTGTCCCCGTAGACGAAAAGAAACCGGTGGTGTCATTTTGTGAATTTGTCAGGGAAGAGTAATTCCATGTTTGGCTCGCGCCGCCTGGCTGAATAAGTACACGGGTTGTATCCGTTCCAAGAACATATACAAGTCCCGGAACCGGCAAGGCACTTTGAGTAATCGTTGACTGAGCGAAGGCCATCAAAGGAAGAAAATAAATGATGAGAGAGAATAATTTTTTCATGTGATTTTTTTTAATTTAGTAACAAAAATAGTGAATTGAAGTTACCCTGAAATGAAGAAAAGATTATGGATTGAGAGGCGATTCAGCGGCCTTTAATCCGTTCAATAATCTCCCTGAAAGCCTTTCCTTCGAACACTTTCAACCTGCCGCTTTGAATCGCCATTGTATTGTCATCGGATTCGGTAAGCTTGTATTGAAAAACAAACGGAGCGTCACCTGTATACCATCCTCCGATCTGCCCGAAACGAATATCGCTGAATACAAGCGTATCATTTATTTTTTCTACATGATAATAACCCTGTGAGAAACGAATAAGTTTTTTTACTCCATCGTCATTTTTTTTTGCTTCAATCATAGAATTATTTCGGGGAATAAAGTGGAAGTTGATTTCTTTGGTGTGATCGAAAAAAGAATAGTAGCCGATGTTATACCCCGAATCATTTTGAGCGACGATGTACCACAAAAAATTGTTTAGCGGAGTAGGAGTCGCCAGGAAGTTGAAAGCAGGTATTTTTTTATCACGAAGTGATGTTTTCGCAATCGCGTCAATTTCTAATTTATGAACCAGCGCATACACAATGTAAATTGAACTGATAATTAACCCGGCGGCAGTCCATGCCAATCGTTTTGAAGAATTTTTTTTTAGAATAAGCAATGCAATAGATGCAACAAGCAAGGCAATCGTGTAAAATGGATCTGCGACAAAAAGAAGATTGAAAGAAACCCGGTAATGACTGAATGGTTCGAACCATCCGGTACCATAAGCAGTAAAAGCGTCAATGAAGATGTGCAGAAATAAATTAATGCAAAACAACATCGTCCATTCCTGCTGAGAAAAATTAATTCCGGAAAATATTTTCTTCATCAGCCAGCCGGCAAAAACAGACATCAGGATAACGAATAGGATGGAATGAGTAATGCCCCTGTGAGCCAAAAGACTGTCAGGTTGATTCATCCATAGCGATGAAATAATATCAATGTCGGGGAAGTTGTTAGCAATGGCCCCGAATAGCATAGCTTTTTTGCCAAGTTTCTTACCGGCAATCGCTTCACCAACACAGGCTCCTAACAGGGTATGGGTAACTGAATCCATGATTTCATTCCAAAGAGGATGCGAAGTAAGAGAAATTTATACTTATTCTGATTAGAAACTTTCAAGTTCACTTTGTAAAAATAATTCCTCATGTCTTGAAACGGGTGCTTCGATTTCGTATTTTTATCGAATTAATTCTAAACGAATAATCGTGAAAAAAAATATACTTGCTCTTTTCCTTTTCCTGGTCAGTATTACATTGAATGCCCAGACATTTAATGGAACCGGTGGTAGTATTCCCGATTTCAATGGCATCAGTCCTGACCCTGCTTACTTTTCATGCGTCGTATCGGGCCTTCCCTCAACAATTGATTCTGCTACATTCGGACTTGAACGTATTTGCCTCAACATTACACATCACTATGATCAGGATCTTGAAATAAAATTGATGAGTCCTGATAGTTTTGTTGTTTTGCTGTCGTATCGCAACGGTGGTGTTGGACAAATTAATTATACATCAACATGTTTTCGCGGGCATAGTGCCAACGGGCTAATTACAAATGGACAGAATCCTTTTACCGGTGAGTTTGACCCTGAAGGAGATCTATTCCTTTTTAACAATGGCAGAAATCCCAACGGAACATGGCGTCTCGTTGTTACTGATCTTTCAGCCGGTGATAGCGGTTCAGTAACGACTTTTGATCTGACTTTCGGTAACAGTCCGTCGCCACATACTTCAGCTCCATGCAGCACCACTGATGTTACGTCATGCAGATGTCCTGACGGTACTCAGGATTGCGATTTACTTCCTGACATGATAGCTTCCGCGGCTGCATTATTAAATGGTACGTATGAATTTGCAGATACTCTTTTTGTTGACAACTCTACACCAAACATTGGATGGGGCCCGCTCGAAATTCATGGTATCGATTCTTGTTTTTGTGATACAGTACCTGTCCCTTGTTCAACTACTCTTTGTCCGCTTACCAACTTGCCGCCAAAACAGTTGGTGATGCAAACCATCTATCATAAAAGTAACGGAACGGTAACTCAATGGCAACGACATGCGGGTACGATGAGTTATCATCCGACACACTTTCATACGCATCTTGATCAATGGGCTGTGTATACTGTTCGCAGGCCTGTTTTCGGACTTGATCCTCCTGACTGGCCGATTATCGGTGAGAGCTCCAAACAAAGTTATTGCCTTATTAATATAGGGTTCTGTGCAATCAATGGAAATGGTTATTGCGCAGATTCGGCAGGCAATCCTTTGGGTCGGCAAAACATTGCTAATTACGGGATGGGAGCGGTTTCGGGTTGCGGCATCGACCAGGGAATTTATGTCGGCAATTATGATGTGTACGATGAACATACGCCCGGTAACTGGATTCACCTTGATAGTCTTTGCAATGGTGCCTATTACCTTGTATCGATCACGGATCCTAATAACTGGATTCTTGAATCCAACGATCACAATAACTGGGCATCGGTTCCATTGACGCTTGTTCACCAGCTATCTCTTCCGTTTCCATCTGTTAACTTTTCTTACACCGGAAACGCGAATACCATTACATTTACAAACGGCTCATCGGATTTTGATTCTGTAAGCTGGAATTTTGGAGACGCTATAACGGATACAGCTATCAATCCTGTTCACACGTATGCAAACACTGGAATTTATACCATTGTACTGACAGCCTTCAACCGTTGCGGCATGCAACAACGAGTCGATACGATTGACATTACTATGTTAGGCATGGTGGAGAGAGAGCAGGATGTTTATAGTCTGAATGTTTTTCCAAATCCTTCTTCCGACCGGATAAAAATTGATTTCAGCATGTCGAAACGTTCACCTGTGAAGTTGGAATTGTTTGACGCCTATGGTAAATCAATTCGTGTATTGACTGATGAGTCGCTGAACATGGGTAGTCATCAATATGTGATTGACGCGACACAAATGAATCTTGCCAGCGGAGTGTATTCCATTCATCTTACATCTTCTGTAACGAATCTGGCAAAGCGGATCGTTTTTTTGAAGTAAGATAGTAGCGATAAAAAAATCAAAAGCGATAGTTTATTCAATCGGTTTTTTTTCAAGAAATAATTCCATTTTCCGGAAAGATATTCATCTCTAAGGACATCTATTGATATGACAAACTAACCCACTCTCCCCTTGGAGAGGGATTGGGGTGAGGTCAACTTCAGATTATTCATTTACTTTTGGTGATAAAATAAATTATTCATCTATGAAAATTACGATTGTCGGTTGTGGTAACATGGGATTGATTTACGCCCGTGCCTTCCTGAAATATGAAATTGTAAATCGTTCGAACCTCCTGCTCGTTGAAAAAAATGAAGCAAGAATGGATGAACTCAGCAAATTAAATATCGGGGAAGTGGTAGTTGTGAGTGATCCCAAAATCGGTGAGAGCGATTTAATAATTCTGGCAGTAAAGCCGCAGGATTTTTTAGTCCTTGCGAAAGAATTGAAGCCGGTTTTAAAACCCAACTGTATTCTTCTTTCGATTATGGCGGGAATGAAGATTGAAAAAATTGCAGGTGCCCTCGATCATAAAAAAATCATTCGTGCAATGCCGAATTCACCGGCTGAACTTGGTATGGGAATGACTGCGTTCACGTCAGGTAATGATGTATCCATTGAATAGGTAAGGAAGGCCGAAAATCTTCTGGCCACAACGGGTCGGACAGTATTTTTTGAAAACGAAGATTTGCTTGATGCCGTTACAGCATTGAGTGGAAGCGGTCCCGCTTATTTTTTCTATTTTGTTAAAAACATGATCGAAGCCGGAAAGCAGATGGGCTTTGATGAATCCGTGGCAGTCATGCTGGTAAAACAGACGATGCTTGGTTCTTTTCACCTCATCAACAATGCGAATAAATCATTGGATGAATTGATCAGGGCAGTCGCTTCAAAAGGCGGAACTACCGAAGCGGCATTCGCTGTTTTTAATACAGAGCAACTTGGCGCTACTATTCAAAAGGGAATTGTTCGTGCGCGCGATCGAGCTGCTGAATTGTCAAAATAATACCATGTATTTTTTTAATAAAACTAGTGTCCCGAAAAATAACAATCTTTTCATTCATCGCGTTAACCAATCTCCCTTAGGAGAAGGGTTGGGTGAGGTCAAAACAGACACTTTTTCATGAGTTATTCAAGTCCACAGAAAGTATTGTCCCGTTCAGAATATATTAAACAACCACGTTGAAAAGAAAAACCGCGAACCGGTTTGCGAATTCCGTTTGATCTTATTTTTGTCTTTCGAATTAATTCTATTACACCTTGCAATTCAATCGCATCAATAAAATTATCCTGGAACAATTCAGGAAAGTGCTCGGAGAAGATCATGTGTTGATCAGTGACGAACAACGCCTGAATTATTCGCACGACTATACTGAAGATTTGAGTTTCCTTCCTGAAGTGGTTTTGAAACCGGCATCCACGGAAGAAGTTTCCTCTGTCATGAAAATCTGTAACAAGGAATTAATTCCGGTTACACCACGCGGAGCCGGTACAGGATTGAGTGGCGGTGCGTTGCCTGTTCATGGTGGAGTATTGCTTTCGATGGAACGTTTCAATAAAATCATCAGCATTGATGAAAAAAATTTCCAGGCAACTGTTGAGCCCGGTGTCATCAACCAGGTTTTCCAGGAAGCAGTCATCGAAAAAGGGTTGTACTACCCGCCAGATCCTGCCAGTAAAGGAAGTTGTTTTCTTGGTGGTAATCTTGCCGAATGTGCTGGCGGGCCGAAAGCTGTGAAGTATGGTGTTACAAAAGATTATGTTTTGAATATGGAATTGGTTTTGCCATCCGGAGAAACTATATGGACCGGCGCGAATGTGTTGAAGAATTCAACGGGATATAATCTTACTCAATTACTTATTGGAAGCGAAGGCACATTGGGCATCATCACAAAAATTATTTTTCGTTTGGTTCCTTTGCCAAAGGAAAACCTGTTGATGCTCGTTCCTTTTTTCAGTGCAGAGAAAGCGTGCGAAGCGGTGGCGGCTATTTTCAAATCGGGAATTACTCCATCTGCACTTGAGTTTATGGAACGTGAATGCATCGAGTACGTGATGAAATTCGTAGATGTAAAAATTCCGTTAAAAGAAAATATACAGGCTCATCTCATTGTTGAAGTAGATGGTAATAACAAAGAAGTGCTGATGCAGGAATGTGAAACGATTTCAGAAATATTAACGCAGCATGATTGTGATGAAATTCTTTTTGCCGATACGGCACAGCAGAAAACAGATTTGTGGAGAGCAAGACGATCAGCGGGAGAAGCAGTGAAATCACATTCAGTTTACAAAGAAGAAGATACTGTTGTTCCGCGCGGAGAATTGCCGGCGTTATTAAGAGGTGTAAAAGAAATAGGGGTAAAGTATGGTTTCAGAAGCGTTTGTTACGGTCATGCCGGCGACGGCAACCTGCATGTCAATATCATCAAAGAAGAGATGTCGGATGAGGACTGGAATAACAAAGTACCTCTTGGCGTCCGGGAAATTTTTCAATTGTGCGTAAAATTAGGCGGGACCATTTCAGGTGAACATGGCATCGGCTATGTTCAGAAAAATTATCTCGACATTGCGTTTAGTCAAGTACAGATGAACCTGATGAAAGGAATTAAAAATGTTTTTGATCCGAATGGTATACTTAATCCAGGGAAGATTTTTCCTGATGTTGTGAAGTCATGATCATGAAACGGTGAACGGGGTGAATCGGAGAAGGGTTGGGGTTAGGCCGGTAAAAGAGAAACTAATATTGACGGTATATTCAAACCTACAAGAATGTTACTCGGACAATCGTGTTACTTTATACTCTATACTTAATACTTGGTACTTTTAAATGAAAAATAAAGTTGTTATCATAACAGGAGCGTCGTCAGGCATCGGGAAAGCATGCGCGGAATTTTTTGTGAAGGCAGGATCGAAGGTCGTCCTCGCTTCGCGCAATTTTGATAAACTCAGCGACGTTGAAAATGATTTAAAGAAACATGGTGTCGTATTCAAACTAATCACGGATGTAAGTAAAGAAGAAGAGTGCAAACGATTGGTTGATGAAACGGTAAGACATTTCGGCGGCATTGATGTGCTCATTTGCAACGCAGGACTTTCCATGCGTGCCTTGTTTGCTGATGTTGATCTGGATGTACTTCGTCAATTGATGAATACGAATTTCTGGGGAACCGTTTTTTGTACGAAGTATGCGCTTCCTCATTTGTTGAAAAGCAAAGGTAGTTTGGTTGGCATTTCTTCCATCGCGGGAAAAAAAGGTTTGCCGGGGCGTTCCGGTTACTCGGTATCTAAGTTCGCGATGGAAGGATTTTTAGAATCGGTGCGTATAGAGAATTTGAAAAAAAATTTGCATGTGCTGGTTGCTTGCCCGGGCTTTACAGCTTCTGACATTCGCAAAGCGTCGCTGTCAAAAGACGGGAGCCCACAAGGCGAATCGCCACGTGATGAGAAAAAGATGATGTTGCCGGATGAGGTAGCACAAAAAATTTACCAGGCAGTTGTAAACCGTAAACGTGATCTTATCCTCACAACAAACGGAAAGCTTACAGTTTGGATTGATAAATTTTTTCCTTCTTTCATGGATCGAATGGTCTACCATCACCTGTCGAAAGAACCTGATTCTCCATTCTGAAAAGAACCCCTTTCTGATCATCATGTTCGATATTAAAAAAAGAAACCTATATTTACATAAAATCACTCCATGGCAAAGGTCACTTTCAATAACAAGGACAGCGTATTTTTTGATTCTTTAAAATCGAAAGTTGAAAAATATTTCAGGGAGAATAAAATCCGTACAACGGGAAATTTTAAGTTGTACATCAAGACGTTCACCCTCATCCCGGCTGCAATAGCTATTTATTCTGCATTACTTTTTTTGCATCTGAATCCGGTAATAGCTTTGTCGCTTTGCGCGCTTCTTGGGTTTACCTGCGCGAGCATCGGCTTTAACGTGATGCATGATGCATGTCACGGAAGTTATTCAACGAAGAAGTGGGTAAATAACACGATGGGACTTTCGATCAACTGTCTTGGCGGAAACGCTTTTATCTGGAAGATGAAACACAACATCATTCATCATACCTATACCAATGTCGACGGTATTGATGACGATATTCACAAGGCCCCGGTTATTCGTCAATGTGAATCACAGAAGCGTTTGAAGATGCACCGATACCAACATATTTACAGTGTGCTTGTCTATGCGCTCTCATCTTTTCTTTGGGTATTTTTCCTCGACTTTGTAAAATATTTTCAGCGGAGGGTAATCGACATTCCCATGAAAAATCTCAACACCAAAGAACATTTCATTTTCTGGATGAGTAAAGTATTGTATGTCGTGTTTTATGTTGCCGTCCCGATTTATTTTGTCGGTGCTATTCCATGGCTCATTGGTTTCTCCGTGATGCATCTTGTTGAAGGATTTGTGCTTGCCATGGTTTTTCAACTGGCGCATGTAGTAGAAGACACACACTTTGTAGACGCCAACCATGATGCGCAAAAGATTGAGCAGGAGTGGGCGGTACATCAGGTTCGGACAACAGCAAACTTTGCGACAAGGAACAAAGTTATTTCATGGTTTGCGGGTGGGTTGAATTTTCAGATTGAACATCATCTGTTTCCTAAAATCAGTCATGTGCATTATCCTGTCATCAGCAAGTTTGTAGAAGAGTGTTGCGCGGAATACAACCTGGAGTACATTCATTACCCGACTTTATCCGCTGCTGTCAATTCCCACTTCAGGTTCATGAAACATCTTGGGAAGAATTAAGAAGAAAATCTGCATTCAGGATTTTACTTCTGAATTTTTATCATCACCCGTCCCACACAAAGCAATCGATCTTTTTCATCATACACATAAACATTGTATGCTCCTGTTTTATGAAAAGTAATTTTCTTTGAGAACCAGGTAAACTCTCGCTGCACATTTTGTTTGATGGTACTTTCGAAAATTTCTTTCTTCTCATCATTCACCTGGAAAATATCATAGGTGACATAATTTGATTCCACTTGTTTAGGCAGGTTTACCAGCGCCTCTAAAAATCCGCCGTTGGCGGGGATCACAAATGATTTACTCGGGCTCGCAGGATTTCCTTTAGCATCAACACTTTCGCAGAAGGTGAGCTGTTGAGAGAAGGAGGCTTGCGAGAGGAGTAGGAGTGTGATTGTGACAATGATCTTTCGTGAAAGGAATAAGGAATAAGGAATAAGGAATAAACCAGTGCGTGAATAATTATTCGATCGATACTCTTCCATCCTTTTTATTACTTATTCATTATTACTTCTTTCTTAATCTTAAAACTTCATATTAATCCTCAGGTTCAGCTGCCTTCCCGTTAGATAATTCGGCACCGCATACTGACGCGCGTTGCTGACGTCGGTAACCCAAATGTATGAAGAAATATTGCTTACCTGTAAAAGATTAAATACTTCAAGACTGATCCAGATGGATTCAAACTTTCTAAGAAACTTACTGTGAGGAGGATGTTTGACTCCTTCCCCGATTACCTGTTTTGAGAAACCAATGTCGACACGTTTGTAAGGTGGCGTTCGCAACACATCTTTGTAACGGTCTTTTCCGGGTTGACCGAAAGGCAATCCCGTTCCGAAAAGCAAACTCAGTTGCATTTTATAGGTTGGAAATTTCGGAAGATAATCCTGAAAGAACAATCCGAAGTTCACTCGCTGATCAGCCGGGCGCGGAATGTAACCCGGCTCCACTCGAATACTATCTGTTGCTTTCTGATCAGCTGTATAGCCGGGGATGATGGTGTCTCCAAACTGATTCAACTTGATATAATAAAAATCATTGCTGATGTCTTCCTGCGTTTCAAGAATGGAAACACTGGCCCATGATTCAAGCCCGGGAACAAATTCACCGAACAGACGGAAGTCGATGCCGCGTGCAAATCCTTTCGCACTGTTCTCTCCTAAATACCGAAGACGGAGGTTATCAACTTTATAAGGAACAAGATCATTCAACACTTTGTAAAAAATTTCAGTCGTCAGCTTGAATTCTCTTCCCAGCGCAAGAAAAGTATAATCATTTCCAAGCACAAAGTGAATGGACTGCTGAGCTTTTAAATTTTTATTTATTTCTCCGTCGAGGTTGCGAAGTTCCCTGTAAAATGGCGGCTGGTAATAGTACCCCGCTGCTGCCCGATAAGTCATGTTCTTTTTCTTACGAGGTCTGTAGGTGATAGAGGCGCGGGGGCTAATAACTAATTGCCTGTTTAGATCCCAGTAGTTTGCCCGTACTCCTGTGGTGAGAATAATTTTTGACGTATCACTGATCTGCCAGGTGTTCTGAATATATCCGCTATACCTGTTACTCGACAGCGAGACTTTCGAATTCACAACATCATTCAGTGAAATCTGCGGATTGATGGTATCGCGTGTTGACGGAATGGAGAATCCGGATGAATCGTTGTAATACCATTCATTCAGCTTGTCATCGATCTGTTCGTGCTGAGCTTTCACTCCCCACTGCAACAATGTTTTCTCGCTGATTAAATCTCCTTTGTGTTCCACGCTATAAACATTTGCGTCCAATTTATTTCGCGCATGATTCAGGAATGAACCAACTCCGAGATTGAATGCTACATCACCGAAATTCGATTTCGCAAAATCAGTTTCCAGCTGATCCAGGTAATATTGTCCGAGGATGTCGAAGTTTTCTTCTTCCGAAGTAGTGAAAGCCGATGTGATGAGTTTCAGTTTTAATTTGTCTTTCGGATGATACGTAGCAGACAGCGCTCCTGTAAAAGCATCATAGCGATCCAATTCCTGTCCTTCAAAAAATACAGTGAAACGTTTCGCGTCATTTAGTGTTCCGAAATCTGTTTCACGACTTTGCGGAATGAGATTGTACCGGTTGCGCGAGTAGTTTCCGAAAACTTCAAACTCTAATTTTTTATTGGCATCAAACGTTCCGAGGAATTGTACGTCGGTGAACGACGGTTTGTATTCGCCTGTTGTCTGAAATGTATTCAACAGGTATTGATTTGATTTCTGACGAACGCCTCCGATGAAACTGAACTTATTATTTTTACTCACTCCTTCCAGCTCAAGCGATTCACCCAGTAAGCTCGCACTTACCGCACCGCCGAATGTTTTTGGTTTTCGGTATTTGATATCAAGTACCGACGACATTTTATCTCCGTAAATAGCATCAAAACCACCGGCAGAAAAACTGATGGAAGAAACCATGTCAGGATTAATAAAGCTCAATCCTTCCTGTTGTCCCGAGCGCACCAGGAACGGACGATATACTTCCACATCGTTTACATACACGAGGTTTTCATCGTAGTTGCCTCCACGTACAGAGTAGGTAGAACTTAATTCATTCGCGGAACTTACACCGGGAAGAGTTTTCAGCAAGTCTTCAACACTTTGGTTTGGCGTCGGAATCACGGATACAATTTTGGGGTTGATCCTCGTGATGTTGGTTGATTTCAACGACTGATCTTCAATCTTCACTTCATGAATTTCCGTGATTCGTTCACGTAATGTTTTATTGATTTCTTTTTTTTCTCCTGATGAAAGATTCACGTTCATAGAATCAGCATGCAGGCCTGTGAATGAAAAAATAATTTTCAGATTCTGACTTGCCGGAATGGTGAGTGAGTATTTCCCCTGGTCGGTTGTAGTGGTTGCAAAAGGTTGTCCGAAAACAGCAACACTCACGCCATACAAGGGTTTTCGAAGCGAATCAAGGACAGTTCCTGAAATGGTTGCTGTTTGTGAGTAGACGTGCTGTGACAAAATGAAAAGTAACAGTAGAAAAATGATCCTTCGCAATAAAAGCATTCCTTAAAATGAATTTAGAATTTAAATTTATCTACTGCCCGTCGTTGTACTTCTTGTCCGTTTTTTTCTTGAATGCTCCGTTCTGCCATGCCTGGATAAATTTTGCCCATGCAATCGGGTTGAGAAGGTTGTTAGGCGTTGCTTGTCCGGCGTAATACAAATGCGATGTTTGTTGAAGCATCTGGTTCCTGAAATTCATGCTCCCATCCATCGGCAGAGCCTCAGCAATCACACTCATGGTTCCGGGATCCAGGTTTCTCTTCGCGCGTTCCATGTCATCATCATGAAGATGAAGGGCGAGGAATGCCTCCTTAAATTGTTCCTTGGTCGGCCAAGGATAAATAACGACATCTTTCAGAAGGATGGTGTCTTGCCTGAGAATTTGTATGAGTGAACAACGGTTATCAGTTAAAGTATCAGGAATAACAAATGTTGCTTTCTTAAAACCAATGGCGGAAAACTCAACCGTATCACGCATGCGTGCAACAAATGAAAAGAAGCCGAAGTAGTCGCTCACCGTTCCGCGAAAGGTGCTCTTGATCATGATACTGGAAAACGGAACAGGTTGAAGGCTGTCGCCCGTCACTACCACCCCTGAAAACTGGACAAGGTCGTTCTTATGTAACGTCTGCCCGATACACTGCAAACCAATCAACGATAAAAATAAGATAGACAGGAAATGTCTTTTCATGTTTTTGATTTTATGGCGTTAAAGGTAAATTATTCTTTCAGAAGTTTGTCAACGATTTTGATGAAGATAAATTGTGATTTTTGGAGATTCTGAGTTGTTTTCTTTTCTATTCTTTATCGGGTAATTCTTTGATGATGAACAGATGTTTCACTCAGAGGGCGCAAAGGAGCAGAGTTCGCTGAGCGCGTATTTTAAAGGAACAACTTCTTCTTTTATTTCTCTGTTTTCTCTGCTCCTCCGCCCACTCTTTGAGAAATAATTTTTGGCTGGTAAAATCCGAATGAATAATTAATATTAATTTTGATTGATCAGGATTTATATGAACAGAGCGTATCACAGGAACTACAAATACTTCTGGAGCTTGCTTCCCGGGTTGTGTGTAGTATCAGGAAATCTTGCCGGTGGCTGGTGGGTACTGACCAATTTTGTTTTTTCAATTGGCATATTGGCTTTCATCGAATGGTTTTTTCCGGAAGACAAGCACAATGAAACAGATGACTCTGATTTTATTCCGGATTCTATCCTGATCCTCCATGTATTTATGCAGGTCATCGCCTTTGTGACGTTGTATATTTCCATTCACGAAAACAGGATGGCCGGATGGCAATATTTCGGAGCTGCTCTGTCTGTCGGTGTTCATTCCGGTACTTCTTCAATTGTAATCGCTCATGAAATGATTCACCGGAAGAATACAATGTGGCAATGGCTTGGAAAGTTTTTGCTGTTCACGGCTGGCAATGTTTATTTTTTTGTCGAACACTTAAAAGTTCATCACAAATGGGTGGGTACTGCGAAAGATCCTGCCACTGCACGTTTCGGAGAATCGTTGCCTGCGTTTTATCTGCGAACTACCGCCGGACAAATTCGTGATGCGTGGAAACTGGAGAAGGAGAGTTTGAAAAAGGAAAACAAGTCAGTCTGGAACATGAATAACTATGTATTTTCTTCCGTTATTCTTCAATTTATTTTTTGTGTCGTTGTTTTTTATTTTGTCGGGAAATATGGCTTGCTGGTTTACCTGTTGCAATGCATAGTGGCGAACTTTCTTCTTGAATACACGAACTACATCGAGCATTATGGTTTGTCAAGAAATGAAAATGAACGGGTGAATGAAACCATCAGCTGGCAAACCGATAAAGTGATCTCGCGTTTTTTTCTGATTGACCTGAGCCGTCACAGCGATCATCATTATTATGCCTCAAAGCCTTTCCATGAATTGCAAACATACGAGCGAAGTCCTGTGCTGCCAGGCGGATATGCATCTGCAATCTACATGGCATTGATTCCACCGATTTGGTTTAGGGTGGTGAATAAGAGGCTGAAGGAGTATGAGAAAAGTTTGAAAGATGAGAATATTCTTATTTCTCATCATTGAAAAATCAGATTCCTACCATCTTAATTTTTTCTTTCAAAAATTTTCCTGTATACGATTCTTTGCAGTTCACAAGATCGTCTGGTGTTCCTTCGAAGACGATGTTGCCGCCGGCTGCACCACCTTCCGGTCCGAGATCAATGATCCAGTCGGCGCATTTGATGACATCGGGATTGTGTTCAATCACAATGATGCTATTGCCTTGTTCAATTAATGCATCAAACGATTTCAAAAGTTTTTTAATGTCATGAAAATGCAAACCTGTTGTCGGTTCATCAAAAATAAACAGTGTATGTTCATGTTGATTTCCTTTGCCGAGAAAAGAAGCGAGTTTGATTCGCTGCGCTTCACCGCCGCTCAACGTAGAACTTGATTGTCCGAGATGAACATACCCCAACCCTACGTCCTGTAAGGGTTTCAGCTTAGCGGCGATTTTATGATCACCGCCGAATGATTTAATGGGAGAAGAAAAGAATTCAATGGCTTCATCCACTGTCATGTCCAAAATATCTGCGATGTTTTTCCCTTTGTACTCAACATCCAGAATTTCCCGCTTGAATCGTTTGCCATGGCACTCTTCACAAACAAGATGAATGTCGGCCATGAATTGCATTTCAATCGTTACTTCTCCTTCTCCTTCGCAGAGTTCGCATCGGCCGCCTTCCACGTTAAAAGAAAAATGAGCCGGCTTGTATTTACGCCCGCGCGACAACGGAAGATCGGAATACATACCCCTGATCTCGTCGTATGCTTTGATGTAGGTAACAGGATTCGATCTTGATGATTTGCCAATCGGGTTCTGATCAACAAATTCAACCGAATTAATTTTATTGTAATCGCCGGTGATCTTATCAAACAATCCGCTTTGCTCGCCGTAGCCGCCGTGAATTTTTTTCAACGAAGGATACAAGACTTTTTTTATCAGCGAAGTTTTTCCTGAACCACTTACTCCTGTTACAACTGTAAGCACACCAAGCGGAAATTTTACGTTCAGGTTTTTCAGATTATTTTCTCTCGCCCCTTCAATGTCAATGAAGCCATTTGCCTGCCGTCTCTTGTAGGGAATGGATATACTTTCTTTACCGCTGAGATAGCGGCCGGTGAAACTTTCTTTGCTTTTTAAAATGTCGCTGAAGTTTCCCTGGTACATCAATTCTCCTCCATGTTGTCCGGCTTCCGGACCAATATCAATCAACTCATCAGATGCCCGCATGATTTCTTCATCGTGTTCAACAACGATTACTGTGTTACCAAGATCACGAAGCGAAAATAAAACTTTGATCAGTCGTTCGGTATCGCGCGGATGAAGCCCGATACTGGGTTCATCCAGAATATACATCGAACCGACCAGGCTGCTGCCAAGCGATGTTGCAAGGTTGATGCGTTGTGATTCCCCTCCCGACAATGAATTCGACAAACGATTCAACGTGAGATAACCGAGTCCTACATCACTAAGAAATTGAAAACGGCTGGTGATTTCAATCAGCAATCTTTTAGCAATTTCGTATTCGTGGGCAGTCAGTAAATTTTTTTCTTTTGATTTCGGAGAAAGATTCGGAATGAGACTTTTGAAAAATACAAGAGAGTCGCTCACAGGCATCAGCACCACATCTGTAATTGAATTCGAATTTATTTTTACATACGTCGCATCTTTTCTCAAACGCGTTCCTTTGCATTCAGGACAAATTGTTTTCCCACGGTAGCGGGAAAGCATAACCCTGTATTGAATCTTGTATGCCTGCGTTTCAATGTACTTGAAAAAATGATTCAGTCCGTCAAAAAATTGATTGCCTGTCCACAACAGATTTTTTTCATCCGAAGTTAAATCATAATATGGACGGTGAACAGGAAAATCAAATTTGTACGATACCTTGATAAGTTTATCGTTCCATTCTTTCATCTTATCGCCGCGCCAGCAAACAATGGCTCCTTCGTACACGGAAAGACTTTTATCAGGAATTACAAGATCTTCGTCAATGCCAATCACTGAACCAAAACCTTCGCATGTTTTGCATGCTCCGTAAGGGTTATTGAAACTGAATAAATGGGTAGTTGGTTCTTCGAAAATTATTCCATCCAACTCGAAGCGGTTCGAAAAAGATGTTCTTGTTTTTTCTCCGTTTTCTTTTTCAATAAGAACGGAACATTCTCCATTGCCTTCGAAGAAAGCTGTTTGAATGGAATCAGCCGCACGAAACTGACTGCTTTCATCATCCTTTTGAATGCTGAACCTGTCAATCACCACGTTGATGAGTTGCTTTGAAGATGAATTTTTTTCTTCTCCGATTTTTGATTTTTTCTTTTTAGCAGTTTGCTTAACGGAATATCCCAGCGATTCATTCAGTTGATGCAATGTTTCCTGGTGATCATCCGAAAGAAGGTCTTCAATTTTTTTTACTTCATCCATCAGCAACACACGAACGAATCCTTTTTGCATCAGCACTTTTAACTCTTCTTCTATGTTGCGTTCAGGATGAATTTGAAGCGGGGCGAAAAGGATGCAACGGGTATTTTCAGGAAGCGAAAAAAGATATTTCACGACATCATCAACGGTATGTCGTTTCACAGGAAGTCCTGAAACAGGTGAATAAGTTTTCCCGATTCTCGCGAACAATAATTTCAGGTAATCATAAATTTCCGTTGAAGTACCGACTGTAGAGCGCGGGTTGCGTGTATTTACTTTTTGTTCGATGGCAACAGCGGGAGAAATTCCTTTGATGTAATCCACATCCGGTTTGTCCATTCTGCCCAGAAACTGTCGTGCATACGAGCTGAGGCTTTCAACATATCTCCGTTGTCCTTCCGCGTACAATGTGTCAAATGCAAGTGATGATTTTCCAGAACCGGATAAACCTGTGATCACCACAAATTTGTTGCGTGGAATGGCAACGTCAATATTTTTCAGGTTGTGCACGCGGGCACCCTTGATGATGATGAATTGTTTTGAATCGAGCTGATCAACCTTTACCATGGTGAAAATATGCAATTTGCAAAGTTAATAATAAACCATGCAGGTTGTTTAACCGACAGTAGAGTAAAAGATGATTTTGAAAAGTTTCTTTAAAGATTTTCGAGGACGAGATGGGAGATCGGAGAATCTTTCTTAAAGGATGTTGAAAATTCTTTTGAAAAATTACTTGTTTGAATTTTTTTTTATGGACTTTGTATTTTTGCTTTAAGTTCTTTGCGTTTAAGAAACTGTTTAAATCAATGAGACTATCGTTTTAGAAACCGCCGCAGGCGGTGCACTGAAACGATTAAGTCGAATTGATCCCGGTAGCGAAGCGTATCGGGATCT
>JAYVZS010000133.1:0-20885 GCA_043783155.1 Bacteroidota bacterium | reverse complement strand
CAGATCCCGATACGCTTCGCTACCGGGATCAATTCGACTTAATCGTTTCAGTGCACCGCCTGCGGCGGTTTCTAAAACGATAGTCTCATTGATTAAATTTCTATAGGGATTATTCAATTGGTTATTTTGAGATGGCTTATAGTCTTCTTTCAAAGATTTATTGTTCAGCGAAAGTAGGAAGGTTGAGCGGGAAAGAAAAATTAACTTCTGATTTTTCTTAAAACCTTTTTAAGCGGGACCAGCAATAAAAGTAAAAATGATGCGTAGGAAGAAATCACTCCGGGATAATCTCCGTGTTTCGCGAAAAAAGTCTGGATGTTATTTTTGTATAACGTTTGTTTGATGGCGTCTTCTTCCCACCAGTTCGTGTGCTGAATAATATCGCCGCGCTGATTGATGAAGCATGAAATGCCTGTGTTAGCACTCCGTGCGATACTCTTCCTGAATTCGATGGCAAGCAATCGTCCGTAATTCATGTGCTGGCGATAGCCGGGAGTATTTCCCCACCAGCCGTCGTTGGTGATCACAAAAATCAACTGCGCTCCGTTTCGCATGTATCCGCTCATGAATCCGCCGTAAATGGATTCGTAACAGATCGCAGGCGCCACCTTTGTGCCGTTCGCAGACACAAAAACTGTCCGGTCTTTTTGAACACCGAGACTTCCCGATGTGCCGCCAAGGTTAAGCGACAGTTTTTCGAGGAAGCCGAAAACATTCCTGTATGGCATGATCTCAACCCCCGGTACCAACCGTGATTTATGATACACCTGAATGCTGTCTGTTTGATCAATCTGCAACGCCGTATTGAATGCATCATAAAAATTTTTGCTGTCCTTAAACTGATGCGCAGTTTCGCTTGGCGGTTGTCCTTTGTCGTATCCTTTGTATGTAGAAGCTCCGACAATCATTGTTGATCGTGGAAAAACTTTGATGTACTTTTCGATGGTTTTAATTTGTTTGTGCTGGTTCATCGTTTCCTCCCAGATGCCATCCGGCAAAGCGGTTTCAGGGCCTACGATGTAGTCGGTGTTGCTGTCGGCAACCGACGAAGCGAGGCGAAGAAGTTTTGCAAGCTGGTCATCACCGGTACCATTGAACTTTTCATTGTAAGGATCCACGTTAGGCTGCACGACAACTATGTTAACGGGCTTTCCTGTATCCACATGACGATTGTAGAGCAAGAGAGAAAAAATCATCGGAGCGATGATGAGAATGGCGGAAGCCGTTAAACCAACCAATGAATTAATCCGTCGCATCAAGGCAAGCAAATCGCGGTTCAACATATTTTTCACGACTACAAAGAAGAAAAGATTAGCAGCCAGCACCCATGCCGTTCCACCAAGTACTCCTGTAAATTCATACCATTGTACATATTGAGGATGACATGCGAAAACATTTCCCAGTGTAAGCCATGGCCATGAGATTTCCCAGTTCAGATGGAGGTATTCAAACCCGATCCAGTAAGCGAACAGTGAGCAATAGCCGGCAACTGTTCCAAGATTTTTTTTTGTGATATGAAAAAGCTGCCACACAATTGCCATGAACAAACTGTTTAAACCGAGCGCGACAAAACTTCCGATATCGGTGGAGTTGTAAACCCACCAGGTGGTGAGGACGTTCCAGACTAAAAGAGCGAGGTAAAAATAACCGAAGAGTTTGAGTTTTCCCCGTTGGGTTGTATCAACGGGAAAAGAATATTCAATCCACAACAACGGAACGAAGGCGACAAATATAAACGGTGTTAATCCTCTCTCAGGCCAGGCCAGCCACAAAAGCAATCCGCTTAATACAGAACAAAAGAAATACGAAACGATTCTCCTGACTTTGGTCATAAATGTTACGCAAGATTAATAAAATCCGCGGGAATAATTTTGTATAAACGGGAATTAACAGAAAAGATTTAGGGGTGTATTGCGATACGCCTTAAATAAATGGAATCAAACCTCGAAGAGATTTAAATGCTATTTTAAAGAAGCCAAATAATATTATTAAAGAACCTTTGATTAAGAATACAACCTCTTTGATCTTATCGAAAAAATAAAAAAGGTGAGTCCTTATGAACTCACCTTTTCAAACTTATTTTTAAAAGAAGATTACCGCATCAAATACATCTTCCCCCAGCCTCTCTTAAAATATTTATCGGCTTCGGTATCGCGGTGTTCAATCTCGCTTCCGTTGATGTTTGAAATAACACGGTAGAGGTAAATTCCGTTTGCAAGCTGATCACCATATTCGTCTTTTCCATCCCATGCATAATCGGTAATGTTTCTTCCGACGTGAATGTTGCCCAATTCATTCTGCGTAATCTCACGCACAATTTTTCCCGTCACCGTCATGATCTGAATTTTCATGAACTGCGGAATTTCATTTCCCGTCAAGGTGAAAACAAACCGGGTAGAGGTAGAGAATGGATTCGGATAGTTGAGTACTTCGGTAATGGTTGAGCGGTTCACAACCTCAAATGAGATTCTGTAGTTGAATTTGCCGGATTCGTTTTTCGATTTATCCGCCGCTTCTACATCAAGAATGTATGTTCCGTCTTCCGTGAAAACAGGATTCCAGTCGATGCGGCAACTGTTTTTCGGAAGTACTGCCGGTGTAAACCGGAGCGTGTTACCAAATGAAGGAGTGGTGAAATAAATTCGCTGTTCGGTATTGCCTGAAGGACTTTTCAGGTACACCCTGAAACTGGCCGTATCATTCAACGCAAGAAATTTATTTTCGTCATGGAGCTGAATTGCGATGTCGGGTTTGCCTGAAATAATATCGCCGTCAAGAATATGAATCGCGTCGAACGTAACATCGAGAATCGGGTTGACGACATCCCGGTTGATTTTAAATTTCATTTCAGCGAGGTTGTTAAAATGAAATTGTTCCAACTGGTGATGACTGTTGAATGGATTTGCTTCCACCCACAAACTATTATTCCCTGCAAGACCGAAGGTAGTATCAATCTCCACATTCGCTAAAAGAGATTGTCCTACCCGCAATGAATCAAGCTTCAGTGATTTTACATTGTGACGCACGCGGTTGTTGTCATACATGTAAAAATCAACCGTCAAACTATCCATCGGTTTGTTCGCGATGTTTTCGATGGCTACACTCATGCGAATGGTATCGCCTTCTGATATCGGGTTACCATGGAAGCTGAAATGATTGTTCGCGTTGATGGCACATTCCGGAGCTTCGTCAAAGTAAATCTGCCACTTGTCCATTTGTGGCGGCGTGCGCAAAGAATCATCTTGTAGATATACTTCCAACTTGAGATATGGGTATTGAGACGCAGAAATCCAATTCAATGTGGTATCAGATGAATTGGTCTGCATTCCATACCGAAGTGTATCGAGGTGACCTGTCGCCGTCAATCCATATAGGTTCAGCGAAGAATAATCTTTGGTAGAACCGCTTTCGGATGCATGATTTTTCCAGTGCAATTGAGTCCAATGTGTTGAAGGGCCGATGAAATCGGAAGCAATTGTTCCGCGATTCCACTTGTTGATCAAGTGGGGTTGGGGGATTAGATGCAATGTGTCCTGGATCGTTGCGCCATATACTTCCTGTCTCGTCGGCAGAAATCCTTTTTTGATAAATAATATATAAGGAGCATTGTCCTGGATCAATGCCGTGTTAAATCCTGCTGCTGCCAATGCATTTGAGAAGTGTATATCCACTGTCGAATAAGCCGTCGTAAACCAAGAGTAAACCAGGATGTAATCTCCGGAAGGAACATTTGTAAGTAGTGTATTAAGACTTGCCATCTGTGCCGGATCACTGTAACGGAAAATAAAATAATTTTCTGAACGAGGACGGCATGACCCTGTTCCGGTTACAGGATTAAATGTATTTGACTGACCGAAATTATTTCCTGATGTATTCCACGGTTCAAGTGTAATCGAATCAAAGACAGCAACCATTGCTGCCGGCGCAAGCTGACAACCATTGTATTCACCAACTGTATTGTTAAGTGTATACCCGATATCATTGAATGCATTGGTCCCAAGAGGGCCAATAGGCGAGCCGAATGTTGTTGCGCTTAATGTTTTATTGTTGATGACGAAATCGAATTTTCGGTTTGTGCTGTCGAACACCACATTCGTATAAGTATCTTCCTTAAACTGGAAGAAATGTTTTTGCGACCAACCGGTTTTTGCGGGAATGTGAATGAACGAACTTTCCTGCCATTTGTATTTCACAGGATCAATGGAAACAGAATCATTCGCCACACGCCAGTAATACACTACGCTGTCCATCAACGTGATGTTGTTGTTCCACGTAATGACTCCGCCGCTGTCGGTCACTGTCGTGAACCGGAACATCGGACTTGGCTGAGGAGGATTTGAAAATGCCTGGTAGGAAGTATCCATTTCGAACCGGTACGTTTTCATTCCTGCCAGCGGATCAACGGTAGATGCTTTCACTGAAGTCGTGCTATAAGGAACGATGGCAAATTTTTGCGGGTAAACCGGTATGATATCGTGAGAAGTAATGAAGAGTGTTGCCGTCGTGGAGTTATTTAAGTAATCATCCAATTCATGAATGGAGTCTTCCGGTAAATCAACATTCACCCGAAAGGAATTTATTCCAGCTGAATTAGATCCGTCTACGTGTGCATTCAAAAGTAAGGTGTCAGCATAATAACAATGACCGATTCGCATTGTATAAACAGAATCGGTTCCATTCGGGAAGGTCCTTGTCACAACAACATTGAATGAATCAGGAATGGCCCGCGCGATATTACGCACAATGATATGAACGTTGAATGTATCCAGATCGGTCGTGATATTGTTTGGTGTAAAGTAAATGTTCGACTGGCTCATCAGCAGATCGGGCTTGTTCCAGTTGTTCAGTTTTATTCCTGGGTCACCTTCGAGAGTCATTTCTTCACACACGGCTTTTGTTCCGATCGAATTTGAATCCTGTACCTGGAGAATGGTCTGCTGCATCTGCTTACCAATAGGATCTCCATAATGTCTGGATGAAAAGTTTTTATACAGACTGTCGGAATATGAAAAAAGATAACTTGCATCACCCAACCCGACGCTGGCAATAAAACCGATAGAACCTCTTTCCTGAAGTGTGACAAACCGTTCGCTGATACTTTGTGCCGATGTATGAATATCTCCGGCAAAGCAGGAGTTAGCAATCACCAACGGATATTTCCCGTGGTTTCCATAGTTCTCAGGGTCGTCCGTGCTTTCATCAAAACCGGAGCCAGATGCATGTCCGAAAAATGTCATCAGAGCAACACCGGAATTGATACGGTTTTGCAGCTCTTCTGACTGGTTAATCACAATGGGGGCGTTGCTTGTTTTCAGGTATGTTGTGACATGACCACCGAAAAATGGTTTCTCAATCACCGTCTTAAAAGTGTCCATGAATGTTTTGATCATATTCTGTTCATTCAGACTGGAACCGCCGCTGAAATGCAACACTTCTTTCATCCATGTTTCAGGAATCGGATCTGTCTGGTGGGCTTCATACTCCTGAACCTTCTGCAGATAATTAGAAACATCTGAAACGTTCCGGGCGCTTAAACGTCCGATTGGGATTTTCGGATCGTATAGGGAACCATTGATACCAGATGTGAGAAGAATATCAGAAGGAGGATTCCCATACGACGGAACTAAATTATTGGCAAAGCTCTGCGGATCGTATCTTGAAAAACGTTCTGCAATCGATTTGCCGATCAGGAACATCGCCTGTGGAGGATGTACACTTGTCCATTTATCAAGAATGTACTTTACAAAATTCTTGATCGCTAACGGATGTTTCTTGATACCATACGCGAACTGATCATATAGTTCATCAATGTCAATCAAAATTACTTTGTTACCTGTTGTGATGTCACGCTGCGCTTTATACGCTTGTGCTTCAAACCACAATGCCCTGTTGGTAATAATGATGTAAGCGGAATCGATGGCGGCATTCAGGTAGTTGTTGAACAATCCCTGGTTGTTATTGATGTATGTAAAACTGCTGATTGACGATTGAGCGACCGGTAAAATTCCATTGCCGGAAGTTATGTAACAGTTTTTCGGACTGCTTTGTCCGTCATTGTCAACCAGCATGTGCCATGTACTTCCCGACTGAACCGCGGAAAAACGTTTGTGATTCGTAAGATCATACAGGATCACTTCCGGAGAGTTGGCCGGGTTAAAATTGGTGATGTCCATTCTTGTTTTAGACTGTAAAGGATCATCGGGAACAAGCATTTTGAATGTTGACGTATTTTCAAGATCAAATGTGTGCGGGTATTTCACTGACAGATTCACGAAGCAATTGTGATCAATTGAACTAAGTGCGGAATATGTAAACGTTGTTGAAGGAGATGTAAATAAAGCAGGAGACAGAGAGAAACTATATCTTCTCATCAAATAGCCCGTAAAAAGATCTGTAAAATTTGTTCCCGGAAAATTGACGAGAATGCTGTGGTTGTTACTGTTTGCTCCGGCAATCGCAGTGTTAATTTCAACATTCGGTCCGCCTGTATAAATATTCTGTGTGCTGACTGTTTTGGAAACAGGAGTACCGGTATAAAATATACCATCCATCCATCCTTCCGCTTCGGTGTAATCGATGTCGGTTGCTCCGAAATTATTGGTAGTACCCGCATTGTAAGTACTTGTTTCTTCCTTGTAAGAATCTTTTATAAAATAATTTGCCGGTGTTTGTACGGCGTAATTAGTGTCTGTTACTACTGTTACCCGATTGTTGACAAGAGAATTATTGAATGTAAGAAAGTAAATGGAAGTATCGGTGTACAAACTGAAGTTCGCATTCGGTTGCCAGCTTGGGTCCAGGTACATTTTCGTATCCAGTGAACCGTCGTTGTGTTGTGCGTAGAATTCAATGTAGTCGCCTGCATCCAAATGATTGTTGCCATTCTGGTCGAAAAGATAAATGTATTGTTCCTGCCCGTTGTGAAAAATCTGGATGTTCCTGCAATCAATTCCGGTAACAGGGATCCCCGAAAAAAGTAATGTATTGGTTGGAATGCGATACAATCCATCCTGCCATACTTTTATTCTGTAATACGACTGAGAATAATTGATCCAGGAGTTTTCGTAGGTCTGAGCATTTGACCCGGAACAGATAAAAAGAATGATAAGCAGTGTGTAAAGTCTTTTCATCGCGATTGAATTTCATTTTTATTCTGTGATGGAATGTTCGTCACCAGTTGTGTTTTTGTTTTTTGAACTATGAACATTTCATTATTTGTGTTTGTAAATATCCAGCTTCAGCGAGAAGATATTTGAGTACAGTGTTTCCACACTGCCGATATTGGAGAGTGCATATTCGATGCTGAGATTTTTTAATCTGATGCCGATGCCCATGTTCGGTTGATAAATGGTGGATGTGCCACCGCCAATATCTTTTACACGCTGAATATTCATGACACCGGTGCGTAGAAAAATAAAATTATCATATCCCAATTCAATGCCTGCATGCGGATCAACACTGATTGGGTTTGAGTTGATAACAACATTCCGTTGCCCGTCAAAGGTCATGTCTCCGTTTATTTCTCCAAGCAGAGTGATTCTTTTGGTGATGTTGGTTTTGTATGCAGCGGCGAGAATTAATTTTGGTAACGTAATTTCAAGCGAACTCTTTGGAATTTCATTGCCTGTGAGCGCAAACGTTTCAGCAAACTTATCCGTGTTAAAACTCCATGCGTTAAAGGTGGAGGTCACATCTTTTCCGAGTAAACCAAATATCCATTTTCCTTTTTCATATTGCGCTCCGAGGTCGAATCCGAATCCCCATGCTTTGCCGAAATCACCGATCACGCGGTGGATGATCTTGGCGCTTCCCCCATATCGCAATCCTTCTATCGTTGATTTTTTTGCGTACGAAAAAAAGAATGCATAGTCCGCAACGGCAAATGGTTTTATCCTGTCGTAGTTGATATTACCAGAACCATCAAACAAATCAAGCGTATTCGCGATGTCATCGACGCCCAAACGAATGATGGAAAAACACATGGCATGCGAAGAGTCAATCCGGGTAGCGACTGCACCATAATCATATTTCAGGATTCCAGCGAACAGCTCAGCGTGCATCGCTGTAACTTCAGCGTTGCTTTTTATCAGTGTTAGACCGGCAGGATTCCAGAATCCGGAAGTTGCATCACTCACAGAAGCTACCTGCGCATTCGACATGCCAAGAGCACGACCGCCAACACCGATGGATAAAAACTCGTTACTGTATTTTGGAGCCTGCGCCGAAGCAAAATGAAAGCATCCTAAAGCGGCACTTAACAATACTATTTTTGAGAAGTTCATGGTGTTGGTTTTAAGTCGAATGACAAACTTTCAGGCAAACGATTTATCTCTGTGTTTATTGTTTGTCAAACGATTTGCCTGTCAGCTACTTGTAAAGATAAAAATAGTTCTCTTCCGAAATTCAGAAAGCACTTTTTTATTTACACTTGTATGCTATTTTAATCATGTTTATACATTGAATTCAATTGAAAAGATACAATTTATAAACTGATTTTTTTGTTAAGACAAGAATGAAAATCCGGTTAATGACTCTTCAAAGCTTACAGTTTGGAATTTGATTATTTTCCGGATGCCATTTTCGGCAAATATCCAATGGAGTTTTTCTCATGATTCTTGCTACATTTGATTCCTGTTAAAGACCTATTCATTGAAGAAGCACATTCCTAACACACTTACCTGCCTGAATCTTTTTTGTGGATGCATCGCTGTGGTGATGATTTTCCGTAATCGTCTTGATGCAGCAGCGTTTCTCGTTTTTGTCGCCGCGATTTTTGATTTCTTCGATGGGTTCGCAGCGCGGCTATTGAAGGTTCATTCACCGATCGGGAAGGAACTGGATTCACTCGCTGATGTTGTTACGTTTGGAGTGGTTCCCGGAGCCGTTCTGTTCAGTCTTTTGAATTCGAAAGAGTGCGACCTTTCCATTATTTCACTAAGTGAAAATTTTCACAGGATATTTCAGTTCTTTCCGTTTATCGTCACCATCTTCTCGGCCATCCGGCTGGCAAAATTTAATGTGGATACGAGGCAGTCAGAATCATTCATCGGGTTACCCACTCCGGCAAACACATTGCTGGTTGTTGCCTTACCTCTCATTCTTCAACACGATCATTTTCACCTCGGGGGTTTAATTTATAATCCATATTTCATCACCATCCTGTGTGTTGTTCTTTCGTATCTCCTCATTGCTGAGCTTCCGTTGTTTGCCTTGAAGTTTAAATCTTTTGGATGGAAGAAAAATCTTTTCCAGTACATCTTTCTCGCATTATCACTCCTGCTGTTTTTGATTTTTTTCTATGTCGCCATACCGTTGATTATTTTGCTTTACTTACTTTTGTCGCTCATTAAAAATTTTTCTACCAACAACATTAAACAGGAAACAAAATGAAATTTACTGCTGAAATAGATGTAATGCCGTTGAAAGCGCTGCTCGATCCGCAAGGCAAAGCCGTTACACACGGATTAAGAAATATGGGTCTCGCTGAAATTGAAAACGTACGCATCGGAAAACACATCACGCTTGAAGTAGAAGCTGATTCAAAAGAGAAAGCAACTCAGCAGGTTGAAGCGGCCTGTAAGAAATTGTTGTCGAACCCGATTATGGAGAGTTTTCAGTTTACGCTGAGCGGCAACTGATTTCAATTGGTGAATTTCATTGACAGGAACCAGTGAAACGGAGAAAGGGCGAAACGGAGAATTCGCGTATTCTTAAATTCGTACCTTATTCGTAATTCGCTACAGGAGAGCCTATCGCCTCAACTCAAAGTTCTGTCCCAGATAAACTTTTCTCACTTCTTCATCATTGGCAAGTTCTTCTCCCGTGCCGGCTTTCAGAATTTTTCCTTCAAACAAAAGATAAGCGCGGTCGGTAATGGAAAGTGTTTCATGTACGTTATGATCTGTGATTAGCACTCCGATATTACGATGCTTCAGGTGAGAGACGATGCTTTGAATGTCCTCGACGGCAATCGGATCCACTCCGGCAAAAGGTTCATCGAGTAAAATAAATTTTGGATCCACAGCAAGTGCCCGCGCGATTTCAGTTCTTCTTCTTTCGCCGCCGGATAAAAGATCACCGCGGCTTTTCCGGATTCGGCTCAATCCGAATTCTTCGAGCAATGCTTCCAACTTCTTTCGCTGATCATCCTTGCTCATGTCTGTCATTTCAAGAACGGCTTCGATGTTTTCTTCAACCGTCAGTTTCCGGAATACAGATGCTTCCTGCGCGAGGTAACCGATTCCCATTTTCGATCGCTTGTACATCGGTAAGTTCGTGATCTCAACATCATCAAGATAAATTTTTCCTTCATTCGGTTTAATCAACCCGACGATCATGTAAAAAGAAGTTGTTTTACCGGCTCCGTTTGGTCCGAGTAAGCCGACAATTTCACCCTGTTCCACCTGTATGCTTACATGGTCAACAACGGTGCGGCTTTTATAACGCTTAACTAAATTATCTGAACGAAGGAGCATGAGATATAAATCCGAAACAATATTAAATCTTTAATTTCAATTATGAAGTAGAATATTCAGAGCAATTCAATTAAATAATCACTTCGAAGCTAAACCGGATTCCGAATTTCGAAACATTCGGATGATCAAGGTAACTAAAGCGTTTGATGAAATCAATTCGTCCGAATTTTAAAATATTTTCGATGCCGATACCACCTTCAATATAAGGGTGACTCACAGAATAAAACGATGCAGGATCAACCAGGATATTCCTGTTCGATTCTGTTACTTTTCCGATCAATACATTTCCTGTAACGACTTCCCGCCATTTTAATTTTCTCAGCAATGGAAATTTGTCGAGAAAAAAACCATTGAACCGGTGTGTCGCTTTCAACGCAACAAACTGATCGCTTACAAATTCGTAGTAGTTCATCAGGTTAAACGTGGAGCGGTCATACGTATACGTTTCATTTCCTTTGTGCACTTCAAGTAGCGGATACGGAATTTCTTTCCACACCTTGCCGGCTTCAATTTCATAATCTGTTCTTCCTAAAATTCCCCAATACAAACGGTCAAAAATATTCAGGATCACTTTGTGGTATTCAAGTGTGCTGCCAAAAAGATTTTTTGTTCCATACGTATAAGAAAGACGGGTTATCGGTTTTAAACTTCCAAGACTGATGCGACCGTTCTTTTTTCCAACGGCTTTTCTTCTTTCAATGAAACGCTCGTTGTAAGCGTATCGCAACGCAATGGTTATTTCAGACGTGTTGATGACATTCGTGGTATCCTGGTGAAAACCGTCTTTAAAATAACTAAAGTTTAAATCTTCCAGAGGATGCATCACTCTATGCGCGAGCGAAACATTTACCGTAAATCCTTTGAACAGATCCGTTTCAACAAAAACTTTTTCTTCCGAAATGTCGTTGAACTTACTGCTCCTGATCCTGCTCAGCAAAGTCACCAATACATTGTCGCGAGCGAATGTTGTAAAGCCCTGGCCGAGTTGCTCAACGTCTTTTTTGTAACCGCCGCCAAACGACGTATTGTGTTTCCCGTTAAAATAATATTCAAACGCACCGCTGTATTTGAATTTCTGATCGCGCACACCGTAAGCCGCGTATCCGCGAAGCTGAATGGCGCTGCTGAAATTTAGATTGGTTCTTCCGCCTAATTTAATTCTGTCGCCTTCGTGGTTGTTGTAACTGTAAAATGAAAAAAGCGTACCGATGTCGAGCGGGCCTTCGGTGAGATAACCCGTTGCGATCACATTGATCACATCGAGATACGTTTGAAAGGCAGGTACTTTCCGGATGGTGTCCACCATGTGATAAATCTGCAGTTCCTGTTTTGAAAGTGAATCATGACGATTCTCTTTCCAGAAATCCTCTGTTTTTGCAGAGGCATCATCGAGTATCGTCACGGCCTGGTTGTTCTCCGCATAAAAATCATCGGGTTTTGGTTTGTTGATGACGATGTCTCTGTACGTGGTAGTCTTACGCGCGATGAATCCCATTTTTTCTTTCGACTTTGTTTCTGTCGGCGAAATATTAATCACGAGAATGTCTTTTCTCAGCATCCATTGACCGTCTACCTGGTCGTAATCATCCACCAATACAAGGTCTTCAATAAAGTTGATGTTGGCATCGTCGGCAATCCGCATGTTGATTTTCTTGATTGCCCAGGTGGTGTCGTTGATCCACATTTCTCCGACGAACGTAAGTTCCTGCCTCCTTCTTGGTTTAAACTGAAGTTTGTAACACCACTTGTCGCCGATGAATGCACTGTCGATTAAATAGAATTTGTAAAATAAAGCGCCACCGTCGGCAAGGGGACTTTCAAACCCTTTTCCGAAAAGATAAATACTGTTGTCGTAGATGTTGATGTTCTGGTAAAAGTCGCCGAGAAACTGCTGAATGCTGGAGTTCTCGATGCCAGAAGCCTTCACGGCTTTAATCACTTCTTTCTTTTTTTCCGGACTCTTTTTGTAGTACACATCTGAAATCGATTCAGAAATAAAAACGGGGAGAAAAGGTTTTTTGTTCGTTTCGTTGCTGTCGAGGTTGTCGAAAATAAATTTAAACGGCTTGAAGAGTTTTCTGTTTTTGAATTTCTCACTGATGTTGTTGATGTCCATTTCAAGCTTGTTGTAAGCTTCATATTGATACGCATCCACACGTGTTTTGGTATTCTTGTCCTTGTTATCACGCACATGCCGCATGATGATGTCTGCGGGATTTTCTCCGGCGATTACTTTTACTTCCGGCAAATCATATTTATTGACACGCAATGCAAAATTGATCTCTTGTAACTTTCCTTTTTTTACACGAAGCGTTGCCGGAATATAACCGATGAATGTCGCGCTGATGCTGTCAACATCGTTGATGGTTTCAAGAGTAAAATTTCCATTGATATCGGTATTCGTTCCGATGGTGGTTTTTTTGAAAACAACACTTGCAAACGGAATCGGTTCATTCGTGAGTGGATCATACACATGACCTGTCACTTTTGTTACCTGAGCAGAAGCAAGGAACATTGAAAAGAAGCAAATGATACAAAAGGATGGAAAGAATATTTTATTTCTGATCATACTGGTCTTGACTCTTGATTCCTGGTTCTTCGTTTTTAGTTCCTGTCGGAACTCCCGACTAACTACTCCTTTCTTTATTTCTCACCACATAAGCACTTACGAAAATACTTATTTCATATAATATGTAAAGCGGAATAAAGACAAGTGTTAAGGTTGTAGCGTCGGATGTTGGAGTAATGATAGCGGCTGCTAACAGAATTAATACAATCGCATGTCTCCTGTATGTGCGCATGAATTTCGGAGTGAGAATACCGATTTTTGTCAGGAAGTAAACCACGATCGGAAGTTCGAAAACAATTCCTGTTATCAATGTCATCGTTGTCACAATTGAAATGAATGAATCGAGTGTGATGGTGTTTTTTACCTGTTCACTCACCTGGTAGGTGCCGAGAAAATTCACCGACATCGGCGTGATGATATAATACCCGAACAACACGCCGGTAATAAAAAGAAACGATGTATAGAAAACGATTCCCTTTGCATAGCGTTGTTCTTTTTCATGCAAAGCCGGTTTAATGAAACGCCAGAGTTCCCATACAACATAAGGGAAAGCGACTACCAGGCCTCCGACAAATGCCACCCACATGTGTGTGGTAAACTGCGCGGAGATGTCGGTGCTGATCAGGGTAAAATCAATTTTAGTGATGCAGAGATCATCTCCTAAATGAAATTTATGTGTCATCCAGCACATGGCCCGGTAGGTAAAAAAGTCAGGGCGTTTGGGTGCAAGCAGGATGCCGTCGAACAAAAATTCTTTGAAACAGAAGAGAACGACTGCAAGCACCATGATCACCATCACCGAACGAACAAGGTGCCAGCGCAGCGCTTCCAGGTGACCGAGAAAAGACATTTCCCCGGCAGCGTTTTTTTTATTTCCCAATAAACCGAATAACATGCGCGCAAAGATATTCTTTCCTTTGAAGTTGGGTGATGGAAGATGGAAGGCAGGAAGATGGAAGGCAGGAGTTGGATTAGAGGATGCTTATGATAGGGAAAGAAGAAATTACCGGAAGAATAAAAGGAAAATCAAAGAAGTTTTTTTGACACATAATTTACCCTCGACTGCAAAAGAGTTCACCAAATATTAGTATCAAATCATCAACTTATCGAATCGTCAAACCGCCTACTGCCTGATTCCACTGCCTTGAACACCAACTCCTTAAATTTACTGCATTGTTTTGAAAGTGTAGAATAATTCAGAATCAATCACGTTCAATTCACTTGCAGTTTCAAAAAAAACATTTATATTTATCACAAAATTAATCTTAAGTAATAATAGTAGTGAAGAATATGTTAGTTGCAGAAAGACCATTAAGCGAGTATTTACAGAAGTATTTCGGCTTTAATAAATTTAAGGGAGACCAGGAAGCAATCATTCAAAATTTACTGGCAGGGAATGATACATTCGTGATCATGCCGACCGGTGGTGGCAAGAGTATGTGTTACCAGCTTCCATCGCTTATCATGGAAGGTACGGCCATTGTTGTTTCTCCACTCATCGCTTTAATGAAAAACCAGGTGGATGCCATGCGCGGTTTCAGCAGTGAAGATGGCATCGCGCATTTCCTGAATTCGTCGCTCAACAAAACCGAGATGGCGAATGTGCGGAACGATGTGAAAAGAGGAAAGACAAAACTATTATACGTTGCACCCGAATCATTAACCAAAGAAGAGAATGTTGAATTCCTGAAAGGCATCAACATTTCTTTTTTCGCGATCGACGAAGCACATTGTATTTCAGAATGGGGTCACGACTTCCGGCCTGAATACAGAAGACTTCGTCCGATCATTGAAGCCATCGGTACTGTTCCGATCATCGCGCTTACCGCTACCGCTACCCCAAAAGTTCAGCTTGATATTCAGAAAAACCTGACGATGATGGATGCCACTGTTTTCAAGGCATCGTTCAACCGCGCAAACCTGTATTACGAAGTGCGCCCGAAAGTAGATGTGATCAAAGAGATCATCCGCTTTGTAAAACAGAACATGGGAAAATCAGGAATTATTTATTGCCTGAGCAGGAAAAAAGTGGAAGAAGTTGCTTCTACACTTAGTGTAAACGGAATCCGTGCCTTGCCTTACCATGCCGGCCTTGAAGCCCCCGTGCGAGCGGCTACACAGGATAAATTCCTGATGGAAGAAATTGAGGTGATCGTCGCCACCATTGCATTCGGAATGGGTATCGACAAACCGGATGTGCGTTTTGTTGTTCATCACGACATTCCAAAAAGTCTCGAAGGATATTACCAGGAAACCGGTCGTTCAGGAAGAGACGGGCGCGAAGGCAAATGCGTCACTTTCTATAGTTACAAAGACATTGAGAAGCTGGAGAAGTTTATGAAAGGCAAGCCGGTGGCTGAACAGGAAATCGGGAAACAATTGCTTCTTGAAACGGTTGGGTATGCCGAGACCTCTGTTTGCCGCAGAAAAGTATTGCTGAATTATTTCGGCGAGCGATATGAGAAAACCAACTGCGGTAATTGCGACAACTGCCTGCATCCTAAAAAGAGTTTCAACGGACAGGATGAAATGTGTACTGTACTTGAAACCATTAAAGCCATCAAAGAAAAATTTGCATCAGAACATGTGGTGCATGTAATCACAGGCAAGATGGAACAGGCGGTGAAATTGCATGGCCACGACCAACTTGAAATTTGCGGAGAAGGAAGTGATCGTGAACCAAAATTCTGGACGGCTATTATCCGGCAGGGATTGCTTGCGGGCTTCCTCTCAAAAGACATTGAAACGTACGGAACATTAAAACTGACGGATAAAGGAAAAGCGTACCTTAAAAAACCAGTTGCTATCCAGGTTGTAGAAGACAACGATTACAGCAACGTGGATGCTGATGACGATGATGAGTTTGGCAGCGGAGGAACGGCAGCCGCTGATGCCGAGTTATTCGCGTCGCTGAAAGACCTGCGTAAGAAAATAGCGAAGCAGAAAAATGTGCCGCCTTTTGTGGTCTTCCAGGATCCTTCTCTTGAAGAGATGGCTATCCAGTACCCGATCAACATGGAAGAGTTGAAAAACATCACCGGTGTAGGATCAGGGAAAGCAGCGAAGTTTGGTAAGCCGTTCCTCGATCTCATTTCAAAATATGTGGAGGAAAATGAAATTGACCGTCCGATGGACATGGTCGTGAAATCGGTTGTCAATAAATCAGGATTGAAAGTTTATTTCATCCAGAACATCGACCGGAAGATTTCATTGAATGATATGTCGGTTGCGAAAGGGATGAAGATGAGCGAGCTGATTGGTGAAATTGAATCCATCGTTGCTTCCGGTACACGCATCGACATCAACTACTACATCAACGAGGTAATTGATGAAGACCGCCAGCGTGAAGTGTTCAGTTATTTTAAAACCGCTGAAAGCGATTCTGCTGAAGAAGCATTAAATGAACTTGGAGAAAATGATTATACCCTCGACGACATTCGTTTAATGCGAATTAAGTTCATGTCGGAGTTTGGAAATTAATTTTCATCTCATTGATATTAAAAATGGCTGTCTCTGAAAAAGTGGCGGCTATTTTTTTTGAACTATGCTGAGTAGTTTAAAAATTTAGGATTTTGACATTTAGGATTTTCATTGCACATCCTAAATCCAAAAATCCCAAATCGAAAATTACTTTCCTTTTGAAAGGCCGTTTCGAGGGTTACTTCCAGATCCCGATGCGCTTCGCTATCGGGATCAATTCGACTTAATCGTTTCAGTACACCCCGCCCCAAAGCGGGGTTTCTAAAACGATAGTCTCATTGATTTAAGTACCTTTATTCAGTGAAAAAAATATTTTTCGTCTTTTTGTTTTACCTGCTTCGATTTTCAAGCTATTCTCAAGGAGTAGATAATTTATGGATGATGGGATACGACAGTTATGCCGGTCCCCCATTTGGAGGAATTAATATTAACTTCAATTCAGGGTCCAGAGTAATTTCATATGTCAATCGTCCTATGAATTTTGGGGATGTTTCAGCAACAATGTGTGATTCATTAGGAAACGTATTGTTTTACACCAATGCTGTTTATATTGCTAATGCTAACAATGACACCATGATGAACGGTTCAGGATTGAGTCCAAGTTTTTACTCAAGTTCTGTCGGATTAAATGGTTTGTTTGTTCCTCAAACTGCATTGATAATTCCAAGACCTGGAGATAACAGCAAATACTATTTGTTACATGGAACTGTAGATGACAGCGTTGCTTATGCACATCATATATATTATTCAGAAATTGACATGAGTCTGAATGGTGGTTTAGGTGCGGTAACTTCGAAGAACAATGTGTTATTAAATGATGTTCTAATTCCAGGAAGAATAACAGCTGTAAAGCATGGCAATGGCAGGGATTGGTGGGTGGTATTTCATGAAGGACATACTGATCGTTATTATATTTATTTGATTGATCCTTCCGGCATTCAATTTCAGTCTAACCAAAACATTGGTTCAAATCTGACATCTGCTTTAGGCCAAGGATGTTTTTCTCCTGACGGTAGTAAGTTCGCGATGTATGATGCTTTAAATGATCTTGATATTTTTGATTTTGACCGTTGCAACGGTATATTTAGTAATCCTATTCATGTATCAATAAATGATAACGCAGCAGGAGGGGGCGTCGCCTTTTCTTCCAGTTCGCAAGTTCTTTATGTTTCTTCAACAGCATATGTTTATCAATTTGACTTAAGTGCTGCAAATATTCCTTCAACTAAGACAACTGTCGCAATTTGGGATACATTTTATTCTCCTCAGCCACCGGCAGCCACATCATTTTACCTTTCACAGTTAGCTCCTGATGGAAAAATATACATGAGTTGTACAAATGGGACTTTAGATATACACGTGATTGATTATCCTGATAGCGTGGGATTAGGATGTCATGTATGTCAACATTGTGTACACTTACCGGCTTACGATAACTTCGGTATTCCTAATCTTCCTAATTATCATTTGGGCGCATGGCAGGGAAGTTTATGCGATACGGTTACATCAACCGGTAGTTGGCAAACGACAGTTGGCAGAGAAGATGTAAATCTTTTTCCAAATCCGGTAACTCGGATATTATACGCTACCATAAACGAAAATTTTAAAATTAAAAACGTAAAAATCTTTGATGCTTTCGGTCAGGAAATTTTTGTAAACTTTTCTTTTATAAAAAATGGTGAGTACCTCGAAGTTAACACAACTTCACTTTCGCAAGGGGTTTACTTTTTAGAATTGCTTTCTGATAAAGAGAAGGTGGTGAAGAGGTTTGTGAAGGAATGATTTTTAAAATTTAGGATTTTGACATTTTCCATTTAGCGTTTCCGGCGTAAATCGTAAATCTCAAAATCCTAAATCGCTTATTTACCTTACGAGTATAACGTGCCCGATGAACTTATGGATCTCCGGTTCAGCGTAGTCTTGTGTACAGGCCAGTACACGAGGTGACTGCGTTGCGATCGTATTTTTAATCTCTATGGAAATAAATTTCGAAATGTTTTAAATTTCATCCCTCCTACAATATTTTTTACGATTATTGACGTTATTATTAGCGACATTCGCTGTTACGTAAACGAATCCCTTCTTTTTATATCAATACAACAGTATGCAACCATCATCTTTAGAATTCAAGAGTAATAATTTATTGAGGAAGAAATTTTCCTTCCTCGCTGTAATTGTCTCTGCATTGATTTCAGGTTTCGCCGTTTATTTTTTCTTTCCGAAACCAACGGAAAAAATAGTGGTGTCGGCACCTGCAACAGATTGTGCCTACCGGATGAACCAGTTACGTCTCAAAGATTTCAAACTTACTCATCCTTTGCTTCTTGTTGATCTGCCGAGTCAAAACCCGGAACTGAATAACCTGAAAGATAAAATCAACCGGATTATCGCGACAGGAAAATCGGCCAATACAATTACAGATATTTCTGTCTATTACCGTAAGCTAAACGATGGTTGGTGGTTTGAGATCAACGGAAACAAGGAATATAATCCGGCAAGTCTGATGAAAGTCCCGCTCTTAATTACCATTTTAAAACAGGCGGGTAGTAATCCGAAGTTACTTGATAAAAAAGTTTTCTTCGGAAAGCATTTCGAAGGCAACTACAATCAAAACATCAAAGATTTTCACTTGCAGGAAAATAAACAATACAGCATCCGTGAGTTGCTCCAGTACATGATTCAATATTCCGACAACGATGCCATGTCGATGATTGCTCAAAACATCGACGCGACTGTATACAATAAACTTTTTACAGATTTCGGCATTTCAGTACCTCCGTCTTTGTTTAGTTCAAAAGGAATTGAGTATTTTCTGAACATCATCGACTACAGCAAATTTTTCCGGCTCCTTTATAACAGTGGTTATTTAAACGACGATCAATCTGAATTGGCGCTGGAGTTTTTAACCAAAAGCACCTATAAAGAAGGCATTCTTAGAAATATCAACTCAAGCATTCCTGTCGCTCATAAGTTCGGAGAACGAATCCTGAACAATGAAAGCCAGCTTCACGAGGTCGGAATTTTTTATGTTGATCAGCATCCTTACCTGTTGGGTATAATGTCGTCAGGCCACGACATGAAGCAGCTCTCTGGTGTGTTGAGCGAAATTTCAAAAGTCACTTTTGATGAATCCGGTAAATCAAACTGAAGCAGGCACAATCAACAAAACAGAGATGTCTTTCAAAATACTGTTGACAAAAAAATCACCATAGAGGCATGGAGTATACGAAGAAATATCTGTGACCCTTTGTGATCTCTGTGCCTCGGTGGTAAAAAACAGGAAAGATGTTTAATGTTTAACAACCAGTTTTCGTGTCATGGTATTTCCTGAGGAACTGACTTGCAAAATGTAGATGCCCGCAGGAAGTTCATGCGTATTAAAAACAAAACGGTCGGACGAAAATATTTTTGAGAAAACCATTTGCCCGAATATGTTCATCATATTCAATTGTTTTTTTTCGGAAGGAGGTGTGCCGAAAATCTCTACCACGCATTGTTCATCAACAGGATTGGGCGCAACCAACAGATCGGTTTCATGAGAAGATAATTGCTGAACGCCTACATTCGGATCTTTCTGCAAATACATACAAACGCCTCCGGTGTATATACCCAGAAGCATGTCGGTGTAACCATCATTATTCAGATCTCCGCCACTTACAGCAAGATTGAACCCGGGGCGAATACCTTGTGTTCCGTCAATGATAGAATCCGCCAAATGAAAAATTCCGTTCAGATTATTATCAATGCTATCGTAGAGATACACTTCGCCTCCTTCGCAGCCCACTAAGAGTTTAATATGATTTTGCAAATAGAAAAAATAAGGCACTGTATAACCGGAAGTTGTGCTTCCCAGCGAGTGAATGATGATTCCACCCAATGTATTATTTGTTGCTACTGCGGAAAACAATGGTGATGCAGCCGTTCCGATATTCTCGTAATAATTGATGTGACCATTTTGTGCTCCTATTACAAGATCGAGTAACCCGTCGCGGTTGAGATCTATAATCTGCGGCGTACTTGCACTGCCAACATCAATACCCATGTAGTTGACGCCGGTGAGTTGAAAATTGGCAGGGACTCCGGAGTTATTGAAGTATTGCAACTTACCATCCGCTTCTCCAATGATCATGTCCTTATTACCATCTCCGTTCATATCTCCAAAAGCGGGATAGATCGGACCTGTAATAAACAATGAATTGATTCCGGCATAGTCGCTGTCAACCAGCTGGTATTGCGGCAAAGCAAGGCTTCCGGTATTTTTGTACAAATGTAACCCGCTCTTTTCTGTGCCCGGGCCGCATTGAAAAACTCCGTAGTTGCCGACAACCAAATCCAGCAAACCGTCACCGTCAGCATCAAAC
>JAYVZS010000132.1:0-51287 GCA_043783155.1 Bacteroidota bacterium | reverse complement strand
GAAAACCGTCTTTGAGAATTTGTGTGTATTTGCCATCAAGTCCTTGCAAACGGATGCTTACATTTCCGTTGACTGCCGAAGTTTGCTGTGATTGAATTCCTGTTGATTCACTCAGCAACATGGAAATGTTGCTTGGTTTCATGCTTCCTTTTTCGTTGAGTTCTTCGCCTCCCAACACTTCTACACGAATGGGAATTTCTTCAATCCTTGAATTGGTTCGTGTGGTTTGCACAATCACTTCACCTAACTCGCTTGCGTTTGAATGCAATTCAATTTCAAAAACCTGATTGGGATTTGAAATCGGAAATGAAAATTCTTTTTTCAACTCTTCGTAACCGATGTAACGGAAATGAATTTGAAATTTTCCGTCAGGAATATTTTTAATGATTGCAAAACCCGCTGTGTCTGTGCTTGCACCGAGTTGTAAAGTGTCAATGGAAATGGTTGCAGCAAATAACGGTTGCTTGTTTTCTTCGTCAATCACTTTTGCTTTGAAAGTGTTTTGTGCAAAAGCTGCGATGGCGATAGCCACTGCAATTATTGATAAAATTATTTTCTTCATTACTGTTTTTGAAATTGATTATGATGAATTGAAAAAAGAATTTCACTCCGATACTTCGGAATGAATCAAGTCAAATCACAAAATCAAATCAGTAATGAATGTTGCCGCAAAAATATTTTGTCGGGCGGTGAAGGTTCTTTGAGAAAAGAAAAGAAAATTATTTGCGAAAGATTTTCGCACTGAAAATTTATTTCAGAAAATATAAAATGCTGAATGATAATTTGAGAAACATGGAAATTGAAATCGTCTGCTGACTTGGTGCAAGTGATGTAAGTGTGTGTTTCTTTTTCGTAATTCTGTTTCATCTCCTTGTGGTCAAACTCACAAGCTGAAGCGATGTAAGTGAAACCGACAAGCAGAAAAAGTATTTTGAGAAACTTGAATTTCATTGATGCAAATTTAAAAACAAAACCCGTCACTTTCGTGACGGGCTTTGTTATTTGAACTTTCAGCCGTCACCTATTTGCAGATGCAATTAGGAGTGTTCGGACATTTGTCCCTCTTCTCGGTTGTTGCCTGCGGCTTGGCAACTTGTTCAGTTGCCTGCTTTGAGCAAATACAACCCGGTCTGTCGGGACAAGTACTGTCGGCTTTCTTTGTCATGTTGCCGCTGGCGAACACAACAGCACCAGCAATCATTAAGACTGCCACGATGCTTAAACCTATTTTTTTCTTCATTGAAATTATTGTTTAATTATTTGAAATTATTTGACTAAAATTTTTGAGAGTGTCAAACGATTTCTGGTGGATGAAAACAATCGGCACAAAAGACGGAAGTAAAATTATCTGTAACTGTTGATCCCAAAACTTCTACTTGTCGAACAGTTAGCACCTGAAATATCGGCTCGGAAATATAACAGCCGCAACAGTAAGCACAGGATTGAAATGGATTGCACATTCCGTTTTGTTCCTGCTTGGTCGGTTTGCTGTTGTCCGCTTGTTCGGGCTTGCAACAATCTTCACCGCAACACGATTCGTTCTGCTCATTATTTGCATAAGCAATCGCTGTCGCAATTGGTTGAACCGTGAGAAGCGAAATGTAAGTTGCAAGTATGAGAGCGGTGAGTTTCATTTTCCCTCGTCAAAGATACACCTTTTACAGATTCCGATTTCCCGCTCAATCCAACCCCCGACTGAAACATTGGCATTTACTGAAACATTACTGAAACATTTTTGCGCAGAAGAGTGCGGAAGGGGGCGGAAATGACGCCGGTTTTTGAAATGAAAAAGCCGAAAGAAGCAAAAACCGCCAACCTTTGCGAGATTGGCGGTTCCGGTTGAGGTCCCGAGCGGATTTGAACCGCTGTACAAGGTTTTGCAGACCTCTGCCTAACCACTCGGCCACAGGACCTTTTTAAAAGTGCGCAAAGATAAAAAGTTTTTGTTATTCGCTATTGGTAGAAATGAGTTACATTAATTCTTTCCCCGCATATTACCTTCTGCTTTCAATTTTCACGCTAACCTGTTCAACATGACCGTTAATCGGAGGATTCAACTTGGTCAGATGTACTTCAACCCGTTGTATTCGCTTGATCTGTTCCATCAGCTGATCAGAGATTCGCCTGGCAACATGTTCAATTAACTTCGAACGAATCGCCATCTCTTTTTTTACAATCTCATACACCTCCACATAGTCAACTGTTTTTGAAAGGTCGTCTGTTAAAGCTGCCGCTTCAAAATCAGTTTCGATTTCGATGTCAACAAGGTAAGACCCGCCAATGCGCGCTTCCTCTTCGTTGCATCCATGGTAAGCATAAGACCTGATTCCTGAAACGTTTATGATTCCCATTGTAGATGTGAGATGTGAGTCCCGCTCGAGCGGGAGATTTTAATACGGTAGCAAAATCCTAAATCCCTAAACCATGAAACACTGAATTTTCTTAAATACTTTCTGCTAACTTTCCCTTCTGCTGTTCTTTCGACCAACTGTCTTTTAACGGAACAGTTCTGTTGAAGACCAATTTCTCCGTCGTCGAATCCTTGTCTGCGCAAAAATATCCTTTGCGAAGAAACTGATATTTATCTCCCGGCTTTGCTGATTTCAAACATGGTTCAGCGAATGCCGAAGGAACTATTTCGAGACTGTGCGGATTGATGTACTCTTTAAAGTCTCCTTCTTCCACCTGCGGATTTTCAACGCTGAACAACCGTTCATACAAACGCACTTCACACGTTATTGCATGCTGAGCACTTACCCAATGAATCACACCTTTTGTTTTGATGCCGCTTGTATCATGTCCGCTGCGGCTTTCAGGAATATATGTGCAATGAATTTCTTTCACACTGCCATCAGCATTTTTTTCAAACGATTCACATTTGATAATGAATGCATGTTTCAACCGCACCATCAATCCCGGACTGAGACGATGAAATCCTTTTTCGGCGACTTCCATGAAGTCTTCTCTCTCAATGCACAACTCCCGGCTGAACGGTATTTCACGAATTCCCGGATTCTCTTTGTCTTCCGAATTTATTTCTCCTGTGAGCGTCTCAGTTTTTCCTTCCGGAAAATTTGTAATGATCACCTTTACAGGATCCAGAACGACCATTGCTCTGTGGGCGCGTTTGTTCAGATCTTCGCGAACACAATATTCAAGTAAGCCGACATCAATCACATTTTCTTTGCGGGCAATACCAATGCGAGCACAGAAATCTCGGATACTTTCCGGAGTATATCCTCGTCTGCGAAAACCGCTGATGGTCGGCATGCGCGGATCATCCCATCCGCTTACACGTTTCTCCGTGACGAGTTGCAATAATTTTCGTTTGCTCATCACGGTATAATTGAGATTTAATCTGGCGAATTCAAACTGGTGACTTGGAAATATTTCCAGCTTCTCAATGAACCAATCGTATAACGGACGATGCACTTCAAACTCAAGTGTACAAATCGAGTGCGTGATCTCTTCAATCGAATCACTTTGTCCGTGAGCGAAATCATACATCGGGTACATGCACCACTTGTCACCTGTGCGATGATGTGATACATGTTTGATGCGATACAAAAACGGATCGCGGAAGTGCATGTTCGGAGAAGCCATGTCGATTTTTGCACGCAACACTTTTTCTCCGTCTTTGAATTCGCCCTTACGCATGCGCTCAAACAAATCGAGGTTCTCCTCCACAGTACGATTACGGTATGGACTTTCTTTTCCGGGCTCGGTCGGTGTTCCCTTCATGGCAGCAACTTCTTCCGCGGAAGAATCATCCACATACGCCAATCCTTTCTTTATCAGCTTAACAGCAAATTCATAAAGCTGCTCGAAATAATCGGACGCATAAAATTCATTCGCCCATTCAAAACCTAACCAGCGGATATCCTCTTTAATACTTTCAACGTATTCTGTTTCTTCTTTTTCGGGATTGGTATCATCGAAACGCAAATTTGTTTTGCCTCCGAATTCTTTCGCCAAACCGAAGTTCAGACAAATGGATTTCGAATGTCCGATGTGTAAATATCCATTCGGCTCAGGCGGGAAACGTGTAAGCACACGACCGCCGTGCTTTTTATTTTTCACATCTTCCGCGACAATCTCTTCTAAAAAATTGGGGCCTTTTTCTGTACTCATAATTTAATGCTATAACTGGATGGATAAAAAAATTAACCACGGAGGCAGAGAGATCATAGAGTCCTATTGTTCTTTTAATGCAGCAAACAATTCATTCACCATTGATTTCACTCCTTCTTTAGAAATGTTAGCGGTATTAAAATTAATCAAAAACCTTTTAGGTTTTTGTAATAGCTTCATGTAAGTCAATAACTGCGCTTCAAATACAGGAAGTATACAATTCACTGCTTTCAGCTCAACAATTATTTCGTTTTCGACCAGTAAATCAAACCTTAATTCCGCGTCCAACTCGATACCTTTATAATTTAGAGGAACTAATTGTTGTTTCAAAACATAAAGACCTTTTGATTTAAGTTCATGATACAAACATTTTTCATAAACGCTTTACAACAATCCTGCTCCAAGTTCCCGATGAACTTCAATTGCACACCCAATAATCGTATAAGATTAAGTCATTCAAATACTTTTTTGTTTTCTTTATTTTCTCTATGTCCTCCATGGTAATTTTTTAAAAAAATTAGACAGAAATTTTCGAAACCTTACTAAGCCCTTTCTCTACCCGCTCACACACTTCTTTACAACCAAGCAATTCAATCATTCCGAGTAAATCTACTCCGCTACCTTTTCCGCTGACCAATACACGAAGTTGTTGCATGACTTCACCGGGCTTGATGCCAAGTTGTGCAGCAGTTTGCTTTATGTTTTGATCTATTTCTGTTCTTGAAAATCCTGAAAGCTGTTTAAAATTACCCAACAGTGTTTCAAAAAATTTCCCCGAATTATCATTCCATTTTTTGCGGAGCAAGTCGAGATCATATTCTACAGGTGCAATAAACAAGTATGATGACAGCTCCCAGAAATCTGAAACGAAACTCGCTTTCTCCTTCACAAGCCCGCACACCTTTATCACGAAGCCCAAATCTTGACTCTTGACTCTTGGTTCTTGATTCTTAAATTCTAAAGCCAACTCCGCATCACCCTTCTTATGCAGATACTGCTGGTTGAACCATTTTGTTTTTTCAGGATCGAAACGTGCGCCGGCTTTGTGAATGTGTTCGAACGAAAATTGTTGGATCAATTCATCCATCGAAAAAATTTCCTGCTCTGTTCCGGGATTCCATCCAAGGAATGCAAGCATGTTGACAAACGCGTCCGGGAAATATCCTTTCTCTCGATAGCCGGAAGAGATTTCTCCTGTCGCCGGATCTTTCCACTCCAGCGGAAAAACAGGAAAGCCCAGCCGGTCGCCATCGCGTTTGCTGAGTTTGCCGTTGCCTTCCGGCTTCAGCAACAAAGGAAGATGCGCATACTGCGGCATGATACTTTCCAAACCGAGATAACGATAAATTAAAATATGCGCAGGTGCCGATGGCAGCCATTCTTCGCCACGAACAGCATGTGTTATTTCCATCAGGAAATCATCCACGATGTGAGCAAGATGATACGTTGGCATTCCATCACTCTTCAGTAACACTTTATCGTCTATGATTGATGAATGAAAAGAAACTTCACCACGGATGATGTCGGTAAATTTTATTTCTTCGTTCTCCGGAGTCTTTAACCGGATTACATAATTTTCTCCAGACGAAATTTTTTCTTCTGCCTCTTCTTTCGATAACGACAATGAATTCTTCAATGAATTTCGTGTAGCTGCGCTGTATAAAAATGCTCCGCCCGACGCTTCCGCTTTTTTTCGTGCAGCATCCAGGTCGTCAGCAGCATCAAAAGCATAATACGCATGACCGCTTGTCACTAATTGCTCAGCGTATTTTTTATACAACTGCTTACGTTCGCTCTGGCGATATGGTGCGTGCTTGCCATCACCGAAACCAACTCCTTCATTCGGAAGAATGCCGCACCACTTCAGTGATTCAATGATGTACTCTTCTGCGCCGGGAACAAAACGATTTTGATCGGTGTCTTCGATACGCAGAATAAAATCACCATTATTCTTTTTCGCAAACAAATAAGCGTATAAAGCTGTACGAATACCACCCATGTGAAGCGGGCCGGTGGGGCTTGGGGCAAAACGTAAACGAATTCTTTTATCCATATTGCTTTTGTTGTGGTGCGGATAACGAATCTTTACGGATTTACAGAATTATAAATAATACGAAAGACTCCATTTGTATCTTCTGTTCATTCGTAAATCTGAAATGATTCGTTATCTGTATCACATGTTACATTAAAAAAAGTTCACAAAGATAAAATTCTTTGTCACTGGTTGGTGTCATCATGATAAGACGTAAGCACATCCTTCACGTCGTCTTTAACCGGAACACCTTGTTGGTCAATACCGGGAACACCCGCACGTTTCGATGAATCTGAAAGAGAAAAAGTTGGGCTGTTGTGCTCAATTAAATGAATGGAAGTCTCTACAAAATCAATTCCTTTTTGTGTCATTTTATACTGACCTTTTTTGCGGGCGCCGATGTAATTAATGAGACCAAATTTTTTCAACGTAGCAATGTAACGGGCTCCTGTTACTCCGCCAACGCCGGTCTTCGAAAACAAATCGGCGGCGCGCATCGCTTTGTGATGATAAAGATGAATGAGCATCTGAGCCTGCTTTCGAAGATTCGGTTCATTCTTCGCATCCTGACCCGGATAATTTTTCCAATGAGTAAAAATGCTATAGAATTCTGCTTTGACTTTTAAATCATCATTTTCTTTGTCTGTGTTGTCATTTGATTTTAATAAACCATCTGCTTCAGCAAATGTGTTATCTTTTGCCATCCTGAACTTATCATTTAGCTTGAGGATGTTTCCATTGATAAGGTGTAATTCCTCGATCCTGATATGCAGGTCGTCTATGATCCCCTGTAAATCATCGATTCGTTTCAATAATTTGTTATTCCTGATCATCAGATGATTGAATTGTTGATACAATTCTTCATTCTCATTAGTAAGTTGCTTTATAATGTTCTTTTGATTTTCTATTTTCAATTGCAATGATTCTACACTCATTACATCATTTGTGTTTTCAGTTGACATGGTTTTGGATTTTTAATGACAGGATAAAGATAGTAACGTTTTTGAAATAGGATACCAGGTTGGAGAAAAAATTACCACTCGGTAAGAGGATGTTGGAATCTGGAAGTTGGGACATCCAACATCTAATTTCCAGCTTCCAACCTTCAGTATCCAACCCCCAGCGTCTCCCTAAACCTTTTCTGCTTACCATTGTCTATTGAAAACAAAATCCATGAAACATGAAAAAACTATACACCACTATCGTTTTTATACTTTCTTTTTTCGTTTCACAAGCCACCAACTATTATCTCTCTTCAACCGGCAGCGATACCGCAAACGGAACTTCACAGGCACAGCCATGGAGAACCATTAGCAAACTGGATTCAGTCACATTTGCAGCAGGAGATTCGGTGTTTTTTAAACGAGGAAATAAATTCCGCGGAACTGTAACTGTTCATCAAAGTGGAACAGCATCAGCGCCCATCGTTTTTTCTGCGTATGGTATCGGAAGCAAACCAATCATTACTGGCGCAGTGCCGTTGACCAACTGGACTTCTTCCGGCAACCTGTACCAGGATACTGTTGTACAACGTGCAAGAAATTTTTTCGTCAATAACAACGAAATGCCGCTTGCACGTTTTCCGAATAGTGGTTTTCTCTCACTCGATTCATCGCTTGGAACAGGAGGATTATTGGATTCAGCACTTACTCAACCGGCGGGCTATTGGGACAGTTGCAGAATATGCGTTCGCACAACGCAATGGAGTTGGGAAAAAACAGGCATCACCAATTACACCCAGGGGCAACTTACTTTTTCCACGCCCACACAATTAGCCGCTATCAGCCATTACGGATATTTTCTGTATAATAAATTCAGCGAACTCGATACAGCATTTGAATGGTTCCAGGATACAACGCAACACCTCTTGTATTACATGCCACCAACGGGACAAGACCCCAATCTGCAGGTTTGCGAAGCAACAGTGTTCGGAAGTGGCATTCACCTTTTCAGTAATGTCTCCCATATTATTATTTACAACCTGACTTTCGATAAGCAATTTGAAGCCGGTGTTAAAATGGAAGATAGTTCATGCAGCTATAATGCTATTGTCCGTTGTGGTTTCACAGGACAATATGATTATGGAGTTGAAGTGAAAGGAAAATACAACCTCATCAGCAATTGCACATTCAGAGATGTAGACGGGCATGGCGTGGATGTGAGCAGTGGGGGTAATGCTGAAATTCATCACAACAGTTTTCGAAAGATCGGTCAATACAGGAACAGCGGCATTGGCGGACAAACTAATCTCTCTGCCATCGCTATTAATTTTGCTGATAGTTGTTACATTCATCACAACAGCATCGACAGCACCGGTTACTGTGGCATCTCTGCCGACGGAGCCAATCACCTGGTGGAGCGCAACGTGATCGCACATGCCATGATGCTGTTAAACGATGGCGCTCCGCTTAAATCATTCGGCATCGCCTCGCACCATATTATTTTCAGGAACAACTTTATTTCATCAAGCAATGGCAATACAGCCGGAACATTCAACGCGACCTTCAGAACTCCCGGAATTTATTTTGATTTCGATGTGAACAATTCCATCATTCAAAACAACACCATTTATAACCAGCGCCCGAAAGGAATTTTCCTGAACGGCGGAAATAACAACAACATCATCAGTGGAAATGTGGTGTATGGAACTTCGTTGCTGATTGACATGAATGGTGCTTCTCTCTCGAACCCGATTCACGATGATGTTATTTCGCGCAATGTATTTTTTGCTCTTGATACCGGTTCAGTCATCATTCGGCAAACCGACCAGGCGGGGACGTTTACATTCGGAGAGATTGATTCAAATTATTATTTCAACCCATACAACGCAACTAAAATTGCGTTGAGATTTCTCGGAACCACGCCAACGTATTACACACTTCCCGCCTGGCAATTACAATCAGGAAATGATGTCGCTACAAAAGAAAGTTTTGTTCAATGGATACTCCCAACGAATAATTCTCAATTGTTCATGAATATTTCTGACACGGTTGCCACCATCAATCTGGGAGCAACAGAATTTCTTGACCTCGACAGCAACATGGTTTGTGGAAGCATTTCGCTTGACCCTTTCACTTCAAAAATTTTAGTCAACACGCAAGTGAGTTGCGCAGTGACAGTGAAAGAGATCACTGATCCAAATGATTTTGCTGTGTATCCGAATCCTTTCAACTCAGAATTAATAATAAAAAATCCCGGAGTAAAAACAGGACAGGTATTAACTGTGTTTGATGTTTTCGGAAAAGAGATTACATCCATGATTGCGACAACCGAAACCTTTAAACTTCAGACAACAGAATGGAAAGATGGAGTTTATTTTTTGAGAATGGGAACGAAGACGAAGAAGATCGTGAAGATGTAGTAACTGTTTGAACTTCTATCAGAGAAAATTTTGTATCCAACGCACCCTTCGACTTCGCTCAGGGTGACATCGTGTGAGGTGTCATGCTGAGCGAAGTCGAAGCATGTGCAATAGTAAATATTTGAAATAGCTTTTAAACAGTTTCTTAGTCTAAAGAGCGTTTATAATTTCCACTTCATCAATTTGCATCATGCATTTGAAATGTCCCTTCGGACATTTTTCAAAACCAAGTTTGGTACAAGGACGGCAGGAAAGATTTTTCACTTCTACAATCGTGCCTCGTGCTTCATCCTTCGTCCCATGATACGGAGCCATGCCAAATTCCGGAATTGTATTTCCCCACACACTGATAATTTCCTTTTTAAAAGCGGCAGCGATATGCATGAGACCTGTATCGTGCGTGATAATTTTTGAAGCGTGTTTTACAAGTGCAGCGGATTCGTTGAGGGAGAATTGTCCGCACGAATTATAGACATGAGACAAGAAATTTGAGATTTGAGATTGCCGGATAATGGCTTCGCCGGCTTCGAAATCTTCTTTGCCACCGAGAAGGATGATCGGTTGGTTGATCTTAGTACAAATGGAAACGATTTTTTCTACGGGAAGCTTTTTAGTGACGTGGCGTGCACCGATTACAAAACCGATGTAACCGTTGCGATGTGTTTCAGGAATTTTTTCTATCGCTTTTTCATCTTCCGCTGAAATAAAATAGTCGAGTCCCTTTCCATCGTTGGTAACGCCGAATGATTTAACTGTTTCCATGTAGCGATCCACGATATGCGTTTTCGGTAAACGATTAATTTTAAAATTAACCATCAGCCATTTTTCAATATTTATTTTATTGAAGGAAAAACTTTTTACACGAAGCTGATTCTTGACCGATAGCGTTCGCAAATTATGATGCAGGTCAATGATGTAATCATACTTTTCCGCTTTAAGCTGATTAATAAGTGTTGAAAGATCCTCGTCAAGGAAAAACCGTTTATCAATAGATGGATTGTGTTCGATGACGGGCAAAAAATATCTTCTCGTAGCATAATGCACTTCGGCATCCGTTACCTGTTGTTTCAGACAACGGATAACGGGGGAGGTGAGGACAATGTCACCGATGGAGGAGAAGCGGAGGATGAGGAATTTGGGCATCTTTGACTGCGAAAGTAATATTTAGTAGGCAGTTGGATTCCGTTAAATTAACGCGCCTGCTTATTGCCACTGCCAACTGCAACTTCTTATTTCTATTTTTGCAGGATGATTCTTACCGATACCCACACCCACCTCTATGCCGAAGAATTCGCAAGCGACAGCGACATCCTGATACGAGAGGCAATTGCACTGGGTGTGCAACGGTTTTTTCTTCCCAATATTGACAGCACTTCTGTGGATGGAATGCTTCAAATGGAAAAAAAATATCCCGAAAACTGTTTTCCCATGATGGGCTTGCATCCTTGTTCGGTAAAAGAAAACTGGAAAGAGGAACTTGGCCACGTTGAAAAATTTCTCAGCGAAAGAACATTTGCCGGCGTGGGCGAAATCGGAATTGATTTGTATTGGGATAAAACATTTGTGAAAGAACAGGAAGAAGTTTTCAGGAGACAGGTTGAGCTGGCGAATCACTACAAATTTCCGATCATTATTCATTCACGCGACTCGTTCGAAGAAATTTATTCCATTCTCCTTGAAACAAAAAAAGAAGAACCGTTTGGTATTTTTCATTGTTTCACCGGCACCAACGATCAGGCGCAGCGGGCTATTGATCTCGGATTTTATCTCGGCATCGGCGGCGTTCTCACGTTCAAAAATTCGGGACTTGATAAAGTGATTGAAAAAGTTGATTTGAAATACCTCGTTCTCGAAACAGATGCCCCTTATCTTGCACCTGTTCCATTTCGCGGGAAAAGAAATCTGCCTGCATATATCCTGAAGGTGGCGGAAAAAATTTCGGAGATAAAAAATATTCCGTTGGAAGAAGTGGCAAGAGTGACAACGGAGAATTCGAGTAAGATTTTTGGAAGATGATGAACGAAGTATAACGTATTATGTACAACGTATTAAGTACCAATTACGAGAATTTGCTGTCATTCATTATACTTCATGCTTTGTACATTGTTCTTGATAAAATAATACTTAATTTTTTTACAGGATGAACCATTCCGAACTCCGAACTAAAGGCTCCGAACGAAAGACCTCAACCCTAAAACACATTCTCATCCTGTATACCGGCGGTACGATCGGCATGATGCACGATCAGCGAACACATGCACTGAAGCCGCTTGATTTTAAATCCATCACCGAGCAGATTCCGGAATTAAAACACCTTAACTGCAAAATAGATTTTCATTCATCGCACAAACCAATTGATTCATCAAATGTGCAACCGGCGGTTTGGATTGAACTTGCATCAGTCATTCAAAAAAATTACAAAAAATACGATGGTTTTGTTATTCTTCATGGCACCGATACCATGTCGTACACGGCTTCAGCATTGAGTTTTATGTTCGAACATTTAAGCAAACCGATTATTCTTACCGGCTCGCAGCTTCCGCTCGGAGTAATCCGCACCGATGCAAAAAGAAATTTGATTACCACAGTTGAAATCGCCGCATCGAAAACCATTGTTCCTGAAGTCTGCATTTATTTTAACAACCAATTATTCCGCGGCAACCGTGCGGAGAAATTCAAATCAAATAAGTTCGATGCATTTCAATCTCCCAATTATCCGTTATTAGCGGAAGCTGGAACTGAAATAAAATTTAATATCGGCTCGATCAGAAAATCTAAAACTTCAAAATCAAAATCTAAAATTCCGACCTTCGATACGAACGTTGCGCTCGTTCGAATCTATCCCGGACTTTCAAAAGAAGTTCTTGCTGCGACTCTTTCCACGAAAAATCTCAAAGCTGTTATTCTTGAAACCTATGGAAGCGGCAATGCGCCAACAGACAAATGGTTTATTGAAACACTTAAGAAAGCGATTGACAGCGGAGTCATCATCCTGAATGTTTCACAATGCAGCGGAGGAATCGTTGAACAGGGAAAATATGAAACAAGTCTCCAGTTGAAAAAAATCGGGGTCATCAGCGGAATAGACATTACGAGAGAAGCCGCGCTTACCAAACTCATGTTCCTGCTCGGACAGGGATTGAAAAAAACGGACGTTGAAAAATTGCTAAAGAAAGATTTGAGGGGAGAAATGAGTGCCATCTAACAAGAGAGATTTATTTTTCTAAATTTGCGACCCCTTAACCGGAGAGATGTCCGAGTGGCTGAAGGAGCACGCTTGGAAAGCGTGTGTGCCCCAAAAGGTACCGTGGGTTCGAATCCCACTCTCTCCGCTGATCCCTGATTCATAAAGTTCACACAGTATTAGAACCCTTGATTGCTTCGCAATTTCAGGGGTTTTTCATTACGGACTGGTTCACCGGGTTCATAAAATACCACTGAGAAGGATACCTATTAAGATACCTCCGCCGGAAATTTTTTCTATAGGTATCCTAATTTTTCTGAAAACCCGCGTCACTACTGACTTGCTTGGCAATTGCTATTTTAAGAATCGCATTAAAAGTCCCTTTGCTGTTCAAATTTCATAACAATTAAAAAAATCAAATGATGAAAACAGCAAAAGTTAACTTTCACCTGAAGTGTGAAAAAGCCAACAAGGTAACGGGCGAAGCGCCCATCTATTGTCGCATTACCGTTGACGGTAAACGTTCAAACATATCCATCAATCGTTCTATTCATCCACAACGTTGGGAGGAAACCGACAACCTCCGCAATGCCAGGAAAAAGGAAGATCGCGAATTGAACTTCTACATGGAATCAATCAAAAGCAAGATAAAGGAAATCGAAAGGGAGTTGCTTGATCAAAAAATTCCAATCACTTCTGAAAACATTAAAAATTTATATTCCGGGAATACGCAAAAATCAAAATCACTCATTGAAGTTTTTGAATGGCACAACAAAAAATTTCAGGAACTGGTGTTGAGCGAAGAAGCCGCGGCCGGAACTCTTGACAGATACAAGCAGGTATTAAAACACCTGAAGGCATTTCTGAAACTTCAATACAAGCGAACGGATATTTTACTGGATGAACTGGAATACAGCTTCATTACAAACTTTGACCATTATTTACGCACGGAAAAAAAGAATGATAGAGGCGCAATAACAAAGTGCGGTAATAATTCAACGGTAAAATACATTCGTAATTTTCGAAAAATAATTAAACGGGCAGTTGACGAAGGATGGCTTGAATATGATTTGTTCGCCAGGTATAAAGGAAAGGTAAGAGAAATCGAACGTGAATTTTTAACGCCTGAAGAAATTGAGATAATTCAAAACAAGGAAATTGATATTCCACGATTAAGTGTTATCCGCGACATTTTTTGCTTCTCAATTTTCACAGGCTATGCGTACTCCGATGTAAAGTATTGCCAGAATTCATCGTTCCATGCATCTCTGACTTCTTTCAAATGTTTTTTAACTGTAAATGAATCAAGCGGGATTCTGGATATGTCATTTTTCAATTCGGCAATGGTTCTTTCCAGATCAGAAAATTTTTGTCCTTTCGCCTTCAGGGAGTCATCTCCGAACAAACCTGCTGCCGGAGTTTTGAGAAGCACTTCCAATTTATTCAGTCGTGTGTTGAAAATTGTAACCAGCACAGGAATCTGCCTTGCTCCTTCATCATCCTTCGGCATCATATTAAAATGCTCAAAGTTTTCCCAGAAGTCAACGATGAGAAAATTATCTTTCTTCCTCTCAGGCAGCCATTGCAAATGAGTGCATGCTTCCAGGCTGCGAGTGCCACGACCAATCATCTGCCAGAATTTAATCTGTGAACCAACGGGTTTCATGAAAGCAAGGTTCATCACTTCCGGTACATCTACACCTGTATCAAGCATGTCAACCGAAATGGCAATACGCGGAAAATCTTCCTTCTTAAATTTCGTAAGCAAATCACTGGCACGTTCTACACCGGAAGTAATCACTCGCGCCAACTGACCTTTGTGTTCGGGATACATTTCGTTGAAAGCCTCTTCCAAACGAAAGGCATGTTTCTGTGTAATCGCAAACACGATGGTCTTTGCAGGTAACTGTCCGGCGGCGTCTTTGTAACAGACATCCATCAACTCCTCCCATTGCCTGTGCAGCGTATCCTTGTTGGTTACTTTTCTTTCCAAATCGGTTCCTTCAAAGTTGATGTCTTCGGGATTGATACCACGATCACGTAACGAATCCTGCTCTTCCTCTGACAACTCCACACCTTTGATTCCTTTGCGCTGAAACTTTGTCTGAGCAGAGTATACATTATAATCTGCAAGATAATTTTCCTTCACCGCCTTGTCGTAAGTGTAAAGAAAGGTAGGAGCCGTTCCATCCGTTTCAAAAAACCGGAACGTATCACGGTCAATGAAATGTGCCGGAGTAGCGGTGAGACCGATTTGAATGGCATCGAAGTAGGCAAGCACATCGGTGTATTTATTATAAATGCTTCGGTGACATTCGTCTGTTACAATCAGGTCAAATTCGGCAGGAGAAATTTTTTCATAGCACATCTCCAGTGTTTGCAGGGTACTTACATACACCCGCGCAGTTTTGTCAATGTTGTAACTACGGATGCGAGTACGCGCTTCGTTCGGAAGAAATACTTTGAACCCATCTGTCAGCGCCTGTTCAACTAAACTGTCACGATCAGCAAGGAACAGAACTTTCTGTGCCTGCCTTGCACGGAGAAAAACATCAATCAATGCCATGATGGTTCTTGTCTTTCCGGTTCCGGTGGCCATCACCAGTAATGCTTTTCGCTTTTTCCGCTGCTCAATCGATTCACCGATTCTGCGAATAGCCTCTATCTGGTAAGAACGGTTTACGATTTTATCATTGATTTTAATTTCACTCAGCGGCAGTTTGTTTTGCTTCAGGTGAAGCAATCGTTCAAGGTCTTCCCTTGAGAAAAATCCTGCTACCAACCTTTCCGGGTATTGATCGGAATCCCAGAAGTAAATGTCTTCACCATTGGCCATCAAGGCAAACGGTCTGAACGATTGTTTTTTTTCTATCTCTGTTACATACCGAAAAACCTGTTCCTTCCCCACACGTGCATCGCGCCTGGTTTTTTTTGCCTCGATCACAGCCAATACTTCTCCGTTGGGACGGAATAAACAGTAATCGGTGATGCCACTTTGCGGAGATGCATCATAACCTTCCACAGGAATTTCGAAACCGACAGAGGTACGGTCAGCGAGATTCCATCCGGCCTTTGCAAGGACTGGATCAATAAGCGTGTATCGTGTTTGCTGTTCGTTTAACACTTACTTTTTATCGTTTTTTTCTTAAAAGGTATATTTTCCCTTAAATTAAGGTTGACGAAGATGATAAATTCTCACCACGAATGCAATTAATAATCAAGGGGTTTCTTCTCACCGGTTCAGCGAAGACATTTTCCAAAATAATATTGATGAAATGAGAGCGTATTTAAATCACGTATTGCATTTATAGAATATGCCGAAGCCAACTCAAGATCATCCAAAGATGAAAGAGGGAATATTCTTTCAATTGGGTTTGACCAGCAGTTCACTTGAAGATGGTGAGATTGTCCGTGGCAAACATGAATTACTTATTTCGGAAGAAATATTCCTTGCGGTAAATGGGCTTGTAAATAAGAATCCGCATGGCTGGAAAAGGATGAATCAAAACGATGAGATGCCTCTGAAGGGATTGGTAAAATGCGATAAGTGTGATCGGCCGCTGACGGCTTATCCACAAAAAGGAAAATACTTTTATTACAAGTGCCCGAATGATGGATGCCGGGTTAACATCAGCAATACAAAACTGCATAAGCTTTTTTCGGATGAGCTTTCAAAATTTACAGTCCAGTCACAACTTTTGCCTTTAATAAAAAAGCAACTGGAAGCAACTTATATAATGCTTCATGCTGCTGAAACAACAAGAGAAAAGCCAATGAAGGATGAACTGACCCGCTTAAAAAATGAGTTGGAGATAATGGAACTTAATTTGGCCACAAGCAAAATATCGCCTGAATTATTCCAGAAGGTTTCAGCCGGTCACCACCAGAAAATAAGAAATATCAAAGCCGAATTGGAAACTTTCAGCCGGGACAGTTCGAACTTTGATAAGCACATGGATGCTGTACTTAAAAATACAGGAAATTTACTGAAAATGTGGCAATTATTGGATTGTGATGGCAAGTCTCGACTTCAAAAATTGCTTTACCCGGATGGTATTCATTACTTGAAAGAAAATCACGCAGTTCGAACTATTTCAATCAACCCAATATTCTCAGCTATTAGCTCAATTTCACAGATTTTGACCTCCCAAAGTTACTCTGGACAGGGTCAGAATAATGAAGTATTGCCTCAGCTATACCTGAGGTTCCCCAGTTCGAACTTTTTCTGGGAAAATTTGCAGGAAATAGCGATGACATTTGAAGATATTGAGAGGCGGTATTCTTTAAGGCCGGAATCATTCTTCCCGCAGTCGGCCATCTCGATGACCGGCGCGACACCGAACGGAGAGCATTTTTACGCCTCTAACACAATCGGCATTCCAGAAACTAATCCGCAAAATCTGAAGTCGTATTCAGGGGTTACAAATATGCTTCTTACGGGTTCTACCGGATCAATTATCCGCATAATTGCTAAATACTGATTTCTAATTTTCGGCAGCAATTGCCATTTGCTGCCGTTTTATAAAACCGTGCGCCACCCTGCTCAAAAGCGGAGAGGATCAATGATTAGAATTCAGAGGGATCTAAGTGTCTGGAATAAAAAACGTCAATAAATTCACACTATTCGTTCTTCAAGTAAATCTTTCCAAATAATAAATCCCTTTTTATCGTCTGTATAGTCATGTACGATGCGACTAAAATTCTCAGGTTGATTTTCAAGGAAGACCTGTCTGCCTTTGTTTCGAATGACGCCAAGCTGTGCATCAATTTCTTTCAACTTTGTTTTAAGTGTCGCTTTGTCTTTTGCGAAGTGCCACAAATAAGTTGCTTCTTCTGTGTCCAGTGTTTCCAGTACAATGTGAAACTGTTCTTCGCCTGTCAATAAAAAAACAAAAGAGAAGGGACTTAACACAAAACGAATCTTCAAGGTGCTCCTATCATGTCGCTGCGATAAGAACTGTAGCTGCTTGTGATGTTTAAAATTTTGTTTCTTCAAAATATCTTCCAATAGTTCTTCACCTGAATTGTAAAGTGAATTAATTTTCTCCGCCTGAATTTGATTGATGTCTAAAAGATTTTCATTTTGAAGCAATGGTCTTCCAATAATATTTTTTGAAACAAAAGTGAATTTTACACCTTCAATTACTTCACGATTTATTTTCTCGACATCATTTGATATTGCTAACTGTGAAATCGGTTTGTCATTTTCAAACTCTGCATGTATATCAATTTTTACATTCTTCGATTTAAGTGCTTTTGCAAAGTACGGTTTCAATACTTCAAACTCAGGTCTTACTTCAAGATTTTCAATTTCAAATTCAAGTTCGGCTTTCAACTCAGGAATGGAGTGTTTAAACACAACACTGCCATAACGAAATTCAAGTTGTTCAATCGGAATTTTTATTTGCCGTTCAATTGTAATGGTGTTTGTATCTTCAATTTCTTCTGTTGGTTCATCAAATAAGGTTGCTTGTTTATCAATCTTTCTGTAAAAAGTATTTCGTTTCAAGAACAGTTTATTTAGATAATCAATTTTTATATCACGGTAGTCATAAATAGTTGGAGTAACTTCTGAACGCTGAACCCGGCCGATGTATTGAATCAACTTTCCTTCAAAAGAAAAGGGATAAACAAGAAACAAGCAATTCGTATTTTGCAAGTCAGTCCCTTCACGAAAGAATTGTCCAGTGGTAATCAATACTTGGTAGTTTCCATCTTGAAGAATTTTCCATTTAGAAGCACGGTTGCTTTCGGAATCTTCACCACTCAATGTTATCGTTTCATAAGATTGTTTCAGATACTGATTTAGAGAATCAATGTGTTCTTTTCTTTCAGTGATGATCACAACTCTTTTTCCTCTTTTCAGTTCAACAATTACATCGTCAAGTACGAGTTTATTTCTTGCCGAATCATGAACAAGAATTTTTGAAATTGTTTCAAACTTGTCGGTCCTGGAATTAAAAGGAACATCAAGTTCTGTATTTCGGATAATAATTTTTGCCTGTTGTACCGTGCTAATTTCACTTGTCTTTATTTCCGATATTACTTCTCCTAAATGAATGAAAATTAATTTACCGTCATTGTATTTTCTAAATGGAGTTGCCGTTAATCCATAGAGATAAAATGTTTGAAGTTTTGCAATTGTGGCTCGGAATGTTTCGGCTGGAATGTGATGACATTCATCAACGATGATGGTTCCGAAAGCTGTTAGAATATTTTCTGTATCTGTTTTAACAAGTTCCTTTGATAAGCTTTGAATGGTTGCAATTGTGACTTTCTTCCCAACCTTATTTTTTCCTTGCCCGATTTTACCAATTTCATTTTTCGGGATTCCCAAAAACGTTTCAACTCTTTCTGTCCATTGTTCAACCAATTGTTTTCTGTGAACAATTATTAATGCCGGTTGCTGTTTATCTGAAATAATTTTCAAAGCAACAATTGTCTTACCTGAACCGGGTGGAGCTACGATCACTCCCAAATCTTTTTTAGAAATAGATTCAATTGCCGCTTGCTGATGTTCTCTGAGTTGAGCATTGAACAGAAAAGAAATTGTTCCGCGTTTTTTCCTCTCATCAATGAAATCGTGTTCAATTTTATTCTCTCTGCAAAAGCGTATTAGCTTTCCAATAAAACCTCTTGGAACAGTTACTTCGTTTTCTGTTTCTTCAACCAACTTGAAATAGCGTTCCGTGCCAAAAGTGTTTCTTCCAATTTTCTTCTTGATGATAAATTCTGAATTTGTGAAGTTTAGTTCTTCTTTCAAAAAGTTTATCAAGGGTGTGGTCATTCCATCTCGGCTAATATTTACTTTGTTGTGTAATGCAATTATCAACTTTCCGGCGCCAGCTTTTTGAAAAATCGAATCGGAATGTGTAGTCAATGATTGATAGAATTTGTCCAATTCCGAAATAGAAATTCTCTTTATGTTTTTCAGAAACTCAAACTGGTCTATACAGGGTTGCAAGTCATCAGTGTTAAGGAAGCAGCTGTTTCCCAACGCTAAAGTTTTCTTGAAAAGCGGAAGTGCAATTAAATTCCCCAGACCTTTTCCTGAAAGGAAATCCTGATTAGGAAATAATCTGTCAAAACTTGAACTCTTATCAAATACTGAGAATGCGCCTGATTGTTCAAGAATTGAAATGAAAATTTTTCTGCTTCTTATCGCTGGGTAAGGTTGTTCAAAAAATACCCAAATATGTCCGCCATTTCCGGAACGAGAACGTTCTAAGTATGCTGGAATATTTTTTTCAGTGCAAGCTTTCAGAAATTTTCTTGCATCAGCGATCCAATTTTTTTTATCAAAATCAGCTGCTATAAAATATGAAGTATTGTCATGCAATAACGGATAAACTCCAATTAGTTGTTCTCCGTTTAAATGTTTGGCAATTTCTTCGTCAGTAAGTTTTAAATAGGTTTTGTCATTATAGTTCTGAAAAGTTCCGCCTTTCATTTTATGTGCCCTATACATGTATGGGTCATAAAAATATGCAGGCATGTATCCGTTTTTATTTCCTTTCTCCCAACGAATCGCAAACACGTCTTCTCGTCCTTTGAAAACAGACTTGAAAAGCCGAATTTGATTTGAGAGAGTTTCATTCATTGAAATCACATGAGTTCAATAAGATTTTTTATAACCAATTCAAACGCCTCTTCATGATTATACTTTTCATTTGGTCTTAGCAGGGCAACAGTATCACCTAAAAATTCCGCATCGGCTTTCTTCGCTTCCATTTGCATGAGAAACTCCTTCTTTGTTGGAATCGGTTTCGTCAAAGAAAACTTCATGTATTCCTTGTAGCATTTTATGATTTGATCTGGATTTGCATCAGAGTTTGTCAATGCTTTCCAAAGGTCAAATAAATCTCTCCCTTTTCTTCTCTGGTACAACGCCCGAAGCTTAGTTCCCAAAAGTTCTTCCAGCTTATATGTGGTAAGAAGGCATTCCCCCTGAAACCATTCCGATTTAACATCGAATGGTTTCTTCTCCCAACCCAAAATTGAAAAGTGCTCTCTGCAATTTGTTTCTATTTTGAGTTTCATTTTTTGAACCGGCGGAAACTCCGATTCAAAGCGATAATAAACCGTATTGTTGTCTCTTCTGGAAGTAACATTTGCATTACCAAGAAAAGAAAGTGCTTTCTGCAAATGCTGAATTGTTTCTTTAATTGGTTCTGAACGAACCTGCACCAAATCAATGTCTTCAGAATATCTTGGCTGTGGCTGTAAATAAAGTTTATGTAAAGCAGTCCCACCTCTGAACGCTAAACTGTCAGCAAGAAAATCGTCTTTGAAGATTTCAACCAGCGCTCTGCAAATGACAAGGTCTTGTTCTACCTGTTCGTTTGTTTGCCAGGGCACATTTTTACTCCATTCCGTTATGTATGCCTGTGGTATCATTTGTTAATTTATTTCGATCATATTTTTTCAATTGTTTCGCTGAACCAATTAAAAATCAATTTCAATTTCTGTATTAATCATCAATTTCCATTTTTCATTCAGAACTTCTTTGCTTTTCTTGGCTGATGCTTTCAATGGAATTAAGTAAAATTTGATTCCTGCTTTTTTGCAGAGTGAAAATATTCGGTCAGCAATTTCCTTCTTGTTTAAAATTTCGTCTAATACAAAACCCAATCTTTGCAAAGAGGAAACGCTTGCATAGTTTATTAATTCTTCGCTTACATCATTTCGTTTTACTGTTTCAAGCAACTCGTTAATTACAGTTGATGCTCTGTTAAGTCCGCCTATTTTCTTTTCATAACTAATCAGGTCAATTGCTGTCAGTAGCGGATTTGAAATATTGATGTACCCTGTTTCCGTTTTTCTCTTTTCGGTTAGTGTATCCGGTGGAAGTTGTCTTGTGCAGATGTAATTTATTTTAAGTCCTTTCTTGTTAGTTGCTCTCAATACAGGATATTCAGTTACCACAAAATATTCTTGTGGCTGTTGATGCGATGCACCATGAAGCGCCGCTGCATTTAAAAGTGCTATATAATATTTGCGCTGAAGAAATTTCATTAGCCCGTCAATAAACATTACTGTAGGTAAAATTCCTTTGGAAGAATATTGCGCTGGAACGATCACATAATAGCCCTTGAAAATTGGAACCACTTTTCCCTTCTGAACCAATCTGTTTAATCCGAACTTTATGGTAATGGCTGAATCATTTTCAAATTCTTTTTTCACCTCTTTCAAACTGAAAGAGGTTTTTCCTTTTGAAAGGCATTGGGTTATCCATGTTTCTATTCGGTTATAGTTTATTGACGAAATCATGGTGAGTAAATTTTTGCGAAAGGTAGCACATTTCACTACCTTTCGCAAAATATTTCTAAGACAAGCTTAGAACCATAATAGAAAATATTATTCAAATTCTCAATATTAGTAGAAAATAATATAATTTAATAGAAATATTTTGCTTAAATCTATCTATTAGTAGAAAACATTTGCTATATTTGCCTATGAAATCATTTTTAGTAGAAAATTTTTATCAATGGACCTGAAAGAAGTCATTTTTTCAACCTCAGACCCGAAAATTTCAAGGAGCATATCGAAGCTTGAAAAGGAAGGTAAAATCAGGAAAATTTCTCCGAGGGTTTATACCTCAAACCTGACTGATGCCGATGAGATAATCATCAGAAGAAATCTTTTCTCGATCCTTGGCAATTTATATCCCGGTGCAGTGCTGAGTCACCGGTCCGCCATTGAATTCGCGCCGACACAATCTGGCTACATTTTTCTTACTTACAAATACACAAAAAAAATTTCGCTGCCAGGAATCACCATCAGTTTTATTGAAGGGTCAGGCCCCACACCAGGCGATAATACTATTTCAGAAGGACTTTATGTATCGCAGAAGCCAAGAGCCTTCCTGGAAAATTTACAAGCGTCAAGAAATGCCGGTCCAACATCAAAGTGTCTGACGTTACCAGAAATCGAAGAAAAATTAGAACAGATAATCCGTGTTAACGGTGAATCGGAAATCAATAACCTGAGAGACGACGCAAAAAAAATTGCAACGAAACTCAAAATGAAAAAAGAGTATGAGGGACTGAATAAAATTATCAGCGCACTCTTAACAACACAGCCTTCAAGAATACTTTCCTCACCTCTGGCAAAAGCAAGAGCATTCGGTTCACCATTTGATCCTGACCGGATTCAATTATTCGAAGAACTGTTTCGCGTGTTGCAAAACCAGGAATTTAAAAATCGACCGGATAAAAACACTTCCATTCAATCCTTTCGCAACTTTGCTTTTTTTGAAAGCTATTTTTCCAACTACATCGAAGGAACGGTGTTCGAAGTTGAAGAAGCAAAACAAATCATAAAATCAAATACACCTCTTCCAGCGCGAAATGAAGACAGCCATGATGTGCTGGGCACGTACCACATTGTTTCCAACCGCGAGGAAATGTCAAGAACACCCGCGACAGCGGAGGAATTATTAAAGATGCTACGTGACAGACACAAAATATTATTGAGTACGAGATCAACGAAACAGCCGGGACTTTTTAAAGACAAAAATAATTTTGCAGGACAAACATCATTCGTAGATTTCAATTTGGTAAATGGAACATTAATTCAAAGTTTTGATTTTTACAGAGCCATCAGTCATCCATTCGCAAAAGCTGCATACATCATGTTTGTCATTAGCGAGGTTCATCCATTCCTGGATGGGAATGGAAGAATAGCGCGGGTAATGATGAATGCTGAGCTGGTAAAGGCCGGACATTCCAAAATTATTATTCCCACCGTGTTCAGGGATGATTATATGGGAGCGTTGAGAAAACTAACAAGGCAACACGATACAGATACTTATATCAGAATGCTGCAAAGAGCACAGGAGTTCAGCGAAAACGTATCGGGTGACAATATGAATGCAATGCAGCAGTACCTGGAAAAGTGCAATGCATTTTCCGAATCTACAGAAGCAAACCTTAATATTGTTACAGGAGAGCAAAGCTAAAATCATCTTTCTATCAATATGAATAAAATTATGCTCATTGGCACAGTCGGGAACGACCCAAAACTTATTACAATTAAAAAGTCTAAAAAGTTTGCCCAATTTGCTCTTGGAGTGACTGAAGAGCGTGAAGATAAATCGGGTGCAAGAGTTAATTCCACTTCTTGGTTTAGTATTTTAGGCTGGGAACAACACGCCGCGAAAATTGTAGCGTGTTTAAAAAAAGGGGATCATGTTTTTGTTGAGGGTCGGCTTGTAATATCAGAATATTCAAATGAGACAGGAACGAGATTAAAACAGGTCGATGTTGTAATTACCGATTTTAAATTACTGACTCAAGAAAATGAAATGGGAAAACAAATTTGAGTATCCGGCTGGCGATTGATATTTCTTACTTTTTAAAAGCAGGGCAATGTAGAAATCAATTGGAAAATTATTATTTTTGTCTCCAGCAAACGTACTTTGATAAGAATTTTAAAGTAGCAAAAACAAGGGCAAAAAACAGGTTACCTATTCGGATACCTGAAGTAGTATATAGTCTGAAACCCTTATCAATCAAGGCATTCAGCGGTAGGTTACAATCCTACTCTCTCCGCTGATCCCTGATTCATAAAGTTCACACAGTATTAGAACCCTTGATTGCTGCGCAATTTCAGGGGTTTTTTATTTCGAACGGGTTCACCGGGTTCATAAAATGCCACAGAGAAGTGTACCTATTAGGATACCTCGCCCAAAATTTTTTTTTGAGGTATCCTAATTTTTCTGAAAACCCGCGTCACTACTGACTTGCTAAGCAATTGCTATTTTAAGGATCGAATTAAAAGTCCCTTTGTTGTTCAAATTTCTTAACAGTTTAAAAAAATCAAATGATGCAAACAGCAAAAGTTAACTTTTACCTGAAGTATGACGAACGAGGTAAAACGGAATTATCAAGAGACGAATCAAGGAAGTACCGGCCCCTCAAATAAAATCCCCCTGCAAATAAAAAACTCGCAGGGGGATTGTTTACCAGGGTGTTGTCCTACTAGGGCTCGAACCTAGACTTTCTTGAATCAAAATCAAGCGTGTTGCCAGTTACACCATAGGACAATTTTGGGAACGCAAAAGTAAAGGAAAGTTTCTTTCTGGCAAGAATCAGGTTAAAAATTCAAACCAGCTCTTTATTTTCCGGCAATTACAAAGATGTCCCAGCAATCGTCGAGGTCGTTTTTTTGGAGAAAAAAATCTTTCATCGTGATGTCCGCTGTCTGCGAAACTTTCTCTTTCAACTTGTTACGCATTAAACTCGTAATCCAGTTATAAGGGATATGCAGTATTTTTCCAGGCAGTATTTTATGCAATCCGAAAATGTCGAACTTCAATATCATCCGCACGAATTTTCCGTTCTCATCATAATATTTCCGTACCCGCTCGCTTGCATTCAACCCAAGCAATTCAAAATTGGTCGTGTAAAGTGATACTTCTTTATTCATTTCATCAAACGTGTATTCGTGAATGTGAAACGGATTTCTCGCCAACGAGCGTTTTGTATTCGGTGTGGTTATCAATACTTTGCCGCCTTTTTTTACGACACGTAAACACTCTTTTGTAAATTCTTTCCTGTGATGAATGTGTTCGATGAACTGAAATGTAGTCACCACATCAAACGACTCATCAGGAAATGGAAGTGGAGGCACAGCACCCTGTTTAAAGTCGATGTTTGTAATACTTGAATAGTTCTGCCTGTTCTGTTCGATTACTTCCGTGTCGTAGTCGATGCCGGTAATTTTCTTCGCCGACTGCGCCATTAAAGAAGCGCCGTAAGCGAGTCCGCAGCCAACATCTAAAACATCTTTCCCGGCGATAAAATCTTTTGCCCACTCGTATGCGTATTGGCAACGCTGGTAAGTAACATTATTGGCTTCGTCTTGTAAGGCGCGTTCGTGGCTGCTCATTTTTGAATTGATGATTTGATTAGTTGGTGTATTGGTGAGTTAGTTGTTAATTGTTAGTTGATTGGTTCAGTAGTTTATTTGTGAGGTGTTTCAGCAGGTTTCCAACATCCCTTGTCCTCCGTCTCTCTTCCCGCATCCGATATTGGTTCATTGGTTAGACGCCTCCAACTTCCAAAGTCTTATATCTCATGTCTCACATCTCACATCTCCTTCCAAAAACGGTAGGCAAAGATAAAATAATGAGCATAGAAATTATCCGTTCATGATTTCTCGATCCCATATCATTTTCTGAAGTGAAAGTGAAGCAATGTTATAAAATGAACGTTTTTGCATTTATTTTTTACCTTCGCACGCTATCCAATTTTATAGCATAACTATGAAAAACTATCAGAGAATAAACAACATCGTTGGCTGGGTTGTATTTTTTATCGCAGCATTCGTTTACATCTCCACCATCGAGCCCACCGGAAGCTTCTGGGATTGCGGCGAGTTTATCGCGACAGCAAATAAATTAGAAGTAGGTCACCCGCCGGGAGCACCTCTTTTCCTGATGTTGGGAAGAATTTTTATTCTCTTCGGCGGCGAAAATGTTAGGATGTATCCGATCCTGGTGAATATTCTTTCTGCTCTCATGAGTGCCTTCACCATTCTCTTTCTATTCTGGACGATTACTGCTCTCGCACGTAAAATTGTGATTAAGAAAGGTGAAGCTGCAATGGATCAAATTATTGCGATCATGGGTGCCGGCGCCGTCGGTGCTTTGGCCTATTGCTTCTCCGATTCATTCTGGTTTTCAGCGGTTGAAGGTGAGGTGTATGCAAGTTCCGCATTCTTTACTGCCATTAGTTTCTGGGTGATTTTCAAATGGGAGAATGTGGCTGATGAAAAACATTCAATGCGCTGGATTATTCTCATCGCTTACCTGATGGGTCTTTCCATCGGAGTTCACTTACTGAATCTCCTTACCATTCCTACTATCGCATTTGTTTATTACTTCAGAAAATATCCAACCACCACAAAAGGTATTGTCTATACAGCAATCCTCTCAATAGGAATTCTTGGATTTGTTCAATATGGTGTCATCCAGGGATTGATTTCTTTGGCCGCCCAGTTTGATTTGCTTTTTGTGAATTCGTTCGGTCTGCCGTTCGGTTCGGGAATTATTTTCTATTCACTGTTAATTATCGGAGGTATCATCTTCGGATTGATATATACGAAACGAAAAAAATTGTATAACTGGAATACAGCCGTACTGTGCTTTGCATTTATCCTGATCGGTTACTCTTCATTCGGGCAGATCCTGATCCGTTCGCTTGCCAACCCGCCGCTTGATGAAAATAATCCGGAGAACGCATTCAGTTTTGAATCTTACCTGAACCGTGAACAATACGGCGATCGACCGTTGTTCGAAGGACAATATTACAATGCAAAAGTGATTGATCAGAAAAAGGGAGCCATGAATTATTCAAAAGTTCCGTGGTCAAATAAATATGTGGAGGCCGGAGAAAAAGTAATTCCTGTTTACGATCCGAAAGCATGTACTATTTTCCCGCGTATGTACAGCAGCCAGCAAAGTCACATCAATGAATATAAAAAGTGGGCGGATATAAAAGGCGACCGTACACCTACGTTCGGTGAGAACCTAAAATTCTTTTTTGTGTACCAGCTTGGGGAAATGTACTGGCGTTATTTCATGTGGAATTATGTGGGACGACAAAATGATATCCAGGGGCCGGGAGGAATCACAAAAGGAAACTGGTTAAGCGGTATTCAGTTCATTGATGAAATGAGGTTGGGCCCGCAAGACAAACTTCCGCAGAGTATGAAAAATAATAAGGCGCGTAATACGATGTTCTTTCTCCCTTTCATTCTCGGAATTATCGGGATGATCTTTCATTTTTCGCGCGATAAAAAAGATGCATGGATCGTATTGCTGTTGTTCTTCTTTACGGGCGCCGCCATTGTCATTTACCTGAACGGACCACCGTTGCAGCCACGTGAGCGTGATTACGCTTATGCAGGATCAACGTATGCCTTTGCTATGTGGATCGGTCTCGGAGTGCTTTCTATTTTTGAAGCGATGCGAAAGAAAATGGATGGGAAAACCGCCGCAGCCGTGGCAACTGTCATTTGTCTTGTTGCGGTTCCGTATGTAATGGTAAAAGCAGAATGGAACGATCATGACCGCTCATATCGCTATACTTCGCGCGATTTCGCGACCGACTACCTCAACTCTTGCGAACGAAATGCCATCATCTTTACAAATGGTGATAACGATACGTTCCCTCTTTGGTATGCGCAGGAAGTGGAAAATGTACGGACGGATGTGCGTGTTGTCAATCTTAGTCTGTTGAATACCGACTGGTATATTGATCAACTCACACGAAAATATTATGATTCTGAACCGGTAAAAATTTCATGGACTGCCGATAAGTACATGTTGGGAAGACGCGACTACATTCCTTTTTATGACCGCAATTTGAAAGAGCCGGTTGAACTGAAAGAATTAGTCGACTTCATGGGCAGCGATGACGCTCAGTCGAAAGCGAGAACCAACAACGGCGACGAAGTGAATTATTTTCCTACCAAACATATTAAATACACAGTTGATGCCGAAGCTGCCGTGAAAAGCGGAACAGTTTCAAAAGAAAACGCCGATAAGATTGTGAAGACAATGGAGTGGACGCTTGACGGCAATTACCTGATGAAAAATGATCTCATCATCCTCAACATCCTCGCGAACAATAATTGGAAACGACCAATCTATTTCGCTACTACTGTGGGAACAGAAAATTACCTGAATCTTGAACCGTATTTTCAGTTGGAAGGTATTGCTTACAGAATCGTTCCGATCAAAACAGAAAGTAAGTCTGATGTTGTTCCGGGAAGAGTGGAAACCGATGCGATGTACAATAACGTGATGAATAAATTTGTGTATGGAAACATGAACGACGATCGTGTGTACCTCGATGAAAACAATCTTCGCATGACCACCAATTTCAGGATTAACTTTGCACGCCTTGCCGAAGATTTAATCAGCAAAGGCAAACGCGATTCTGCTCTTGCAGTTCTTGATAAATGCGTAGACGTAATGCCGGATAAAAATGTTCCATACAATTATTTCATGACGCGTATTGCTGAGTTGTATTACCGTGCTTCAGGTGCCATGAACCCGTTGGATTCCTCCATTCAGAGAACGGATGTGGAGTTGAACAAGCAAAAGCAAATGATTGAGAAAGCCAATTCCATTGTGAGCCGTATCGTTGATATTTATGCCGACAACCTGAATTATTATTTCTCACTCAAGAAAGAACCGAAATACTACAAGTTGGTTGAAACAGATATGAACCAGGCGTTGTATATCATGCAGGCACTGTCTCAAACCTTGCAGCAGACCAATCAAAAAGACCTTGCAGCAAAGGTCGACAAGAAGTTTAAAGAGTTGGCGTCGCAGGCAGGATTCTGATCGCAGGCGGGAAGTTAGAAGTTGGAAATTATAAATTGAAAACGTCCGTTAATAAGGAACACTGGCCCCATCTCCGAAAGAGATGGGTTAGGGTGAGGCCATCCATGAACGTTTCTGTTTTTATTCAAAAAATATTCGGCTCAGCAACGTGGAAAATTCCATGTGCTGAGCCGACTCTATTTCTTACATTCGATGACGGACCTGTTCCTGAAGTTACGCCGGATATTCTTGACATCTTAAAAAGGAATGATGCGAAGGCCACCTTTTTTTGTATTGGAGAAAACGTAGAAAAATATCCTGAAGTCTACAAACGAATTGTCGCCGAAGGACATGCTGTCGGTAACCATACGTATCGTCATCTGAATGGATGGAAGACGAGCGCTGATGAATACGCGAAAGATGTTGCTTTATGTGATACCGCGCTATCGACTGCCAACTGCCGACTATTATCCACCGCCGACTATTATCCACCGCCGACTGCCAACTTATTCCGTCCTCCATACGGCAAACTCAACTGGTCCCAATACTCAACCCTTAAATCAGATTATTCCATCATCATGTGGAACGTGTTGAGCAAAGATTACGATGAAAAAATTTCGGGTGAAATCTGTTTGCGAAATGTCAGTGAGCACGCTACCAGCGGTTCCATCATTGTTTTTCACGACAGTGTCAAAGCAAGAGAACGTGTTCTGTATGCACTTCCCAAAGTGTTAGAACATTTTTCGAAACAAAATTTTTCTTTTAAGTCAATTAGCAAATAAAGTTTTTGGAATTTATGTTTTTTCTCTGCGTTCTCTGCTCCGCAGCGCTCTCTGCATGAAATCGGACAAGTGAATTAAAATCTGTTTTTCTTTATATGCTCTTCGTTAAAAATTAGTTCTATCACAATCGATTAAAAACATAAGATCATCCACTACGGGACTTCTATTTGTTGTTATTTCTATTATGGTTACCAGAAGAATGCTCCTATGGAGCCATTCTTTCTTTGCGTCTTTGCGAGAAAAACAAAATCTCAATTGTGAATATGCACGGTCTGCGCACCGTCATAATCTGCAACGTATGTTTTCATCTGCCGTGCAGCAGGCCCGCTCAGAATAGAGTTATCAACAAGGTTGAACTTGCTTCCGCAATTGTGATCGACACCGATAACATTGCTTGCATCAACTTCAATTTTTGCGTTCGTCGCATTCGGGTCATACGGACAACTGCGTTCGTATGCGACAAAGTCACTTGTTGATTTCCGGTAAAGAATAATTCCCTTAACACCTACGTTCGTTAAATAGGACCAGTTACCGACAGAATTCAGGTTTGCATAAATCGGCTGACTGAGGTAAACATATAAATCAACGTACGTATTTGGAATGGTGCTGGTGTCCTTTTTGCACTGGTTCAAGGACAAAACGGAAGAAAGTAGCAGGACAGAAATAATGTACCGTGATTTTTTTTTTCTAAGGATCATGTTAAAAGCAGTTGTCGGATGTTGATAATTCAATTCTTTATGATAGGTAATTCATTCTCTTCTTCTTAATTTTGGACTGAAAAACTAAAACGAATGATGAACAAGAAAATTATCCTCGCAGCACTTTTTATCATGGGTATTGGAATTATATCCTGTAAAAATAGTGAAAACAAATCCGATGCGGCAAATGCCGATTCATTGAAAACAGTTGCTGCGGCTCCTGCGGATTCTACAACACACAAAGCGGTTTATACCTGCCCGATGCATCCGGAAGAAGTAAGTGACAAGCCCGGGAAATGTTCAAAATGCGGAATGGATCTCGAGCTGAAAAGCTAGATTCACACTAACAACTGTCCGTTAAAAGAAATATTAATCGCTGTAAATAGTTGTCGTTGTTACGCAACTTTCCCTCTCAGCGCCTATCCCGATGCATAATATAAACGAGGGGCCGGCATCGCCTTCGGCAAACTTATGGCGACCGAAAGGGTAAGGACAACAAAACAGACGTCAATATTAATGACGCTTTCAAAACGACGAAAAACATCTTCTGTATAATAATGATTCAAAATAAGTTGACGCATTTGTTCGTTCAGTCCTGAAGAACTACAAAATCATGAACCGTTGGTTTAAGAAAATCCTGTTTTTGATAATCGCTTCCACGCCAATAGTTGCAATGGCGCAGGATCTGGATGCGCATTCTCCGCATCAGAACGACCCCGTCTCAAAACAACAACATGCGGCGGAAAAAAAGAAAGGTGGACGAAAAGTAGACCAGGAGAAAGTGGAGCAGAAATTTCAGAAACACAACATTGATATGCAGGACAAAGAAGTCCGCAAGCGAATCAAAAAGAATAAGAAGAAAGCCGATAAGTGGAATAAAAGAAACCGGTGATTACGGGAGTATAGAAACGATCTCGAAAATAAAAAGCATTTCTTCTTTTGAACTGTAAGCTAATGGTACATTAAGTGTAATATGTCTCTCAACCTCGAAGAGAATGTGCTACTAATTTTAAACCAGAATCTTTAAAAATTTTCGTTTCTTAAAATCAGGAAAGAAGCATCTTCGAGGTTTATTTCCGCGTTGCTCTACTTAAAACTTTTTTTCCTTTACGACAGAGTATGATTAACATAACACTAGAATATCCCTCGAAGAAATGTAACTTCAAATTGATCTCAGCGTTCTCTGCATCTCTGCGTGAAATATTTCGTTGCTGAAAGATTGACTGTTATTTCAAATCATGTATCCACGCTTCTACCAATGGAATTTCTTTTTTATCGATCAGTGACAATCCAATGAGTGCTTCGTAACAGGCGAGAAGATTTTCTCCAAGATGCGCTTCTCCTTTTTTCAGATTTAATTTTTCAAGCGTCTCCACAATTTTAAAATTGTTCATGTACCCGGAAATCTCATCAGCAAAATCACGCATCAGGTTGTGCATGTTTCGTTCCTGGTAAACGGTAGCAGCATGAAAAAGCAAATGCCAGTCGTTCTCACTTGCAATGCGATGTGCGATAAAACTTCTCCAGATATCCGTCATTCGAAAACTGCAATACGATGGCAGGTATAACAACGGGAATGCTTCTTTGAACCATGTTGTATTCTGGCTGTTGAACGGACACCATGAATGTTTTCCCAGCGCCACATTCAGCTTCTTGTCGAACGATAAAGGCAAAGGAAGTATGAGCCGGTAAATAGCATCCACATCCGGATTCTCATCCGCCAACCCCTGTTGAATCGGACAGTTGACATTCGTATTCGGAAAACGATCGAGCGGAGGAAGTTCATTCTGCAGGCATTCCAGCGCGAAGCCGCGCGGCCAGATACGTTGCTCCGTGTAATAAGAATAAATATTTGTCCAGCCGGTGTTATCCAACTGATGTGCTTTCACCGAACGGTTCCTGTTGTTCCAGAATTCGGCGCGTGCGTAATTGTCGTCATCCGTTTCGAGAATAATTTCTGCATGGCTATCTTTTATCGCGAGGAGGTATCCGATATTTTTTCTGGAGTAATGTCTTTCGGGTAATAACTGTGCGATGGTAAAGGGCAACTCCCGCTGTTGCTGCAGGTTGTAAAAAGAACAACCGTCTAATTGAAAATTGGGTGGCGATGGCTTGTCTCCGATTACAATGAAAGGCATGTTTTTCTCTTTGCATTTCTGAGCAAAATCTTTCAGCACAGGATGATCGGAGCCTGCAATAGAAGTAATGACAATCGATGTGGATGGATTCATACTAAACTGTTTTTATTCTGAATGATTCAGAAATTGTTTTAATCGAAAGAATTCCTCGTAGCTCTGCTACGGGGTAAGATAAATAAAATAAAGTTGTTTGCGAAGCAAACTCCATCAAGATACCTCGAGGCGCTGCCTCGGGGAGATTCATTTTCACTTCAAATATTTTTTATCGCACATGCTTCGACTTCCCTCACGCTTCGACTCCGCTCAGTGTGACCCCGCGCTCGATGTCACCCTGAGCGAAGTCGAAGGGTGCGCTGGCCATACTATTTTTTCAGATAGAATTTTAAACAGTTTCTCAGTGTTATATTTCTTATTTTATCGGGAACGTTTTTAATTCTTCTCCGATTTCTTTAAAACTCACATCGGGATCGTAATCAAAATCACGCTGAGCAGCTGTTACCTCACCTGCAATATCCTTGTGAAATTTTCCCGCGGCATGTATCGTCGCGTTCAGTTTCCCAAACAGTCCAAGCACGCTGTCGGCAATGGCAAACAACTCACACATAAATTTTGGAATGTAAAACGGACGATACGTTGTTCCCAACGCTGCTGCAATATTAGAATAAATATCATCGACCGTATAATCTGCTTTTTGATCACCGATCCAATACCATTTTCCAATCGTCTCTTTTCTTTTTTCAGCTTTCAGAAATGCCTGAATGGTATTGTCGACATGCGAAATACTCCTGTAATTTTTTCCGTTACCAAATACGATTTGTTTTTTCCAGTAGAACATTTTGAAAAATCCAAGATTGCGTTCCGGCATAAATGGACCGAAGAACCAGAATCCTCTCAGTGAAGTTCCTTCCAGCAACCCTTCTGAAGTCTTATCTAAAATATATTTTTCAGCGAGGTATTTTGTTTTGCCGTAATTTTTGTAAGGCGTCTCCGGCGTATGTTCATCGAAGATTCTTTTTGTTTTTCCATACCCGCAAATGCTGTCGGTTCCCATGAAAAGAATTCGCTTTGTTCCGCTTTCAATGCACGCGTCGGTTACGTTTTTTGTTCCCTCATAATTCACGAGGTTGTACTGGCTGATGTCCTTCGGATAAATAACGCCGGCGAGGTGATACACCGCTTTTACATTTTTCAATGCGGCAAGTAAACTGTTTTTGTCGGTGATGTCGCCATACACAATTTCAAAGTTAGAGGGCAATGAAATCAGTCCTTTGAATTTCGGCTGCACGAATAATTTTATTTTCCGCTCAACGGCATTGTTGCCGAAGCGATCGCCGTTCATGAAAATATCAACCATTCGGTTTCCGAGCCATCCCGGAAATCCGGTAATCAGCAGCACATCATCGTCAGCGTATTTTGTTTTTTTTAGTGAAGGATTGTTTTTTTGCAGCAACTCATTCAGTCCGGTCATTCTTTTTCTCGCATCCGATACGGCTTCTTTCAGAATGACGGGAGCCGGCGGCGTAGAATAATTTAATTCACTCACCGCCTTTTGCGAAGTATACCAGCTGTAGTTGCCGATCACCGATTGAATGTATTTCGGATCAACAGGATTTTTTTTGCCGAGTAAAACTTTCAATGCAACGGCCGCGCAATACACGAACCACTTCGGCATTAAAATAGTCGGTGCCTGGTGTCCGGAGTATTCTGCAAGCAGTGAATAAAATTCTTTGAACGAAATATTATCGCCGGCCACCACATATTTTTCATTCGGTTTTCCAATGAGCCACGCATTCACATGTGCTTTCGCGACTTCTTCAACAGCTGCGACAGAGATTCCTCCTTTGAAATAAAATCGCTGACCTTTTTTTACCGAGTCGAGGATCAGCTTGTGCGGCGGTGTTAACTTGCAATCGTTCTTTCCAACCACCCACGATGGATAAAGTCTCCTGATGTCAACCGAAGAATTTTTGATGAGGTCGTCCACATATCTTTCCGCGAGAAGTTTTCCCTTCACATACGGACTTTCAGGAGAAGTGACATAGTTGTTTTCATTCAGTAAAATGGCCGGATCCGGCGATCGTCCCAACACCACAACAGAACTGGTGTACACAATGCTTTTCACGTTTTTTAAGATGGCTGTGTCAAGTACTTTTTTCGTCAGTTCAAATGTGTTTTCAATCACACGTTTTTCATCAAATGTTTCCGTAGTGTTTTCTGCAGCAAGATGAAAAAGCGCATCTGTATTTTCGAACACCTGCTCGTATGAAGCGGGTTGAAAAAGATCAGCATGAATTATTTTCGCGCCGCGCTGTTTCAGATCGGCGATGTTCTGATTTTCTTTCCTGATAAGCAGGTACACATCATATCCTGATTGAACCAGAATGTTTGCAACATGATAACCAATATGCCCGGAAGCTCCCGTTACTACTACCTTTTTCGACATTTACTTAGAGCTGACTTGCGTTTAAAGAGATTCGCCTGTAAAAATAATAGAGCAAGGTTTTATACGCGTTCGCGATGGCTTTCTTGGAGACCCTTGGTGAGGGAGCGCTGTAGTGAATCGGCACTTCAAAAATTTTACGCTTGCGCAACAGGTAACGCAATTCAGTTTGATAAAAATGCGCCGACGATTTAAAATTGTGTTCAATTATTTTTCCGACCACATCACGATGAAACCCCTGGTAGCCGGATGTCATATCATGCAGCTTGGTTCCCAAAAGAATATTTGCGAGGATGGTTCCTGTTTTCGAAAGCATCCGGCGGCGGAAAGGAGAATCGCCCATTGAACCTCCGTTGATAAAACGACTTCCGAACGCGCATTCATTTCCTTCATTCAGCACACGCAGGAACATTGGGATAGCGCGTGGATCGTGCGACAAACCCGCGTCCATTTCAATAATGATATCATGCCCTGCCTCGTAAGCTGCGCGTAAACCTCGTACATACGCATCCACCACATTCTTGTTTTCGGGCGCCCACACAGTGATGTAGCGCGGATCTTTCTCCGAAAGTTCTTCGCATAATTTTAACGTGCTGTCTTTTGAAGCTTTGTCAACAACGAAATAAACATTGCCCGGGTTCAATTCGTCGATCACAAAATTCATCATCTGAATGAAGGGCTTAAAGTCGCGCTCTTCATTCGCCATTGGCACTACGATTGCCCATTTTTTATAGTAAAACATAGATGTCTGAAAATAGAATGATCAATAGCAGAAAAATCGATTCCCTGCTTTCTCACTTCACCTTTTATTTTTTATGCAACTAAGGAAGGGCCTCAACCTCAATCGGCCATTCGCTAAAGGATAGCAAAATTACAGAAGAATGAAGATGATTAGAAACGATGTCTCCGGTCGTTCAAACCGCTACAAATTAAGCGAATTATTTTGGATTGTTGACGACATCTTCCGGGTTTGTCTTTCAAAAAAGAAAGTTGTCTATTTGCAGTGAAAGATGAATTTCGATAAACGGCAAAGCTGATCGAATGGATGGGTGAAAATCAAACGTCATGAATGAAGTGGAAATTTCTGTTGTTAGTCCCGTTTACCAGGCCGAAAAAATCGTGGCCGAATTGGTGAAACGGATTTCTGCTGCGGTGTCTCCGCTAACGGATAACTATGAAATTATTTTGGTGGAAGATGGCAGCAGCGACAACAGCTGGGAACAAATAAAAAATACCTGCATCAACAATCCGAAAGTAAAAGGAGTGAAGCTCAGTAAAAACTTCGGACAGCATTATGCGCTGACGGCGGGCATTGAATGTGCGAAAGGAAATTACATCGTGGTCATGGATTGCGATCTCCAGGACAATCCGAAATACATCCCCGACATGCTCGCTGCGTGTAAAGCAGGACATGATATCGTCTATACATCAAAAGTGAAACGGAAACATTCGGGGCTGAATAATTTAGCTGCTTCCATTTACTTCCGGATATTTAATTATCTTTCGGATAATCAAACAGCATCCGGCGATATAGGCAGTTACTCGATGATTACACGCAGAGTGGCGGTGGCTTTTTTATCCATCCGCGATTTTCACCGGCATTATTTAATGATGCTTCGGCAACTTGGATTCAACTCCACAACCCTCAGCATTGAACACGAAAAAAGATTTGAAGGGAAGAGTTCCTATACAATGAAAAAATTAATTGCGCATGGAATTGACGGCATTACCTCTCAATCAGACAAGCTACTTCGTATTTCCATTAACATTGGTTTCAGTTTCTTTGTCATTTCGCTCATCGGAGCTGTTGTGATTATCGCCCGTTATTTTTTAATCGGCTTGTTGCCCGGGTATACGTCAACCATGGTGTTGATGCTGCTTTCGACAGGTTTAATACTGATGTCGATCGGGGTAACGGGAATTTATATCGGCAAAATTTTCGAGCAGGTGAAAGGCAGACCTCTTTATTTCATCGATCAAAAAATTAATTTTTAACTATCCCCTTTCCTTTAGCGAAGGGTTGGGGTGAGGCCAGACAACATGAAAAAAATTCTAATCACACAATCGAATTATATACCTTGGAAAGGATATTTTGACGCGATCAACAAGGTGGATGAATTTGTTATTTATGATGATGTGCAATACACGAGACGTGACTGGAGAAACAGGAATCAAATCAAAACAAAAGAAGGTTTAAGATGGATGGTGATTCCGGTTGAAGTGAAAGGAAAATATTTTCAAAAGATAAAAGAAACCAAAGTGTCAGATAAAGATTGGGCGAAAAATCACTGGGCGATGCTGCTTCAGAATTATAGCAAAGCGCCGCACTTTAAAGAAATGAAAGACGTGTTTGAAGAATTGTATCTGAATAATTCAGAAGAATATTTATCCGTGATCAACTATAATTTTATCACAGCGATTAATTTGCTTCTCGGAATATCAACACCTGTCTGTTTTTCTAATGAGTTTAATTTGACAGAAGGAAAAACAGAACGTCTTGTTGATTTATGCATTCAGCGTGGAGCCACAGATTATTATACCGGACCTGCCGCTAAAAATTACATCGATGAAAGTTTTTTTCAAAAGGAAAGTATAACAGTTCATTATCTTGACTATAACGGTTACCCGGAATACCCGCAACTGTTTCCTCCGTTTGAACATGGAGTTACGATGTTGGATTTAATTTTTAATACGGGAGCGGATGCGCCGAAGTATATGAAAAGTTTTTTCAAAGAAAAGATTCATTCATGAGCGGGCTGATACAAGAGATCGATAAGTATTATACGCAAAAACTGAAAGAGTTCGGAGCGACCGCAAAAGGTGTCGACTGGAATTCAGATGAATCCCAACACCTTCGCTTTGAAAAATTACTCGCTGTGATTGGGCCGCCTCGTGAATTTTTTTCAGTGCTCGATTACGGTTGCGGATTCGGTTCCCTGTATCATGAAATAGAAAATAGATTTCCTGATTTTCAGTATACAGGATTTGATATTTCATCTTCCATGATCAGGGAAGCGAAAAAAACGATTCATTCCCGTCGGGCGGATTGGATCAGCGTTCTTCCCGAAAATAAAAAATTTGACTACGTTCTTGCAAGTGGAATATTTAACGTTCGTCTTGATAACACAAATGAAACCTGGCTTGACTATATACATGATGTGTTACACAACATAAATGCGTCTTCTCTGAAAGGATTCTCATTTAATTCGTTGAGTATATATTCTGATTCCGAAAAAAGAAAAGACCATTTGTATTATGCTGACCCCGCTTTCTGGTTTAACTATTGCAAAAAAAATATTTCTGACAAAGTCGCCTTGCTACATAATTATCCGTTGTATGAATTCACCATTCTTGTAAATAAATAAATGTCAAAAATCATTGTATTCGGATCGGGCGATATCGCCCTGCTTGCGAAATATTATTTCGAAACCGATTCAGATCACACGGTCGAAGGGTTTGCCGTTGACAGGGAATACCTCAATTCAAAAAATGAATTTGAAGGGAGACCGCTCGTTGCTTTTGAAGATGTTACAGGTATATATCCACCTGCAAAATACAGGATGTTTATAGCACTCAGCTATTCGAAAATGAATAAATTTCGTCAGCAGAAATACCTTGAAGCAAAAGCAAAAGGATACGAGCTGGTATCGTATATCAGCAGCCGATGTTCTTATCTTTCACAATCGAAACCAGGCGATAACTGTTTTATTTTAGAGGGTAATGCCATTCAGCCGTTTGTGAAAATCGGTAACAATGTTACACTGTGGAGCGGCAATCACATCGGGCATCATTCAGTGATTGACGACCATACTTTTGTCAGTTCACACGTAGTCATTTCCGGTCATTGCCATGTAAAACCGAATTGTTTTCTCGGCGTAAATTCCTCCATCGCACATCACGTAACGGTAGCACGAGAAACATTGATAGGTGCCGGTGTTGTGTTGACCAAAGATTCGGAGGAGCAGAGTGTGTATGTTCCCGCGCGTTCGGCGCTACTGGATAAAAAAAGTTCTGATGTTCAACTCCGATAAATATTAAACAGTTTCAGTGAAAATGAAAAACGAATCAAACGAAATTATTCGGCACCGGCCTGTTTCCGGTGTTACTGAACAGCACCTGGAAGAATTTTCGGTGCGTGGTTATACCGTCATCGAAGGAATGTTGACAGAACCTGAATTGTCAGACATACGCAAGCGACTGGACGAGGTATATAATGTCCAGGTGAAAGAAGCGAAACAGAATAACTACACGCTTGAAGAGATCAATGAACAGAATATCGTTCGGATGCCATTTGCATACGATGAAACATTTTTGAAATTGCTTGTGCTGCCGGTTGTCATCGACTATATAAATAAAATTATCGGTAACTATTTCATTCTTCAGTTGCAAAATGGAATCATCATCATACCAGATGAAAAGCACCACCAGGGTTCGTGGCACCGCGATTTGCCGTACCAGTATTTTATAAGTTCAAAACCATTGTCGGTGAATGCGCTTTTTTGCATCGATGATTTTTCGGAACAGACGGGAGCGACGTGTGTATTACCTTTTTCTCATAAGATGGAAAATTTTCCGTCTGAACAATATGTTGCGAAGCAAAGCAAACAGGTGAAAGCGCCTGCCGGTTCAGTAATTCTGATGGACAGCATGGTGTTTCATCGCGCAGGAGACAATTCTTCTTCAGCTCCCAGGCGTGCAATCAACCAGGTGTATGTTTCTGGAATTCTGAAACAGCAGATAAATATTCCCGTCCTGCTGAACGGAAAATACAGGGATGATCTTTTTTTGAAAATGCTGCTCGGCTACGATGCTGCTGAACCAAACAGCGTGAACGAATACCGGTTAAGAAAGTTAAAAAAATGAAACGATAATATGCAGTGGCGTAAAGTGAAAAATATTTTTTGTCCGGATCATCACCATGACTGGATGGTTTCTCATGCCGCCAATCCTTTTGCTGTGAAGTTGAAAAAAGATGTTTTCAGAATTTTTTTTACATGCCGGAATAAAAGTAATCAATCCCATATTGGTTTTGTGGATGTTGATTTTAAAAATGAATACCGTATTCTCCGGATTTCAAAACAACCTGTGTTGTCGCCCGGTGAACCGGGATTGTTCGACGACAGCGGTGTTGCAGCCGGCTATATACTTCCGGTGAAAAATAAGTTACGACTGTATTATGTCGGGTGGAACCTGAAAGTGACAGTTCCCTGGATGAACACCATTGGGATGGCAACATGGAATCCGAAGAAAGATAAATTTGAAAAATTCAGCCGCGCACCGGTGATGGACAGAAGCGAAGCAGATCCATTTTCGATTTCTTATCCTTCCATCCTGCGCGAAAAAAAAATATACCGGATGTGGTACGGTTCTAATGTATCATGGGGGAGAAAAGAAACCGACATGCATCACGTCATCAAATATGCTGAGTCGAAAGATGGAATTCACTGGAGGCGTTCCGGAAAAATAATTATTCCGTTGAGAGGCAAAAATGAATATGCATTGTCGAAACCATTTGTGCGGAAAGAAAATTCAGTGTATAAAATGTGGTACTCGTACAGGGCGGGAAAGAAAAGTAAAACATACAGGATCGGTTATGCGGAATCGAATGATGGAGTGAAGTGGAAACGAAAAGACAACAAATCGGGCATCGATGTTTCGACGAAGGGCTGGGACAGTAAGATGATTTGTTATCCATTTGTTTTCAGTTACGGGAAAAATAAATACATGCTCTACAATGGAAATAGTTATGGCAAAACAGGATTTGGTTTGGCGATACTTGAAAAACAAAAAACAATTTGAAAGTATAACAAGTCGGCTGTGCAGGGCTTGCACGCACTTCGACTTCGCCCGGTTTGACTTCATACGCGGGGTCACACAGAGGGAAGTCGAAGTGTGAAACGAAGTGGAAACATGTGATAGCAAATAGTAAAAAGAATTTTAAATGGTTAATAGATGAAGCACATCGGTTTCAACAAACCCTATGTTACTGGCAGGGAAGGAGTATATATTCAACAGGCCGTGCTGTCAGGTAAAATTTCCGGTGACGGCATATTCACAAAAAAGTGTCATGATTTTTTTGAACAAAAGTATGGTTTCAAAAAAGTGTTGCTGACCACGTCATGCACGGATGCACTGGAAATGGCAGCCATGCTCCTTAACATATTGCCGGGCGATGAAGTGATTGCGCCCGCATTTACCTTTGTATCCACCGTGAATGCGTTTGTTTTGAGAGGAGCGAAAATTGTTTTTGCCGACAGCGCTCCGGAAAATCCGAACGTCGATGTTAGTTTTATTGAAACGCTGATCACGACTAAAACAAAAGCGATTGTTGTTGTTCATTACGCGGGTGTTGCATGTAACATGGATGCGATTCTTGCATTGGGGAAAAAATACAATCTGGTCGTGGTAGAAGATGCTGCTCATGCGATAGATTCGTGTTACAAAGGAAAACCGCTCGGATCGCTCGGGTCGCTCGCTGCATTTTCTTTTCATGAAACTAAAAATATAAGCTCTGGCGAAGGCGGCATGCTGGTGATCAACGATGAAAAATTAATTGAACGTGCAGAGATCATCCGTGAAAAAGGAACCAATCGTTCCGCTTTTTTCAGAGGAGAAATAAAAAAATACGAGTGGGTGGATATCGGATCTTCTTTTCTTCCTTCTGATATAATGGCGGCGTTTTTATTCTCACAGGCCGAAGAACTGGAGAATATTCAGAAGAAAAGAAAAACAATATGGAATCTTTATCAGGAGCAATTGAAAGCACTCCAATCAAAGGGACAACTGAAGTTGCCGTTTATTCCGGAGTACGCCACCAACAACGCCCACATGTTTTACCTGCTGTGTAAAAATCCGGGTGAACGGTCACAACTGATTGAACGTCTGCATCAGTCTGGCATACAGGGAGTGTTTCATTATTTGCCATTGCATAAAAGTCCGTTCTATTCGTCAAAGCATGATGGGCGCGAACTTCCGATGGCTGACTACTATGCCGGTTGCCTGCTTCGTCTTCCGATGTTTTTTGAACTCACTGCCGATGACGTGAGCCGTATCGCAGAAGTCGTTCATTCCTTTTATATTGACAAGTGAAATTTCGCTGTCGTCTAAGTTTGAAACCTCTTTGTCGACCTTGTGTTTCAACTTTCAGAAACTGTTTAAACCTCTATGCGAGAAAATGGTGTAGCCAGTGCACTCATCGGCTTCCACATTGCTATGTGCTCTGGCTCCGGGTGGCATCGTGCGCAAGGTCATACTGAATCGAATCGAAGAGTGAAGCGAAGTTGAAGCATGCGCAATAGCCAGTATTTGAAATAAATTTTCAAACAGTTTCTGAGTCCTTTGTGTTTAAAATTTTTAACATAAATCACGAAGAAGACTCATCACAAAGTCAAGAAGAAAAAACTCAGCAGCAGTAAAAATCACGACTTGTAAATGGCAGTTATAGCTCGAACATCACGAACGACGCGCCTTTCAAAAGTTGGACACGATATGAAAAAAGACTGAAAAAGATGAATATTGTTTTGCCGTGTCATTTTTATTTTAACCTTGCATCCTGTTTATGATATGACATACCGAGTGGTTGGAAGAAAAACAACATCAGAAATTTTACAGAGCCGCCGGATGTTCAACAGTTGAATCGAAGAGAATAGAATGAAGTATTTTTTTATTGACATTCCCCATTATGTTGCCCCATCAACATATCAGAAAGCGATTGAAAGCATGGTCTATCGCCTTGAGATTTTGAGCGGAGTGGTTGCAGTATATCAGGTCGGCAGCGTTAGTTCACCGGGGATTTCTGATCTTGACCTGGTGGTTGTTTTTGACCCGGGAATTTCGTGTCTCCAGAATTTTCCGGGAACGCTAAGAACCAAAAAAAAATACTTATTTGCTCATTCATTGTATGGAACAAATGAACCATTGTTTGTGAGTGCGCAGCGCTACACTTTTTTTCATAATTACGAACTACTTTATGGAAGAGAGTTACGCATCATGTCGCCTGCGAATTCAGGAGAAGATAAAATCCTGAAACAACAAATTGCTTTTGAGTTTCTGCTGAAAATGTACATCGCGATGACAGTTCAGAAGAGCTACCGAGTTATCAGGTTGCGTGCGCTTCTGCTCGAAGCCATGGCAATTCAGTATGACCTCGGGTTTCTCGGTATCAAAAACGGGATCATGTTCGATCTTGTAAATGAAATTATAGCCATGAGAAAAACCTGGTTCGGAATAAAAAATCAGGGCAAAACAATCGTTCATTGGTTCGAACGTTTTTATGTTGAACTTAAAAAATTTCTCGAAGAAAATCTCAGGCAACAGAAATTTTTCACGTACCTAAATTCTCCTATAAACGTGTCGTCGAATATTCTTATCGCGCAGGGAAGTCAACTGGAAGTTAAGCGAAAAGGAATCGCTATCCCTTCCATCACGGCGCCTGTTTTAGGCACAAAACATTTCAACCTGAATCACAGAATAAACAACTTTCATTTTACGGTACCTCTAAAAAATGAAAACACTCCTATCGCCATCACCGCGAGATTTGAATTGCTGAAAAAAATGCAGGACTATAATACCCGGCATCTTCCTCATTTTCAGACTTTGTCGTCAGGATTAAAGTTGTTTTAGTAACTTTCGGTGGCACGACCTGACGATGAATCTGAGTTTTTAATCAGTATATTAAAGCGGTAAGTTCTGATCCCACTCGCGGCTGATTATTGCAATGTAAACTTTTCTTTCCTCTTCTTCTCGTTCCTATATACCAGCAGCAACAACCCGGCTGTGGCAATCGTGCTGAACAACACAAAAGTCATTTGTCCTTCCGTTCCCAGTTTATCCGGATCCACGCCTACTATTTCTTCCTTGAAAAGATACGTGAGAATAACCGCCGATGCATTGTTTACAAAGTGAGCGATGATAGACAGCCAAAGCGAACCACTCCACACCAGGAGGTAACCAAGCATGGCACCCAACATCATGCGAGGAATGAATCCGTAAAACTGCATGTGCATGGCGCTGAATAAAACAGCTGTCGTCCAGACAGCGACGTGAATATTTTTTGACCAGTCTCCTAACAGCCGTTGTATGACTCCTCTGAACAGCAACTCTTCCCCTATCGCTGGCAGTAGAGCAATCATGAAAATAGTGAACAGTACATCCGATATCGAATGCATATCGAGAAATCCTTTTGTAAGCGCTGCTGCCTTGTCTTCCGATTCTTTCATCCACTTCTCAACCTCCGACAGAAAGGCCGGTAGCGACATCCTTGAATTCAATTCTCCGAGATAATTGATAAGTGGTAACGAAGCAACTAAAGCGATGATCACAAAGAAAGCGGAAACGAGAGGTGTTTTTTTATTGAGTGATAAATAATTCATTGGTTCACGGTCAAAAAGAAAAGCAATCACAAGAGCCGGAATAATAAAGGTGCCGATCGTAGAAAAAATCTGGATGAATTTCAAAACCGGAATCGCTTTCGGATCCGAGAAATCAGTAAACATGGTCTGTAGCTTAATCATGCTGACGCCATATATACCACTTGCGGCAACCACACTGAGAAGCGTAAAAAAAACGGCGCTGATGAGAATGACGCCAACAGCCATTAATAATTTAGAATACGCTGTATTACCGGCCAGGATTGCTTTGAGTTGCATAATGATTTACCTTTGAGGCCGCAATTTAGATATTTGTTTAGTGGTTCATTGGTTTGTTGGCTCTTTTGTGCCCTATGTGAGTCATAGCCAGGGATTCCGGACGAATCAACTAATAAACCAATGAACGAATCAACTACTCCAATGATAAAAATAGGAAACATATCGCTCCCTGATTTCCCGCTCCTCCTCGCTCCGATGGAAGACGTGAGTGATCCGCCGTTTCGTTTTGTTTGCAAGCAAGGAGGAGCCGATCTGATGTACACGGAATTTATTTCAAGCGAAGGATTAATCCGTGATGCAGCGAAAAGCGTTCATAAACTTGACATCTTTGAATATGAACGACCCATCGGTATCCAGCTTTTCGGCGGCGATATTGATCACATGCGCGAAGCAGCGTTAATTGCGGAAGCAGCACGCCCCGATCTCGTTGATATCAATTACGGATGCCCGGTAAAAGCGGTGGCCTGCAAAGGTGCGGGTGCTGCACTGTTGCAGGATATTCCGAAGATGGTGAAGATGACGGAAGAGATCGTGAAAGCGGTAAAACTTCCTGTCACTGTGAAAACACGTTTGGGCTGGGATGAAAATACATTGAACATTGTAGAAGTAGCGGAACGCCTGCAGGACATCGGCATCCAGGCGCTTTCCATTCATGGCCGAACACGCAAACAGATGTACAAAGGCCCGGCCGACTGGAGTTTAATCGCGGCGGTAAAAAATAATCCGCGCATTCACATTCCGATTTTCGGTAATGGTGATGTTGATTCTCCGGAGAAAGCTGTCGAGATGAAAAACCGATATGGTGTGGACGGTGTGATGATCGGCAGAGCCAGCATTGGCTATCCGTGGATCTTCCGCGAGATCAAACATTTTATTCAAACAGGAGAAACATTAGCGACTCCCACTGTTGAAGAACGAATTGCAGCATGCCGCATGCATTTAAAAAAATCAATTGAGTGGAAAGGCGATAAACTCGGTATCTTCGAAATGCGAAAACATTATTCAAACTATTTCAAAGGGTTCGATCATTTCAGAGAGTACCGGATGAAATTAGTTACCTCCATTTCATTTGATGAAATCAACGCTGTGCTGGAGGATGTTCGGCAAAAATTTTCTGCTTCTGATCACTCTCCTGAGTCGTTTGAGTTATCAATAGACGCACAATAATTTTTCTGAAAATTATACGAAACAAAAAAGACACTTCAGAATTCTGAAGTGTCTTTTTATGGCCAAACATCCATTACTGGATTACCAGTTGCTGATATGTGGTTTTATCTTGTGATGAAACATGCATGGTATAAATACCTTTCGAAAAATTTCCGACATTAAAAACCTGGTTAAAACTGCCGCCAGAACTTTCCATTGTCCGTGTATAAACTACGCGGCCAATGGCATCTGTAAATTCCACTCGTGCAGTAGCGGCTCCCGGCATATCAAACGAAACGGTAACATTCTCGTTCGCAGGATTTGGAAAAACATGTAAATGATTATCGACAGTAAATGTGTTGATCCCGATAGATGAAAGAATAATAGCATGAACAGGAATGCGCGAACTAACACAAATGGTTGGTGATGTTGTGATGTTCCAATCATAGAAATAATAATATGCTGAGGAACTTGTCGCACTGCCTGTCCATCCGTTTGTGATAGATACTTTACCGTTTACTGAATACGGATAATTAACCCCGTTGCTGCTTCTCTGTAAAAAAGGAGAAGCAACTCCGAAGTTTGCATTGTCCAATGCGTCACTTGTAGTAATTCGATAATTGCTCCCCACTGCCAGTGGAAAGTTTAACGGGACAATCGTACTATCAGCCGAGATAATTACGTTTACAGAATCAATCACCGTCCCGCCTGAATTCATAAGTTGAATTTGACGCGTTCCATAATGGGTAGATTCAGTGTAAACTTTTACAGAAGTCAGGGTACAGGCGGCCATAACGTTGAAATCAAGTCCGCCGTTAATGCCATTGTTGTACAAGCTTGTCCCCGAATGATAATGTTGTCCTGTAAAATCGTTTGATCCTCCATAGCTGGAAGAATTTTCAACCCAATAAGTAGTGGTGATGGAAATCGGAGGAGTAGTAAATGAAGCCCCGGTGCCCAGCAATGTTCCGCCATTTTGTTGATCGTACCATGAAATAGAATTTCCGGTTGCATGAAGGGTAATGCTTGCAATAGGACCATGAGCCGAATCATCAGACACAACCGACAATGGAGCGGCAAGTACATTTACGGAAATTGAATCGGATGTAAAGGAGGCACAGAGCCCCTGGACAGTTACTTTATAAGTACCGGAATTGCTCACACTTATGGATTGAGTGGTTTGTCCTGAAGACCACAAATAAGATGACGCCGGTGAAGAATGCAAAGTCGTTAATCCTCCACTACAAAAGACAAGGTCGCCTGTAACTGACACCATTGGAGTTTCATCCGGATTCAACTTTACATCTACTGATGCAGAAATATTCGAACATCCGTTTATATTTGTTACTTCAACGTTATACATGCCCGGTGTTGTAATTAATGTTGATTGTGTAAAATCTCCATTTGACCATGCATAAGTTAAGAAACCGGCTCCTGTGGTCAGGTTTAAATTTTGTCCGGTGCAAAATATATACGGGCCGGGAATGATATTACCCGTAATAAAACAACTGTCTTCAATGACCGTTACAAACTGATCTGCTGCGAGATTGGTAAAATGAGTTTGTAAATGTGACGGCCAGTCAATGCGCGCAGAGTCAACAGTTGTATGCTGGCCCAAACCAAAACGCAATTGCATAGAATTAGAAGTTCCATAGGATTCACCTGCACGTACTTCACGAATTTGCTTTCCCCATGGACCATAAATCGTCGCACGTGCTCCTATCGCACCGATGTTACTTTCTTTTCCTGTAAGATTAAAAGTAATAAAGTGGTTTGTGTTTTTTGTGGTGTTTAAATAAAGTACATCAGCAGTGGTGGAAGGATTGTTATAAACGCCTCCGTAAGAAGCGAAAACATCTGTCTTACCATCATGATTCAAATCACCGGTTGCAAATGACAACATTCCGTTTGTGGTAGAGGGGAATGGTGAAGGAACTAATGTGAACGTGTTGTTGCCGTTATTATGATAAAGAAAATATGAATCACCGGGCCCGCCACCGGAAATTAAAATATCCAGGAATCCATCATTGTCAAAATCCTCAACGGTAGATTCAATCGGATCAGTTCCGGGTGTAGTGAATCCGCTTCCGGCAGTAATATCTGTAAAGTGACCGGTTCCGTCATTCTGTAATATCTGTCCGTTTTCACCATGGTTGGTCATCACGATGTCCATGTCTCCGTCATTGTCAATATCTCCGAAACTGGTGGTCCACGTTTGTTTAAAATCGGTGACTTCAATTCCGTAAGACTGTGCCTGTTCGGAATAAATGTTACTGCCGTTGTTCACAAACAACCGGTCTCTTCTGCGTTGATCAGTATTACTGGTAGCGCTCTGACGACAGTGCGCTATATAAAGATCCAGGTCACCGTCGTTATCGAAGTCGGTCCAAACGCTTCCATAGTTTCCTGAGTCATACGGATCGCCACCTACCGTTAAGCCCGCATTAATATTTGTATTGATTAATGTTGTGGTCGAGTCCAATGATCCGGCATTGTTCACATAAATTTTTGCGTAGTTGATATCATCGCATACGAAAAGATCAACCCATCCATCGTTATTAAAATCTCCGAAAGTAATGTTTTGAACAAAAAAATTGCGAGGCAAGGTTGATATCGCTGCAGCGATGGTAGTTCCTGTCCAGGATAATTTAATAAGATAGACTGATCCGCCTGAACCACCGGTGCCGGTTACCACATCTTTCCATCCATTGTGATCAACGTCTGCCAATGCCATTCCCCAGACTTTTGAAGTGCCTGAAATATTCCCTAAATTATAATGTGTGAACGAACCGTTTTTATTTTGCAATTCGACTACGAGTGTATTGGATTGATCCATTTTAACAATGTCATCGAGTCCATCATTGTTGACATCTACTACACTGACTGCACAACCGCTATGACTTGCTGTCGGAGTTAGACTATTGGAATTTGCAAATTTAATCTGTGCACTCGATTCAAAGGCGACAAAGCCACAGAATGCGACAGTAAAAAATAATGAACGATAGAGGGTAGTTTTTTTCATGTTTTTCGGGATTAGATGAGGACGTAATGTTATTACTTTGTATTTAGAAAAACAAAACAATGTATTCTTATTATTATTGTCTTATAACCTTGGCGCAATATACTTTGTCCCCATATAAAATCTTCATTAAGTACACAGATTGTCGGGGTGGAAGCGAAACCGAAGTAGCAGTAACCGTCCCTGAAAAGTTCATTTCACTTATTTTTTTTCCTTCCGGGTTATAGAGGTCAATGTGTTTTATACTGTACCCCGACATGGATTTAACGAATACCTTTCCATCGGTGGACACAGTCGGAAACACTTCTATCGCATTTTGGATTAGTTGATTCCGATCGGTCGCCAGTATTATATTTACAATACTGTCGGAAGCAATGAGGAGTGGTGTTTGATCTGCATTATGAAACATGATTCGGAATGAATCAATCTCTGCACTATTGAAGGTAAACATTTCATCCACCCACTTAGGAGGAACCGATTGATAATAAACATTTGCATGAACACGTACACTTCCAACAGCCTGTGCCAGCGGTACACGATAATGTATATAGTCAACGCCGGATCCTTCCACCAAATTTACTTTATTAAAATCAGGATCCGACAATGCATCATTAGAAATCTTTACGGTATCATATACAGAAGATGTTGTTGTAAAACCTGCCGGCGGAATGCGGTTATCTTTGAGGAGAACAGCAGCACGTTCAAGCACGGAAGTAAAATGACTGTTTACATCTCCCATCACAAGTTCATAAATCTGGGGAATATCTGATTGACTTATTACGTCGTGATGCGACTCAAAGGAAGGATTTTCTCCAACTACTCTATAATCATTCGTAAAAGTTCCCGACTTAAAAACGGTGTCTCCGGCAGCATCGGTTAACACGAACTGAATAACGGCTCTTCGGGAAGGATAGCCGGAAGGAAATTTATGTCCCGCTTTATTTTCAATCCGGACATGAAAGAAGGCCGTGTCATTTGCAGTACTGTCTAATTGCAAATTAAAATGAATGGAGTTATTTCTTAAAAGTGAATTCGTAGCCGCAATGGTGGAATCAAATTTCCAGTCTTCAGCATCAGCACCGAGAGATGTCTTGTTGTTTTTTATCATGGTGAGCATAAAAGAATTTGCACCGGCAAAAACGTGTTGATTAAACGGATAGCGTGGCTGCAATGACGAGAACCCATTCGCTATTACGATAGGATCATCGAGATGGGGCATGTGGCAAGTCTGACAGGTAATGCTGTCGGCAGGGAACCGCGAGTTGAGGTACTCGTGATATGTCGCCTGCTCTATAAAAATTCCCCCGGTATAAGCACCAAACGTATCCACAGATTGTGTGACAAGGGTATGACAGGACGAACAAACACGCGCCTGGTTCATGTGATTACTGTAAACGGGAGTATATCCTTCGTATAACTGCATGGGCCCAACGTCAGGAGTTGTAAACGGTCCGTATACACTCCCGGATGTGTCATACGGAATGATTCCTGAAAATGAATGTCCGACGGATGTTCCGATTGTATGACAGCTTTCGCAGGCAACTCCATCCTGCCCCAAGGAATCAATGGCGAGATCCGTTAATCCGTAATGCGCTGTGCCGTGAAATAAAGAAGTGTATTTTCCCATTGGTGCATGGCATGAAGTGCAATTGTCCTGCAGTGTGGTGGCATGAGAAGGATCTATCAATATTTCATGACTCACTTTCGCCCGCCATAAAGGATCGCGTGCACTGTTTGCCATCATGGTGCTTTGCCAGTGGTCGAACAGGTTCACTGAATGTCCATTCTCGTCTATGTTCGCAACCCCGGCAGAATCGAATCCATGACATCCCCGGCAGTGAGATGAATGTAAAAAATATTCACCTGCACCAATTACATTGATCTGGTTTTTAAAAGCGGCAATTTCTTTTGGTGTGTGAAAAGATGCTTTTGCTTCGTACTCATGAGGTATTAAAAAATTCATGAGCAACACAAACAAAAAAATAAGAACACTTACCAGAAGTAATTTTCCTTGCATGCAGTTGTAATAAGAAGACCCGGGAATGGGAAGTAAAAGTAAAAAATAAATAGCGGAGATTATACACTATCCTAAATTAAAAGTGAAGCAATTGAGGATGGCTATGGCTTTACCGCGAAAATGCAGACAACCTACAGGGTGAAAGAAAGTCAAGTAGAATTTACCGATAAACAAGTGACCGATTCTTCATAATCCAGTACAGGTAATCGGGCATTCAATTGAATCGTAGTGATAAGAAACCTCGCAATTCATTAATATTTTTAAATCAATGAGACTATCGTTTTAGAAACCGCCGCAGGCGGTGCACTGAAACGATTAAGTCGAATTGATCCCGGTAGCGAAGCGTATCGGGATCT
>JAYVZS010000131.1:0-114626 GCA_043783155.1 Bacteroidota bacterium | reverse complement strand
TTAGGGGTTTCGAAAACGCATCCCATGAATATCGGCGGACACTGGATTTTCGATTTCGGAAAAGTGAAATGTGTGAATGCCGTTCATTCAAGCAGTCTGCCCGACGGCTCCTATGGCGGAAACCCGATGGGCTTCCTCGTTGAAACAACAGAAGGCAACTTCTATTATGCGGGCGATACAGCATTGCATTACGACATGAAACTGATTGGCGATTACAAGCATATAAAATTCGCATTCCTGCCGATCGGAAATAATTTCACCATGGGAATAGACAATGCCGTAATTGCTTCCGACTTTATTAAATGCGAACGGATCATCGGCATGCACTTCGATACATTCGATTATATCAAGATTGATCACAACGACGCGAAGAAAAGATTTGAGCAGACATCAAAAGAATTAACGCTGATGAAAATCGGAGAGACGATAGAGATTTAGAGTGAAAATATCCACGGTCAACAGTCGACCGACTACACAACTAAGAACTAAGAACCAGGAGTCAAGAAACAAGAATCAAGAAGAAAAAAAATGGGAAAGATAATAGCAGTAGCAAATCAAAAAGGCGGAGTTGGTAAAACAACTACTGCTATGAACCTCGCGGCGAGCTTTGCCGTGTTGGAATATAAAACGTTGCTGATTGACAGCGATCCTCAGGCGAACGCCACTTCGGGTGTGGGCTTCGATCCTCGCACCATCAAGACCAGCATTTACGAATGCATCATCAACGAAGCGAATCCAAAGCATACAATTCTGACGACGACTACTCCGAATCTATACCTGATTCCTTCGCACATCGATCTTGTGGGAGCGGAAATTGAAATGATCAACCTGCCGAACCGCGAACGAAAAATGATTGACGTGTTGGCAAAAATCCGTGACGATTATGATTTTATTGTCATTGATTGTTCGCCTTCACTTGGCCTGGTTACCATCAACGCATTGACTGCAGCTGATTCGGTTATCATTCCGGTTCAGTGTGAATACTTCGCATTGGAAGGACTAGGAAAATTACTGAACACAATTAAAATAGTTCAGACACGCCTGAATCCTGAACTTCAAATTGAAGGCATTCTTCTTACCATGTATGACTCACGTTTACGTTTATCGAACCAAGTGGTGGAAGAAGTGAAAACACATTTCCAGCAAATGGTGTTCGATACCATTATTCAACGCAATACAAAACTTGGTGAAGCGCCAAGCTTCGGACAAACCATTATCATGCACGATGCCAGCAGCAAGGGTTCTGTGAATTACCTGAATCTTGCCCGCGAAATTCTGCAGAAAAATAATCTGACGAAAATCAAAGCCGCCGACAAAAAAATTCACGTAGCCGATGAGCATTAAGAGAAACGCTTTGGGGAAAGGCCTGAGTGCCTTGCTCGAAAATTCTGAAACCGATATCACGTCGAAAAATTCTGCTGCGGAAGGATCTTCCTCTGTTGCCGGTTCTGTTCCGAATATTCCAGTTGAACAGATTGAATCAAATCCTTTTCAGCCGAGAACAGACTTTGAAGAAGAGGCATTGAACGAACTTGCTTCGTCTATCAGAGCGCATGGAATTATTCAGCCCATCACCGTTCGTAAACTCGGATACGACCGTTACCAGCTTATCTCCGGTGAGCGAAGACTGAAAGCATCGAAGATGGCCGGACTGAAATCCGTTCCCGCATACATCCGTATCGCCAATGATCAGAGTATGCTGGAGATGGCATTGGTGGAAAACATTCAGCGCCACGATTTGAATGCCATTGAAATCGCCATCAGCTACAAGCGGTTGATCGACGAATGCACGATTACGCAGGAAGAATTAAGTGAACGTGTCGGGAAGAACCGCTCGACGGTTACGAATACATTACGTCTGCTAAAACTTCCTCCCGAAATTCAGGCGGCCATTCGTGATGGAAAACTTACGATGGGACACGCACGCGCTATTCTTGGTGTGGGTGATGTGATGCGACAATTGATGATGTTCAAAGAGATTATGACGAACAAGCTGAACGTGCGCGATACAGAAGAACTGGCGCGTGCAAGCGGGAATAAATCAACAGGGAGAAAAAAAGAAGCGCAAAGAAAAAACGGCAGTGCAGATTCATTTGAGTTTACAAAAATTCAGAATGTTCTTTCCAGCCACTTCGGAACCAAGATCCAGCTCAAAAGAAATGGAAACGGGAGCGGAAGAATCGTGATTCCCTTTGAGAATGATGAAGACCTCAACCGTGTTCTTGAGTTGTTGAATTATTGAATGGTTCTATAAATAAAAATATTACTTCTAAGACACAAAGTCACTGAGAAGTTTTTGTAAGACTCCGTACTCTTTGTAGTGAAGAAAAAATAAAGTAATTTTCCCGAAACACTTTGATGAGTCTATTCCGATTTTTAATAAAGTCCAGACGAGTTATTTTTTTCATCCTTCTCTTATCGCAGGTTTTTTTTTTCACTTCATCTTCCGCGCAGGAAAAAACCAATGATACGCTGGCACTGACTTCATCCGCGAAACACCGCGCGAATCATGCTGCGATTTTATCGGCAGTGCTTCCCGGAGCGGGACAGATTTACAATAAATCATACTGGAAAGTTCCCATTCTGTACGGAGGTTTTGCCGCTCTCGTATACTACATCAACTTCAACAACAAGAGTTACAAGACATTTAAGACAGCCTATCTTTATCGCACCGATGCGGATTCAACTACGATTGACAGTTATCCAAATTACACGAATGATGATCTGTTGGTGCGAAAGGATTTCTATCGACGCAACCGTGATTTTTGTTACATCCTAACAGGACTTGTATATGTTCTCAACATCGTGGATGCATACGTGGATGCTCATTTGAAAGATTTTGATGTAAGTGATGATCTAACTATAAAGACACACCCTTATTTTAATCTTGATCAGAATGGTTCGCCAGTGGCGGGACTACGTTTGTGTTTAAGAATCGGAAAATAAAATTTCAAAAGAGCAACTATGAAAATCGCCTTAATCGGTTATGGAAAAATGGGGAAAACCATTGAAGAAATTGCTCTTCAGAAAAAACATACTGTTGTCTTGACTGTTGATGAACACAATGCAAATTCGTTTACTGCGGAAGAACTTTCCAAAGCTGATGTAGCCATTGAATTTACGAGGCCGGAAGCGGCTTTCGGCAACATCATGAAATGCTTTGACGCCAATGTACCTGTCGTTTCAGGTACAACCGGATGGATCGACAGAATGGAAGAAGTAAAAAAAATCTGCTTGCAGAAAAATCAAACATTCTTTTACGCTTCCAATTACAGCATCGGTGTAAATATTTTTTTTGAAGTGAATAAAAAGCTGGCCGCACTGATGAACAACCAGCCGGAATACAATGAAATTTTGATCAACGAAATTCACCACCTGCAGAAACTGGATGCGCCAAGCGGAACAGCTATTTCTCTTGCACAGCAAATCCTGGAAAAAGTGAACCGGCTGAAAAGCTGGAGTAATTATTCTTCCTCTGAAAACAAACCTCCTGTAAAAAAAGACGAAGAACTTCCGATATTTTCTTCTCGTGAAGGAGAGGTTCCGGGAACGCACATCGTGAAGTACTTTTCACATGAAGACGAAATAGAAATCATTCACAAAGCGTTCAGCCGAAAAGGATTTGCAGCAGGAGCTGTACTTGCAGCAGAATGGATCAAAGGCAGGAAAGGCGTATTCGGAATGAAGGACTTATTAAACTTTTAATGTTTAAAATTAACAACATATTAACGACTATTTTATTGAAACAAAAGTACCTTAGCCGAACTTTTGATAGTAAATATCGTAAGTGATCGGCTAATGATTACTTCATCATTATCATTCTATCTTTTCCGGAATTTTAAAATCAATTAATAAACCGGTATAACCTCCTGCCAACTATGTCAAAATTCAGAATCAACTGGGACTTAATAAAGAATATCATTTTTGGAATTTTCACACTGGGCGTGTGGTTTCTTCTTAAGACAAAACCAGGTCAGCGTAAATCGGCGGTAAGGGAGTGGGTGGACGCCATCATCTTCGCCGTGATTGCTGCCACCATCATCCGTACTTTTTTCATTGAAGCATATACGATCCCTACTCCATCGATGGAAAAATCGTTACTCGTCGGAGATTTTCTTTTTGTCAGCAAGATCAGCTACGGCGCGCGTATTCCGATGACACCGCTTTCGTTTCCGTTTGCTCATCACACGATGCCTGTTGTTGGAGGCAAATCATATCTCGAGTGGATCAAAATCGGTTACCACCGTTTGCCCGGTTTCAACAAAATCAAAAACAATGATGTGGTCGTTTTTAACTGGCCTGCGGAAAATGAAGGTCGGCCGGTAGACAAAAAAGAAAATTACATCAAGCGCTGCATTGGAATTCCGGGTGATACACTCAAAATTATTGACCGGGTCGTGTACATCAATTCAAACGTTGCTGATGTGCCTGAGAAATCTCAGTTTCATTATCATGTAAAGACGGATGGATCAGGATTTAGTGAAGCAGCTGCCAAGCGTTTAGACTTAAATGATATCCAGCTGGCTTCGCCCGAAGGAGATTTCATCATCAACATGACGAAGAAAAGCGCTGAAGAAATAAAATCGTTTGGCAATGTGAAATTGGTAGAACCATTGATTGATCCGAAAGGGAATTACGAAGATTACATTTTCCCGTTCGATAAAAAATTCCGCTGGAACTACGACAACTTCGGTTCACTATGGATCCCGAAAGCCGGAACAACGATTAAGATTGACTCAAGCAACATTTCCCTTTACCGCAAAGCCATCGGCGATTATGAAGGCAATAAGCTCGATGAAAAAGACGGAAAAATTTTCATCAACGGAAAAGAATCTTCCGAGTATACTTTTAAGATGGATTATTATTTCATGATGGGCGACAACCGACACAACTCCGCCGACGGCCGTTTCTGGGGATTTGTACCGGAAGATCACATTGTAGGAAAGGCCGTTTTTATCTGGATGAGCTGGGACACTGACGGAACGTTCCTTAGTCACATCCGCTGGAGCAGGTTATTTCACACGATTCATTAATCGCGCAGACCCAGTAAAAATTTCATGGTGTCAACTCCGTCCGCATACTCCCGAAGTTGCGGACGTTGTGATTGTCCGAGCCGAACTGGCCTCACCCCTAACCCCTCTCCAGAGGAGAGGGAAACTTTGGAAACTACGCATTGGATTTTAACTCTTTCATCTGCAAGTTTCTGTTCAACGGCTTTCAGGTCATCATAAAATTCATAATACAAAACAGAGATGGGAGAAGCGATTGCTTCATCTTCTTTCACAAGCAAAAAACCGTTGTCGAGGAAAGGGATTTTTTTCAATAGATAAATCGCGTTATTGTAATCATGATTGTTCATGTATTTGTTATGCTGAGCCATCGAAGAAAATGATTCAATGGATTCGAAAAAAAAATTAAAGCTGTAGCCGCGCGGAACATAAAGCTTGGAAATATTCCTGCATCCCAATCCGAAGTATTGAAAAATATCCCGGCCTAAGTTTTTAAAATCGTCTTCCGTCTCATCACCTGTCAATACCGCCACAGCATTGCGGTTCATTCGGATGATATGCGGATATTTTCCAAAGTAATAATCGAAATATCGCGCTGAATTATTACTGCCTGTTGCAATCACGGCATCGAAACCGGTGAGCTTTTCTGAGAATGAAATCACCTCACTCATCTTCGGTTCAATTTCAGAAAGTATTTCCGAAACGAAAGGTAAAAGATACGGATCGTCAGCAGAATTTTTTCCCATGTATTTATTTCCGCTGATAATCACAGAAAGCAAATCATGAAATCCTACAAGAGGAATGTTGCCGGCATTGATTACACCGATGGTTTTCGGAGCATGCTTTTGCTCCAACGCATCCATGTAAGGCATCAACCATCGGGTGATTTTATCTCCTTTTAGTTCTTCCGCCCAAGCCGAAAAAGCGAGGCGAACATTTTCATTTGTAAACCAGGGATTCTTATGAGCTGTCTTTCTTAAAAGAGTTTCGAATCTTTCAGAATCTTCATTCGCATCGGGAGAAGTTGAGGTAAGTCGTTGGAAACGATGGCCTAGCTTACTAAACGTCTCCACTCTGTCATGTATTTTCATATCGGGTATTTGCTTTTCGTCTTATTGGCAATTTTATTTTAATATTTTGTAATGAACATTTTATAACTATTTTTGCCTCAAATAAACATCAAAAGTAGAAAGGAAATCATTATGGCAATAAAGATAACTGAAGAGTGCATTAATTGCGGTGCCTGCGAACCTGAATGTCCGAATAACGCAATCTATGAGGGAGGCGCCGAATGGCGTTTTTCTGACGGGACTTCTGTAAAAGGGTCGTTTAATAAATTAGACGGATCATCGATTGATGCGGATGCAGCGCAAACGCCAATCTCCATGGATCTGTATTACATCGTTCCTGATAAATGCACGGAATGCAAAGGGTTTCATGACGAACCGCAATGTGCCGCAGTTTGTCCTGTTGACTGCTGCGTTGACGATGAGAATTACCGTGAAACTGAAGAAGTGCTTCTTGGAAAGAAAGCCAGCATGCACGTTTAAAATAGTTAAAGAGAAACGTTCGAAATCCGTTCTGCAATATTGCGGAACGGATTTCGTTTTTTATTCCCTTGTTCAGTTAACTTTGCAGCCAATGACAAAGAAAATAATGTTGCGGAAATTTTTCTTTTTAGGCGGCCTGCTGTTCGTCGCTCAATTTTCTTCTGCTCAAACCGAAAACAAGAATTCACAGGCAGATATTGAATCGCTTCAAACCTTGGCGAACAGCATTCAGCATAGTCCAAACGATTCGGTGAGAATATCAGCGAATAAAATTTTTCAGCATGACCTTAGGGAAATTCTTTTGCAGTCGACATCGTATGATTTCGATTCAGTGAAAAACATTTCGATACTTACGTCTCCTGATAAGGATTTTCGAATTTTTACATGGACGCTTCCCTCTTATGAAGGTTCTTACTCTTACTTCGGATTTATCCAAATCATCAATCAGAAAACACATGTGTCAACGGTTGTTGACCTGGTCGATTCTACCTACACGATAGAAAAACCGGAAGTCGCCAAACTCAATGCCAGCAAATGGTTTGGAGCGGTATATTACAAAATGATCGTAAATAAAAAAGATAAAAAAAATTATTATACACTGTTGGGCTGGAAAGGAAAGAGTCCGTTGAGTACTCAAAAAGTAATCGATGTGTTATACTTCCAGGGCGATAAACCACAATTCGGTTTCCCTCTTTTCAAAACAGAGAATGTATACAGAAACCGGTTGATCTATGAATTCGCTTCGCAGGCAGTCATGTCGCTTCGTTATGAAGAAAGTAAAAAGATGATTGTGTTTGATCATCTCTCGTCTCCTTCAAAGAAAAAAGATGAAACCGTCAACATCGTTCTCGGACCTGATGGATCCTACGATGCGTTAAAACTCAGCGGTGGAAAATGGGTATTGTTGAGAGACATTGATATCCGTACCGACTGGAAACCGAAGGTACAACCGAAGGAGCCGCAGATGCATGAAGCGCCGGTGGAAATGATGAAGTAAAACATTTTTTATCGAATCATTTTTTCTTCTTCTCAAAATATTTACACCACGCTCTCAATCCGCATTCATCGCATTTCGGATTACGTGCGATACAGGTGTAACGCCCGTGAAGAATCAGCCAGTGGTGAGCAATTGGAATTTTTTCTTCTGGAATATATTTGATCAGTTGCATTTCGGTCTGCAACGGATTTTTTGCATTCGTAGTGAGGCCGAGCCGTGCCGAAACCCTGAACACATGTGTATCAACTGCCAACGCAGGCAGATTGAAAACGACTGATGCAATAACATTCGCTGTTTTTCTTCCAACCCCGGGAAGTTTTTGCAACTCATCAATGTCTGAAGGAACCACTCCGCCAAAATCATTCACGAGCATCTTCGCCATGCCTGTGAGGTGCTTTGCTTTGTTATTCGGATAGCTAATACTTTTGATGAAGGGAAATACCTTCTCAGGCGTTGCGGCAGCCAATGCTTCAGCAACAGGAAATGTCTCAAGGAAAGCAGGCATCGTCATGTTTACACGCTTATCTGTGCACTGCGCGGATAATATGACTGCGACAAGAAGTTCGTAGGGATTCGAGTATTCAAGTTCTGTTTCAGCAACCGGCCGGTGTTTGCTGAAGTACTCAATGATTTTTTCAAAACGTTCCTTCTTCTTCATCAGCGCAAAGATAGAAACGAAGAAGATTCACCTTGCGAAAAGAATTTTTCACCCCGAAATTTCTGACATGTACTTAATAATATTGATTTTATCTCCCTGAAAAAATACATTCGTTAAAGAAAACAAACCAAATGCCTATGGATAAATGAAAAACTTATAAAAGATTAAAGAGAACAAATAACAGTCCCGCCTGGCTAAATACCCGGCGGGACTGTTCCTTTTACGCCTTGCCTGCTATTGAGAAAGCAAGAATTTTATCGATGCTTGATTGGGATGGTTCAAGCTGAACCTGGTTCAATGCATGGAGAGAATCAATAATCGCGTTGAACTCCTCCCGAACTAACGGATCACCGTCAATGTTTCTCTGGATGCGGTCACCGTCAATAAATCCGGCTTCATTGAATGCATACAGAATCAGATCACCTTGAGTAGTAGTTTTTATCATAGATTTCATTTTAAAGATTTCATACCTGATAAACGACAACCCAATGAGGTTATTTTATATTTCAGAAAAAATTATTCCCGCAAGTTGATTTTCTCTTCTTTCACTATTTCACGCATTTTCAGGATGGCATAATGCATCCTTCCCAAGGCAGTGTTGATATTGATATCGAGGGTTTTAGAAATCTCTTTGAAAGAAAGTTCACCATAATGCCGCATAATGACTACTTCGCGTTGCTCAAACGGAAGTTGTTCGATCAGGTCCCTTACTTTATTGATTTTTTCCTCGTGAATCATTTCCTCCACTGCATTACGACTTCGCTGAGGCATGAAATCAAAAACGCTATACTCTTCTGTGTCGCGTTGCATCGGCATATGACGATCTTTCCGGAAGTGATCAATCACGAGGTTATGGGCAATGCGGATTGCCCACGGAAGAAACTTACCTTCTTCGTTGTAACGTTTCTCTCGGAGGCTTGTAATGATCTTGATGAACGTTTCCTGGAATAAATCTTCAGCAAGTTCACGTTTGCGAACGAGGAAGAAAATAGATGTAAAGATTTTTTGCTTGTAACGATGGATCAGTTCCGTGATGGCTTCTTCCTGACCTTTTTGGTAGAGACGCACAAGGTCTCTGTCACTCATTGATTGAGGATTATGCATAGTGTTCAGCTTTAATTGTTAGTTGATTAAAAAAATTAAAGTAGATGTATGACTATGCTTGTCCTCCTGATTTTAACTGTTAGAAAAAATATTTTTTGTACTTTGTTGTACCTTTATTGAGATGCTTCAGTTACAAAGTGAGACCAAATATAGAATGTAGATTCAGAAAAAGCAAGTCTTTTTTACCGATTTTATAAAAAATGTAAACAAAAGAGTCATTTAGTTCAAATCAATGATCCGGTATTTTCTCATTTGCCTTGGTTAAATATACTTTTCTGTTTCATCATTTCTTCTGTTTTTTCAATGGTTCTGGGAGCTTTTGCAGATAGATTCTCATACCCGCTTTCAATAATTAAAATATCGTCTTCAATTCGAATACCGATGTTCCACCACTTAGGATCGCAGGGACTGCCATCGGGAATGTAGATTCCTGGCTCAACAGTAATGATGTTTCCCGCTTTCAGTTTTGTGCGGGTTCCGGCATCATGCACATCAAGTCCAAGGTAATGAGAAGTTCCATGCATAAAATATTTCCTGAAATCTTTTTCGTCATTAATAATTCCAAGCTCGAGCAATCCTTTTTTAATCACTTCCGATGCTGCTTTATGAGGCCCCTGGAATTCATTGCCGGGTTTACACTCTTTGAAAGCGGCTTCCTGTGCGTTGTAGACAATTTGATAGATGAGTTTTTGTTCTTCAGAAAATTTCCCGCTTGCAGGTAGTGTCCTCGTAACATCAGCAGAATAGCCATGATACTCCGCTCCCATGTCAAGCAATAAGACATCTTTTGCTTCCAGTTTTCTCCGGTTATTTTCATAGTGGAGGATGCAACTGTTTTCACCGCCTCCGCAAATGGAAGGATACCCGACATATTCAGATCCGTTTTTTTTAAAGACATATTCCCCGATGGCCTGTACCTGATATTCGGTCATTCCGGGTTCTGACGCTTTCATCATTTCAATGTGTGCATCACAGGAAATACTAATTGCTTTTCTTATCAACGTAAGTTCTTCCGGCTGTTTCACTTCGCGCATCGAAGCAAGCCAACCCGAGAGTTTAAAGTTGTCGCCGTTTTCCGGAGGGTAATTACTTTTCTTTTTGAATTGCTCAATGAGATTATACAGATCCGCGACTTCAGACTTGTCATCAACCAGTCCTTTCGGCAATGGCAAATAAAAAACAGAACTGAAGTTCTTAAAAGAAATTTGCAAAGTGTCAAATGTTTCATCTGTAAATACGGCAGTGAACCCAAGCAATTGTTTTGCATCATCGGCACCAAGTCTTCTGCCGTTCCATACTTCAGCACCGGGATCCCTGTCCTGAACAAACAGACATTCATCGGTCATGCTACCACCAATATTCTGAGTCTCTTTGAAAATTATCAGCAATGCATTCGGTTCTGTTAACCCGGTGAGGTAATAAAAGTTCGGATTCTGGTGATATTGAAAATCATCATCGTTCGAACGGTTGCGTTCGGGAGCGGCAAACAAAACAGTTACCGAATTGGCCGGCATTTCTTTTCGTATCAGATCCCTTCTGCTTTTGTGAAATTCTTTGCTGAGAAAATCAGTATCGTAACGGTAATATTTCAGATCCTGGCAGAGAGCATTTGTTGTTATGAAAACTAAAAAAATCAGAATTATTTTTTTCATCGGACAATAAAAATCAAGAAGGTCTAAAAGTACTAAAACAAAAAATGCTAAATCCATTTCTGAATTTAGCATTTGCTATAGGTTGAAGAAAGTTCTTTTAAACTTTTCCTTTTTTAATTGCTTTCTCAATGACAGCACTAATGCCGTTCTTGTTGATGGTTCTTAACGCTGAAGTAGAAACTTTCAAGGTAATCCACTCGCCCATTTCAGGCACGAAGAATTTCTTCACCTGGAGGTTGGGATAAAATTTTCTCTTGGTTTTCTTATTAGAGAAGGAAACACTGTTTCCTACCATCGCTTTTTTTCCTGTTAAATCGCAAACTCTTGCCATGACTGTCTATTTTTTAAAAACGGAGTGCAAATAACGTATTATTTATCCAAACAACCAACATTTATTTAAAATGAAACTAAAAAATCCCTTTGAGGTAGTAAAATGAAGGTAATCCGGCTTTCTATCAATAAATCAGTTCTATTTTTATTGAAGTCAATCTTTTAAGCAGTCAAAAAACCAAGTACAATACATAACTACCGATACCCTAAAAACTGAATCTCACCCTCATTTTTGCCAATGATGAAACAGGATTTGTTATGGACTTTTATTCTCTTCATACATTTTACATCGCCCGGAACATAAAATCCGCTTTTCGTTACCGGCATCGGCGTGAATTTACCAGTTCCCTCATTTTTCAGAAAGAGACCAATTCCTGCATCGTTCCTGCCTGTCTCCACTTCCGAAGAGTAGTCATTTCCTGTCAACAACAAATCCATCTTTCCATCTTTGTCGACATCTTCCGCAATGATTGAATTGACAGGAGCTATCTGAGCCCGGAGAGGTAAAGACTGTTGTGAATAATTTCCTTTGCCATCATTTACAAACAACACGCTTTGCAGATTATTTGCTTTGAATGCCCGGGCTTTACTTATTTGTTCGGGAGTAAAAATATCGTTGATCGACGCATTCGCATAATCTTTATAGCGCAAAAATTTCTTTTTCAGAAAATTCATTTGATCCAATAAATTATCACGTAATGCTAACGGGTAACTTTTGCCATCCTGAAACATAGAAATGATGCAATCGGTGCTGCCATTGTTATCAAAATCACTTACCAGCATCGTTAAGGGAAATTGCGGGTTACTTTTGTAACGGGTATTGGTACCCACATTTCCTCCTACCAGGTCCATGTCACCATCGCCATCTATATCAACCTGCTCAATGGTATTCCACCAGCCATATGTATTTTCAAATGTAACAGGCACACTGTCTAATTTGCCCGCCTTATTTTTTAAAATGGTAAGTGGCATCCATTCACCAACCAGCACAAGATCTTTCCATCCGTCGGCATCTACGTCACACCAAATCGCATCTGTTACCATTCCGATATTTTGCAGAGCAGGAATTTGAGAAGTGATATCCGTAAACTGACCTTTTCGGTTTTGGAATAAATAACTTTTAGGAATCAGTCCATAATGCCCGGGAACAACTCTTCCTCCAATAAAAACATCGGCATCACCATCTTTGTCGAAGTCTTCGATGGCAATGGCTTTTCCACTCGTATATACATTTTGAAACGCAGTGCTCCTGCTGAAATTTCCTTTCCCGTCATTCAGGTAAAGACGAACCGGGTACATGGTTTCATTTTCCGGGTATTCATTTCCACCACTTACAACAAGTAAATCCTGGTCACCATCCTGATCGGCATCAAAGAAAAAAGCTCCTGTGTCTTCAAACTTTTTATCGAGAGTGATGGCAGGCTGTTTCGTTAAAGAAAATTTCCCGGAAGAATCCTGTATATAGATGACACCTTCATTGTCTTTGCTACCACCGACAAAAAAATCCTCAAGATGATCGCCATTGACATCTGCAACTGAAATGCAAGGTCCTGATTTGGAAAACTGATGGGGCAAAAGTGGTTCAAGTTTAAAATCATTAAATGTATTTTCCTTTGGTTTAAATGAAACGTGAGTTTGTTTTGTTACATCAACGAAGGTCGTTGGAATCATTTGGGTTGTTTCAATTTTAGAGTCTGCATTGGACATTTCCAATATATGCACCTCCCCGCCTTTCATCGCTTTAAATGACTGAGTTTTACCATTCGGCCATGTAACACGAACATCAGCGTTTTCATTGCTGCCAATTCCAAAATGAACGAATCGTTCATTGCTCGATAAATATCCTTTTCCCGGCATAAAATGCTGAACCTGTTTTTTTCCATCCGGGGTTTGAATTTCGATACCAGTCCCAATCCCTTCACTATTATTACCGACTCCTTTCAGTTTGAATCGAATAAAATTACCTTTTTTGTTTTCGCAGCAATTATTTTTGTAAACGAATGGTTCATCATTCACATTGTTCACAATCAAATCCAGATCACCGTCGTTATCCAAATCAGCATATACAGCGCCGTTGCTCCATGAAGGCACCTCTAAACCGCTTTCGATGCTTCTCTTTTCAAACGTGAGATCTCCGTTGTTCCTGTAATAACTATTAAGTATTTTGTTGGAAGGAATAGTAGAAAGCAATTTCATTGCATCTTTCGGGTTGTCTGCTTTATATAAGGCTTTTACAATTGAATCGGCTCTGTAAACCATAAAATCCATATCCGTGACATCGCGCAAATAACCGTTGGTAATATAAATATCTTTAAATCCGTCATTATCAAAATCGGCAATCAGTGGTGCCCAGCTCCAATCTGTAAATGCAACTCCCGATAAATAACTTATATCTGAATAGGTATGATTGCCATTGTTTAGCTGCAAAACGTTTTTATCATATTGATATCCGAAACCATACTGAACACGCTTATAAAAGTTATCATAATTGACAACGCCTTTCAATTGTTTTTGTCTTGGTAATGTTTCCGGGATCATATCCATTACCAGGAGATCCAAAAGTCCGTCATTATTAATATCAGCATAATCAGAACCCATTGATGAAAAAGATCCGTGCTTAAAATAGTCATCCAGTTTATTTACAAACTTTCCGTGCTTGTCATTAATAAATAAATAGTCAGGATCATTGTAATCATTGCACGTGTAGATATCAGGAAAACCATCGTTATTAAAATCATCAATAATAGCACTTAAACCGTAGGCATAAGTACCAAGCCCGGCTTCCACTGTTTTATCTCTAAAATGACCGTTCACATTCTCATAATATCGATAGCTTACATAGGTACGCTGAGTATCATTTTGCGCAACAAGTTGCCCTGTTTTATTATAGCCCAATTCGATTTTGTTCGCATAATTCATATCGGGCGGATGATTCAACAATAACATATCGAGGTCTCCATCCAAATCCATATCATAAAAATACGCCTGCGAACTATAGCTGGGATCATCAAGGCCATATTCTTTGGCTTTATCAGTAAAAGTAAGATTGCCATTGTTGATGAATAACATATTTCTCCTTGAATCAGGATCTCTCAAGGCAGATTTGCAAACATAAATATCGATGAACCCATCGCCATTTATATCCACCATCGTTACACCCGTTTTATATCCAAACCCCCCGCTTACACCGGCGCTATCGGTAATATCTTTAAATTTAAAATTACCCAGGTTCAGGTATAATTTATTTTGCACCATGTTTCCGCTGAAATACAAATCGGGCAAGCCATCATTATTAATATCACCAACACAAACCCCGCCGCCATTGTACAAATAGCCATATGTAAAATCATTTATATCCTTATTTTCCTGAATAAAATTATTAAAATTAATTCCGGACTGATCACTCAGTATCCGTGTAAAAAGTGGCTGAGCTTTTACTGTTGTGTTAATCAACAGCAAAACCAAAAGTAATCGCAAAGAGAAGTCTTTCATTTCCTGGTGTGAATAGTTTTAAGAACGTAATTGCCTACTTGCTTTCCCTGTTCTAAACCGTACATGATGGAAGGCATAAAATGTATGCCTCCGTAAAAACGACTGACCCCCGCTTCATGAGCTGCATCGCTGAATGAATTAAAAGTTCTCGGAGCAAGATCAATGTACATTTCGGATGAATCAGAAAACGAGTAAGGTTGCGGAATGAGTTGCGTTAATATTGTCGCTGATGAATTTGAAATAACACTGTGCCCGGAAGTATATTCAGGAAAGGGAGGTGTCTGAATGTACGGAAACCATTTAGGATCGATGAGACGCTGGATGTACGTCTCAGGACGAATGGCATTGCACATGTATTTTGCCGTCCAGCAACTTAAGAAAGCTTCATACAAACCGATTGTTACCAGCGTATATGTTTCCGCTGTTTTCAATTCATCAAAATTCAAATTCCTGCATGCCTGCCCTGTTATTTTTATCCAATGCCCGCCCGGAGATATTTTATGAACCAGGTATGTGAGGTGCCCTTCTGAATAAGTAATGTTAGGATTACAATCCCAAAACTGAGCAATCGCCTTTTTCGTTGTATCAAGTGCAATGGCTGTTTGATACACTTCCATTGCATTCTTATAAAAATCGGAATTTTTCTTCTCGCTATACGCGCAATTGGAAACAGGTTTGATTTGTGAAGAAGAATCCGTTACGAGTGTGCGCATGAAATGCCAGTTGGGTTCGATGGCGTTGGTGTATGACGGAGCTGTTGGTTTCCAGGCACCCAAGCTGTCGGCCTGTACATACCGTTCCATCGATTTTACATGGGCATAATTGTCTTTTAACATCCATTCTATGATCTGCCGCCCTGCCCGGGTACCGAAATCAACAGACTTATTGATCAGACTTGTATCAGCGACAATATTTTTCCAGACCTTCTTTTCTTCCACTTCAAAATCGGAAAACATATATTCTGAAAACACTAATTTTTTCGCCACGGTTGTAAAAGCGAATTCCGCCGCAATCGAATAATTGATATTTTCTTTTTCCAATTTTAATTTTGGCAGGTGTTTTATTTGTCCGCTTAGCGAAACCAATTGCGGATTCCCGATCGCCAACACTTCGTATGCGGCTATATTCGGGTATACATGAACACGGCTTGCTACAGGAGGCGTAAAAAGATCTTCCATCACGACAGCGACTAATTTTTCATTGCAACGGAAGAGATAATCGCCGGACGTACCGGCAGCAAAAGACGCCAAAAAAACAAAACATACCAAGCAGGTAAAGAGAAACGTTTTCACGTAGTTTTTGTTTACAGCTACAAACTTAATAAACTTTTGTTCCCTGGTTAAAAGTACGCCAGCTGTGCCAAAACTCCTGATAGGCGGGCAATCTTTTTAATGAAACTGCGGATCCGATTCCCTTACCATCCAACCTGTAAGTCGAGTTACCCTGATACAAGGTATCATTCTTCATTGTAAACTGAGATTCATTGGATGGCCTTTCTAAAGCGAAAAAACTTTTATCGTCTGCCGTAAGGATAAGAAGAACCGGTACTTCGTTGAGAGAATCATGAATAATTCTTTGCCTCTTTAACTTATTCCAGTCGTATGCTTTTGACTGGCCGCCAACTTTTATTCCTACCACCCACGATTTATCTTTCCATGACGAGGTATCGGTTCCGACTAAATTACTTTTTGATTTTCCGCTTTCAAAATCTTTCAACGAAGCATATTGATCGAGGAAAAAAGAATCCGGTTGCATAATTTTACTTGCCGGATACATACTCAGCCAATTGCTTAACGACGTTTGTGTACTTAGAAGTTCAGGCAAACTTTCACCTTTAAGGTTTCCGGCAATGGCCACCCCGTTCACCTGGCGCCACCAGCTTTTAGTAGATGCGTCTTCAAACATCGCGTTGAAATGATCCATGCCAACGAGTCGAAACACGTCGTATTTACCTTTCACCTTTGGTTCGTAGATTCTACCCGTTCGACAGACCGTACAGTAGGTAACAATAATCGGGTCTCCATTTAAAGAATCCAATACCTGATGATGGTAGCCAATATATTGAACAGGATATGCTTTTGCTTCTCCGTTTCTTTCTATTCCGATAACAATTTGTGAAGGGTCTACTTTATTTCCTGCCGGTTCCTTCATAGAAAGATGACTGGTTTGATAGAACATGTGATCAGCAGCCATTTTAAAATTCACTGCAAATACCAGGATCGAAAATAGAATGATGATCAACCCGGGTACCCATTTTGATTTCCATTTCGCTTTTAAAAATGCAAATACAGTCAGTGCTATGAAAAATATCCTGAACAACCAACGCCATGAAAATAAAAAGTAAGCTACGTTGATGCTTTCCATTTTCTGGCTGCCCGGAAAAGGCATAATAAAATAGACCTTTAACAATTCAAACAGAAACAATCCGATAATTCCTGCAAAGAATATTTTTTTCATTCCGCCAAACAAGTTTTAGTATTAAAATCACCCAGATTTTCATCCACAGGAATTTTAGTCCGACACTAAACTATAAAATAAACTGGTACAAAATCAACATAAACGGGTTAAGGCATTAATGCTGATGAATTTTATACTAACGCTGAAGGGGTCACAATTGCCGTAACCTCAATTTCTATCAATAAATCAGGATCAATCAAAGCACTTACCTCAACCATAGTTGTAACCGGTTTGATGTTACCGAAGATCGCACCGTGCGCTTTACCTGCTTCTTCCCACCTGGAAATATCAGTCACGAACATACGGGTCCTTACTACATCATTCAAACTGCCGCCTGCTTCTTTTAATGCTTTTTCAATTTTCCGAAAAATAAACATTGTCTGTTTATACAAATCCTCTTTGCCGATTATTTCATCCCCATCAACTGCTGTTGTTCCTGCCACTTCAATGGTATTACCCACTCTCACAGCACGCGAATAACCAACGATGTTTTCCCATTTTGATCCGGATGATACCAGGATTTTTCCAGTGTTCATATTGACAATGAAATTAAGAGAACTCAGAACATTTTTAATGATCAATTACCAGGCACCAATTTACATTATAATTTTTTAAATGAAAAAATTGATTGGTTATTGGAAACTGATCATTGGTTAATTAAAATTTTTCGCAGCATGTTTAAAGCATGCTGTGTTGTTTCGAGGACGACACGCTCACGGTTATCACCCAACTGCAGTTTTCTAGTGATCGTTTTCGAAGGTGCAGCGATGGCCACCCAAACTGTGCCGACGGGCTTTTCAGGAGTTCCGCCATCAGGTCCCGCAATTCCTGAAACCGCAATGGAGTAATCGGTTTTGAATTTACTCTTTATATTCTCCGCCATTTGAATCACCACTTCTTCACTCACGGCTCCTTTAGTATTCAGTAAGCCGGGATTTACATCAAGAAATTTTTCTTTCATCTCGTATGAATACGCCACAACGGAACCGAAAAAATACGCTGAACTTCCAGGTACTGTTGTAATGCGATGAGCAATGTAACCGCCTGTGCAACTTTCAGCAATTGATAACGTTTGTTTTTTTTCTTTCAGCAGTTTACCGATCAGTGATTCAAGCGTGTCATTTTCGTATCCATAGATATATTCACCCGCAAGTGCCTGGAGTTTTTTTTCTTCTTCTTCCACCTGCTTCCTTACTTCCATTTCATTTTCACCGCTTGCTGACAATCTGAGCCGAACCTGGCCGGGCGTAGGCAAATAAGCAAGCTTGATGTTTTTTGGAAGATTATTTTCCCACTCTTCTATCATGTCTGATAAAAAAGATTCACCGATGCCTTGTGTCAATATGGTTTTGTGAAGGATCACAGATGTATTAAATCTTTCTTTCAACTTGGGCAGAACATCTTTTTCCATCATGGCTTTCATTTCGAATGGAACCCCCGGCATGGAAATATAAATTTTCCCGTCCTTTTCGAACCACATTCCGGGTGCTGTTCCCTTTGAATTGTGAATGACAGTACACTTTTCAGGAACTTCCGCCTGCTTTCGGTTGGATGCGGTTACTTCTCGGCCTCTCGCTTTAAATATTTTTTCAATATCAAGAAAAACGTCTTCATCAAAGCGAAGATTCGATTTAAAATATTTACACAGGGTATATTTTGTGAGATCATCTTTGGTAGGGCCTAACCCCCCTGTAATCAGGATTACATCAGCACGCTTCTTCGCTTCATTTAATGCGGCGACAATGTGATCTTCCTCATCAGCAACAGATGTTTTCTGTTTTATTTTGATGCCGGTCTCATTCAGCTTTTGCCCCATCCAGGCGCTGTTGGTATCGATAACCTGACCGATCAGTAATTCATCACCGATTGTAATAATTTCCGCAAGAGTCATAGTCGTTGCTAATTTTGCCGTGAAGATACGTTTAGTTTTTTCTTCCTTTGGAGAGTAAGGGATGAAAAGTCAGCGTTTTGAAAACGGAGACTGGAAGTTGAATGTTGAAAAGGGTTCGACATTCTCCCATTGCTCTAAAATATTTCCCTACTCTGATCGTCCACCAATCAGATGACGGATGCAATCAGTATACAAAGAATGGCTGACGAACAGAACGATTCCATACAAGAAGCTGTTGATGAACATGGCGGCCGCCTGCTCAGTTTTATCAGGAATCGCGTATCTGATCTCGAAGATGCCGAAGACATTCTGCAGGATGTCTTTTACGAGTTGACCGAAACGTCGCGTATGCCTGTGCCGATTGAACAAGTGGCTTCATGGCTGTTTCGCGTAGCAAGAAATAAAATCATTGATAAGTACAGAAAGAAGAAAACGGCCCGGTTGGACGACATTAAACTTACCGGACAATCGAATGAAGATGATAACTATTTTCTTTCTGATCTGATCAAAGGAACGAATGAAAGTCCGGATGAACGGTTCGACAACTCGATGCTTTCACTTGCCATTGAAGAAGCTCTTGGTGAGTTACCGAAAGAACAACGCGACGTATTTGTGATGCATGAGTTAGAAAATAAAAGCTTCAATGAAATTTCAGAAACGACCGGCGTTTCAGTAAATACATTGTTGTCGCGCAAACGATATGCTGTATTGCATCTGCGCAAACGATTGAATTATTTATACAACGAACTATTTAATTAAAACAAAAATAAAATGAAAAAATTCTGGTTTTTAAAAGCGATTATACTTGGAATCATAGCTATAACAGGCGTCACGTTTGCCCTCATGTTCGTATGGAACGGATTGATTCCGGATCTGTTCAAAGGCCCGCTGATTACATTCCCGCAGGCACTTGGTTTATTGGTGCTGAGTAAAATACTGTTTCACGGATTTGGCTGTCGCGGCGGTCACCACTGGAAACGTCATCAGTGGAAAGAACGCATGCAGGAAAAAATGAGTTCTATGACACCGGAGGAAAGAGAAAAATTCAGGGAACAATGGAAGCAACGTTGCGGACGTTTCGGAAAATGGGACGAGCCAGCTACTAAGAATAGTGAAACGAAAACAACTGATTAAGTTAAGGAGTAGTTAGTCCGGTGTTCGGAGACGAAAAGCAATGCTTCAAAATCTCCGTGTACACCAGACTCAATTACTACTCACCAATGCAAAACGATTTCAAAAATCATCCCTCGGTATTCCAATTCTGAAAATCCATTCTAATAACATTTCTGTTCAGATCATCTCTTCGGATAAGATGTAAGTTTTGTTTGTATTTTGGCAGCATGTTTGCGTAACGCGGTCAAAAAAAAATTATAAACTATGAAAACTATCATCCAGATCCTTTCTTTTACTTTACTTCTTCCTTTAACCTCTTGCAGCCAGATTGATTTCAATAAGATCGGCACTGCCGTCAACAAAGAAGTGAATGGTATCAACGGAAAAAAACCTTTAACAAGCGATGAAATCATCCGTGGCTTAAAAGAAGCCCTGACGGTGGGCAGCAACAATGCATCTTCCTCCGCTTCCAAAGCCGACGGGTATTTCAAACATCCTGTGATTAAAATTCCTTTTCCTCCTGAAGCACAACAAATGGAAAGCCGGCTGAGGTCTCTTGGTATGAACAAACAGGTAGATGATTTTGTAATGACGTTGAACCGTGCCGCAGAAGAGGCCGCCAAACAAGCTGCTCCTATTTTTGTTGAGGCAGTAAAAAACATGACGATTACAGATGGCCTGAATATTCTGAAAGGGAGCGACACTGCAGCAACAGGATATTTAAGAAAGACAACTTCCAATCCGCTGCACGATAAATTTAAACCTGTTATCAATACCGCCACTCAAAAAGTGGATGTTACAAAATACTGGAATCCGCTGGTGACCGCCTATGATAAAATTCCTTTTGTGACGAAAGTAAATCCTGACCTGGAAGAATACATTACGCAACGCGCTTTAACAGGATTGTTTTATCTTGTTTCGCAGGAAGAAACCAAAATCAGGAAAGACCCGATGGCGAGAGTAAGTGATATATTGAAAAGAGTGTTTGGGAACTAGGCCTGAATTGGTGAATTAATGAATGGGTGAGTGGGTGAGTGGGAGAATCGGAGAAAAAACACGCAGCATAAAACTTTGATGATTACTTTTGGAAACACTCAACAAAGATCGCTACCTTATTAAAGTCAAAGCCTGAAAGACGAGTTACTTTTTCTGAAAATTTTGGAAGCTGGTTTTCCGTAATCCGATAGATATTGTACACGTTAATGTCATCATTCTCGACATCTAAGTTTTTTCTCAAAAACTCAATGGGCAGATAATCTATTTCAATGTCCTCTATCAGATTGCGATTTTCTTCATCGTATATCGCTATTACTCGTTATACGTTCATAATTTCAAAAGCTCTTTGTCAGTTTATTAGACACCCTCTACAAATGTACAAATTCGCAAAAGACAAGTAGACCGCAATCCAATACATAGCAAGAATATACCCTATTCGGTATTCGTAAATTCGTAATAGATTCGTAATTCGCTACATGCCCTGCCATAAAACAAAAATGTCCCGCACAATACGGGACATTTTTTTTTACTCAATGATAAATTCAATTAATATCCGATGGAAATTTTCTCAGGATCGCCTTCGTCAGGACGGATACTCATCACAGGAATCTTTGAGTGATTGACGACCTGTTGAGCGAATGATCCCATGAACAAACCAGCACTTTCCTGTTCAGTCATGATGATGATGAGATCGGCATTGATCTGCGAAGCATATTCCATTGTAAGTGTAGAAATGTTATCCCCCTTAAACATTTTTACTGTGTATGGAATTTCATGCTCTTCGCAATATTCTTTTACCTGGTATACTTTTACTTCAAACCTGCGTTGCATTTCAACATCGTTCATGGTCATGATGCCGGCAATGTGAACCACTGAATTATAATGCTTCGCTAACTCAACTGCATGCTTTACTTTCTGCCGCGATACGGATGAATTATCAATCGGAAGAACGAGGTCTTTAAATCCGATTTTTTTTGCGTGTGTCTGAACGCTGATGACAGGACAAGGAGCTCCCATGACTACGCGGTATGAATTACTGCCTACGAGAAATTCCTGGAAGCCGCTCGCACCATGAGTTCCCATTACAATAATGTCGATGTTCATGCTTTCAGCCACTGAGATTATTTTTTTATAAATCTTCCCGACTTCCGTACTGGTTTTGACAGTTATGCCACTGCTGCGATGCAGCTTATCAGCAATTTCTGCCAAGCGAACATTTGCTGATGTTTCAATTTTCGATTCGTATTCCGTCTGCGATTTTGTAAACGCATTGCTGATGGCCGAAGTGAATGAATAAGATTCAATGACATGAAGCAAGTGAACCTCGGCTTTATGAAGCTTCGCCATAAACGTTGCATGTTCCAAAGCAAGCTCTGCAGTTTCAGAAAAATCATACGGTATAAGAATGCGCTGAATTTGAAATTTTTTGACCATGGTGTATGTTATTGAAGTTTAGTATTCAAATACTGAAAGTGTTGTATTCCTGCGTGTGACAGGGCGTACGCTTAAAACCGGTATTTCACTTGTGTTGATAATTTCCTGTGCCTGGGAACTGATGAACATATTCGTCCAGTTGTTCTCTTGCTGAGTCATAATCAAAATCAGATCCGCTTTAATCTTCTTGGAATATTTAACAACTTCTTCACCAACATCGGAACCCTGAATATATTCAATGGTACAAAGTACATCATGCTGTTGAATAAATTCATGAACCTGATCCATCTGGCGCTTCAATTTATTGACAATAAATTCATCATCCGTTGTCATAACGGTAACAAGATGAATGACTGATCCGAATAACAACGCAATTTCTATCGCTTTTGTTACTTTTTCTTTCGTTTCTTTTGTAACATCCAATGGTAAGACGATGTGTTTGCAACCTGTCCGATGCCTTTTTCCATGAATAGTTATCACCGGACAAGGAGCTTCCCTGATAACACGAAGTGCATTGGAACCGATAAATTTTTTGATCCCACTTCCGCCTTTGGTTCCCATCACAATAAAAGAACACTTTAGTTTTTTTGCGGCCTTGTGAATTTCTTCATACACTTTCCCGGTGGCCATCATGGTTTCAACCTTCACTCCGGATTTCTCGGTAGTTTCCTTCGCAAGTTTTTCAAGCTCCTTCTGAATTTTTTTCTCCATGGTAGCATCTGCCTTCTTTTTCAGAAAGATTGGAACCTGGTAATTATCGTCAATTACATGAATTAGCGTAAGTGTTGCTTTTGTTAACCGTGCTAAGTTATACGATTGACCGAGGGCAATCGATGATTGTTCAGAAAAATCGATTGGAACGAGGATGTGATTTCTTAAAGCCGCCATTACGTGGAAAATAATTTCTTAATATTGAGCAAAATTAATTTATTCAAGCACATGAACAAAATACCTGAGTCAGAACTTATCCTCAATGTTGATAATAGTGTTTATCATCTTAATCTTCAGCCCGAAGAACTTGCTGATACTGTCATAAACGTAGGGGATCCAGACCGTGTTGCAATGGTGAGCAAATTTTTTGATAAAATAGAACTGAAAAAGCAGAAACGGGAATTTGTTACCCACACAGGAACTTATAAAGGAAAACGCATTACGGTTATTTCGACCGGGATAGGAACAGATAACATTGACATTGTCTATAATGAACTTGATGCATTAGTTAATATTGATCTGAAAAAGAGGGTAATAAAGGATTCACTTACATCTTTAAATCTAATCCGAATCGGTACATCCGGTTCATTACAGGAAAATATTCCAGTTGATGGATTTGTATTTTCTCAATTCGGTTTAGGCCTGGATGGGCTGCTGAATTTTTATAAACTCACCAACACAGACGAAGAAAAAAAAATCATCGATGCTTTCCGGAAGCATTATCTCGGTCATGGCGTATTGGCTCAGTCGTACCTGGCGAGGTCGTCATCAAAACTTGAAAACGCACTCAGCGAAGGAATGTTTAAAGGAATCACAGCAAGCTGTTCCGGCTTTTATGGTCCCCAGGGAAGAGTATTGCGTTACGAACTTGCATTCCCTGAGGTGATCGATCGCCTTACGAGTTTTCAATATGAAAAAAACTTTATCACCAACTTTGAAATGGAAACAGGGGCCATGTACGGGCTTGCGAAAATTCTGGGACATCATTGCTGCTCTATCAATGCAGTTGTAGCGAACCGGATCAGTAAGCAACATACTCATAAAGGTGATGAGACAATGGATGGGTTGATTGAAACGGTCTTGGACAGACTGACGAAAATTTAAGGAATAGGTAATAAAACCGTTCCGTCGAACTTTTTATTCATTATTATTTCTTCCTTATTACTTCCCATATTCCTTCCTTTTTATTCTATTACCAGTTTTCCTTTTGCAACCACTTTCACCCCGCTCATTAACTCGTAAAAATACATTCCGCTTCCTAATTCATTTCTATAAATCTTTATTTTGGAAGATGAAATGTGAGAAAGGTCACGAACCACTTTTCCAGTCACATCTTTTACCTTCATTTGTAAAAATTTATTTCTTCTGAAGATATCAGGATCAATTACAAGCTCAGCTGATTCATGAAAAGGATTCGGAACGAGAATACTATTCGTGAAGGAGGATTCTTCGTCTATTCCGGAAGGCTCAACGACCAACTGAACACTGAGAGAATCGAGCACTCCATTAGTGAGTACAACACCTGAAATCAACTTAGGTAAATATCCGGGCTTCGAAAAAAGAACATCATACGTTCCGGCTGTTGGATAACCGGTTCTGTATTCACCGGTAAGTTTAGTGCTGTCACTTACATAAGTTAAGAGGATCTGAACATGTGCATCATTCAAAGGTAATGCAGTCATAGAATCAGTAACAATTCCTTCGAGGTAACAGGCGCGTATATAGGTTGGGGCAAGCACATACAAGCCCGTGCTGATTCCGGTTGCAAGAATGTTTCCGGAAGGCAGATACGGATCAGCGTCCCAGCAGAGCGAAGTTTGAATCGGAAAGTTCCCGACCTCTATCAGGTTGTTTGGCCGGGCTGCATCCACAATGGTAACCTGGCTTCCGTAACATGAATTGACTAGAAAATCATTCAGCACCCTGACATTGTGGACTTCGTCATTGTTAGCGGAATTAACAATGTTTAAGACCGAGTATCTATCCAGTTCATCAATGTTATTCAGATCTGAAACTGAATAAGAACAGAGAGGAGCATGGTTGTGTTCATCGGTCGTAAACAATACCAAGCTGTTATCTGACAATCCTGCATTGTGATTAAAGTTGGAAAATGTCGCATGTGAACCTAGGGAAACAGGATGAGTTTTGTCGCTGATGTCATACGCTGAAAATCCTGCTGTTAAATCGCTTGTCCACATGGTATCGCCTCGCAAAAAACTGTCGTGACAATACGTGACTGAATCAGTTCCCAGATAATGGGGATTTAACGGATCAACTAAATCAGCAATGATTACACCACCATGAAAGCCCGCAACATTATGCCCGTTGAGGTACACATAACCATTAACCGCTTCGATCGAATGTGCTTTATGAAGCCGTCCGGCAATCGCCCCATCGCCATGCCAGTAATGGGCAGGAGCGCTGTCGGGAAGATACCGAAGATCGATAATCTGCAACCCGTCATTAATACCCGCACCGTCCGTTCCTTCAGTGGTTGCATAGGCAAAGGGTCCCCACGATTTTACTTCATGCCACTGGTTTGAGATACCGGGTACCTGCAAAATAAAAGTCGGTGTTAACGGATTTGTTACATCAACAATTGAAATTCCATTTCTTGTGCCGACCAATGCATATTCATGGTTGAGTGAATCAGCATAGTGCCACACTCCCGCTACTGTTTGCCCGGGAAAAGGAAGATACGAAAGCTGCACAAGGTTTAATTGAGCCACAGAAAAGAAAGCTGACAGCGTAAAAAATGTGAGGAGGAAGAATCGGAGATATCTATGAAACATACTGGTTTATTTTACGTGAGAATAGTTTGTAAAGGTAGACATTTAGATAAGTATTTTTTGACGCGTTGAAAAGTACGGGTTAACGGAGAAACTATCCTGTAGCGAATTACGAATAAATTATGAATTTACGAATACCCGAAGAGTGAAACAGCCTTAATCTTAACCATCTAATTCCGGAAAATCAGATATTCGTTGCAATCAAATTTATCAATCCCTTATCGGAAGACGCTGACATTTGTTAAATAGTTTGTTCGATAAGACAAAATAGTATTATGCCGCTAACCAGCATGAACGAAACAGCATTTTTATATTACTTTTAAAAAAAATATTTAATCAATAGGATTGATTTGTTATCAGCATCACACATGAAAAACAAACCGAATAAGCAAAAACCCGGACAGGATAAAAGAGTTATAAAAAAAATACCTGTCAAAAAAAAGGATGATGCTGGAATTCCGTTTTACTATGTAGCGATCCTGTTAGCGGTTACATGCATTGCCTTTTATCCATGCATCAGCAATGGTTTTACCGGTTGGGATGAACAACCTTATATCGTAAACAATCCGCTTATCAAACACCTTTCGATAGAAAATACCAAACGTATTTTTTCGGAGGTCTATTTAGCCAACTATCAGCCGCTGCATCTTTTTTCGTACATGGTTGAATATCATTTTTTCGGTTTGAAGGCATCGGGTTATCATTGGGTAAGTCTATTCATGCATCTTGTAAATGTTTTGCTTGTGTTATGGTTCACGAAAATCATTTCGAAAAATAATTACATATCATTTTTTACTGCACTTCTTTTTGCCGTTACACCTTTGCGTGTAGAATCGGTTGCCTGGGCAGCCGAGAGAAAAGATCTGCTCTATTCAATGTTTTTCTTTGCCGCACTCATCTCTTACTTATTTTACCTGCGCGGAAACAGGAATCGAAAATACCTGGTTTACACTTTTTTGTTTTTCATTCTTTCGGTATTTTCAAAAACGATGGCCGTATCATTGGTCCCTGTACTTTTCCTGCTCGACTATTTCAACAACCGCAAATTCAGCGGTAAGGTTATTTTAGAGAAAATTCCTTTTATCGTGATTGCCTTTGTGATGGGAATTATTTCCGTGAAGGCATCGTCGGCAGCTGAATCCATTGATGCAAACTCGTACTTTTCTTTCACCGACCGTATCTTTTTTGCCTGCCAGAACCTGCTCATGTATGCCGGTAAATTAATTCTCCCTGTCAACTTATCCAGTTATTACGCGTATCCGTTCCTCGAAAATGGTCATATCCCGTTAAGCTATTATATCAGCGGCATTGGTGTAATCATCCTTGCCATTCTTGTTTTATGGTCAATGAAAAAAGGAAAGCTGATTTTCTTCTGCACGGGATATTTTGTTTCTACAGTTGCTCTTGTGTTGATGCTTATTCCTGTTGGCCCCACTATTTTTTCTGAACGTTACAGTTACGTCCCGTCAGTTATGTTCTATTTTTTGATTCTCTTTTACCTGTTCAATTATGTTGCAAAACAAAACTCAAAGCAATCGAAGATTGTTACTTCAGTTGTGTTGGTTGCGTGTAGTTTAATTTTTGTACAAATAACACGACAGCGTTGTACTATCTGGAAAGATGGCATCACACTATGGAGTGATGTATTGAAGAATGACGACAAAAATCCTCATGCCTATAACAACCGCGGCTTTGAATATAAACTCCTGAATGAAAACGGTCTCGCGATTTCGGATTTGAACAACGCGATTAAATTAAAGCAGGATTATCCTGAACCTTATTCAAGTCTATGCGACATCTATGGTTCGATGGGAAAATTTGATTCCGCTTTGTACTTCGCTAACAAAGCTCTGGCAATAAAACCGGACATGCCGCAGGCGCTCAATAACCGGGGTATATTAAGAGCGATGCGAAACAACCCCGATTCAGCTTTGATGGATTTCAACCATGCGATACAGGTTCAGCCCGATATGTATGAAGCGTATACGAACCGTGGAATCCTCTTCCGTTCCAAAGGAAATATTGATGCCGCATTACAGGATTTCGATCGATCCATCATGCTGAACCCCGACTTTGCAAAAGCATTTCAACAAAAAGAGATTACATTGAAAAATAAAAAATAATTCTGAACCTCCAGACAATAACTGAAAATGAAAAACAAGAACTTCAAACAAAAACCATTGCCGGTAAAAAAAACGATTAAGGCCGTTGCGAAAAAAAAAGGTGATTCCGGTATCGGGTATTACTTCATCATTCCGATTTTAATTTTGCTTACAGTCATCGCTTTTTTCCCATCGCTCAGCAATGGTTTTACGAATTGGGACGATCCTACTTACATTCTATATAACCCGCTTATCAAGCAGTTGTCGATGGAGAATACGAAACGAATTTTTTCTGAAATCTATTTTTCCAACTACCAGCCGCTGCATCTTTTTTCTTACATGATCGAATATCATTTCTTCCAGTTAAATGCTTCCGGATATCATTGGGTGAGTTTAATAATGCATGTGATCAACGTCTCTCTTGTCTGGTGGATTGCCCGATTCATTTCAAAGAATAACCCCATCGCATTTTTTACGGCGCTTCTCTTTGCAGTTACCCCCATGCGTGTTGAATCCGTTGCCTGGGCTGCTGAAAGAAAAGATCTTCTATATGCGATGTTCTTTTTCGCTTCGCTCATTTGCTATTTACTTTACCAGCAGAATAAATTCAAAGGCAGAGCTATCATCCTCTCTTTTTTATTTTTCCTGCTTGCTGTATTTTCAAAAGCGATGGCTGTATCCCTCGTTCCGGTCCTTTTCCTAACCGATTATTTTTATAACCGCAAGTTCAATTTCAAAAATATTCTCGATAAAATTCCTTTTATCATCGTTGCATTGATCATGGGACTTGTTTCAGTAAAAGCTTCCAAAGGATCCGATTCATTTGACACAAGCAACACGTATTCTTTTCTCGACAGAATTTTTTTCGCCTGTCAGAATCTGCTGATGTATGCCGGAAAATTAATTTTCCCAACCGGATTAACAAGTTATTACCGGTATCCGGATTTAACCAATGGTCATATCCCGATGAGCTACTATGCCAGCGGTATAGTTGTAATCGTGCTTGCCGTCCTTGTTTTTCTATCGATGAAAAAAGGGAAGCTGATTTTTTTCAGCACAGGATTTTTTGTTTCAACAGTCGCGCTTGTATTGATGTTACTTCCGGTTGGTCCAACTATTTTTTCTGAACGTTACAGTTATGTTCCATCTGTAATGCTTTATTTTACACTGCTCTTTTATTTATTTAAATGGGTTGAAAACCAAAAATCGAAAACATGGATGATGGCAACTTCGGTGGCATTGATCGTCTGTAGTTTATTTTTCACCCAACTTACCCGTCAGCGCTGCGAAGTATGGAAAAGCAGCATGACGCTTTGGAGTGATGTCATTAAAAAGGATCCTGAAAACCCGTGGGCATACAACAACCGGGCGAATGAATTCAAACTTCCCGAAGAAGTGAACGCTGCCATTTCTGATTTTACACAAGCCATCAGGTTCAATCCGGAACTCGCGGAAGCGTATGCAGGTTTATGCTCGGCATACCGTTCTATAGCACGATATGATTCCGCTTTGTATTATGTCGACCGCGCGCTCGCAATCAAGCCGGGCTATGCGCAAGGATATAATAACCGGGGAACTGTTCGGGCGATGAACAACCAACCCGATTCCGCACGATCAGATTTCACCCGCGCTATTCAACTTAATCCGAACATGTTGGAAGCATTTACGAATCGCGGCAACCTCAACGGTTCTCTTGGAAAATTTGATGACGCAATACAGGACTTCAGCATGGCAATAAAATTGAACCCTGACTTTGCGGATCCTTATAAGAACCGGGGAATCCTTTTAAAACTGAAAAATAATTTTGATGATGCAATTACAAATCTGAACCTTTATTTTCAAAAAGGTGGCAAAGATCCGAAAGCTTATCTGATGTTAGGACAATGCTACGCCGGAAAGAATGATTTCAGCAATGCTGTTCGTTACGGGCAACAATCGCGCGATGGAGGAATCAAGGAAGCAGACCAGTTCATTGCGAAGTGGAGTAATCAGACGAAATAAGAATTTAGAAACACCTTTGCGGTCTTTGCGCCTCTGAGAGAAATTTTTTTTCACGCAAAGGTGAAAAGACCGCGAAGGAAAATTATTCTCATAAATTACTTCCGCAATTCCAAAGCTCCATTTAGCTTTTCACAAAATGTTTCGTTTTATCAAAGAAAATATTCGAACAGATTTTTGTTCATAATTCAGGGGCAAATCCTGCATCCCAATTTCGATTAAACATGTATAAGGAAGACAACAAATTTCCTATGAATCCAAAAGAAGTTGACAACCTGATCCGGTTACTCGATGATACCGATGTAGAAATTTACCAACAGATTGAAGCACGGTTGGTTACTTATGGCAGAGATGTAATTCCCATTCTTGAAAGCGCCTGGAGCAAATCGATGGATGCTTTAATGCAGCAACGCATCGAAAACATCATCCATAAAATTCAGCTCGATGATTTACGACATGATCTGCGTGTGTGGGCCAATGCCGGCGGTCATGATCTGATTAAAGGCGCCATGTTAGTTGCCCGCTATCAGTATCCGGATATGAACGAAGAAAATCTAAGGGTACAACTTGATAAAATAGTCCGCGATGCATGGTTAGAGATGAACGACAGCTTAACCGCTCTCGAACAGGTAAAAGTGCTAAACCGTATCTTCTTCGACATTCACAACTTCAGCGGCAATACTCAGAATTACCACGCTCCACAAAATTCTTTCATCAACATTGCACTTGAAACAAGAAAAGGAAATCCGCTTATGTTGTCGATCCTTTATCTGGAAGTGGCACGTTCAGCCGGTGTTCCTGTTTACGGTGTAAACCTTCCTGAACATTTTGTGCTTTGTTACAAGGACGAAGAATCCATTCTTCCCATCTTTACGGAAGAAAATCAATCACAAATTTTATTTTACATCAACCCGTTCAGCAAAGGAGATATTTTCGGACAGAAAGAAATTGATAATTTCCTAAAACAGCTGAAGATTAAACCGGAACCTCTTTTCTACGAACCCTGCACCAACCTCGACATGATTCAACGTCTCATCCGCAACCTGATGAACTCGTATCACAAACTCGGTTTCATGGAGAAAGTGGAAGAGTTGGGACTGATGATGAAGGCGACGGAGTAGTTGGTAAATTGGATCGCTACCTTACAAGTGAAAGTTTCAATATTGCTAAAATATTTTTTCGATCGTCTTCAAAATAATCCGAAAGTAATTACCCACTGTCGGATGCTCGATAAACTTCATGTTCAGTTTTATTTTGGCGGGCATTATTTCTTCGATATAAGTTTTGTCGGGATTTGCTGATTTACCGAGGAGTTCATTCTCATTTGAATATTCAATAGAAGCAAAATCGGTGATACCTGGTTTCACGGAAAGCACTTTCATTTGCTCCGGCGAATAAAGCTCTACATACTTTCTCACTTCTGGCCGTGGGCCTACCAAACTCATTTCGCCTTTCAGAACATTGATGAGCTGAGGAAGTTCATCCAGCTTGTATTTCCTCAGAAAAAATCCGACGCGCGTAATGCGCGCGTCACGTTTGCCGACGGTTATCAATCCTGATTTCTCTGCTCCCGTTTTCATCGTTCTGAATTTCCAAAGAAGAAAATCACGATTGTCTTTCCCAACCCTGCTTTGCCTGAAAAAAATTCCGCCACGCGAATCAATTACCAGTAAAAGAGCGATGATGATAAAAAATGGAAAAAGAATAATTAAGCCGGGCAACACCAATACAAAATCAAATATCCGGATCAAGAATTTATTCATGCCTGTTTCAATTGCCAGTTGATGAGCGGTTACTTTTTCTTATTCGATATCCAGTTTACGATGTCATCAATTACATACACCGGTACGTTTCCAAGTTTATCATAATCATCGGGCAAACTCTTTCCCTCCCCTTCCTGGAACATGTGATTCAGTTTCGGATATAATTTAAACTGTACATTTTTTTTATCAGCAAGTTTCTTTTTCCAAAGATTAAAATCCGTCATGGGTACCTGGTAATCACGTTCGCCATGCAAGATGTAAATCGGCATGTTTAATTTCTTCGCAACTTCCGACTGGTGATAACCATTCAGATCTGCCCAATACGATTTCTGATGATACAAAAGCATAGTCATTGAAGTATCCGAAAGAGAACCGTCAATCTGCTTCACTCTGTTCAATTGTGCTTTCAACGTATCCAACAGTGTCCTTTTCCGTTCAGTCATACTATCGATGGATAACAGGTAAACCGACTGATCATAAATCTGATCTTCCAACGGACGTGCATTGCCGGCAATCATACATAACCCTGCAACGCCATGCACCTGTTCTGCAATACGTGGAAGAAGCATAGCGCCAAGACTGTGTCCCAACAGGTAAATCCGGTTGGTATCGATGGACGAATAGGTTTTCAAACTCTGAACTGCAGCAACAACATCATCAATTGTTTCATCTTTTACAGTAGCGTTGCTTTTCATTCTTATTATCGGTGACGTATATGTTTTCGAACGTTTATCAAACCGAAGAACAGCTATTCCTTTCGTAGCTAATCCAAGTGCGATGTCTTTAAACATTTTAGTAGCACCCACCGTTTCATCCCTGTCATTCGGACCGGAACCATGGACAAGAACAACAATGGGAAATTTATTTCCGGCTGCTGGTGCAGTTAACAAACCAGTCAGAATAAATTCCCGGGAAAATATCTTCACCTCTTTCTCCGCCACTTTTGTTGAATCATAATAACCCGGAGTCTTGTAATTTTCAACTGTATGATTTGGAAGAATCGAAATAGTTCCGACTTTATTATTTTTTCGGAACATCAGTTTTAAGTCGATTAGCTTCTTTTGAAATTCCAATGTCTGGGTTACCATCGTAAAGTTGGATTGCAAATCATCTTTGGTCTCCTTTGTTTTCACATACGCTCCGGCAATGTTATTCAGATTCTTCCACATCTGCTCCAGTTTCTGAACTGTATATATATTTTCCGCTGAAGAATCAAGATACGACCGTACTTTTTCAAATTCACCGGTATTTAGGAACCCGAGTATTGTTTTCGAAATTTCTTTCAGATCCATCTTCTCCTGAGCGAATAAGGGAGAAACGAATAGAAAAACGGAGAACATTATCAAATACTTTTTCATCTTCTTATTTTAATTTTTATAATTTAATATCTCATTCACCGAACTGATGACCGCCTTCACTACTTCTTCAATATTTTTTTCGGAAAGACCATAAAAAACAGGAAGAGAAATTTCGTTGCTATACAATGCAAATGTATTCGGATAATTTTTAATATCGAAACCAAGAGACTTATAAAATGACATCATCGGAACCGGAATAAAATGAACATTCACGGAAACATCTTTGTCGAAAATCTTCTGGAGAATGGCGTCGCGCTGCGCTTCAGAAGCATTCCTGATTCTTAACGGAAACAAGTGGTAAGAAGTTCGGAGTTGGGAGTTCGGAGTTCGGGTTTCCAGTGTTGGAAGAATTGCCCAATCAAATTTACTTAATCCTTCCGCATATTTTTCACAGATCCATTTCCGCTTTTCCAAGGTATCATTGTCGTATCGTTCCAACTCAACCAAACCGATAGAAGCAAGAATGTCGGTCATGTTGCATTTGTAACCGGCTTCCACAATATCGTATCGCCAGTTTCCTTTAACGGTTTTTGCCAATGCGTCTTTATCCTGTCCGTGCAACGATTTCACACACAGTTGCTGATAAATTGTTTCGTTGTTAAACGGTTCGGGCAAATTCAACGCAACCGATCCACCTTCGGCAGTCGTGAGGTTTTTTACGGCGTGAAATGAAAACGCTGAGACATCACAAAGAGATCCTGTCCTCTTCCCATTGTAATAAGCACCGAGTGAATGGGCAGCATCCGATAAAATTAAAATGCGCCCGAGCATTTTTTGCTCATGTGTAGCGGCAGAAAATTTTTTCTTCACGTCATCTCTTTTCACCAATGCATTGATGGCATCGTAATCACATGGTAAGCCACCGAAATCGACCGGCATAATAACTTTTGTTTTCGAAGTGATTGCTTTTTCAATTTCAGCGACACTGATATTGAAATCATCGTTCACATCTACAAAAACAATGGTAGCACCACAATGAACAACCACATTCGCTGTCGCAGAATACGTATAAGCAGGAAGAATAACTTCATCACCTTCCTTCACACCAAACCAGCGAAGCATTAGTTCAAGTCCGGCAGTAGCGGAGTTCAGACATAACGTTGCTTTGTTACCACAGTACGCTGTTAGTTTTTTTTCGAAGAGTTTTGTCTTCGGTCCGGTTGTAATCCACCCCGACTTCAGCGTTTCAGTAACGGCGTCAATTATCTTTTGGTCGATGCGGGGCGGGGAAAATGGAATCATTATTAGCTGTTAGTTCTTGGTTGTTAGTTCCTGGTTCTTAGTTCGGTTGCGAAGGTAAAACAACATATTAAATGAAGCGAAAAATAAAATACCGCTTTGAGTTTCGAGAATTGATTCGGTCATGCTATTTAAAAAAATCATTACCAGGAACGAAAAAAAGATCCAATCCCGATGTTTAAGCGAAGTGATTATCCCGATGTAAAAAATCAGTAATAATGAAATGAGTCCCATTAATCCTATGGCAACGGTCGTATTTAAAAACTGGTTGTGGGCATTGTACCTTGAGGCCACTCCGATTTTGAAATTATTTTTTTCGTACGTTTTGATCAGCTCATCCTTTACATCACCAGTACCTACGCCGCAAAAAGGATCTCTTCCAATCAATTCCAACGAATTTTTCCAGATCAAAAAATGCAAGTTTGTACTGTTGCTTTCTTCGATTGTCGGATCTGATTTTAAATCCGTGTTACCTGTGTGGCTCCACGCTTCTTCCACCTGCTCAAACCGATTCAGGTTCTGAAGAAGCAATTGTTGTATCATTAAAAGTGATAAAAAAAACAAAGACAATAACCCGATCTGCTTTAATGAGGAATAATTTTTCTTCCATAAAAACAGACAGAACATGAAACAGGTAATGAATGCGGTAATCGTGGCTGTGCGTGCCGAAAGTTGAAATATATTAATGAAAAAAAAGTAAATCAGAAAGATTAAAATAATCTTCATCAAGAAAGAATTGGTCTTCCATGTACGAATCAATTCATCCAACAGGAAAAGAACGGACAGGTTCAGATAAAAAGAAAAATATGTCGGATGAAGAAAGTGCGAGTATCGTGAATAGTAAAAAAAAGACAGGCTCTGATTTTCCAAATAATTTCCAAAGGCAAAAAACAGGCAAAGTAATACTGCAACAAAACATCCTGAAACAAAAACCCACTTCAGTTTTTTCCATCTTTCATCTGAAATCTTAAAGGAGCAAAAAAGCAGTGGAAAAAAAAGGAACGAAAGCTTTGTCTGCAGATCAAACAAGGCAAAAGAAAAGTTTGTGGTGTAAGCAAGTCCGACGACATGAGCCAGGAAGAAAAACAAAAATAAAACGACTTTTTTGTCTCGCTTCATTTCAGTAAAAGATTTCTTCACGTCACCACTCACAAGCCAAAAAATCAGCATAAGCAATATACAGATGACTGATGCCTTCTGATAAAAAGGTAAAAAGAAAAGAAATCCGGTTAATAACAGAAAGAAATATTCACTTCTGAAATAGCTCATGCTTAGCCGAAAGGTCGTTCTCATGCGTTCATTTTAAACAACCCGATAATAAATCCAATCCCATAACTGATATGCAGGATAGGATACACGGGAACCGTGAGTATTTTGGTCAGCAACTTTGCTTTAAATTGGAAGGACGTAACAATGATAAATGATAAATAAAGAATCAGTGGCAGCAACCACCAGCACCAGAAAATACTCAACGGAAGCGTTAGAAAATACAACATAAACAACGATGGTATCAGATGTCGCAGTCGAACAGATCCTTTTACTTTTTTAAGCACACGAGGCTTGTAAAGTCCATAACGGAAATATTGCCTGAATAATTTTCCAAACGAACTCCTCACATAATACGTGGCCTGCATTTCTGGAACCATCAGTATTTTAAAACCGAGTTTGTTGATGCGGTAATGAAATTCATCATCCTGGTTTACTGGAAGCGATTCATCCATCAATCCTGCCTTTTCAAATATCTCACGTTTATAAACAGCGAAAGCGACACTGTCTACAAACATCTTTTTTTTCATCGTACGGAATTCTGTATTCCCTACCCCCATCTTGCTGTTCATCACCAGGGCAATCGCCTTTCCTGCCATTGTCTTCCCGCTCTGATGCAAGGGCCCGCCAACAGCATCACATTCATTGCCGTCGAGGTAATGAATAGCATGTTTAAAATAATTGATATCATATTCGGCATGGGCGCCTACAAAAGCAACATACATCCCACTTGAAATTTTAAACGCCACATTAAAAGCATGCGTAGACGTACGTTTAGGGTTGTCAACAAATTTCAGATTCGGGTACTTCTTCATCAACTCACCAACACGTTCTCTTGTTCCATCAGTGGAACCTCCGTCGGTAATCAACACTTCTTTTTCAATCCCGTCATCGGCGCAGAATCTTTCTGCGAGCAGATCAATGTAATCTCTCTCATTATAGGTAGGACAAATGATGGAAAGCTTCATCAGCTAAGTTCAAGTAATTGTTTAACAATAAAACCGGCAGCATTTCCCTCTCCGTAAAATTTCTTTGTAAAACGCGGCTCCTTCTTTATCAATTCATGAAATGAAGAAACAATTTTCTGAGTATCCGTTCCGGCAACTACATTGTATCCTTCGTCGGCCAGTTCCTTCCACTCCGTTTCATTTCTAAGTGTGATACAGTATTTATCAAAGTAATAGGCCTCCTTCTGCAAACCGCCACTGTCAGACATTACAAGCCGGCAATGTTTGGTAAGTTGAAGCATATCAAAATACCCAACCGGATCGATGAATTCAAAATTCAATTTGAGTTTTTTCTCTTCCAGAATTTTCTTCGTGCGGGGATGAACAGGAAATACAATTTTTATCTCTCCGCTGATTTGATTCAACGCTTTTACAATCGCTCTTAACCTGTTTTCATCATCCGTATTCTCAGCCCTGTGAAGCGTGCACAGAATAAAATCCTTTAAACCAAGTTCTTTGACAATCCCCGATCGCTCTTCGGCTTTCTTTGAATAATACAGAACAGCATCATACATCACATCGCCGCTGATGAATACTTTAGAGTTAAAATTATCAAAACCTTCCTTCTTCAGATTGGACATCGCATTTTCAGCAGGACAAAAAAGAAGATCAGAAATACGATCGGTGAGAATCCTGTTTATCTCTTCAGGCATTCTCATGTTGAAACTCCTCAACCCAGCTTCCACATGGGCAAGCCTGATATGTAACTTTCGTGATGCCAATGCTCCTGCAAGCGTTGAATTGGTATCGCCATACACCAACACTAAATCAGGATTTTCTTTGATCAATACTTCTTCAATTTTAACAAGCATTTCTCCCGTCATCGCTCCGTGAGATTTTCCGTTAATGCCCAGGTCATAAGCGGGCTCCGGAATTTCCATTTCCTTAAAAAAAATCTCCGACATGTTATGATCATAATGCTGACCTGTGTGAACAATAACTTCCTTCAGCGACGGATGCTTCGCAATCTCCCTGCTGACTGTTGCAGCTTTAATGAATTGAGGACGTGCTCCAACGATTGTAACTATTTTCATACCTGTTTATTAAAGTGAATAATAAGCATCTGACATCTTTTGCAGGCATTTTTCAAAATCAAAATTTTCACATACAAATTTTCTTCCCGCCTTGCCCATTTCATGTCTGAGGTTCTCATTCAGAATTAATTTTTCAATGGCTTCAGCAGTTGCATCCACATCTTTTACCGGAACAAGTAAACCTGTTTTATCCGCCATCACTACTTCCTTCAAACCGCCTGTGTCCGTGGCAACCAAAGGTTTTTCGCATGCTGATGCTTCCAGCACTGATACACCGAAACTCTCATATTCAGAAAGGTTAACAAATATATCAATCTTGTTATGGTATTCATGAATCCGACTAAAAGGAATTTTGCCGGTAAACTTCACGTATGCACTAATTCCGGAATGATCCGCCAAAACCTCCAGATGTTTCCTTTCAGTTCCGTCACCCACAATGAGTAATCGCAGTTTCAATTGCCCGTGTTTTAGAAAGAGTTTTGCGAACGCGTCAATCAATACATCCACACAATAATGTTTCTCCAGCGACTTAATTGTTCCGATCACAATCGCATCCTCCTCAAAATAATTTTCACTCTTATGAGGCTTAAAAACAGACGTATCGATTCCAAACGGAATTTCAAAAGATTCCAGGTTGAAAATTCTCAGTACCTCCAATTGTAAGGTTTTACTGGTAGCAAATATCTTATCAGCAGCACGGAGGTTTCTTTTCAGAAACCATTTGTGCAGAAAACTTTTTGCCGGAAATTCAAGCACATCGCTTCCCCATACGGATATAAAATACGGATGATACTTTACTTTCCTTCCCAACATTCCGTAGCTCGAAGCATAGTGAGCATGCAAAATGTCTGGTTTTAATTCAGACACAACCTCTTTAAGATATTTCACCGACTTCAGGTAGTTCAGCTTTACAAATTCACCCGCATCCTGTATATTATCATCAAAGGATTTTTGATAAAACACCCTGACATTCTTTTCTGAAAACCAATCATAAGCAGGTGACTTCAGGGAAAAAACACCGATTTCAAAACCAACAGATGCAAGTCCCAATGCCCATTTTTGAGTATGCGCAGAAGTCGCATCCGCTAATAGAAGTATTTTCAACCCGGGAGATTTTGCAAGCATTCTCCGGCAAAAATATAAATATGAATGGTCTTTTATACATTTGTCCTGATGCCAAGAATAAAAATTGCTTATATCACTACAACTGAAGCCACTGACAGGCGAACCTGGTCGGGTACGAATTATTTTTTACAGCTGGCATTACAAAAACAGGTCGGGGATGTTGAACTGATCGGTCCGGTGCACCCTACCCTTGTCATTTTTTTTTTCAGGGCATTCAATTTTCTTTCCCTTGTTCTTTTTCGAAAAAGAATTGACTGGAGCAATTCAACGATATTATCAAAAATCTATTCCAAGATCATTCAAAAAAAAATTTCTAACCAAAAATATGATCTGATTGTTGTTCCCGGAAGCACTGCTTTGATTGCACACCTTCAAACAACTATACCGATTGTTTATATCGGCGACAGAACAACAATGGGCGCTTACGAATACCATGAACAACTGAAGCATCTTTGGGGGTTTTCATTTCGTCAAAGCATTACAACAGATCGCCTTGCATTTGAAAAATCTTTGTTTGTTACCTTTCCTTCTTCCTGGGCATGCGATTCCGTTGTACAAGATTATGGAATACCGCGTGAGAAAGTTTTTACAATTTCTTTCGGCGCTAACTTCGACCAATTTCCTGACAGAAATAAAATTAACCTTAATTCAATTAACAAGACGTTCACACTTTTATTCGTTGCAGTGACCTGGAAACAGAAAGGCGGTAATATTGCCTTTGATTGTCTTCAGCATCTGAGACAAAAGGGGGTTGATGCTAGACTCGTTGTGTGCGGTTGTGAGCCAGATCAGGACAAGATTTCTCCGTATCTCGAAGTAGTACCCTTTCTGGATAAAAACAATCCGACTCAGTTTGACCAACTAAAGAAATTATTTCTCTCTTCCGATATTTTTATTCTTCCCACCCGTGTGGATGCCTACGGAATTGCCTTTTGTGAAGCTTCAGCGTACGGCTTGCCTTCCTTAGGAACTGATACAGGCGGAGTTTCCGGTGCCCTGCACGAAGGCATTAACGGGTACAGGTTCTCCATTGAAGCAGGTGGTAAAGAATACGCTGAAAAAATACTTGAACTACTTTCGGATGAAAAAAAATATTTTTCATTGAAAGAGAGTTCAAGAAAATTATTTGAAGATAAGCTGAACTGGGATGCCTGGGCAAGAACATTCTGCGCTGTGCTTTCAACTAAAATTCCGGAGAAGTCAGCTTTAATCAAGCCCGAATAATTTCCTGTATTCAGATGTAAATTTTTCTTTACTGAAATTCTCCCGGGCGGTTGAATAAGAATTCTTAGAAACAATGTTAAATCTATCCTTATCAAGAACGAGGTCCGAAATAATTTTTATCATTTCAGACATTGCAACATTCCTCTCAATGGAAGAAGTAACAAAACCGGTCTTATCATTCCTGATATAAACCGGGATATCCCCCGCAGGAGTGCAAACAGGAACTACTCCATGAGCCATGGCTTCCATCACGACAAGAGGAAAACCTTCCCTGTCAGAGGTGATTAACAGAAAATGAGCTGCGGAATAGAATGCATTCAATTGGTTTTGATTTGTTATTTCACCCGTGAATGAAAGAAAAGGATACTTGTGCATATCTATTGAGCTCTCTACATCGCCAACAATTGTAAAATGAATTTTCTTATCAGTCTCAAAAAAATGTTTCGCAATGCTACACACCATATCAACTCTTTTTTCGGCACTTCCCCTACCGACGTACAAAACAGAAATCACTTCATCGAAATTCTTCTCCTTGAAAGAAAGCGGCACATCTGTAAAATTCGTAATGAGCCTGAGTCTTTCATTGAATTCTTCATCAACAAAATTTTCATCATAGAATTTTTTCATCTCGTCCAAAGCACGCTGACTGATATAAATTCTCTTTTTCATGAACAGGAACTGAGGCAACCATTCCTTTTCTTTCGAGGTATCCTCAAATCCAAAATCATGTTTCAGATCAAAGCATCTGATTCCTGAAGATAAAAACGGAACCAGATCATAATACAATTTTGAGTTACATCCGAAAAGTTGAATCGCACCTGATTGATTGACAAAATTCGCGATACATACAGCTGTCCGTTTCGAAAAAAAAGGATGATTGGCTGCGTGAGGTATATTCAGGACTTCCCCATTCGGAACAAAACGATCGAGAAATTTTTTGTTTGCTGAAAACCCGGTAAAAAAAATACATTGATCCTGGTCATTGGTGGTTTCTGTTATAGCAGCATGAATTTTTTCTGCGCCACCAACATGTGTATAAGGAAAAAAATAAAAGATAGCGGGCCGGTTAACAGAGGTTTTGATTTTTTGTTTCAGCATAGAAAATTGCCTTGCCGCCTTCACCGGTGAAATCGTCAGAATATATTTAGCCTCTCTGGCATATCGTGGAAGAAGATTAATCTTCCAGTTCCGGGCAAAGCTTCTAAGCAAAGAATAAACAACTTTCCATTCAAACAAACCAAAGCGAAATCTTTTGATTCTGTTCAAAAGAAACTTCCTCTTCACGACAATCACTTTCTTTTCAGGACCATACTTCCTGTTAAATACAATCGTAGATGAACCTGTATGCAATCGGTATTTTACTAATGGAATATTTATTTTGTGGATTTTTTTTCCATCTGAAACCATCCTCATCCATAAATCCCAATCCTCAGAAGCCTTCTGATACGAACTGTATAAATATTTCTTCGCCAATTCACAGCGTATCATTACAGAAGGATGAGCGATGCAATTTGCTTTTGCAAGAGTCTTTCTGATTTGTTCCGGAAAAATATTGTCAACATCATCCTTCCAAAATCCTCTTGAATTTCCTTTCGAATCAATTTGTTCCACAACAGAGCACACCAACGCTGCATCCGGATGCAACTGAAAAATTTCCATTTGCTTTTGAAAACGATTATCAAGCGAGACATCATCAGCATCCATCCTGCCGAAGAACTTTCCGGTCGCCAATCCGATTCCCTCGTTCAAGGTTGCAATCAATCCGGCATTAACGGAGTGTTTGACATATCGTATCCTCGCATCGCTGAATGATAAAATTATTCTCTCGGAACTATCCGTTGATCCGTCATTGATAATCAGAAATTCAAAATCCTGAAACGTCTGGGAAAGGATACTTGCAATGGCTTCATGCAGGAATTTTTCCGCATTGTAAACCGGCATCAGTACAGTTATTTCGGGAGAAGACGCCATCGCTCAGATTCGAATCCAGTTTGGAGGAATTAAATCGGATGTATTGATGGCCGGATCATTAAACCATTTCAGCGGAGCGATCACAGTCTTATTTTCATTCCTGCTAAGCCATGCACCCCACCAGCTGAAACTACTGTTCGCGATGATGTTATGTTTGCACAAGCTTATCAGCCGCATGTCATCAATGTCCTTCTTCCCGACATAAGGAGCTATAAATCTAATTTCAAAATTCAATCTGATATTTTCTTTTGCCCATTTTATGTCATCTGAAAAAACATAAAAAACAGGTGATGGTATTTTCTGTGCAATCAGTTCCGCTGCATCCTTATAATATTCGATACTGCAAACAGGATGATACTTTGCCGTTTCAGGATTCGCCATATAATCACCTCTGCGTATGTGCATGCTGACGCTGTTACAGGAAGTAATCTCTTTTTCAATTTCTTTCAATACGAGGTTCGGTTTGTCAATAAATCCAAAATCTTTCCTGATTTGTTCAACGTTACGGGCAAAATATTTTTCACTCTGCCAGTACCCAATCAACAAACAATTTTTCTTTTGAAAAAAAAATGTTTCATTGAACTGGTATTGATTCTCACGAAACACCTTTTTGGAAGTCACAAAAGGAAGTACTCTCTTTAATCTCTTATAAAAAAAATTTATTTCCCATTTCAAAAAAGAAAAAACTTCCTGATCAGTTACAATTTTCACATCGAGATTAAATCCGTCCAATTCAAATTCTCTCCTCGTTATTTTAACATCCGTGATTTTTTGATTTAAAAAAGACAGATCCAGTTTCAACTCATCCTGAAGTCTCAAGGCAAGCGATCGGCCCGCTGCATATTGAAACATCTGGTTTCCCAATCCACCCATTAATTGAACGATTATCATACGATTGGGTTAGTGCTATAAATTAAACTCATTCCCGGCAAGCCGGTATTTGTTGATATTATTTTATATTTTGATTGGTATTTGTCAAGCACTTTTTTAACAGCCTGGTTAGGTCCGATGTTATATCCTGATTCAACGGATTGGTAAAAAGTATCGTGTAATAAAACTGCGGCATGTGGAATATTTTTCAGGATAGCATTCAGTTCGCGCTCGACCGACTCATAACTATGATCTCCGTCTACAAAAAACAAAACACTGTTCCTGTTCTTACTTTTATCATAGATCTCCATCGAACAGGTGAGTCCGTCAGCTTCATGAAGTGTTACATTTTTTTTACCCCTCACTAATTTCCCCCTATTCTGCATGGGATGTTCGTTGTGAAAAACATGGTCTGGCAAATCAATTGAATGGATCTGGCTGGCTATGTCAAATGCTTTAATGGTCTCGTAAAAAACACGGGCCGATTTACCGATGTTCGTTCCCCATTCAAAAATAAGTGATGGTTTGAAACGGCATACGGCTGAAGACATCAGCATGAGTTCATTCAGAGGAAACGGATGCACTCCCACAACAGGTACGAGTTCCTTCAATACAAATTCTGAAATAATCCAATTGTTTACTTCAAATTCTGAAGCGTTAAAGTTCAACGCCGGATCCTGGTAAGTGGTCTTTTGGAAAAGAGTCATATTTTTTCAGTCGTATAAAGGATACATATTATCTTATCAAACAAATTTAGTAACACGATTTAATATTCATTCAAATGATCTCGAAACAATCAATTTATTTTAAAAGAAATCCTTTCGAAAAACAAAGTCAAATGACCAAATCTCTATACAACTGTTCATATTTTTTTGCTATTGTTTCCCACGTAAAATTACTTTTCCATGCATTATACCCGCTATCAGACAATCTTCTTCTTTCCTTCTCATCCATATATAATTCGTTCAATAGCTTAGCTGATCCTTCAATTTCTGCATGACTATAACCTTTCGAATCAATACTCGTTGGCAATAACAACCCTCCACCCGACCACTTTAGTATTTCACCTGCATTGCCCACATCCGTTGTGAGAAAGGGAATGTGTGCCGCCATGCATTCAAACAATACAATGGGCGAGCATTCAATATTAGAAGGAAACAAAAATAAATCCGCGGCACGGTATGCAGCCACTGTTTCTTCCCTCGATAAATCGTGCCGGATGATAATCTTTTTCTCTCCTCCGGAAAGAAGCGATGATAATTTATATCCCCATGATTTCTGTTTTATCAATAACTCCGTGTTGTTACCAATGAGCAGCAATGTTGCATTTTTAATTTTTGACCTGAAAAATATTTTAGCCGCCTCTTTGTGTCCTTTTATTCCGGAATACGATCCGACCAGTAAAATTAAAAATGAGTCCGACGTGATTCCCAGTTTCTTCCGGATGTCAATTTTCACTTCTGATAAAAATTCATCTGCCCCTGCTCCGTTCGTAATGAGGACATTCTTTTCTATTCCATTTTCCCTCGCAAAATTAATGTCGCGGTAATCGTCTGAAAGAAAAACATTGACGTCATATTGTTTCATCCAGGTTTTCATTTGCTCAAAATACTCTTTGTATTCCAGCAAATAAAATCCCGAAAAGCCAGTAGGCACAAAAACCTTTTTTGCCTTTATCTCATGCAATACAGGCAGCGCGATATCAGTTGCCCATTGTTGTGCCGCAAAATTTGTAATGACATCAAATGAAGAGTGAAGTAAATAATTTTTGTATTCCTCCATCTGCCCTTTCATACCACGCACACTGTTTCCGGTGATATCAAAAGGTTTAACCTGCACCCCGTTGATCATAGTTTCCCTTCTTAACGGATGCGTGCCGGTTGCTACCGTAACGTCATGCCCCAATCGGACCAGCCGTTCAGAAAGTTGTTTGACTACCTCCTGCATTCCACCCAGCGAGGGATGATATGCTTCTACAGTATGAAGAATTTTCAAGAGAAATTTGATTTAATTTTGAATGCTTTCATGGCCTTGTATTTCCGATAAAGAAAAAAGTACCACGGACCGAATTGCCTGTAATTCTTCACCTTCCTTCTAAACGATTCAAGATATTTTTCTCTCATATCATTGAATGTAGAAGCGTCACCGGGATTCATGGATAAGATCCTGTCTGTAACTTTATAAAAACATTTTTCAATCTTTTCTATTGATATATTCTTGCTCAATTTTTTATACCTGCCATGAAACAAACACGCAATGTCAGCAACGGCATCGGACTTCTCTTCTAAAAAAAAGTTCATGTTCTCCATGGCCTGTTCAATGACATCCCCCGAATAATCGGTGGTAGTACGTGAAATTCCTCCCTCCGTTTCCCTATAGTCAAGAAGCAATTCAGGGAGATTAGCAACCGTATAATTTCTTGCAACCCTTGACCAAAGATCATAATCCTGGATCAATGAAGATTTGTTCACATCATAATTTCCAACAGCATCAAGAACAGTTTTTCGTATCATCACTGAACTATGTACAAACGGATTATCAAACAACAAAAATAATTTTATCAGCAGGTTGTCAGTCGGATGTTGGTGCATCGCATGCCCGGGAGAATTATCCGAAAAGATATTCGACCACGTTCCAAGCAGACCACAACCGGGGTTCTCTGTTAAAAATGAAATTTGCTTTTCGAAACGGTCCGGATGTGAAATATCATCGGCATCCTGCCTGGCAATGATCTCCCCTTTTGCTGATTCAATTCCGGTGTTTAAAGAAGCGGCCATGCCGGAATTTGATTGATATAAATATTTTATCCTCCTATCATTTATACCTTTTACGAGCGCTCGAGAATGATCTTTTGAACCATCGTCAATGATGATCAATTCAAAATTTTCATACGTCTGCTTCAAAATACTTTGCACGGATTCTTCAATGTAACGCTCCGCATTGTACATGGGAAGAATAACACTGATAAATAAATCTTTTGAAGTAGAAGTCATATTATAGTCTGCGAAGTAATTTTTTAATTATCCCCGGGTTTACTTTTTTATCACCAAGTTTATATTCCTTCATGAAAATATCATTGTATCTTTTCTCTACTTTTCCTTTCTTATCTGAACACCACGAAAGTAAATTTTTAAATATTTTCATTCGTTGATCAAACATATCGAAACTTTCCGAGCGTATGCTTTGTTCCGGAAAATCATTGTAAATCAGAAGATCTTCATTCAAAAAAATAAAATCGGATTGAGTGGCGATACGAAGCCACAGCACATAATCTTCAACTGCCTTTAGTTCCTTCTCTTCGGGAAACCCGACGCAGACATCCAATAACGACCGATGAAATACTGAAGAACTGCAAATAACATAATTCGAATAAATCAATTGATCGAATGTGATGCTACTTTCGGAGAAATCAGTATACTTATTTTTCAACTCCTCTCCGGGAATCCTTTTAACAGCATTACAACAAACCGCCAACCCTCCTGAATCTTTTAATGCTTTCAGCTCCTTACTTATTTTTTCCGGAAGCCATTCGTCGTCGTCATCGAGCATGGCAATCCAGTTTCCAGATGATTTCCTGATTCCGGTGTTTCGCGGTATAGCCGGCCTTCCGCTTCTCCCGCAATCGAGCCACGCGATCCGGCTATCATCCAACGTTGCAATCAATTCTTTCGAGTTATCTGTTGAGCCATCATCACAAATAAAAATTTCAGAAACGGGATATGTTTGATTAATCACACTGATGACTGCCCGCTTCAGCAATATCGCCCGGTTAAATGTGGGTATGATCACAGAAACAGTTTCCATCTGTTTATTTTTGCAAATGATTTCTGTAAATATCCATCCATGTTTCGAGCAGAAAATTTTCCGTTTCACTTTCATCCACCAGGAAATCGGACAAATAATTTTCAGTGATCTTTAGAAAATCATTTTTAGTAAGTGAATTATTTTTTTTCCGGCCGATCACTTCCACATTATAAGTCCCCATCCAGCTGTTCCTGCTGATTTTATTTACTTCAAAACCATACAGGCTGATAAAACGGGCAAGCGATTTGGGAGTATGACCTTCGAAATGAACTGCCCAGTGAGCTTCCTGGGAACCAAAAATATGACGCAACGCAACACCTCGTTTTTTTCTGTTGCTGAATATGCTGAGTGCCGCCTTTCCTGTCCTTTCAAAATCCGGCACCTCAATGTGCAGGATACCATTTGGCTGCAACCAGGAATACCAGTTGGAAAGTAACGCACATGTAACAGGGCGTGAAAAATGTTCAAACACATGATGCAGGCGGACTTCTTCAACAGTTCCGTCAGCGTAATTCAATTCAAGAAGATTGGCCAATTGATCAGCAACACTTTTTTTCTGAACGCTGTGTTCTGACAACGGATAATCAATGTTTATATACCCTTCAAAATAGCGTTGACCACATCCGAGGTGAAGTTTCATGTCGTTAACCTTTTATTGTTTTTTTCAGCAGTTGTTTCAGCAATTGCAATGCAGAGGCAGATCGCTCCGGGGTTACAGGTGGCGCAGGGACAGAAAAATTCTTTAACACAAGTTCATCGACGGTGACTGCCTTCCTGGTTTCAAACGGGTGATGCCACTCAAACCCCTCCATCATAAATGGAAGCAAGTCATTGATCAGTTTAACGTGTCCCATTTTTAATGACTCATAAAAGAAACTCTGAATCGGTAGAAATTCATTTAGGCTGGTATCAGATTTTTTTTTGTAGTAAAGAGTTTTGCCATCAAACTTAAGGAAATTCAAATGAACGTTAAAGTTATACAGGTAATCATAATAAATAAGAGGGTATTCAAAATAACCTTTGCGTGCTACACGGAAAATTTCATTTAGAAAAAGTTCTGGATCTTCAACATGTTCCAACACATGTGAACAGATTACATAATCAAATTCGTTATCAGAAAAAGGAAATTTGTCCCCTTCATAAAAAACAATCTTCTTGTCGGAGATTAATTTTTCCTCATGACCGAACTGGGCTTCATATTCCTGTTGGGTCTCAAATTTTTTTTCCAACAGCACATCAGAACGATGATGAGGGTTGGAACCCGGTCCAACCTCCAGCACTCTGTCGGATGATGCGATACTAATAATTCTTTCGGGAAAAAACATTTTTATTTTTCTGTAATGGTGATTTCCATAGGATTTAAAAGCAAGCCGCTTTGCGTGTTCAGAACCTGGTTATTATTTACAATAGAACTTACATCTGAAATCGTGAGTCGCGCCGCATTCTCAATATAATGAAAGGCTCTTCGGTTACTTGAAAGTCCGATCACCAATTTGTACATTCCATTTGCAAACAGGATATCGTTGTTTTTAAAAACTGCCTCGTATTCGCCTTCATGATAATCTTTCGATTCGCTCCAGGAAGTTCTCAATGGCAAATCGAGTGAGGTCACAACCCCTAACGCAATAATAAATTGTTCCGTCATTTTGTGTAGTCTGAAATAAACACGAACCTGCCAGTTGTTACCGACAGGAATTTCAAGAACAGGATTTGAATTTTCATCTTCGATTCTTACGCGGTATGCATAGCCTGGGATTTCCTCATGATTATCCGGTAATGCAATTTCATAAACAGATTGTCCGTTCTCATTTGCTTCGAGGTATTTATTTACAACATTGTCGATGCCTCCTATACCGATTATTTTTCCCTGCTGAAGCAATATTCCCGTCGTGCAAAGTTTTTGAACCGCCTGCATATTGTGACTGACGAATAATACCGTTCGTCCATCGTTTTTACTGACATCTTGCATTTTCCCCAAACACTTTCTCTGAAATTGAGCATCGCCGACGGCGAGCACTTCATCCACGATGAGTATTTCAGGTTCAAGATGAGCTGCAACGGCAAACGCAAGACGTACATACATGCCGCTCGAATAGCGCTTCACAGGGGTATCAAGAAATTTTTCCACTTCAGCAAAATCCACGATCTCATCAAACTTTTTCCTGATTTCTGTTTTGCTCATTCCTAAAATACTCCCATTGAGAAAAATATTTTCCCTTCCGGTCAACTCCGGGTGGAAACCGGTTCCGACTTCAAGCAAACTTGCCACTCTCCCCTTTAGCGAAACCTTTCCTGCAGTCGGCTCTGTTATACGACTCAGAATTTTAAGCAGTGTTGATTTTCCTGCTCCATTCCTGCCGATGATTCCGACCCGCTCACCATCTTTTACATCAAACGAAACACCCTTCAGTGCCCAGAAAAGTTCATCCGTCGCCTTTTGAGACTTGTGGCCCGAAGAAAAAATACTCTTTACCCTGTTTGCAATCACATCACGCAACGCAACGTAACTTTCACGCTGCCGGTGATGAAGCAGGTAACTCTTACTGATATTTTCAACCTTTATAACTGTTCTCAAAACAAACGTGTATGATGATTAAAAGGTAACATGCAAACCAAATTAAATTTTCAAAAATAGTATGAACCTGTTTCAAATTTATTTCAAATATTTATTATCACTCATGCTTCGACTCCGCTCAGCATGACCCCGCGCGCGGGTCACCCTGAGCGGAGTCGAAGGGTGGTGCGGAGCACTGATCGAGCTGATAGTAAAAGTGGAAGTCGAAGGGTGTGCTGTACTTATCATTTTCTCGCATAGAAATTTAAACAGTTTTTAAATAACATCAGCAAAATTCTTTTCCATTCTTCTGAAATATTTCACAGCAAAGATCATAATCAGTAACGACAATACAGCAGACAGAACAAAACCCGGAAGATAAATTCTGGAATTTCCTCCCAGGATGCACCAGCGAAATCCATCAATGACTCCTACCATCGGATTAAGCGAATAGATTAATCGATATTTTTCCGGTACGATCGAACTGCTGAAGCCAACCGGTGATACATATAAACCGATCTGAACAATGAACGGCACAATGTGACGGAAGTCGCGGTACTTCACATTCAGTGCCGCGACGAGAATTCCGGTTCCAAAAGATGTAATCATAGCAAGCAAAAGAAAAAGCGGCAACAATACGATTTGCCATCCGGGAACGAAATGATAATAAATCAGCAATCCAAATAAGATGATCAGTGAAATGGCAAAGTCGACCAGCGAAACGATAATGGAACTTGACGGAACAATCAGCCTCGGGAAATAAACCTTGCCTAACAGATTGGAGTTTGCAATCAGCGAATTGCTCGCTTCCGAAAATGAATTGGCAAAGAACTGCCAGGGTATCATCGCTGAACAAACAAGCAATGCATACGGTACTCCCTGGTCAGGAAGTTTTGCGATTTTTCCGAAAATAATTGTGAATACTACGAGTGTAAGCAGCGGGCGGATCACACTCCATGCAATACCAATCACCGTTTGCTTGTACCGAACCAACAAGTCACGCCATGCTAAAAAATAAAAAAGGCCCCGGAATTTCCACAGATCCTTCCAGTAGTGACTGAGATTTTTATTTGGCTCAATGACAATATCAAATTCATTTTCAACATTACCCACTGTTCGAAAATTTTTAGTTCAATTTTTACTTCGCGTAATTCACTGCTCTCGTCTCACGGATCACGGTTACCTTCACCTGTCCGGGATACGTCATCTCTGTCTGGATTTTTGTTGCGATGTCGAATGAAAGAACTTCCGCCTGCTTATCCGTAATTTTCTCACTTTGAACGATCACGCGTAACTCACGTCCCGCCTGTATCGCGAATGTTTTTTCAACGCCCGGGTAAGAGAGCGCCATCGCTTCCATGTCTTTCAAACGTTTGATGTAAGAGGCAACTACTTCGCGTCGTGCTCCCGGACGTGCACCTGAAATCGCGTCACATACCTGAACAATCGGAGAGATGATGCTGTTCATTTCAATCTCATCGTGATGGGCACCAATGGCATTACAGATCTCAGCATTCTCTTTAAATTTTTCCGCGAGTTTCATCCCGAGAATTGCATGTGGTAATTCCGGTTCATCATCGGGAACTTTCCCGATGTCGTGAAGTAAGCCGGCACGTTTCGCTAGTTTTACATTGAGTCCGAGTTCGGCAGCCATGATGGAACACAGGTTGGCGACTTCGCGTGAGTGCTGCAATAAATTTTGTCCGTAAGAAGAACGGTATTTCATTCTGCCGATCATCCGGATCAGTTCAGGCGCGAGGCCATGAATGCCGAGATCAATCGTGGTACGTTTTCCGACTTCAATGATTTCATCTTCTAACTGACGTTTTACTTTCGCCACCACTTCCTCGATTCGCGCAGGGTGAATCCGTCCGTCGCTTACCAATTGATGCAACGCCAGGCGCGCAAGTTCCCTGCGAACAGGATCGAAGCAAGAAAGGATGATGGACTCCGGAGTATCATCCACAATAATTTCAACGCCCGTTGCCGCTTCAAGAGCGCGGATGTTTCTTCCTTCACGACCGATGATGCGGCCTTTCACTTCTTCATTTTCGATGGTGAAAACAGTAACAGCATTTTCAATCGCATGCTCAGTTGAAACACGCTGAATGGTTTGAATGATGATTCGCTTCGCTTCTTTGTTGGCAGTGAGTTTCGCTTCTTCCATGATGTCTTTGATAGAAGACATGGCTTCTGTTTTCGCCTCCGCCTTCAACGCTTCCACCAACTGAGCTTTTGCCTGGTCGGCACTAAGCCCGCTGATTTTTTCCAATTGTTCTACCTGGCGCTGATGATGTTTCGCGACCTCCTCTTTCTTGGTTTCGAGAATCTGAAGTTGATTAGCAAGATTCAGCTGCAGCGTTTCATATTCCTGCTGCTTGCGTGTAGTCTGTTCTATCTTTTGAGACAACGCTGATTCTTTTTGCTTGAAACGATTTTCAGCGGCGTTGATGTTCTTGTCTTTTTCAGAAATAACTTTTTCATGTTCCATTTTCAGCTGAAGAAATTTTTCTTTGGCTTCCAGAATTTTATTCTTCTTCATCACTTCCGCTTCCGCTTCCGCTTCCTTCAGAATACTTTGGGCTTTGGACATCGCGGCATTGTCTTTTGATTTCATTGATCGCTTCATTACAAACCAGGCAATCAGGACACCGACAACAAGGGCTCCGATGGCAACCAATATCATTCTTAATATCTCATCCGTCATAATTTTAATTTAGTTTAATTTCAATTAGTAATCATTCTATGAGCAACTACATTTATTTCTGTCATTTATTTTTCTTCATCCCGTTAAAAACAAAAAACCCGCAGTAATACTGAGAAGCCTTTAAAACCCCTATATACAAGGTTGGAGCTGCTTGGTTCTTCTGACTTCTACCGTTAACTCCGCCTGAGCGGAGAATCCGAAATGAATCGGAAGTTGCAGCCTGTCATCGAAACCGTGGAGCTTAACTCCAATGATATCGAAGTGTTGAGTTTTTTAAGTGAATCTCAGTACTAATGCGGGAATACATTAGAATGTTTACGGTTAAGTGTTAACAGTTTACTGTTAGCTTCCACTAACTGTAAACAGTAAATCAAAAACAGTAAACCCTTTCAAAGAACGTTACCCTTTATGAAGAATGCTTTTCATCAGCAAGATATTGGTCAATGACAGAACCGAGGTGATCTATCTGTTCGATGATCTGTTGACTATTCTCATGCTGCTTAGGTCCCTTTTTATGTTGACCCATCGCTTCTGATGCAAACTGTAAGGAGCACATTGCCAAAAGGTCTTGCTTATCCTTTACGGCATAATTCTCTTCAAACTCCTTTACGCACTTATTCACTGACTGTGCAGCTTGTAAAACCTTTTCCTCTTCATCTTTGGTGATACGAAGCGGATAGGTCCGGTTGGCGATAGAAACTTTTACTGATAGCAATTCTCCCATTTGGGTTGATTCACTTTTTATGTTGTGCATTAATCAGCGTTACACTTCTGTCAATCTCGCTGATCATTTCATTGACTTTCTGCTTGATACCTGAGATACTTTTATTGGCAGTACTTTTTTGCTGTTCTTTTAACCCTTCTAATCCCTCTTCCAGCCGATGGTACCGTTGCTTGTGTTCACTAAGCTCCAACTCAAGTGTTCTGTTCAACTGAACCAAATTTTGATTCTCTGATTTAAGTTGCTTATGCAAAGATATTAATTTTTGAATTCGCTTGTCGAGTTCATCAAATTTTGTTTTCAGTTCGTGCATGGCTTCTGTTTTAAGTCAAAGTCGCGGTAAAGAAACGGCCACCGCATGTAATAGTAAGTACAAATAACAGAAAAAAAATCGAAACCAAATATAAATTATCAACATTCATTGTTCACACCGACCTGAGGATGAAAATTTTGAACAATGGAAGCCGGATTTTACTTTAGTAAGTGAACGAAAGTGATCCTGCAATTGACACCTTCATTCTTCGGTTTTTTCAAATCAAAACCTGAATTATCATTTGTGTAATTTCGTTTTCTTTGCACAATGAATTTAAAAAACACGATTACCTTCCTGATTCTTACAATTCTGTCTACTCAGTTGAAAGCACAACGTTACCCGGCCACTTACTTCACTTCACCCTTAGATACCGTACTCGTTTTAGAGGGAACTTTCGGAGAAATCCGTTCCAATCATTTTCATTCCGGGATCGACTTGAGCACCTACCAATCAGAAGGGATGGAAGTACATGCAGCCGCTGACGGATATGTTTCCAGAATAAAAATTTCCGCAGGAGGATTCGGAAAAGCATTGTATATCACACATCCAAACGGACTCGTGACAGTGTATGCACACCTTACTAAATTCAGGGAAGATATTCAGAAGATGGTACTTACCAATCAGTATGAACAGAAATCGTATGAAGTAGAACTTTTTCCAAAAGAAATAAAAATAACAAAAGGTGAAGTAATCGCTTTGTCAGGAGGCACTGGTGACGCAGAAGGCCCGCATCTGCATTTTGAAATACGCGACGGGTTGACAGAAGAACCGATCAATCCTTTATTTTTTGGTTTCCCGATTGAAGACACCATTGCTCCAATCATTACAAAAGTCAGGATATTCCCAGTTGCCGGACAGGGAATTCTCAACACGACGGATACCGCTGCCACGTTTGTTGCCGTGAATTGGTTTAATGAACTGGATGATACACGAGTGAAAAATGAGTACACCATTACGAGCCCCGACTTCAACAAAGTAAGCGGACTCATTGGCTTCGGAATTGAAACGACCGATCACATGGAAAATTCGGATGCAACTCTCGGCATCTATTCGGTGCAACTGAAAGTTGATTCGAACATCGTGTACGAATTCAAAATGGATCGTTTCAACTTCAACGATTCACGTTACGTAAACGCTCACATCGATTACCGTTCAATGATTTTAGAAAACCAAGTCATTCAACAATGCTTTCGCTTACCGGGCAACCATCTTAAAATTTATCCTGACCTCTCTAAAAACGGGTATTTTAATTTTACTGAGGACAGAACTCATAACATTGAATTCCTGGTAAAAGATTTTAACGGGAATAGTTCAACCTGTCACTTCAACCTGATCAGTCATACTCTTTTAACAGAATTTACATACCAGCCACAACCAAAAGGAGTAACTATTTCGGATGAAAAAGGAACAGCCATTCACAAGGCGGACATTGACGTTGTGATCTCTTCAGGAGCTGTGTATGACACGTACAGGTTTTCTGAATCCGAATTCTCTCCGAATGTAAACCTGATTGCAAAGGTGTTTCATGTCGGCGATAGAACTGTTCCTATTCATACCTCGATTGCGATAGGTATTAAACCACTCCACCTTCCTGACTCGCTGAAATCAAAAGCCATTTTGGTTTCGGTTGATGAATACGGGTTCTATGAGAGTGAAGGAGGAAACTGGAAAGGAGATTTTCTGACGGCGAATGTCAGGCACTTTGGAGATTTCACCATTACCATTGATACGGTTCCGCCAACAATCGTCAAAGAATATTACCCAGCAGATCAAAACACATCGCGCGGTTTAGTTGTTCAGTTTAAGATCGGCGACAATTTATCAGGCATCAAAAATTACAGCGCAACCGTAGATGGTAAATGGATATTGATGGAATTCAATAAACACGAAAGTTTAATTACCGGCGATATTGAAAACATTCCACAAAACGAAACGCATCAAATTGAAGTAACAGTCACGGATGAAAAAGGAAACGTGGCGAAGCTGAGTGATACTTTTTTTTATTGAGCTCACCGAAGCCCTTTGCAAGGGAGCTGGGCTTGATGTCTCTCAACCCCGAAGGCTCTGCTTCGAATATAAAGCTTGACTTAAAAAAATATTCCGTTTTTCTAATTGAGGCGAGAAGTCTCTTCGAGGTTTATTTCACTTAAATCATAAGCGAATGTAAATTAAAACGGTAACATCTTGTTTAGAAATTTGATTCATCGTTGATTTAGTTCGAAATTTATTAAAAGATAAAAAACGTTCAAATAAACATCTCCGCCGCAGAGCAGCGGAGTATTTGATGGGAATTCTTTCCGATCGCCCCAAGGGGCGGGGAATAATTCCCATCAGATTCAAAATACCAACGCACGTAGTCTCCTTGCGCACGAGCCCCAGCACAAGACTACGCTAAACTGGGGGGATAGTGAGTCGTTTTTATCTACCAACTTCCAACTGCCCTTCGAAAAGTTTTTTCTTTTGTGTATGCATTCGTTCTTTTTTATCTAGGAAGCGAATGAATGAATGACCCCACAGCAAGCTGCGAGGTATTGACAAAAAAATTGTTAATCAAGTGAAAGACGAAGCCGGCCGCCAAGTCCATCAGTAATAATTCTCATTAAAGTAGAAAGACGAATGTCGCTTGCATTATTTTCAATTCTTGAAATGTAGGATTTTGTAGTTCCGCATTTTTCTGCAAGTTGTTCCTGCGTTAAATGTTTCTTCTCTCTCATTTCCGCAATCAGGACACCAAGTTTGAATGCTTCAAATTCCTGTTCCCATTTTTCACGTTTAGCTATTCCGCGTTTTCCATACTGTTGGTCAAGGTGATCATCAAACGAAGTCAGGTTTTTATTCACTTTCTTTTTCATTGAAATATTGTTTTTTAAGTTTTGTTGCTAATTCAATTTCGTTCTTTGGAGTTTTATCCGATTTTTTTTGAAAACCATTCATTAAAATTATGAGTTGACCTGCATCGAAGAAACACACACCGGATTGAGCAATAAGATGGACTGGAAAAATGATGAATACTAAGGCGCAAAAATATTTCATTCAATAATTAATTTTTGTGTTCTGCAATAATGAGTGGAAGATATTTTTACAAAGTAAAGTCCTTTAGAAATATCGGGAAGTTTTATTTCTGATTGTTTGTCTCTTGTAAAATCAGTCTCGCTTCTGTAAATCAACTGTCCGGTAAAAGAATATATTTCAATACCAGTAAGTTCCCTCATCCCTTTCGATAAAAATGTAAGAGCACCTTTGCTCGGGTTAGGGATTATTTCGACTGAAAAATAATCACTATTAATTTCGGATGCATTCAGGTAAACAAACGCAACACTATAACTCGCCTCGCACCCATTCGCTTCCGTCACCACTACACTATAATTACCTTGTGAAACAGGATGAAAATAAAAATTATTAGCCCCGCCTACCGGAGTCGAATAAAAATACCATTGATAGGATGAATATCCTTGCGGGGCAATCAACGAATCATTCGATTGCCCGAAAACCCCTAAAGGGTTCCGCGGTATTTTAAAGCACGAGTAAACCCTTTAGGGGTTGCACTGCAAAAAATTATTTTTTTAATTTTATTGTTATAGGCTGCCACGGATTTTAACCTTCTTCAAAATAATCGCTATCAATCTTTTTTACTTCATAGTTGTTTTTGATCGAGAGACCGACATTGTATTCAATCATTAGTTCAGCTAATTCTTTACCATTAATTAAGATTACCTTTTTTGTAATTGTCTTTACATATTCATTAGCATTTTCTGCGAAACGGGAAGTAGTAATAAAAATCCCTTTTGTTGCACGCTGTCCATCTAATGCTCCAACGAATGATTGTATGTCTGGTCTGCCAACTGATTGAGTATCCCATCGCTTTGCTTGAATGTAAATTGAATCAAGTCCCAGTTTATCTTCTTTAATGATTCCATCAATACCTCCGTCATTTGTTAGTCTTGTGGCCTTTCCAGCATCCTTTAATGATCCGCCATATCCCATCTTTAGTAAAAGATCTACTACAAGTCTTTCAAAGAAGCCAGGAGAACAGCTTTTTATTTTGTCGAGCAATTCAATCGCTAATTCATCTTTTAGTTTCGCATATGAATATTCAAGCAATTCTTCAGGAGTTTTTCCTGTTTCAATTTCTTCAGTTGATTGTGATATTTCATTAGATTCTTTTTTACTTTGATATGCAAATGTCGTTTGCCAATCTTTAAAAGCGGGAATTGTCTTCAGATATTTTATGTCAATTCGCTTAGGTTTTGTATCAAGGACTTTTAATCCTTCTTGAGTTATTTTAAAAATGGAACGTTTCGGTGATTCCATAAGTTTGGCTTTCGACATGTATATTCGAGCCCAAGCAACACGGTTGGTAATGATTTTTTGTCGTCCACTTGATAATAATTCTTCTCGCTCATCCTTAGTTAAGTTGTATTGATCACATATTGTTTGTGTTAAATCTTGAGTGTCATGTTCTTTATTGTCTCCTAGTATTTCGAGAATTGGAAGCATCAAAGTTTGAAAGTCAGGTATCATAATTTCTATTTAGAGGATAAAATTTGTGTATTTCTTATGTTGAACAATTTATTTGGTTGCCGCTAACACGCTGATTAAAGAACATGGCTCAAACTCTACCCCTTCATCAACGCTTCAAATTTATTCAACGTCGATTTGCTTACACTTACCAAAGGAAGACGGACATGTTCGGAGCAAATGTTAATCACACTTAATAAACCTTTAACTCCCGGAGGATTTCCATCCACAAAAATAGCGTTGGTGATGTCGAACAATTTGTAATGAAGCTTGCGGGCTTTATCAAAGTTTCCTTCGAGTGCGCTTCGAACCAAATCAGAAAAATCTTTTGGGAACGCATTCGCCACAACAGAAATAACCCCGTCGCCGCCACAGGCAATAAAAGGAAGTGTGATCACGTCATCACCGGAGATCACCAAAAAATCTTTCGGCTTTCCTTTGATGATCTTCATCGCCTTTTCAAGATTACCGGAAGCTTCTTTGATGCCGATGATGTTTTTTATTTCATGCGCTAACTCAAGCGTCGTATCCGCATCTATATTACTGCCCGTACGTGCGGGAACATTGTAAAGTATAACCGGAACAGGAGACGCATTCGCAATCGATTTATAATGCTGGAAAATTCCCCGCTGAGATGGCTTGTTGTAATATGGACTCACCGAAAGAATAGCATCTACTCCATTGAAATCACATTCTTCAATCATGTTCACCAGCTCACGTGTATTGTTTCCGCCCAAACCAAGAACAACAGGAACACGTTTATTATTTACTTCCACAACAAAGTCGAGTACGGCTCTTTTTTCGTCGCGCGTAAGCGTCACCGATTCACCGGTAGTACCTAACGGAACAAGGTATTCAACCTTTTGATCAATGCATCGGTCAATTAATTTCTTGAACGATTTGAAATCAACGTTTCCGTCTTTATGAAAAGGAGTCACCAATGCAACCCCGGTACCTTTCAGCTTATTGATGTTCATGATTCGATTTTATTTGGCGTAAATAATTTTCTGCTTCTTCTATAAAAACTTTTATCCCCTGCTCTCCTTTCACCTGGATCATCAGGTCGTAACAGCTCACATCTTTTTTATCAAACCGCCCGACCCGGAACCGTGAGTGAGATACAGCGGAAATGTAAAGCAATGGAAAACACTTATTGTTATTCAGGTTGATAAGGATATCAAATTTTTCGTTGATAAAATTCGTGACGATTGGATTCGAAGGAATCATCTGCCAATTCAAATTCTTTCTAGTGAAAAAATCCAGACCATATTGCGCAAACTTATTCACCGGCAAGATTTTCTTGTCGACATACCCCAACGCAAGTACTTCCTTTTGCTGACTGCGAATTGTTTTGACATACTGTTTCACAATTTCATAATTAGTATCATCGGTAGCATCATACAACAAACCGATTTTCTTTGCTTCATCAAAACCAACGACCTCGTGCTTCAGCTTCACCTTCTTTATCTCCTGAAGGAAGCGGTAGTTACCGAGTTTGGATCGAATGTTTTTGCGTAAACCCATTTTTGGGATTTGGGATTTGAGGATTTTAATTTTTAGGATTTGACAGCACTTTATCGCGCCATCAAATCAACTAATTAGTTTAACAAACTCTTTTTCCGAAAGCACAGCCACCTTCAGTTTTTTTGCCTTCTCTAATTTACTTGGTCCCGCTTCATCACCTGCAAGTAAGTAATTAGTTTTGGCCGAAACACCACTTTGATTTTTTCCTCCATGCTGTTCAATGAGTTGCTTTATTTCGTCCCTGCTAAAATCAGAAAAAACGCCCGAAACCACAAACGATAAACCGGTGAGTTTGGCGCTTAGATTTTCAGGAACCGATGAAGCTGAAATAGCCATCTGCACACCATATTTACGCAGATCTTCTAGTATCTTCCTGTTTCTATTTTCTGTAAAATATTCAACCAGACTCTGAGCGATCTTCTCACCAATCTCTTCCACATTCAACAATTCTTCGATCGTTGCATCCATCAACGCATCAATATTTTTAAAATACAAGGCCAGTTTTTTTGCGACAGTTTCTCCGACATATCGTATTCCAATTGCATACAGCACACGTTCAAAAGGAACATTCTTCGATTCTTCAATTCCACTTAAAATTTTCTGAACCGATTTTTCCTGCAACGAAATTTTCTTCGGCTTCTCCCCTTCTTCGCCTTCAATTACTTTTTCGAGTCCAAGCAACTGATCATGTTTGAGATGATACAGATCTGCAGGAGTTTTAATTAATTTATTCTCGTATAAAATCTCCACTTTGCCTTCACCAAGACTATCAATGTTCATGGCTCTCCGGCTAATGAAATGTTCGATGCGGCCTTTGATCTGAGGCGGGCAACCCAATTCATTCGGACAATAATGTGCAGCTTCTCCTTCTTTGCGAACCAACTCCGTTTCACACTCCGGGCATTTTGAAATGTAACGAACAGGTTTTGAATTCTTATCGCGTTTGCTCAGATCAACTTCTGTGATCTTCGGAATAATTTCCCCTCCCTTTTCCACGAACACATGATCGCCGATTCTCAAATCAAGTTTCTCAATCTGATCGGCATTGTGAAGTGTTGCACGCTTAACCGTTGTGCCTGCAAGCTGCACCGGTTGCAGGTTTGCAACAGGCGTGATGGCGCCGGTTCTTCCAATCTGGAAAGAAATGGAAAGTAATTTAGTGGACAGACTTTCCGATTTAAATTTGTAAGAGATCGCCCATCGTGGTGACTTCGCCGTGAATCCAAGATCACGTTGTTGCGCGAGCGAATTTATTTTGATGACAACTCCATCCGTTTCATACGGAAGATCATGTCGCGCAACATCCCAATGATGGAGGAACTTAAAAACTTCATCAAGCGACTTACACAACTTCGCATCATCGCTTACTTTGAAACCCCACTCTTTCGCCTTCTTCAAAGATTCAAAATGAGTTTTGAAGCGAAGGTTTTCTCCAAGGAGAAAGTAGAGGTAGCAATCCAACTTTCGCTTCGATACCACCGACGAATCCTGCATCTTAATGGTTCCGGACGCGGCGTTACGCGGATTCTTCAGAAGTTTATCAGCAATTTCATCTTCATCATATCCATCTTCACGCATCTGCGCTTCTATCCCGGCATTAATTTTATCGAATGATTTCAACGGCATCAAAATCTCACCTCGTATTTCAAATTCAACCGGATAATTTCCTTTCGTGAGTGCAAGCGGAATGCTCCGGATTGTTTTCACATTGGTCGTGACGTCGTCACCCTGAACGCCATCACCTCGTGTAATAGCTTGTACAAGTTTTCCGTTTTTGTATGTGAGGCCGATAGAAAGTCCGTCGAATTTTAATTCACAGACGTATTCAAATTGATCTCCGATAATTTTTCGTGTCCGCTCATCAAAGTCACGCAATTCGTCTTCACTGTATGTATTACCAAGCGAAAGCATCGGGTATTTATGTTTCACTGCTTTAAACGCTTTCGTAATTTGTCCGCCTACCCTTTGTGTAGGAGAATTCGGATCAGCGAATTGTGGAAATTCATTTTCAAGCTTAATCAACTCTTCCAATAATTTATCAAACTGAAAATCGCTAAGCGAAGGTTTATCGAGGACATAATATTTATAGTTATGCGTATCAATTTCGGTCGACAATTCTTCAATTCTTTTTTTTGCCTGTGATTCAGTCATGTTTTTTTTTTCTGATGATGTAAAGATAAAATCTTGTTAGCTTTCTTGGCTTGATTTTTAATTGTTAGTTCTTATTTTTTAGTTGTTCGTTCGGCTTCAAGATCGCCTTTACCATTCTGTCTCTTTCATTCAAATCTTTTTTAACTACAATATCGGAGAATCCTTTACTCATAAGCAATTCCTTTACTTCTTTTCCTTTTGACTCATTAATCTCGAAATAAAGTTCGCCGTAAGGTTTTAAATGTGTTAAAGCGAAATCAGCAATGGCATTGTAAAAAACCAACGGATCATTGTCCTTTACAAACAATGCAAGGTGAGGCTCGAAGTTGAGTACTTTATTGTTCATCTGTTGCTTTTCAGTTTCGAGGACGTAGGGTGGGTTGCTTACAAGAATATTGAATCGGTGAATCGGTGAATCGGTGAATGGGAGATTGGAGGATGGAAGTTGGAAATTGGAAGTTGGGGGTTGGAGATTAGAAGTTGGAAGTTGGAGAATGTCCTGTAGAATAAATGTTACTTCTGCTTTATTACGTATTGAGTTTTCTTTTGCAACAGCAATGGTTTGTTCTGAAATATCAAGCGCATAAATTTCAGATTGGGGTAATTTTTTTTTCAGAGCGAGCGCAATGCACCCGCTGCCGGTACAAATATCTAATATTCTCAAACCGTCCCCCGTCCCTCGCCCATCGCCCTTGTAAATCCATTCAACTAACTCTTCAGTTTCTTGTCGCGGAATCAAAACATGCTCATTCACTTTTAATTTCATGCCCGAAAACCAGGCAACGCCCAAAACATACTGAATCGGTTTATTCGTTTTGAGTTCGGAAAGTATGTGTTCGAACTTTTCCTTTTCAGAATCAGAAATTAATTCTTCATTCTTCATCGCCAGGTCGATCTTAGAAAAATCCTTCACATGCTCCAATACAAGAAAAATCACCTGCGATAATTCACCTTCCTCATAGATATTCTTCAGTGCTTCACGGTACACCGAAATCAATTCACTCACTTTCATCAGGCAAAGTAAGGAAATCGCGACTGAACTTTAAACAATAAACTTGAAACCTCTTTCCTATCTTCGCAGCAATGACTGCTGATCAAAAATACATGCGCCGTTGCATTGAAATCGCATTGAACGGATTGGGACATGTGGCTCCGAATCCAATGGTAGGAGCGGTTATCGTACATGACGATAAAATAATCGGGGAAGGATTTCATCAACAATTCGGGCAAGCACATGCTGAAGTAAATGCCATCAATGCTGTGATTGCCAAACACGGAGAAGAAATTCTGAAACATTCGACATTGTATGTGAACCTCGAGCCCTGCACGCATTTTGGAAAAACGCCTCCCTGTGCTGACCTGATCATCTTAAAAAAAATTCCGCGCGTTGTAATTGGTAACATAGATCCGTTTGCAAAAGTGAATGGTTCAGGAATCAAGAAACTTGTAGAAGCAGGAATAAGAGTCACTACCGCGATTCTTGAAGAAGAATGCTTCGAACTAAACAAACGTTTTTTCACTTTTCATGAGAAGAAACGTCCTTACATCATCCTCAAGTATGCGCAAAGCATGGATGGTTTTATTGCTCCCGAAAAAATTACAGAAGAAAACAAATGGATCAGCAATGAGTATTCAAGAAAGCTCGTTCACAAATGGAGAAGTGAAGAACAAGCCATTATGGTTGGGACAAAAACCGCTGAGAGTGACAACCCATCGCTTACGGTGAGGGGCTGGAATGGAAAAAATCCTGTTAGGATTGTCATTGATAAGGAATTGAGATTAAAAAGCAACCTGAATCTGTTCGATGCAGCTGCAACAACATACATATATATAGAGCAGGGAGCAATGAGTTCGCGGATAGGAGAAAAGAAGTTAGCAGATAGAGTCTCTGATAACCTCGAATTCATCAAAATTGATTTTAGCAAACCCGTTCTTCAGCAAATTTTAACATCCCTTCATCAAAAAAATATTCAGTCTGTCATTATTGAAGGCGGAGCAAAACTCCTTCAGTCTTTTATTGATGAAAATCGCTGGGACGAAGCAAGAATATTTACCGGTAATACATTCTTTGGAAACGGAATTAAATCTCCTACCCTCAAAGGAAAAATAATCTCTGAAGAAAATATTTTAGAAGACAAACTTGTAAAACTGATACCTTAACGCTTTCGTCATTCAGGATAAATTTTGTTTAAATAAGAGATGTCCCTTACTCATTGCGAGATTCCTCCTGAATGACCACCGCCAATTAAACACATCAACACTTCCTCTCCCCAAACCGTAAACAAGTAAACACGTAAACTTTTAAAACCAGCATGAAACTCCTCCAACAACTTTGCTCCATCCACGCTCCATCCGGTAATGAAGGCGCGATGACGGATTTTGTCCTGAATTATATTTCGAATAATAAATCATCATGGAAAGTTCAGCCGCAAATATTTTCGGGAGATGATTTTCAGAATTGCATTGTCTTGGTTTTCGGAACTCCCAGAACGGCCGTGTATGCGCATCTTGACAACATCGGTTTTACTGTCCGTTACAAAAATCAATTGGTGAGAGTAGGCAGTCCGCATTTTGAAAACGGGACTGAATTAGTCGGCGAAGACAGCAAAGGAAAAGTGGAATGCAAAGCATATTCTGATGAGGAAAATCACATCACGTATAAATCAGTCCGCGAAATAGAACGCGGAACTGATCTTTCATATAAACCCAATTGGAGGGAGGACGACAATTTTGTTCAGTGCTGTTACATGGATAACCGACTCGGCGTTTGGAATGCGCTTCATCTATGTGAAACAATCGAACATGGCGCCGTCGTTTTTTCATGTTGGGAAGAACACGGTGGCGGCAGCGTTCCTTATCTCGCGAAATTTCTTTTTGAAAATTTCAATGTTCGTCAATCGCTGATTTCCGACATCACATGGATTACAGAAGGAGTTGTTCATGGAGAAGGAGTAGTGATATCGATACGGGACACTGGAATTCCAAGAAGAATTTTTCTGAATAAAATTATCGGGCTCGCAAAAGAAAGCGGACTTCCTTTTCAATTAGAAGTGGAAGGTTCGGGCGGAAGCGACGGAACTGAACTACAAAAGCAACCGTATCCGATTGACTGGTGTTTTATAGGTGCCGCGGAAGATTTTGTTCACTCACCAAATGAGAAAGTACATAAAAAGGACATTGAAAGCATGATGAAGATGTACAAATTCCTGATGGATAAATTATAATAGTGTCTCGCAAAAGCGCAACGTTCGCTAAGAAGGTCTGCAAAAAGAAATGCTATTTAAAATTTAACTTTGCGATCTCTGCGCCTTCGCATGAAATAAAATTTTTGAGTAGCATTCGTTTTCTACCTTTGATAATTCTTTTCCGAAAAACGAATACATGAAAGGCAATATCCTGATCATTGATGACGAAGACAAACTTCGCGGTTTGCTTGCTCGTATTATTTCATTGGAAGGTTTTAATGTGAGTGAAGCGGGAGATGCCAAATCAGCTCTCAAAAAATTAGACCAACTTGAAATCGATGCAATCATTTGCGATGTAAAACTTCCGGATGCGGATGGAATTGAATTGACTTCATAGATCAAAACAAAATACCCGCTGATTGAAATCATTGTACTTACCGCTTACGGCAACATTCCCGACGGAGTAAAATCAATTCGTAACGGCGCAATGGATTACATTACCAAGGGAGATGACAACGATAAAATAATCCCGCTCCTGAATCGCGCAATGGAAAAAGTACAACTCCGGAAGCGCGTAAGTCTCCTCGAAAAAAAGGTCGGAGAGAAATACAGCTTTGAAAACATTCTCGGTTCATCAAAACAAATTAAGGAAGCTGTTTTGCTTGCGACAAAAGTAGCGGCAACAGATACGACAGTTTTGTTGCTCGGTGAAACCGGAACGGGAAAAGAAGTTTTCGCGCAATCCATTCATTATGGCGGAGCCAGAAGAAATAAAAATTTTGTCGCGGTGAATTGCGCTGCCATCAGCAAAGAAATTTTAGAGAGTGAATTGTTCGGTCACAAAGCAGGCGCTTTTACAGGAGCCATCAAAGACAAAAAAGGGTTGTTTGAAGAAGCGCATGAAGGCACTATTTTCCTGGATGAAATCGGTGAGATGAGTTTAGACCTGCAGACACTGCCATCCTAACGTTTTTAGTTATCGTTCTTTGAAAGCATTGATAGATAAGGGTTATGTGCTGTTTAAAAGTTAAAACGATTTGAATTGATTCTATCATTCAAGACGTAAATTAGGAATGGGCACTGGAATATCAAAATCAAATTTAGCTTATGCAAATGAAAATCGTGATTGGCGAATATTTGCAGACTTTGCAAATATTCTAATTGTAGAGGCAAAAATTCTTTGTAGAAATAATTCAGATGTTCTTCCAACCATTAAAGGAGATGTTTATGCCATAGATTCTTCTACAGTTGATTTATGTCTGAATGTGTTTTGGTGGGCAAAGTTTCGCCAAGAGAAAGGAGCTGTAAAAATACACACGCAATTTGATGTTAAATCTTGCCGGCGACTTCAGATTTGTCGTGCTCGAAAAATTCCTTTCCGCGGAGAATGAATTTAGTTTCAGGGACGGATTTATTCTCAAGAGTTATTTCGCAATCAAACAACTGGCGCAGGCGGATACAAAAGCATATGGTCTGGATACAAGCGAAACAAGAATTGAAAAGATTCCGTTGGTGGTAAATCCGGTTTCAAATTTGAAGATCACAAGGATTTATCCCGTGGTAAACACCACTAATCCTTAGAGGTGTTTCACGAAGAGGTTGCCGAGAAGCGGAGGACGCTGAAGGAGGTAAAAGATTTTCCTGGCAAATATTGGTTTCGCATTTTTTCTGCGCACGCGGCTCGTCTGCGGCCTCTGCGTGAACTAAAAAGCTTACCTAAAAAAACTTTTTAATCTCATTCATAAAATCTTCCGGTGCCGGGCAGGGCTTATTCGTACTCTTATTAATAAAGACAAGGGTGGTATCGGCAATGTTGATCCGTTCATCCTTTTCATTATACGTTTCGTAATCGAATCTTATTCTCGCCATTGGCATTTCTTTGATCATGACTTTAATCGTAAGTAAATCATCATAAAATCCCGGCTTGATATATTTGATGGAAAAACTCAGCACAGGCAAAATAATTCCGCTTGCCTCAATTGCTTTGTAACTGAAACCAAGATTGCGCAAAGTCTCCACGCGCGCCACTTCAAAATAACCGGCGTAATTCCCATAGTACACGTAACCCATCTGATCGGTTTCGGCATAACGCACCCTGATTTGAACTTCTGACTGATACATAAAATATCCGGATAATTTCTTTTAAATCTTTTTAATTATTTTTTTAATGTTGGTGAAAATACAAACAAAAAAAATTATCATTGTGACGATTAAAGTTATAACACACTTTTTTTTGCTTTCATGTCCGGAAAATTTTTCATACCTCTTCTCTTTCCCCTGCTGTCAGCGGGCTGCGGAAGCAGTACAAAAATCAGCAAAGTAGAAACGAAAAATTATCAATTGGAATCTTCCGCAAACAGCGATGTGGATTCAGCCGAGTATTTCAAAATTCTTCCGTATCAAAAAGCAATGACTTCCGACATGAGCGCTGTGCTCGGTGTTTCGGACCAGGCAATGGAAAAAGGACAACCCGAAGGATTGCTCGGTGACTTTGTCGCTGATGCCTGCTTGTACGTTTCCAACAAAACATATTATCCAACTGATAACAAACCGGCTGATTTTATTTTCCTGAACAACGGAGGATTGCGCAACTCACTTCCTAAGGGAAACATCACGAAAGGAAATGTTTTTGAATTGATGCCATTTGAAAATGAATTGGTCGTATTAAAAATAAATGGTGCGCTTGTGAAAAAAATATTTAACTTCATAGCCTCAAAAGACGGAGCGCCTCTGGGAGGTGCAACGTTTGAGATAAAAAACAATGAAGCGGTGAATATTTTTATCAACAACCATCCGTTTGACTCAACTAAAACATACAAAGCAATTACGTCCGATTATCTTGCGAATGGAGGCGACCAGTTATTTTTTCTTGCAGAAGTAAAAGAACGGGATCGCATGAATCTGAAAGTCAGAGATGCCATCATTCAGTACATCATGCAGAAATCAAAAGAAGGAGAACACGTGATTGTAAAGAAAGACCAGCGAATCGTCCATGTCAGATAGAAGATATTTTCTCAAAACACTTGCCGGAAGCGCAGCCCTGTTAGGACTGAGTACATTTCCACTCGACTTATTAGCAAGTCGTGAGATTGAGAAGATCACCATTCTTCATACAAACGATGTTCACAGCCATGTGGATCCGTTTCCTGACAACGATCCGAAATATGCCGGGCTTGGTGGTGTGGCAAGACGATCTGCTTTGATAAAAAAGATAAGAGCTGAAGAAAAAAATGTGTTGCTGCTTGATGTCGGTGATATTTTCCAGGGAACACCTTACTTTAATATGTTCGGAGGAGAAGTGGAATTGAAACTGATGAGCGATATGGGATACGACGCGTCCACCATTGGCAATCATGATTTCGATAATGGCATGGACGGTTTAGTAAAACAATTGCCGAATGCAAACTTTCCCTTACTTTGTTCGAATTATGATTTTTGCGACACACCGTTGAACAATAAAACCCAACCCTACAAAATAGTTGAGAAAGGAGGCATCAAAATCGGTGTCTTTGGAATTGGAATAGAACTCCAAGGACTCGTTGACAAAAAACTTTACGGCAACACAATTTACAATGATCCGGTTAAGAAAGCGGAATACTACAGTCATCTTTTAAAAGAAGAAAAAAAATGTGATTTAGTTATTTGTCTTTCTCATCTCGGGTATAAATACAAGGAAGAAAAAATTTCAGATGAATTGCTTGCGAAACAATCACGCAACATCGATTTGATTTTAGGCGGGCACACGCATACGTTCCTTGACGAACCTGTACGTTACAAAAACAGTGACGGAAAAGAAATTTTAGTTGCACAGGTTGGTTGGGCCGGAATTAAACTCGGAAGAATTGATTATTACTTCGAAAAAAATTCCAGGAAAAAAGATGCTGTGGGTACCACGTTAAAAATTTCGAGAAAATCAATAGCGATTTAATTTTTTTTTTCTTTTTTTTATGCGAACATTTGTTAACTGAAATTAAGAATAAGGAAACACAGAATACAATGCCTCGAAAGAGACGTCAATTAAGGGATTCAGTAAATTAGTAAGAAACACTCAACACAAAACACTTTTTCTTGAAAACAACAATGGACAAAACTTATGAAACCGTTTGGAAGAAATGTCTTCAGATCATAAAAGACAATGTAAGTGCACAAAGCTTCAAAACATGGTTCGAACCGATCAAGCCGGTTAAACTCGAAGAGAAAATTTTAACCATCGAAGTACCGAGCCAGTTTTTCTATGAATGGCTTGAAGAGCATTACGTTCCTTTGCTTCGTAAGATTATTCGCAACCAGCTCGGCAACGAAGGTCGCCTTGAATACAGCATCGTGATGGAGAATGCTGTCGCTGACGCTAAACCATACACGGTAAAAATTCCCGCGAGAGGGAACGGTGATTTAAAAAACAACCCGGTTAGTTTACCGGCATCAACTGATAAGACCATCCGCAACCCATTCATCATTCCGGGGTTGAAGAAGGTAAATGTTGAATCTCAACTCAATCAAAATTATTCGTTCGATACATTTATAGAAGGAGATTGCAACCGTCTTGCGCGCTCAGCCGGTTATGCTGTTGCCAGCAAACCGGGAGGAACATCTTTTAACCCGCTTCTTCTTTACGGAGGAGTTGGCATGGGAAAAACACATCTTGCCCACGCCATCGGAATCGAAATTAAAAATCAGCATCCCGGTAAGACTGTATTATATGTGTCGTCTGAAAAATTTACACACCAGTTTATTGATGCCGTAAAAAACAACGCGCAAAATGATTTCATTCATTTCTACCAGATGATTGATGTGCTCATCCTTGATGACATCCAGTTTTTTGCAGGCAAAGAAAAAACTCAGGATGTTTTCTTCCATGTCTTCAACCACCTTCACCAGACAGGAAAACAACTTATACTTACTTCTGATAAAGCTCCGGTCGACATCCAGGGAATGGAGCAGCGTTTACTCTCCCGTTTCAAATGGGGACTTGCTGCCGATCTTCAAATGCCTGACCTTGAAACACGCATCGCCATCCTTCATAAGAAGATGTATGTAGACGGAATTGAATTGCCGAAAGAAATTGTGGAATATATCGCTTACAGTGTTACGTCGAACATCCGTGAATTAGAAGGCGCGTTGATTTCAATTCTTGCGCAATCATCATTGAACAGAAAAGCTGTCACGCTTGACCTTGCGAAGCAAATGATTGATAAGTTCGTGAAGAACACCAACCACGAAGTTTCCATTGACTACATCCAAAAAGTAGTATGCGATTATTTCGATCTTCCGATTGAAATGCTGAAATCAAAAACCCGTAAACGCCAGGTTGTACAGGCGAGACAAATCGCGATGTACTTTGCGAAGAGCATGACAAAATCTTCACTGTCAAACATCGGAGCGCATTGCGGAGGAAAAGACCATGCAACCGTACTTCACGCCTGCCGCACGGTAAACAACCTGATTGAAACGGATAAAAAATTCAAAGCGAGTGTGCAGGAATTACAAAAGAAAATTACTGTAACGGGAAAATAATTTTCTCTTGCCTGATAAAAACTTAAAGCCCTTTCGAAATGAGAGGGCTTTTTTGTTGTACATGAATAAGAATCGAATTAAACTACTTTCGGCTGAAGCCGAAAGATTTGAATGATGGGCTGAAGCCCACTAAAGAACTCGCTGACTGTAATATCCTAATTTTTGTTTTCGATTCACAAATTCCTGATGCCTTCAACTAATATTTCATCACAACATATACGCACTAAAGTCTTCGCCTAAAGGCGAGGGATTTTCCCCCAGAAAGAGACATTAAAAAATGGACCGGTGTTACCTGGGATTCAGTAGGAACAGGAATGAATAATAATTTTATCAGCGCGATCACAGTTTACAATAATCAACTTTATGTCGGTGGTAATTTTTCCACAACATCAGGGAGTTCATTAAATTATATCGCTAAATGGAATGGTACAAGTTGGGATTCTGTTGGAGCAGGGACGAATTATTTTATAAATACACTTACTGTTTACAACGGAAGTTTATATGCAGGAGGAGGTTTCGATTCTGCGGGAGGAAACCTTGTTAATCATATAGCAAAATGGGACGGCACAAATTGGAATCCGGTTGGGTCAGGAACGAATAGCACCATTCGAGCGCTATATGTCTACAACGGAGATTTATATGCTGGTGGAAATTTTGATTCAGCCGGAAGCATGCCTGCGAATAGCATCGCCAAATGGAATTCACCGGTTGGTATCGAAGAAGTTTCATCCTCCAATTACATCAATATTTTCCCCAACCCGTCAACAGGTGAAATAAATTTTTCTTTTAATGACAATGCAGATAAAAGCACGCTTTCGATTGTCAATATTTTAGGTGAGGAAGTATTTATCAAAACTCTTAGTGCAAGTGAACATCGAAATTTCCAGCTCTCACAAAAATTTGCTTCCCGCGTTTACACTGTAATTTTAAAAACCGCAGACAAGATGAATACAAAGAAATTGTGTATTGAATAGGACGAAATATTTTTCATCTTTGCCCTGATTTTAATTTTTTCTTTCATAAACCACCTTTTAATGAGTAACGGGAAATTCAAAAACAAATACAGGATTGCGCCCGCACGCCTGGCCAATTGGGATTACGGATCATCGGGATTGTATTTTGTTACCATCTGCACAAAAGATCGAAAATACTATTTCGGCGATATCGTACAGGCGCAAAATATTGCGCCTCCTCCGAACGACAAAAAAAATCCTGATAATGTACAGACGCAATATTTTGCGCCTCAGAATAATGAAATCGAACCGGATAATGTACAGACGCAAAATATGGCGTCTCCCGATAATCGCAACAATCCCCCAAATCCTGAAACGCAAAATGCGTTTCAGGAGACGCAAAATATTGCGTCTCTACGGGCAACGGCAATCGGAACAATCGCGATTGAAAATTGGATCTCGATACCGGAACATTTTCCATTTATTGAATTGGACGAATTTGTTGTTATGCCCAATCATGTGCACGGAATTTTGTGCATCAACAAACCCGATAAACATGACTGGCAACCAAACAAATTCGGTGTTCAGAGCCAAAACATAGCATCCGTATTACGCGGGTACAAGGCATCCGTAAAAACGTATGCAACCACCAACCAGATTGAATTTGGCTGGCAGGCACGATATCACGACCATGTAATAAGAGATGAATTTGAATTGATAAGGATAAGATATTATATTTCAAACAACCCTGCAAAATGGCTGATTGACAAAAGGAATTTATCTAATTAGAAATGAAAACCTTTATCAATATAGATACATATATTTGATGCTTAATAGTACCGTATGAAAGTATTAATGGTCTGCCTTGGCAACATCTGCCGTTCACCGATAGCAGAAGGAATTATGAGGAAAAAAGTGCAGGAAAATAAAGTAGATGTCCACGTTGATTCTGCCGGCACAGGCAACTGGCATGTAGGACAGCATCCTGACAAACGAGCTGTGCAGACAGCAAAGAAATTCGGTGTGGATATTTCCAAATTAACAGGGCGACAGTTTTCCGTTGATGATTTTGAAGCCTTTGACAAAATATTTGTGATGGATTCTGAGAATTACAAAAACGTGATGGCCCTTGCAAAAAATGAAGATCACAAAGCAAAAATTGATTTGATATTAAACGCCGATCAACCGAATTCGAATCGTTCTGTTCCTGATCCTTATTACGGAGGAGATAACGGATTTATTGAGGTCTTCAACATGATTGACAAAGCATGCGATGCATTCATCATTCAAATCAGGAACCATCATGAATAAGCAGACAACAAAACTTTTTTTGATTCCAACTCAATTGAGCGATGAGGCGATTCACGTTATTCCGGCTTATGTAAAAGAAATTGTTTTTACATTGGATGATTTTGTTGTGGAGAATGAAAAATCAGCACGACATTTTCTGAAAAAGATTGGTTACCCGAAACTATTGAATGATGCAAAACTTTATCTTTTGAATGAACACTCTCAATCAAATGAAATCGGCCAATTGCTGAAACCGCTTCTCGATGGTAAGAATATCGGCTTACTCTCTGACGCCGGCTGCCCTGCTGTGGCAGATCCCGGAGCGGAATTAGTAAAAGCCGCTCATCTCAATAACTTTCGTGTTGTTCCGCTTGTTGGTCCGTCGTCTGTCATTCTTTCCTTGATGGCCAGCGGCATGAACGGACAATCATTTTCATTCGCGGGATACATTCCAAGAGACCGTGCGGCCCGAGTGAAAGCGTTAAAAGAAATGGAGAAGATTTCAAACACAAAAAATCAAACGCAGATTTTTATTGAAGCTCCGTACCGCAACCAACACCTTCTTGAAGACATTCTTCAAACCTGCGATCCGGATACGATGCTTTGTGTTGCCTGTGAAATAACCGGAAGCAATGAGTTCATCAAAACGAAAAGCGTCCGCGATTGGAGGAAGAAAGTTCCGGATATTAATAAGAAGCCGACGATTTTTTTGATTGGAAGATGTTAAGGGGTGACGAGGTGACGAAGACAACGACACAGATCAATAACATCGTTACGTAGTCACCTCACCACTAAGAAACTTAAACCGTAAATACCTACAAACAAAATACTTACGCACTAAACACACAAACACTTATCTCCTCACCGCTACAATCTCCACCTCAAACAACAACGGCGAATATGGCGGTATGATAAACGTTCCATCTGATTTATTTCTCAATCCCTCCTCACCATAACCGAAGGCGGATGGAATGATGAGTGTGGCTTTATCGCCCGATCTTAATTTCCTGAAGGCGAAATCCCAACCTTTGATGACGTCTCCACTGCCAACGACAAATGAATAAGGTCTGCCAAGTTTTTTATTCGAGTCAAAATCCAATCCGGTTAAAAACTGCCCGGAGTAATTGATAGAAACGGTTTGTCCCATATCAATTTCAGCGCCTTTGCCTTCTGATTTTTTTATCACATAGATTCCATTTGAATCCGGAAACTGGCTGATGCCATGGTCTTTCACATATTTTTCAATTCCCGATTTCTCCAGCGCGATCTTCTTATCCATCTCATGATAGATTTCTTCCGATGCATCCAGTTCACTTTGCAACCGGACAAGTTTAATATCAAATTTTAAAAAACTTCCAGTCTTCAGAAATTCAGGCCGCACATATTGCGGTCCCGCCAGTTTCGAAAATACATTTCGTATCATCGAATCGGCAGAGACAAAAAATGTTGCACTGTCGCCTTCCGCCATATACATCAACCCCTCCTGCATACTGCCTGCAAAAGGTGGCTGGGTAAGCTGGAAACGCATCGGCATTTTATTCTTTCCAGAATCAAAAAGAATGGAGTCGTTTTCCGTTTTGTACACCATATCAATCGTCACAAAATCCCGGATCTTTGCTTTGGTTCCCGCGTTTTGTTTGTACACGATGTATTTCATTCCCGATGCCGTGTGTTTTTCATTCACCTGTTTACAGGAGAAAAACAAGACGGATAAAAAAAAGATGCCGTAGATTAACTTCGTTGTGGTTCTGATCATTTCTTATCGGTTACTTTTAGCAATGTGACTTCATAATATAAAATACTTTTGCGGGGGACTTTATTGTCATCACCCAACATTCCATAGCCCAGGTGAGCAGGAAGAACCAACCGTGCTTTGTCTCCTTCATGCATCATCAGAATTCCCTCTTCCAAACCATGCGTCTGTTCTCCATGACCGGGAATAATTGTCAATGGCTTTTTTTCATCAGCGGAATAGCACAACGTGCCATCTGCGAGGTAAAGAGTATATGCAAAGGTGACTTGTTTTTCATTCTCCGCCAGCTTTCCATTTCCATGTTGAAAAATTTCATACCGCAAACCTGTTCCGGTTTTCGTCATTTTCCATTGATGACGTGAAATAAAATCGTCAATCTCTTTCGATTCATTGACTAAAATAATTTTGTTGGCGTTGATGAGGTGTTCTTTCAATGAATCAGGTGAAAGCTGTTGTTGCGACTGCTGTTCATGATGACAGGAAGCAAAACCCCAAAGAACAAAAAGTGATTGAAAAATAAATACGGCAGATCTTTTCATCCGTTAGCCGTTCAGTTGAGATTTGTAATGAGGAAGAATGCTGACAAATTTCTCCACTGTTGCATTCAACGAAAGATCCGATTTTCCACCCGAAGCATTTTTATGTCCACCTCCGCTAAAATACTTTCCGGAAAGATCTTTCACCGAGAAATCTCCTTTCGAACGGAAAGAAATTTTAATCTCTCCCTCACGTTCAGAAAAAAACGCGGCCAACTTAATGCCTTTGATACTCAATGCATAGTTCACCACTCCTTCTGTGTCGCCCGATTTAAAATTAAACATCTCAAGTTCCGCCTGCGAGAGCGCGATGTACGCCGTGTTGTATTCATACAGCACCTGCAGTTTTTCTTTCAGCGAGTAACCAATTAAACGCAGCCGGTTTTCAAGGTAGGTATCATATACATTTTCATGAATCTTATAATTCTCAGCGCCGGCGTCAATCAAATCGGCGATGATGCGATGCGTATCACTCTTCATACTTGAATACCTGAAAGAATTCGTATCGGTCATGATGCCCGTATAAATACACTCAGCAATTTCTTTGTTGATGAATTTCCTGTCACCAAGAGCGTCGATAAACTGGTAGATCAGTTCACAGGTGGAGCATGCCTCAGGATAAGAAAACGCATGATCGAATGCTTTTTCAGGTTCGAGATGATGATCAATCAACACCTTCACCGCCTTCGATTCGCGAACCGGCTGTTCCATATCTTCAATGCGACTCATCCAGTTAAAGTCGAGACAAAAAATAACGGTAGCAACAGCAACTGCCTTCTTCGCCGCCACTTCACTATTCTCATAGTTAATCACGAAAGCATTTCCAGGAAGCCATTCAAGAAATTCGGGATACTCGCTCGGAGTTACGACAATCACTCCGTGACCTTTCAACTTCAGATAATTGTATAAGGCAAGTGACGAACCCATGGCATCTCCATCAGGGCGATAGTGAGTGGTGATAACGATCATTTGAGGAGTGGATAAAAGATCCTTCAGTTCCTTTATTTCTATTGTCGGAAAACGGTTGCTCATAAGTCGGGTAAAAGTAGTATTAAAGTGTTTACGTGTTTAAATGTGTACGTGTTTATGCAGGGTGGTTCAGAAGTTGAAAAAAACCTTCAACACTTACGCACTTAAAAACTTAAACACGAACAATCACTTAAATACTTTTTGACAACTTATTTACTTATTTTCGCACCCTGAAAATTAACAGACAACAATTTATGACAAACAGAACTTTCACGATGATTAAGCCGGATGCAGTTGCTAACGGATACATCGGACCTATTTTAGCGAAGATCAACGAAGGCGGTTTCCGCATTGTTGCTATGAAATACACGCATCTTGAGCCGGAGAAAGCCGGGCTCTTTTACGCCGTTCACAAAGAGCGTCCTTTTTACAATGACTTAGTGAAGTACATGTCGTCTGGTCCTGTCGTGGCTGTGATTCTTGAAAAAGATAACGCGATTGAAGATTTCCGCAAGCTGATTGGCGCTACTGATCCTTCGAAAGCCGCTCCCGGAACCATCCGCAATCTGTTCGCGAAATCAATTGAAGCGAATGCCGTTCATGGCAGCGACAGCGATGAGAATGCAGAGATCGAAGGCAACTTCTTCTTCTCGCAGTTGGAGAGATTCTAAGTTGGAAGTTAGAAGCTGCATGATAGAAGTTGGAAGTTAGAAATTGGACATCTCGTTTATTGATCACCCAACCATAAACTGTCTGCTGTAAACCGTCAACCAATTTCACGCAAACACAATATCCTCAATCACCACTCCACCCGATTCATCATTGAGCAACTTGATTATTTTCTCGCGTGCATGATGAAGTTCTTCGCGAAGAGAAGCTGAGTTTAAACTCACGAATAATTTTTTATTCCGGATATAAATCTGTGTAGTCCTGTTTGAAACGGTTTTTCCCATCACCTTTTCCCACGAACTGATTACACGCATTTCATTGATCTTATGATCGAGATGAAAATCCTTCAACATGCCGTCGATGGCTTGTTTCAGGGATTGTTCGTTGGTGCGTTTGGTTGTCATAATTTTTTGACCTCACCCCAACCACTCCTCAAAGGGAGAGTGGCTAGTGACTGAGCAAGTCCATTTTATTTTTCAAATTCTAAATTAATTTATCTTTTGAAAATTAACTGATCATTGGTAATTGATCATTGGTAATTTGTAAATGATCTTTCGTCATTGATTGTTTATTAACCGTTCCGTTTTTTACAGCGAACGTCATAATCTCCACATCAATTTCTTCAAACACTTTTGTTACACGTTCAGGATGAGCATCGGTGATGAAAATTTGCCCGAAGTTTTCTTTACTCACCAATTCCATCAGGCGTTTTACGCGAAGGTTATCAAGCTTATCAAAAATATCATCGAGCAACAAAATCGGTTTCATTTTTTTGATCTCTTTGATGAAATCGAACTGCGCCAGTTTCAACGCAATGAGAAATGATTTTTGCTGTCCTTGCGATGCGAACCGTTTTACCGGGTGACCTTCAATCGTAAAAACCAGTTCATCTTTGTGTATTCCAACGGTGGTGAACTGCATGATACGATCCTTTTCCAGCGCCGCTTTCAACACATCACTGAAATTTCCTTTGTGCAAATGCGATTCATAAAAAACAGATACTTCTTCCCTGTCTTGCGAAATAAATTTGTAGTAATCTCTGAAAATAGGAAGAAACTTATTGACGAAATCGAGTCTTCTGTCGTATATTTTTTCAGCAAGAACAATCATCTGGTCATCCCATACTTCGAGCGATGAAGCATCAAACCTTCTTGATTGAGCGAACTGTTTCAACAAAGCATTCCGGTGAGAAACAACTCTGTTATAACTGATCAGGTCGTCGAGGTAAGACTTGTCGAATTGCGAGATGATGCTGTCGATAAACTTCCGGCGCTCTTCGCTACCTTCTGTAATCAAGCCGGTATCGGTGGGTGAAATCATCACAACAGGTAAGAAGCCAATGTGATCAGCAAGACGTTCATACTCTTTTTGATTCCGCTTGAAAATTTTTCGTTGACTCCTTTTCAATCCGCAATAAATATGTTCAGATTGATCATGATTCCTAAATGTTCCCTGCACCAGAAAGAAATCACCGTCATGTTTCATATTCTGCGAATCAATCGGGTTGAAATAACTCTTACACATGGAGAGGTAATGAATCGCGTCGAGCAGGTTCGTTTTCCCCTCCCCGTTACCTCCGACAAAGGCGTTCACATCTTCTGAAAATGCCAATTCCGCTTCTTCGTAGTTCTTAAAATTGAGTAGCGAGAGTTTTTGCAGAAACATGTGGTGAAGGTAAGAATTAAGTGTTTAGGTGAGTAAATTGAGTGTTTATGTGTTTAAGTGCGTATGTGTTTACTGAGTTGCCATCGAAAGGCCGCCTTACGTACTTAAACACTTACGTACTCAGACACTTTCCTATTCAACACTTAAACACATACGCCCTTAAACGCTAATTTCAACACTTAAAAACTTAAACACTTCTCTTGTTTTGAAGCAAAAAAAATATATTTTTGCAACCTGTTTAAAAAATCCGAACAAAAAAAACCAGATCATGGCAGAAAATAAAGAGGGTCAGCAGTTTGACATCACCGAAACCCTTAGTAAAACCGAACATTTCGTCGACCAGAACAAGAAGAGTCTTGGTATTATTGTAGGCACCGTTGTTTTGGCAATTGGTGGTTATCTTTTTTATCAGAACTCATACGTTGCAGGAAAAGAGAAAGAAGCTGAAACGCAGATGTTCGCGGCGGAAGAATATTTCAATCATGATTCTCTCCGGCTTGCCATTAATGGTGATGGCAATCGCCAGGGATTTGAGGAAATCATCAATTCTTATGGTGTAAGTCCTTCGGCTAACTTGGCTCATTTTTATCTTGGCATCGCTTATCTGCGTCAAAAGAATTACGACCAGGCAATAGAGACATTAAAAGGATACAATGCGAAAGATAATATTACTCCTTCACTTGCATTGGGTGCTATTGGCGATGCGTACATGGAGCAGAACAACGCTGACCAGGCGATCAGTTATTATGAAAAAGCATCGAAAGAGAAACCCAATAACTTCACCACTCCCATCTTCATGATGAAATTAGCTTCGGCTCTTGAGTCAAAAGGTAATTACAAGGAATCGAAAGAAGTATACGAGCGTATCAAGAAGGATTATGCGGCATCAGCGGAAGCACAACAGGCAGAAAAGTACATTGCCCGGGCTGAGGCCATGATCCGGTAAAACTTCAACCGAACCACTGGGTTCGGTTTTTCTTTTTCATCTCTCATGTCTTCTACAGAAAAAAATCTTTCTTCGTTTGATTCATCGGCAGTTCCAAATGCCGCGAAGATGCGAATAGGCATCGTGGTTTCGGAATGGAACAATGAGGTAACGGAAAAACTTTTTGAAGGCGCGTATGAAACGTTGGTATCGAGCGGATGTAAAAAAGGAAACATCGTAAGGAAAAATGTTCCGGGAAGTTTTGAATTGCCGACAGGCGCATTGTTCTTTGCTGAGTATGATGATGTTGATGCTGTGATCTGCCTCGGATGCGTGATACAGGGCGAGACGAGACACTTCGAGTTTATCTGTCACGCTGTGGCGGAAGGACTCATGGACCTATCGATTAAGTTTGGGATGCCGTTTGTTTTTGGTGTGCTCACGACCGACAACCTGAAGCAGGCAACGGAGCGTTCGGGTGGAAAGCTTGGAAACAAAGGTATTGAAGCGGCGGTGACAGCGATAAAGATGGTTGCATTGCAGCAGGAGTTTGAAGAGAGAAAATAAGTTTGAAAAAATTTATTTCTTTCTATCTTTGCCGCCCTTGATTTTGGAGAGGTGCCTGAGAGGCCGAAAGGAACAGTTTGCTAAACTGTCGTACGGGAAACCGTACCGAGGGTTCGAATCCCTCCCTCTCCGCATGATGAAAGTTATTTGAACGAGTTAGAAGTTATTCCGTGTTCGTGTGAATTAATTTCAGTTCTTTGCATACTAGTTTAGTGGTTCAATGGTCAATTCGTTCATTTGTCTTTGATCATTGAAAATTGTTCATTCATTATTGAAAATTGATTATTGGTCATTGATCATTAATACCTCGGGGTGTAGCGTAGTCCGGTTATCGCGTCTGGTTTGGGACCAGGAGGTCGCAGGTTCGAATCCTGCCACCCCGACTTCTTTGAAATTATAAATTCTGAATGGCAAATTGAGTTCGCTTTGATTTTGAAACTCGTCAGATTTTTTTTTAAATAATTTCTAATTTATAATTCATCAATTATCATTTCCTTTTCCGGTTCCGTAGCTCAGCTGGATAGAGCAACTGCCTTCTAAGCAGTAGGTCGGGCGTTCGAATCGCCCCGGAGCCACTTTTGTGAATGGGTGGCTTCGGGCAAAATTTCATTTTTTTCTTTTCATGGTTGAAACTGGGTTGTAACAATTAAGTGTATTTCAGCGAACTAAATAACGATGACCTTTTCGGTAATATTTTCGGTGTCCGCTTAATCGGGTTTCATTCACAAAAGAAAAAATCAACAAACTTTCCGGTAATAAAATGGGAAGAGTTTCGGTGTCCGTTTCGGGTATAGTCTAAACAGTACTATACTGCTACTCTTGCAATTCTCACGGGTGTTTTTGTCAACCACATGCTTTCACTTTGATCATTGACAACTCTCTTCGCTCGGCACAGCATCCAAACGCTGATCGTGGGAGAGCTTGCTAAAAATTGTTACCCTGTTCATGGACAAAAACATTTTTTTTAGATCGTAATCCTTCCGCGAGCAGGATACACCGATCTTAACAATTCAACCAGTTACGACCTGCGTTCCATACAAAGGAAGTACTGCTTTTCTACTCGATGCTTCAGATTCCGTATCTTTCCATCCAAATCAATCCACTCATTACTTCTCAGATGCAAAACAAAAAATATATTTTAAAAATACTTACATTCCCCTTTCTTCTCTTCTCTGTTCATCCGGGCAATGCCCAGCCGGCCCTCACATTTTCAATGACCAATTTTTTCAACTGGCAACCTTCGGTGATCAACCATGAAAACATTTCTTACGTACCACTTGCTTCAAGAACAAAATCGCCGAACGGACAAGTGTTCAATTCAATGGATACAAATGTGAGGGTTCTGTATTGTCCGGATGGAATGAACAACTTCGGTCCATACGTAGATTCTGCAAGCCAGTTCAACCTGTTTAATTTTTCTCACTGGCAGTCGATCGATATCTTAACATGGTTCGGCGGCTCGGCAAGTGTTCCGGTAGTGATTCCGTCCAAAGCATGGGTGGATGCCGCACATAAAAACGGAGTGAAAGTAATCGGCACTGTATTCCTTTCTCCTCTTGCATACGGCGGCACACAGACTATCGCGCAAAATTTTCTGCAACAGGATACAGCAGGAAATTTTCTTGCTGTTGCGAAGATGATTGAATTGGCGAACTACAATAATTTTGACGGATGGTTTCTGAACTTCGAAACATCCGTTAACTCAGCCACAGGGAATCTTGTCAGTTCATTCGTGAGACAATTAGATAGCGCTTACGGCGGAGAAGTGATCTGGTACGATGCCATGTTGCAGAGCGGAACTGTCTCTTACCAGAACCGGCTCGATGCAAGCAACGCTTACTTCTTCCGGCATTCAACGGGATTGTTTACCAACTACAACTGGAGTTTCGCAACTACCGTTACTAATTCCGGCAACTATGCGACGTCGCTTTCAAGAAGTCCGTTCGATGTGTATACAGGTGTAGACATGTGGCCTTCCCGAACTGCGCAGCCGGCGTTTACTTCCTATACATGGATTGATAAAATTGTCACCAATGGAATTGCGAAAACATCCATGGCTTTATTCGCTACCAATTTTACTTTTAACTATGCATCTTTTTCAACATTCAATAATAACCCAAATGATTACGCGAATTTTTATGCGACGGAAAGAAAAATTTTTTCTGGCCTTGATCAGAACCCGTTTGTTGCGGATGCAACGTGGAAAGGTATTTCAAATTATGTTCCGGTACGAACCACAATTCAATCGTTCCCGTTTGAAACCGATTTTAACACCGGACATGGTTTAAATTATTATGACAACGGAGGTATATTATTAAGCGGCGGCTGGCACAACATGTCGCATCAGTCCATTCTTCCTTCGTGGACTTTTTATACAAACGGAACCATGATCGATTATGATTTCAATGATGCATGGTCCGGAGGTTCATCACTTTCAGTTACCTCTGTTAGCAGTGGCAGCTATGACATTCCTCTTTTTTCAACCAACCTCATCACCACTTCTAATCTTTTAAATGTTAAATTGGTATTGAAATCTTCTTCATCCGGATCCATTGATTCAATCGCCGTGGAATTACTAAAGAAGGACAGCACACAAGCGTTGTCTGTTTTTCATCCTGCATGTAATGGTACGTGGGAAGATTTGTTCAATTCATCAACACCGATAGGAATTTCAGATACAATTATTTCGATCAACATTCATGCGTATGCATCATCCGGTTTTACGCTCGACATCGGGAAAATAGGCGTCGCAGAAAACAGTTCAACTTCGGTTTCAAATTTACATAGTCATGCAACTTCACTTTTAATTTTTCCGAATCCATCGAAAGAAACAGTGAGTTTTTTGTATAGTGGAGATTCACAAGGGAGAATAAATATTTATAACCTGGAAGGAAAGCAGATCATCACACAGTTGATTCACAAAGCTGAAACTCAAAAAATAAATTTGCCGGATTGCGGAGTTTATCTGTACGAATTAATTTCAAAAGATACGTTTGAGCGAGGCAAATTAATAATCCATTAAAAATTTTATTTATTTTTCTTCAGGTAACTTTTCACCCGCAACTGCGCGTTTTCGCGGATGTTGATGTAGAATAGATTGTAATCAACGATGTGATAATTTTTGAAATTAAAAAAAGTGTTGCCGAAAAAATGTGGTTTGTTGATCCGCACAACTCCATCTGCCACCTGCGCATCGCTTAACTTAGGAATGATGTGATTAAAGTTTTTCAGGACACCTCCTTTGTTCAGATCATATGATGCATACAACGAATCCGTGCGCCAGGTGAGCGGATTCGTGCACACAGCTTCACGTTTTGGCCGTACATAACCTGCAGGAAAATAATCGCGTGCATACGTGCGCCACGTTACATAGCAGCCTGTTTCGTTTGGATTATTGCATGGTTTTAAAACGGCATACAGCGTATCGTACACCGGCATCCCGACAAGATAGGCAGCAACTAATTGTTTTGATAGCGGCTTCCCGTCAATGAATTCCGAAAGCAACCGAATGGCATGTGTGGTTCCCTGACTGTGCGAGGCGATAATAAAAGGGCGGCCGCTGTTGTAATGTTCGAGGTAATATTGAAAAGCTCTCTTTACATCGCTGTACGCAAGATCAAATGCTTGTTTTGCGTTGTCGTGCTCATTTGTAAAATAAGATGAGATGTGCACCTGTCGGTATCGCGGCGCGTAAATTTTTCCGGCTCCGTTAAATACGCTGGCCTGGTAAAAGATAGATGCCTCATCGGTTTTTTTATTCAGCGCTTCATCATTCACATCAGCGTTCCATTGATCGTTCTTTCCGGTTGCCTTTAGGTAGGAAGTGGGATGAATAAAAAATACATCTGCTGCAGCGCTATCTTCTTCATTTTTCAGATTGCCGCCTTCAGGAACCCGGTCAGCCATGTCATCCTTCGAAGGCAAAGCCGCCCAGTTTTCCGATTTGCTGTAATCAGGTGCCTGTACGGCATCAGCATGAAACGGGATGGTGAGCATCAACGGTGTGAATTTACCTGAGCAGGAATACAAAATGCAGCAGATAAAAGTGATGAGGCAGATATTCCTATTAAAATATTTTGAGAGACTCATAAGTCATAAAAAATAAAAAGCTAAAGTAAGATTTTATGTTCCGACATTTAATGAAGCTATTATTAACATTCAAACCTCGCGATTGAAAAAACTTTATGTCTATCTTTCGCCCACGAAATGAAGTACTCACTCATGAAAAAAGTAAATCCTCTTGCGGCCTTCCTTCTTTTGATTATTCTTTTTTCTGCCTGCGGTAAAAAAGATGGGCAGGTATCTACCGTTGAGAACGCTCCTGTAAACTCCTCCCCCTCTCATTTTATAAAATATAAATTGGATGGTGTACAAATTACATGCGACAGCCTCAGTGCAATGCGGGATACAGCGACCAGTCCCAACCCGCACCGGATTGTTATTACGGGATCGGCATCTGCATCTCCCTTTCTTCCGAAAGTTGAAATTATGATCGAAGAACAAAATACCGGCTGGGTGCAGGGCTTAACAGTTACCTGCAACTCCGCATCAAACAGTTATGTGTTTGTGAAAGATGCAAGTGCTGTTATTTACAATTCCCTTTTCTCTCCAACAGGCGTCAACCTATTCTTCTCTCATCTCACGTATAATCCAAACAGCAGTTTAAGCGGAACTTTTTCAGGAAGTATAAAGAACGTAGGATCAACCACCAAATCAATTACAGAAGGTTCGTTTAGTTTGGTGTTTGCGAATTAGGATTAATGCTCGCTTCATTACTGTCAGCTTTCCTTAAGTTTCTTGTTTCACGCAGAGCGCTGAGGAGCAGAGAACGCTGAGAGCGATTCAGAATTATAATTTTTTTTTGTTATTTTTCTCTGCGTCTTCAGCGTAAAATATTTCGCCGACTAAAAGTCATGAGTATCGATTTTTACTTTCATGACCGGAATTTCTCCGAAAGTTTCTTCGGAGCTACTTTGCAATACGCAGTGGTAAGCGCGTCTTTAAACATTGACTTCCTCACCTTTTTTAATTCAACATACGTTGCTCCCTGCTTTCCCCATTTATTCGGGACAGGATACATAACGGTGTTGCCGTATGCACAAAATGCAGACTGGTCGATGATTGACAACATGAGACAAACCCGGTTATTCTTTGTATCGAGTGTCGCAAAAATTTTCTTATTCACCCGGAAAGAGATCAGTTCAAAATGCGGCTGCTCTATTGCTTCCGGAAAAGAAAGCGACAGTTTCCTGACTTCATCAATGGTCATCATTATTCCTCCGGATTTTTTCTTTTTTTAAAAGGACGAATCACAAGCCGCATCGCGCTGTCGTAGTTGATGTAATTCCACAGCCAGTTAATGAATACAATGATCCTGTTCCGAAAACCAACGAGATACATCAGGTGAATGAACAGCCATCCCACCCAGGCAATGAAACCATGTATGTGGAAACCCTTCGCGTCGATCAGCGCCTTGTTTCGCCCGACAGTCGCCATCACACCTTTATCGAAATAAGAAAAAGGTTTTAGCGTTTTACCAGCAGCAAGCCGAAGCAGATTTTTTCCCAGTTGTTCTCCTTGCTGAATCGCGACCGGAGCTAACATCGGGTAGCCATCAGGAGAGTCCGTTTCCGCAAGCGAAGCAGCATCACCAATACAAAATATATTTTCATAACCCATTACTCGGTTGAAAGAATCAACAGCAATTCTTCCCTTGTATATTGCTCTTGCATCTAATCCGTCTACTACATTTCCTTTAACACCGGCAGACCATATTAATGTCTTCGCTGCAATCGTTTCACCATTATTCAGCTTAACGGTATTTCCATCATAATTCACAACACGTGTATTTAATAACACATGCACGCCCATATTGCGGATGTATTTTTCAGCAGCAGCGGACGACTTCTCCGACATCGCACCGAGCAAACGATCACCGGATTCAACGATGTGAATCATCATCTTCTCAAGGTTCAACTCAGGATAATCATTTGGAAAAACATGACGCTTCAATTCGGAAAGCGACCCGGAAGTCTCTAGCCCGGTAGGACCGCCGCCAACCACAACAATATTCAGAAGGGCTTCCTTTTCAGGTCCGTCATCGAGCAAAAGTGCACGTTCAAAATTCTGAATAATGAGACTCCTCAAATCCAATGCTTCGGGAACACTTTTAATGGCCATACCATTTTGCATGATATCTTCCATGCCGAAAAAATTTGTCTTGCTGCCGGTTGCAATCACAAGATAATCGTAGTATATAATACCGACAGAAGTTTCCAGTAATTTTTTTTCATTGTTTATAGACAGAACTTCCGCTACACGAAAATGAAAATTGCGATGATGAGAAAATATTTTCCGAAGCGGGTAAGCGATGGAATCGGGCTCCAGTCCGCCGATGGCAACCTGGTACAACAGCGGCTGAAAGGTGTGATAATTATTTTTGTCAACCAGTACCACCTGATAATGGCTGACTTTCAGTTTTTGCGCGAGCTTTAATCCGCCAAATCCGCCACCGATGATCACCACTCTTTTGTATTCCGGAGGAGGAAGATTCGCTCTCATATTTTATCGGTTTCAGATTTAGCAGAAAGGTAAATATAATTTCAATAGTCATTAGTAATTAGTTCGGTGTTCGGATACCCGGACTATCGGCTTTTTTTCTCCTGACCCCTAACTATTTACTCCAAATAATCTTATCCAAGATGCAGAATGAACTCTGTGAGATTATCTTCCGTATTCAGTTGCAATTTTTTGCGCAGACGATAGCGGGCAGTCTTCACACTATCCGGAGAAATGTTTAAAATGCCGGCCATTTCTTTGATGGATAAGTTCAGTTTAATCAGTGCGCAAATTTTCAAATCATTCGGACTGATATCGGGATACGCCTGTTTCAACCGCGTATAAAAATTTTTATTGATGCTCTCAAAATAAGAATTGAAGTCCTTCCACTCTTTGTCGTGGTTCAATCCTTTGTTGATTATTTTATTTAACCCGTTGTCGTCGGAAATATTTTTGTCGGTGTCCATTCGCTTTTTCAATTCCTGCATCAGTTCATTCTTCTGCAGCATTTGAAACGTCATAGCACTGAGTTGACTCTCCTTAAACTCAATTTCATTCTGCAGCTGCCGCTCTTTCATTTTCCTCCGTTCTTCAATAGCAATTACAAGCGCCTCTTTCGTTTGCAGCAGAGCTTTGTCGCGTTTGTTAATTCGCCGAAGGAATAAAATAATTCCGGCCGCACTAATCACCACAAAACCGATAATCATCCACAACAAATAAGAAGTAAGCAATGCAATGTCTTTTTCCTTTTGAACAATCTTTAATTGCCTGTCTTTTTCTGAAACATCAAATTGCACTTCGAGGCTTTTCAATATTTTTTGTTTCTCCCAGGAATATAACGTGTCTTTGAGAACCTGCATCTCTTCCTGATATACAAATGCCTTTGCGAAATCACCTTGCTTTTTCTTCAACGCAACCAGATGTTCCAGCACATTCAGATAAAATGATTTATCGTTTAACGGATAGGCAATTTGACAGGCTTTTTGATAAGAGGCTTCCGTTTCCTTTTCATTTTTCTCAAATGTATTATACCAGTTTCCAAGACTCAGCAGTGAAGAAACCTGCGCCTGCCGGTTACCGGTGCTGTCGGCAATTGCCATAGCGCGGTCATAGAAGATACGGCTTTGAGTTTTGTTGCCATGATTCAACTCGATGTCAGCAACACTGATTAAAGATCCGGGCAGGTAAGTAAAATTTCCTGTTGTTGTTCGTTCCGTTAAAGCAAGCCGATGATAATATTCCGCTGAATCAGAAAGATTGAGATTGCTGTAAGCGATTCCAAGACTGTTGTAAATCAATCCGAGGTATCCGCTGGTATCATTTTCTGTTGGAAAACCGGCCATCGCTTCCTTACTCAACGCGATCGACTCCCTGTATTTTCCCTGCCGGCTGTTGATGGTGCTAATCAGTTGAAGACAGCGGCAACGGCCTGTTAATGCAATATCAGAAGCGACATGTTCAAGTTTTTTGTATTCATCCATCGCCATGAAACAATATTCTAATCCCATCGAATAGCTCACACCATAAGAACAAATACCCATATTCAAAAGAGACGCAGCAACATCTTCCGTATCATTTTCTTTACGTGCTTCTTCGTAAGCTAACCCGAAATACTTCAACGCTTCCACATCACTGTCTTTGACAAGAGCGCTCCAGCCCTTTTCCATCAGGGGTTTTGCTCCTTCTGCATGACACGTATTGGTGGAGATAAAATAACTAAAAAGCAGGACGGTAACTCCAGCAAAACATCCTTGATGAATAGTCTGTATTCTTTTCATTCTCATTCCGAAAGTTCGTTTTCTTCCTTCGCCTAAAACAGAGACTCTTAAAAAGGAAAAAACGTTGTGCGAAAGTGCAGAAATCTTTTCGGCACTCAATAAATAATCAAGTGATTAAGAAAACAATTGAAAGGACATGAAGCGCTATGCTTCTCTCTATAGTGTAAAGAAAATCGGCGCTCTTTAAAAAATTATTTTTAAAATTTTTCGATTCTCACGGTATAAACATTCAATAAAATAAATCCCTTTCAGCTGAGACCAATCGTCATCGATCTCCGAAAAGCACTTTCCTACTGCCTGGTAACCGCCTTTTAAATTCCTAACTACTTGTCCGGATGCATTCAGAAGCCTCACCGACAATTCACCGGCTTGAGGCAAATCATAGACTATTTCGAGTTTATCATTCTTAGATTCATGAACGACATATATTAAAAAATCATTCTTCTTCTTTAACCGGGCTGAAATAATATTTGAATTTGTAAAGTGACCATCGAAATCAACCTGCCGGAGTTTATAATAATAAATCACTACTGTCCGACAAAAAAGATACTCACCTCTTGAAACATCTATCGATAGCAGGGATTAGCCCCTCTCCCTCAGAGAGGGGTTGGAGTGAGGTCAATAAGGCAGAAACCAATGGTGACGGCATATTCAAAGCGACAAAAAATATTCCCCGGACAATAGTGTTAATGTTTAGTTTGTTTTCAATTGCAATCAATTTTCCCGACCCCGTTTGCGTAATATCAGTAAGTGACACATTGGAATAACCATTGGATAAAACATCACATTGGAAATATTTTTTAAAAACACTATCAAGAAAGCAAAGAGGAGAATTTTTTTATATCGATTTGATTTTATCAATCAAAAGTAAACGAGAAAACACCAGTCTATCCCTGAACAATCATGTAGTTAATTTTAATAAGATTCGTTTAGATTATTTAAGAAAGGATAAACGGGCTCGCAATGTCCTATACACAAAAATAAAATTGTGATTGAAATGAAGACAAAAAGAGTCTGCGCTACATCAGGAAACTATCTCCTCTTCGGTTTCTTGAAATTCTTTTTACCGGATTCACTCCTGTGTTTCTTGGTCGGGTTCCATGCCGGACTTTCGCCGAACTCAACAGGAAGGGGAATCTTCGGCACCTCACGTTCAATCAATGTTTCAATCTGCGCGAGACGGTGCTGATCTTTTTCATTTACAAAAGTGAGCGCCACGCCGGTGGTAGATGCTCTCGCCGTTCGACCGATGCGATGGACATAATCTTCCGCATCACCGGGAACATCATAATTTACAACGAGACCGATGTTGTCAATATCAATACCGCGTGAAAGAATATCGGTAGCGACAAGAATCCGTGTGCGCTGATTTCGAAAAGAGAGCAAAACATTTTCACGTTCCTGTTGCGACAAATCACTGCTGATCGCTTTCGCGGAAAGTTTGGCAAGTTGCAGTTCACGTTCTAACGTCTTTACACCACTCTTGGTAGATGCGAAAATCAGCACGCTTGCAATTTCTTTTCCCTTTAGTAAGTTGATGAGTAAGGGAGTTTTTTGATTGTCGTGAACAAGATAAGCTCCCTGGAGAATTCCTTCCGCAGGTTTACTCAAAGCAATGTTGATCTCCTCCGGATCTTTCATAATACGTTTTGCAAGTTCACGCATACGCGGCGGCATGGTAGCACTGAAAAAAAGATTCTGACGCTGTTTCGGAAGAAAACTGATGATGCGCATGATGTCGTCATAGAAACCCATGTCGAGCATTTTATCAGCTTCATCCAATATAAGGCAATCGAGTTGATCGAATTTAACATAACCCATGTTGAGGTGGCTCATTAACCGACCGGGTGTTGCAATGATAACCGATGCACCTTCCGTAAGCGATCTTTTTTCCTGCTCAAACACCTGCCCGTCGCTACCGCCGTAAACGGCAATGGAACTTGCATGGGTGAAATACGCAAAACCCTGAAGCGCATTATCAATTTGCTGGGCAAGTTCGCGTGTTGGTGCAACGATGAGCGCCGCCGTGTGAGGAATTTTATTTCTCGATATGCGGTCGAGCAAAGGAAGAAGGTAAGCAGCGGTTTTTCCGGTACCTGTCTGGGCACCTGCAATCACATCTTTGCCCTCCAGAATAAATGGAATCACTTGTTCCTGTATGGGAGTCGGCGTATCAAAGCCCATTGAATCCAATCCTTCAAGAAGTGGTTCGCAAAGTTTAAAGTCGTGAAAAGTCAAGAGTAGAAATAATTTAAGTTCGCGTAAAAGTAGATATTAAATGTTGACTGATTACATTTACGCACACTACCTTCAGGTTGAACCTTCATTTCCAAAGAAATCCAACTTATACCAAAAATAATTTTTGCTCCATTGAAAAGAATATTCCAACTTTGATTGCAAATCTTATTACAAAAATTCCAATTTCACTTTATGAAAATTAATTCGATGATCGTCTTGTTTTTGGGAATCTGCTTCACAGCATGCCAACACAAACAACATGATTCCACTGAAGCCGCAAATGCTTCTGTGTTCATTAAATTTGATGACGCGAAAGAAATTCTTCCCGGTTGGTCGAAGGAAAACACACTCATCTATCATGTGATAGCTGAACCCAGCGATCTGCATCCTACCAACGGAAACACAGCTCCCCGCAACGAAATAAATCTTTACACACAACAATTTATAGTCAACACAGATTTTATCAACCAGGGATCAGCAACGGGACTGGTTAAAAAATTGCCGATTATTTCATCGAACGGCCTCGAGTATACCTACGAACTTAGAGAAGAACCGAGGTGGGATGACGGAAGCCCGTTCACACTTGATGATGTAATCTTCACCAGCAAAGCGATTAAATGTCCGCTTACGAATAACCCGCATGCAAAACCATATTGGGAAAATCTGAAGGAGATCAGGACCGATGCAACGAATCCGAGACGTTTCACTTTGGTAATGAAAAGACCATACATTCAGAATGTCGCCTTCCTCACGGATTACCCGGTGATGCAACGTTCGTATTTCGATCCCGAAAATGTATTATCAAAGTATTCTTTCGAAGTGTTCGACAGCAAAGACTTCAAAGCTGATGAACAGAAAGATCTCGTCAGCTGGAGCAATGAATTCAACAATGAAAAATACGGGCATGATCCAAAATTTCTGACCGGGCTGGGGATGTACAAAGTTGAAACGTGGGATCAGGGACAAGCGATTACACTTGTGAAAAAGAAAAATCACTGGACCACTCATTCTACCGATTACCATGAACAATCTTATCCGGAAAAAATCATTTTCAAGCTGAATAAAGATGATAATTCAACGATGCTTGAATTCAAATCGCAGGCGATGGATGCTTCGGCACTTTTATCGGCTAAGACGCTGATGACATTAAAAGAAAATGAAGAGTTCAACAAAAATTACAATTCACTTTTTACGCTTACCTATAACTATACTTATATAGCGATGAATGAAAAGCCGGACGGCATGCATCATAAAAAGATTTTTACAGATCAGAAAGTCAGGCAGGCAATGGCTTACCTGACACCTGTTGACAATATCATTCAATTCGTTTATAAAAATTACAGCAACCAATGCAAACGCGTGGTGACAAATGTTTCGCCCATCAAGAAAGAATCTGATCTTTCTTTGCAACCTGTTCCGCTGGATGTGGAAAAAGCAAAACAACTTTTGGATGAAGCCGGATGGATAGACACAGACGGTGATGGCATCCGCGACAAAATGATAGATGGTGAAAAAATTCCGCTGAGCTTTACCTTTCAGTTTCTGAATACTGCCGGCGACTGGAAGGACATGGCAGCAATGGCTGCGGAACAAATGAGTAAGGCGGGAGTGAAAGTAATCCTGCTTCCGCTCGACCTGAAAATCTTCATTGAGAAAGCGAGAGGTCATGATTTCGATATGATGATGGGTGTATGGGGAGGTTCCTCTCAAAGCGAAGACTTCACGCAACTATGGCACAGCAGTTCATGGACGAGCGGCGGTTCTAACTACAGTGGTTTTGGAAATCCACAAAGTGACGCATTGATTGATTCCATCAAATCAACATTGAATGATTCTACGCGAACGGAAATGTCGAAGCGGCTGCAACGTATGATATACGATGACCAGCCCTATGTATTTTTATATTCAGGACTCCGGAGAAATGTAATTCATAAAAGATTCGGTAACGCGGCTCTTTATGCTGAGCGTCCCGGAATTTTATTAAACACGTTAAAATTGCTTTCAGGAAAAACCGGAATAGCAATGAGCGACGGTGTTTCGCCGAGATGACAAGATAGTTTTTGGTTGTTGGTTCATAATTTTTAGTTTGTGGTTTTAATAAACGATTGAAAAATGAAAATTGAATATTGCAGTCAACTTATAAAATTCTTTGTATTTTTTAGTGCCTTGGTGTCTTAGTAGTAAATCTAATGCGGAGATATATACTCAGAAGAATTCTGCTTTTCATCCCGACATTCATTGTCATCACGCTGCTTTCCTTTATTATTCTTGTAAACGCTCCCGGCGATCCAGTTGAACGGATGATGACGGCGGCGCAAAGTTCGGGCGACATCAGCACACAATCCATCGTGCAACAGGAACAACGAATCTACTGGTCGCATCGGCTGGGACTTGATCTTCCTGTTTTTTATTTCAGTGTCCATTCAATCGCGGAGCCGGATACACTATATAGAATTGCGGATAAACAGGAACGAATTGTTCTTTCCAAACTCGTCAAGGAGTATGGTGCGTGGAAGGAAATCCAAACATACTATTCAAAGCTAAAGGCGCTTAAACAATTGCTGGCAGACGAATCACGGATTGAATTCATGACAACAACTGAATTCAAGTCAGGTCCTGTAAGGGTTTTGCTTCAGGAAATGGAAAGCGAAGTCAATCTTCTGAAAAACGAAACGCTGATTACTAAAATCAATACCCGAATTAACAAAATAAACGAACTGTCTGCTGAACTGCAGCATCACAAAGAATCTTGCTCATCACTCACCCCGTCCATAACTGCTCTTAAAAAAAGTGCAGAAGAAATTACTTCCAACCAATGCAGATGGAAAAATTATATACCAGCCATTTCCTTTCATCCTAACAATCAATATCACCGCTGGCTTTTCGGTGACGGAATGTTAAGCAAAGGAATTCTACACTTCGACTTCGGAATATCCTATCTTACCAAGCAACCCGTATCTACGGTGATTGCAGGGAAAATTGGATGGTCGCTTTTCTTTACATTGATTTCAGTTCTGCTCGCTTACATCATTAGTATTCCGTTAGCAATAAAAGCGGCGGCAAAAAAAAATTCAGGATTTGACCGCACTTCTTCATTGATACTTTTTATGCTTTATTCGTTGCCCACATTTTGGGTAGCGACATTATTGCTGATGACATTCAGCAACACAGATGTGCTGAATATTTTTCCTGCTTCCGGCATAAAACCTGTGACCGGATATCCTGTTGATGCGAACCTGTTTGAAAAAATAAAACTGTCGCTGCCATACCTCATTTTACCGACCATTTGTTATACCTATAGTTCGCTCGCATTTCTCTCAAGAACACTGCGCGTTTCTATGCTTGAAATACTGAGTCAGGATTTTATCCGCACTGCCCGTGCAAAAGGATTGCCGGAGAAAACAGTGTTGTGGAAACATGCGTTAAAAAATTCACTGCTTCCCGTCATCACGGTATTCGCCAATGTTTTTCCATTCATGATCGGTGGCTCAGTGATTCTTGAAAGTATCTTTACCATTCCCGGAATGGGCTCCACCATTTACAGCAGCATTGATGCGCAGGATTACCCGATGATTGTGGCCGTGTTTACGCTCACCGGCATTCTTACCATGCTCGGCTATCTGTTGAGTGACGTTCTGTATGCAATTGTTGATCCGCGCATTTCATTCTCAAAAATAAATAATTCATGACGGACACGGGGAAAATTTTCTTTATGGGTCCCGGCTGGAAACACTTCAGGAAAAACAAACCTGCTTCGATCAGCATGTATATACTTTTCTTTCTTGCGCTGATTGCATTGCTGGCTCCTGTTATAGCCAATGACAAACCGCTCTTTGCAAAACAGAACGGAGAAATTTTTTTTCCTGCATTCTCATTCTCAGAGGTGATCGAATTAAAAAATAGCGAGACCCGACAGAACGAAATTCTGCAATCGAGCCAGGTAAACTGGAAACAACTAAAGTTAGAAAAAGTATGGTGGGCGCCCATCGCTTACTCCGCCGGAAAAAGTGATCCTTTACATCCAGATTATAGTTCACCATCTGTAAAAGGACATTTACTTGGCACAACAAAAAACGGCGCCGATGTTTTATCGGGACTGATTCACGGCACCCGCATCTCGATGTCCATCGGAATACTTGCCATGTTGATCGCTTCACTCATCGGTATTATACTCGGATCGATGGCTGGTTATTTCGGTGATGAACATGTGCGGGCATCTCGTGGCAGTTTGTTGATGACAGTGATCGGCATTCTTCCCGCCTACTTTTATGGCTTCCATATTCGAAGCAATCAGTTTTCCAACATGCTCATGAATCCGGGAGTCGGAATCTTCCTGCAACTTATTTTGAGTGTTTTTATTTTCACGCTTATACTTTTTATTTTTTATAAAACGGGAAAACTATTAAATGGAATCGCTTTCTTCTCGAAGAAAATTTTTGTGAAGATAGATTCACTTGTATCCCGAACGATTGAAGTTTTCATTTCCATTCCGCGACTTATCCTCATCATCTCGATTGCTGCTATCGCGCGGCCATCGTTTATAAACATCATACTGATTATCGGCTTCACCTCGTGGACAGAAATTGCACGCTTTATACGAGCGGAATTATTGCGTGCACGAAATTCAGATTACATTGAGTCGGCACGTGCAATCGGTTTAACAGATTTCAGAATTATCCTCAAACATGCTTTACCGAATGCACTGGCTCCAGCGACCGTGGCCATTGTTTTCGGAATTGCTTCGGCTATCTTAATTGAATCAGGACTTTCATTCCTTGGAATCGGAGTGCCACCTGATGTTACTACCTGGGGTTCATTATTATTTGCCGGCAAAGAAAATTTTGAAGCATGGTGGCTTGTACTATTTCCCGGGCTTTTTATTTTTATTACCGTCACCGCCTTCAACTTAGTGGGAGACGGGTTGAGAGATGCGATGGATGTGAAAGGAAGAGGTTAATTGGAGAGTGGAAAAGTGTGATGGTGAGACTGGTCGTTCCTTTTAATTTTTCAGGAATCGGGAAACATTAGTGTACGTTCCTGTTTCAACTTTAAGGAAGTAGATTCCTTTTGCAAGGGTGCTTACATCAATTCGTTTCACCGTACTATTTCCGGTTGAAATTTCTATTGCTGAATAAATTGTTTCTCCAAGTAAATTCAAAACTGAAATTTTAGAACGGGAAAATTTTTCTCCGTTCATTTTTACTGTCAATTCTTTTGAAGCCGGATTCGGAAAAACAGCTATTTTATTTTCATTACCGCTCTTAGTAATACCGGCAGCAAGACAACTGATGCTCATTGGCAATGTATAATTATCTGTTGCTGCTGTTCCGGTGATGAATGCCTCTATATGCAACTTATTAATCGCGCAAGATAAAACACCAAGATCGAATGTATCGGTTGCATCGCATATTACTGAGAGCATGCCTACACTATAATTAATCGCTATAGAAACAGAATCACCCATGACGCTAAAAAGAGACCCAATAACAGAACAGCCACCGGAACTAAACTCGGATGACACAACCGCCTTTGTATGCTGAGTATCAGTAAGAGGAACCGGTAAGGTTGTCACCGATAAAATATTTACAGTTTGGGCTTGCGTTAAATTAATTGCAGCAAGAGCGATGGTAAGAAGGAGTAGATTTTTTTTCATTTCAAATGACTTAGTAATTGTTTTATGCTTCTAACGATAGAGATGAAAGAATCAATGCAATGATTGCGTGAAGTTATATTATTTTCCGGTTTGCCCCGCTTTCTTTCACGGCTAACTGCCATTGCCAACTATTATTAGGCCGGGTACTCCATCCTCACATGATAGATACTCATCAGCATCTTCTTAAAAATCTTTTTGATGTCGGAAATATCTTTCAATGTAACGGGACTGTTGATGAATTGATTTTGTTCGATCTGGTGATTGATGATGTGTTCGACCAACGCGTCGATGGTTTCGGCATCAGCATGCTGCAAACTGCGCGAAGCCGCTTCTACTGAATCCGCCATCATTAACACGGCTGTTTCTTTTGAGAACGGAAGCGGACCAGGATAACGGAAAAGTGTTTCATCTAAAATTTCATCCGGAAAATTTTTGAGGAAAGTGGAATAAAAATATTGCAGCCGTGTAGTGCCGTGATGTGTACGGATGAAATCAATGATCTGTTCCGGCATCTTGTGCTTCTTCGCTTTTTCAATTCCCTTGATCACGTGGCTCTTGATGATGCGCACACTTTCTTCGATGGAAAGATTGTCGTGCGGATTGGCTTGTGTGTTTTGGTTCTCGATAAAATACATCGGCATATCGTTTTTACCGATGTCGTGGTACAATGCGCCAACCCTTACCAGCAAAGGGTTTCCTCCTATTTTAAAAACCGCTGCTTCGGCAAGGTTGGCAACCTGCAGCGAATGTTGAAACGTACCGGGAGCTTTGAAAGCAAGTTCACGTAACAATGTTGAATTAGAATCGGATAATTCCATAAGCGATACATCAGACAAAAATCCGAAAGCACGTTCGAAGACAAAGATGAGCGGAAACGCAAACAGGGTGATGATGCTGTTGCCGAGAAACCATTTGAGGTTCATCCAGTCGATCGCTTTAAAACTTGCTTCATGCACAATGGTGACACCGATGAATGAAACTGCATACGACATAAAAATAACAAACACGGAAATGAAAAACTGCGAACGCCTGCTCATGCTGACAATGCTGAAGATTGCCACCATGCCTGCGATCGTTTGAATGAACATGAACTCGAAACCGCTCGGTGCTTCAAAGCCGATGATGAGAAGTGTGACAATGTGCGTGAACAGTGCTGTGCGTGTATCATAAAATGCACGAACAACAATCGGAAGAATACAGACCGGTACAAGATACATGTCGAACACATTGATTTTCCGCGCCCAGAGAAACATGTACGTCACGAGTACGATGAGCAGCATGAGCAGGATGATGCGCGAGTTGTCGTTGTAAATTTCTTTTCTGAAAAGCGCGAGAAACATAATGAGCATCGTCATCGCAAGCGCGACTAAAATAAAATGCCCGAGGAACATCATGTTTCGTGATGAGCCGGTAAATTCCTGGTTTCTCATTTCCGCTTTCAGCGATTCAATCTTTTGGAATTTCAGATCGTCGACTACTTCACCTTTCAGGATGATCACCTCGTCTTTTTGAACCATGCCATGAGAGAGAGAAATGTTGTCGAGCAACTGCCGCGTCCATTTCTGAGTGGCAGCATCATCGTACACGATGTTATGCGCGAGCGAATTTTCGAGAAGTGGTGCAAGAAAATCATGATCGGCCTGAGTATACTCGTTCAGTTTGGAAGAAATATAATTGTACGCTCCCTGGATGGTATAAAAGTCGTTGATAGATTTCTCTTCCGAAACATTATTCATCACCACGTTGATGGCTTCATCGCTTTTCTGCGCCAGTGGCTGATCACTGAGCAAGATAATTCCTTTGTCAAAGACTTCGCGCAGGAGAATATCGCCCACCGAAGTAAGTTCTTCCTTCTTTTTTGCTGACTCACCTTTTCTTTTATCCGCTTCTAAACGTTTTGTCCAGGCATCACTCAAAGCATTTTCAAAAAATTCAATTTTCTGAGCGGCTAACTTTGTATCAAACTGGTAGAAAGGATGAGCGTTCTTTAATACCTGCGCTTTCTCTTCATTTACTTCCGCCTCGGTTTTATTAATCGCGAAATCGAGCGGAGCCATCAGGTTATCATACGGCCACGGTTTCCCCTTATGATACGTATAGTTGAACTGCGTCTCTTTCGGCAATGCAACTACAATCAAAATAACAGTGGTTAATACCAACGTGTATTTCAAAATAATCTCGTGGCTGTTGGTAATCCGGAGGAAGAATTTATTCATGGAAGTGTAAATATCCTGAATTGACAATCACCTGACATGGTCGACGGAAAAAAATATTAACATGGAGACAGGTTCATTTGTTGAATGGTTTATTTGCCAACTGGTTCATTGGTTTTTATACTAACTATAAATGAGTAATTTCGCATTCCTGTTTGCTTAACTAAGAACTAAGAACTAAGAACTAAGAACTAAGAACTAAGAACTAAGAACTAAGAACTAAGAACCAAGAACCAAGAACTCACATCTCATTTCTAATATCTATCATCTCACGTCTCAGAATGAAAGAAGTCTACATCGTTTCAGCAGTAAGAACCCCGATCGGAAGTTTCGGCGGAGCATTGTCTCCATTGTCAGCGACACAACTTGGAGCAGCAGCTATCAAAGGCGCACTTGAAAAAATAAAATTAGATCCGAAGGAAGTTCAGGAAGTATACATGGGTAATGTTTTGTCGGCCAACGTCGGACAGGCACCCGTGACGCAGGCATCCATCTGGGCGGGTATTCCGAATACGGTTCCGGGCACTACTATTAATAAAGTATGTGCATCAGGAATGAAAGCGATAATGCTTGGAGCCGAATCCATTATGATCGGCGACAACGATGTAGTGGTTGCAGGGGGAATGGAAAGCATGAGTAATGTTCCGTACTATCTCGACAAAGCCCGCAACGGGTATCGCCTCGGTCATGGTTCTATTACGGACGGACTTGTGAAAGACGGTTTGTGGGATGTGTACAAAGATTATCACATGGGAAGTGCCGCCGAACTTTGCGCTACCGAGTGTAAGATAAGCCGCGAAGACCAGGATGCATACGCAATTGAATCGTACAAACGTTCCGCAGATGCGTATGCAAAAGGATTGTTTAAAGATGAAATTGTTCCGGTATCGGTTCCTCAACGCGGCAAAGATCCGCTGCTGGTGACGGATGATGAAGAATATAAAAATGTTAAGTTCGATAAAATGCCAACGCTGAAACCTGCGTTTCAAAAAGACGGAACAGTTACAGCCGCCAACGCTTCTAAATTGAATGATGGTGCTGCAGCTGTTATATTAATGAGTAAAGAAAAAGCGGACCAACTTGGGATCAAACCGATCGCGAAAATCAGGGGCTTTGCTGATGCGCAACAGGCGCCTGAATGGTTTACCACTACTCCTTCCAAAGCAATTCCTAAAGCGATTGCAAAAGCAGGATTGAAAGCCGGAGACATTGAATATTACGAAATCAATGAAGCGTTTTCAGTGGTATCCATTGCCAATAATAATGAAATGAAACTTGATCCGTCGAAAGTGAATATTAATGGTGGAGCCGTTTCATTGGGACATCCGCTCGGTTGTTCTGGAGCAAGAATCATTGTAACATTGCTTCATGTGTTGAAACAACGCAACGCGAAAATCGGAGCCGCAGGAATTTGCAATGGCGGCGGTGGCGCCAGTGCGATGGTGATTGAAATGGTTTAGTATCTTGAGTTGGGAGTCAGTAGTGCTGAGAAGCCGACTGCATATTTATAGTATCAACAAAGAACTAAAAACTAAGAACCAAAAACTTAAAACCTCTGGCTTCCGTATTAACGGGAGATATTCTCCGAACTCCGAACTCAAAACTCCCTGCTAACATGTACGGCATCTGTAACCTCAGCATGATTCCTGTCAGATCAGAACCTTCTGACCGAAGTGAAATGGTTTCGCAACTTTTGTTCGGTGAAGCGGTTGAAGTAATTGATACACGCGACCAATGGCTGAGAGTAAGATTGCTTTTCGATGACTACACCGGCTGGATCGACCGAAAACAAATCGTCCAGGTAACGGAAGAAGAAATAAAAAAGAATGCCAACAATACTTCTAACGTCACGCTCGACATCGTTCAGATTGTCATCTTCAACCAGAGCAATATTATTCCTGTTGTTCTGGGCAGTTCACTGCCGTTTTACTTTGGTAAAAAATTCCACATTGCCGAAACCGAATACCAATACGACGGAAACGTAAAAACTTTTGCATCGCCCGATCCTTCCAACATCATTGAGCATGCCTACATGTATCTCAATGCTCCGTATTTATGGGGGGGAAGATCACCGTTTGGGATTGATTGTTCAGGCTTCACTCAAATGGTTTTTAAACTTTGTGGCATGCGTTTGAAACGCGATGCCAACCAACAAGCCGAACAGGGACGAACCATTCAGCTAAATGAAACCAAGCCCGGTGACCTCGCTTTTTTTAATAATCAGGAAGGGAAAATCACACACACCGGAATTATTTTACCGAACAACAAGATCATTCATGGAAGCGGAAAAGTGCATGTCGACAAGCTAGATCAGCAGGGAATCTTCAATGAAGAAACCAATAAGTACACGCACAACCTCAAACTTCTGAAAAGGATTTTTTAGTTCGCTTTTTCATTCCGACATTCTGTCTCCTCATTTTAGTTGAGTGCGCCATTTGTGCATGACTGAAATCATTTTTCAGCAATGGCAACTTTATTGATCTTTCGCGCGCCGCGAAACAGTAAACAAATCAGATCTTTTAGTAATTCGTACATTCGTAGGAAATCCAACTTCTGAAAGACCATGTGCTGCTGTCGGTAAACAGTAAACAATAAAACAGCAAACAACAAACCTTAAACCACAAACAATGAATCTCAATAATCTAACGATCAAATCGCAGGAAGTCATCCAGGAGGCGCAACAAATTGCACTTACGAGCGAGCAACAAGCCATCGAACCTGCACATATATTAAAAGCGATGATGAATGTGGATGAAAATGTTATTCCATTTATCCTGAAAAAAGTTGGTGTCAATCCCGAAATGATACAAAGCGGGATCGACAACATCATCAAATCATATCCGCGTGCAAGCGGAGCGAATCAGTACCTCTCCGACGAGTCAAACAAAGTCGTTCAGAAGGCACTTGCTTTTATGCGGGCATTCGGCGATGAATATATTTCCATCGAACATCTCCTGATGGGAATGATTCTCGGCAAAGACAAAACATCGCAATTGCTGAAACAGGAAGGCGTGAACGAACGCGACGTGAAAGTCGCTATCACAGAACTTCGCAAAGGAACAAAAGTAACCAGTCAGAATGCGGAAGAAAATTACAACTCACTGAATAAATACGCGAAGAACCTGAATGAACTGGCAAGCCAGGGAAAATTAGATCCGGTCATCGGGCGTGATGAAGAGATTCGAAGAGTGTTGCAGATTCTTTCACGCAGAACAAAGAACAACCCGATTTTAATCGGTGAGCCAGGTGTTGGAAAAACCGCCATTGCAGAGGGCCTTGCTCATCGTATCATCAACGGCGATGTACCCGAGAACCTGAAATCGAAACGGATTTTTTCACTCGACATGGGTTCGTTGATTGCAGGAGCAAAATACAAAGGTGAGTTTGAAGAACGTTTGAAATCGGTGGTGAAAGAAGTGATCAGTGCGGAAGGCGATATCGTTTTGTTCATTGATGAAATTCATACACTCGTTGGAGCAGGTGCCGGAGAAGGCGCCATGGATGCAGCGAACATTCTGAAGCCGGCTCTTGCCCGCGGTGAACTGCGTGCAATCGGTGCAACTACATTGGGAGAATATCAAAAATATATTGAAAAAGACAAAGCGCTTGAAAGACGTTTTCAGAAAGTGATGGTGGAAGAACCTTCTACACAGGATGCGATTTCAATTCTCCGCGGATTAAAAGAGCGCTATGAAACACATCACCATGTTCGCATCAAAGACGAAGCGATCATTTCGGCAGTTGAATTGAGCGAGCGTTATATCACCGATCGTTTTCTTCCCGACAAAGCGATTGATCTTATTGATGAAGCGGCTGCAAAACTTCGCCTTGAAATTGATTCTGTTCCTGAGGAGCTGGATGAAATTCAACGAAGGATCATGCAGCTTGAAATCGAACGCGAAGCTATCAAACGTGAAAAAGACACGAAGAAGCTGAATGAACTGAATGAACAAATCGCGAACATTTCAGAAGAGCGAAATGAACTGAAAGCGAAATGGGAATCTGAGAAACAAGTAGTCCAGGGAATTCAAAACGCGAAATCCGGAATTGAAAACCTAAAACTGGAAGCTGACCAGGCAGAGCGTTCAGGCGATTACGGTAAAGTAGCTGAGATCCGTTACGGAAAAATTAAAGAAGCGGAAGCTTTGCTCGGCAAACTTGAAAAACAACTTTCCGGAATGCAAGGCACTACTGCACTCATCAAAGAAGAAGTGGACTCGGAAGACATCGCAGATGTTGTTTCCCGCTGGACAGGAGTGCCGGTGAAACGCATGTTGCAAAGTGAACGTGAAAAATTATTGCATCTCGAAACAGAGTTGCACAAACGTGTGGTTGGACAAGATGAAGCGATTACCGCGCTGAGTGATGCCGTTCGCAGAAGCCGCGCTGGATTACAGGATGCGAAAAAGCCAATCGGTTCCTTTATCTTTCTTGGAACAACAGGTGTCGGAAAAACAGAACTTGCTAAAGCGTTAGCGGATTTTTTATTCAACGATGAAAACTCCATGACACGCATCGACATGAGTGAGTACCAGGAACGACATGCTGTTTCGAGACTGATCGGCGCACCTCCGGGATACGTTGGCTATGAAGAAGGCGGACAACTGACGGAAGCCGTTCGCAGACGCCCCTACTCTGTTATCCTGTTAGATGAAATTGAAAAAGCGCATCCTGATGTCTTCAACATTTTGCTTCAGGTTTTGGATGACGGACGTCTTACCGATAACAAAGGACGCACGGCAAGTTTCAAGAACACGATCATCATCATGACGTCTAACATCGGGTCTAACATTATACAGGAAAGTTTTGAAGGCATGAATGAAACGAATGCCGATACAATTCTCGCGACAACAAAAACAAAAGTTTTCGAATTGCTAAAGAAAACCATCCGGCCGGAGTTTCTAAATCGTATTGATGAAATCATCATGTTCCAGCCGCTGACACGTTCTGAGGTACGGGGGATTGTAGAATTACAATTTCATCACCTTGAAAAAATGCTGAAGCAAAACGACATCATCATCACGGCCACCGAGAAAGCGATTGACTGGCTGGCGCAGCTTGGTTACGATCCACAGTTTGGAGCACGCCCGTTAAAACGTGTAATGCAGAAAAAAGTACTGAACGAATTATCCAAACAAATTCTCGCCGGAAAAATAAACAAAGACGATCATATTGAATTAGACGTGGACAAAAAGAATGAGTTTGTTTTTAAGAATGTGAAAAAAATAGTTGAAGCTTGATGTTGGAAGCTGGAGGTTAGAAATTGGAAATTAGAAGCCCTCGCATTTGCGGTGGCTTTTTATTTTTATAGGCACCCATCCAAACCGAAAGAACTCCTGCCGAATTATATCCATGCAAATTTCTCGCAGATCTTACCCTAGAATAATATTCTTAAGTCCTATGAAAAAATATCCTTCAAATGATTACTACCAAATTCTAGCATGAGGAGAACAATCTCCCGTAACAAATTCTATAAGTTCTGTTGCATTATCTCGCTTTTTGGTGTCTCCAAGTGATCTATAATGTTGAATTATGTCTCTTAATATATCCGTAGCGTCATTCTGGAATCCACCAGAGCTCTTGAATAAAATTAAAATATTCCTTAGTTCCCAAGAGTCTATATTTGCCTCTATTTCTCTATATAGTAAATCCTTTAGCTCCTCGTTTTTCATAATTTTTTTATTTACATCTCCCTCCCTCAAGATATTCCCACGCTATTTGCGTGCTTCGGCTTCACTCAGCTGATTGACTAAAATCCAAACTCACTTCACCTGTTCCCGATACACTTTCCCGTAATCTCCTTTTTCTACTCCATTGTGATTGTGAACATAAATAAGAAACATACCGGTGACGAAGAGTTGCGCAAAAATAACTCCGTTTAATACACGCTTCCGGTGTTGCAAAATCTTCGCGAGAAAAATATAAGAAAAAGGAAATGCACAAATAATATAATGCGGGTAGATAGTTGACCCGCTGAGTGTCATGAAAACACCTAAGCCGAGTAGAATAGAAAAAAGATAAAAACGCGTGGTGCTCATGTTCAGGAATATTTTTTCAAAAGGAGTTTTCGCTTTCACAAATTGAATTCCTCTTTTCGCATATTTCCAGACTGAAGTAACAGTAAAAACAGCAGCACTCACTAAGTACAGATGCATTATTGCGACCAGGTATGTAGGAACTCCTGCAATGAAAGGTTCTTTGATAAACAGCCAGAAATCTTTTCGAATCGAATACATGATGTTTAATCCCTGTGAATCGAGAAACCAGTAGAGATAAAAATTAAACTGGAAAATGTGCCAGAAACTTTGGCGTGTTATCTGAGGATTGTCCAGCATGAAATGTATCCACGGCACAATGGTAATGCTGCCAATGACTGATCCCGCAATCCAATACATCCATCGGAAATTAATTTTGTTATAGTGATCATGTAACACAGTGAATACAAATAGACCGGCGGCGAAAAAGAAACCACTCATGTGCACCTGTCCGATGAGCGCTCCTGCAAGCCCCCACAGGAAAGCGCCCCAACCCTTACTACGATATGAATTTGAAAGTATGATGATGAACGAAAGTATCGGAAGTAAATCCTGCGCCCAGATCTTTCTTGAAAAAAGTACAGCCAGCGGACTCACCGCTGCCAGCGCGATTCCAAACAACCATGTTTGTCTTTCATCTGCTTCTACTTTCAAAAAAATAAAAAGTAAAAAACCAAGTACACTTAATATATTAATGATCTGAACAACCCTATTCATTTCAAGCGGATCGGCGGTGAATTTTGCAATGACAGCAAAAACACCAACGCTCATTCCGGGATTTACAATGCCGCCGCCACTGCGCATTCCGGCTGCAGGAAGATGACCGCTTGCCGCCACCTCATGTGCTTTGGCATACATCCATTGTTCATCATCCTTCCATTCCATGTCACTTACCCATACGAGACGAAGAAAAAGTCCGATGGCGATGACGAAGAAAAGTAAATAACGCTGGCTTCTCTCTTTTAGCATGACGCAAAAGTAAAATTATTTCGAACTACACATAAACTGTTTAAAATTCATTTCAAATATTTGCCATTGCACATGCTTCGACTTCGCTCAGCATGACCCCATGCTCGATGTAACCCTGAGCCAAAGCACAGAGCGAAGTGGAAGTGGAAGTCGAGGGGCACGCTGGCTAAAACATTTTCTCTCATGGAAATTTAAACCGTTTCTCAATCAAGGCAATAACTGAAAATATTTTACCCTGAAACAATCATTTTTCTCTACCTTGCATTAGTAATTTCAAAACTCAAACCCATGAAAAAAATTCTTATCTGCCTTTTCACTATCAGCAATATCAGCGCATTTGCACAAACAAAAAAAAATTGTTGCAGCATAAGTTCAACTGAAAAATTCGCGGCACTTGCATCGAACGAAAAATTTGCGGCTTCTCATCCCGACCCTCTTCCCTTTAACTTCACTCCGATGAAAGGAGAAATGATTACGTTCCAATCACCCGACGGAAAAAAGGCGAATGCATTTCTGGTGAAGGCAAACAAGCCGACTAACAACTGGGTTATCATGATTCACGAATGGTGGGGCCTGAACAGTTACATCCAGGAACAAGCGGAAAAACTATACAACGAAATCGGAATCGTAAATGTGCTTGCCATTGACCTCTATGATGGCCAGGTAGCTACTACAAAAGAACAGGCGCAGAAATTTTCCGGAGAATTGAAAGATGCCCGAGCCGATTCCATCATCAAAGGAGCGATATCACTTGCTGGTCCGAGAGCAAAAATTTTCACCATCGGCTGGTGCATGGGGGGCGGCTGGTCGCTGCAAGCTTCACTAATGGCAGGGAAACAGGCAACCGGATGTGTGATGTATTATGGAATGCCGGAAACAAATTTGAACAAGTTAAAAAATCTTCATGCCGATGTGCTGGGTCTTTTTGCAAAGAAAGATGATTATATCAAACCAAAAATTGTTGACCAGTTTGAAAAAGACATGAAGCTTGTAAAAAAAAATCTCACCATTAAATCGTATGATGCTGTTCATGCGTTTGCGAATCCGAGTAATCCAAAATATGACCAGGTTGCAGGAGAAGACGCGCACCAGGCTGTCCTTTCATTTTTTAAGTCCAGGATGAATTAAAATTAATGAAATCAATCATCCGGCAGATTCTTACCAAACACTGGGGCCATAGTGATTTTCGTCCGTTGCAGGAAGACATTATTCTTTCTGTATTAGACGGGAAAGATACACTTGCTTTGATGCCGACGGGCGGCGGCAAGTCCGTTTGCTTCCAGGTTCCTGCTCTTGCCAAAGAAGGTATTTGTGTAGTCGTATCGCCTCTCATTGCATTGATGAAAGACCAGGTAGAACATTTGAAAGCAAAAGGCATTCCCGCTGTCGCTGTTTTTTCTGGCATGAACAGAAATGAAATTGACATCGCGTTGGACAATTGTGTTTATGGCAAAGAAAAATTTCTTTACATCTCTCCAGAACGTCTTACATCCGATTTATTAAAAGAACGTTTGCAAAAAATGAATGTCAACCTCCTCGCCGTTGATGAAGCCCATTGCATTTCGCAGTGGGGATACGATTTCAGACCGTCTTATCTCCAGATTGCCGAAGCACGCAAGCTTACCAACAACGCTCCTGTGCTGGCGCTCACCGCTACAGCAACGGAAGAAGTAAGAAAAGACATTCAGCAAAAATTGAATTTCAAAACGGAAAATATTTTTCAAAAAAGTTTTGAACGAAAAAATTTGTCGTATGTCGTCATACACGAAGAAGATAAGTTACAGCGTCTCGTTAACATCATCAATAAAGTAGATGGAACAGGAATCGTTTACGTCCGCAACAGGAAGAAGACAAAAGAAGTGGCCGAATTGTTAAAGCGTCAGAAAATTTCTGCGGGCTATTATCATGCAGGACTTGAATCATCGGTTCGCAATAAAGTTCAGGATGACTGGATGAAAGGAAACATACGTGTGATTGCTGCTACCAACGCATTCGGTATGGGTATTGACAAAAGCAATGTACGCTTTGTGGTTCATCTCGATTTGCCCGAAGGCATTGAAGCCTATTACCAGGAAGCCGGTCGTGGCGGACGTGATGAAGCAAAAGCGTATGCTGTATTGCTTTATAACAACAACGACAAAACAGAAATCGAACATCGCACTGAAATGAATTTTCCAGAAGTTGCTGAGATCAGGAAAACATACCAGGCACTCGCAAATTTTTATCAGCTTCCGGTAGGTTCCGGAAAAGGTGTCAGTTTCGATTTCGACATTGTGAACTTCAGCTCCAATTACAACCTTCAGATTCCTGTCGTATACAATTGCCTGAAAGTATTAGAGCTGCAGGGATTGATCAGCACAACGGAATCAATTGATCTTCATCCGCGAATTCATTTTACAGTGAACAACAAAGATCTGTATGAATTCCAGGTAAAGAATAAAACGTTCGATCATCTCATCAAAGTAATTCTTCGTTCTCATGGAGGAATATTCGATGATTATATAAATATCAATGAAAATGAAATCGCGTTGAGAGCAGAATTTACCAGGACAGAACTGGTTCAACATCTCTCGATGCTCGACAAACTGCATATTCTCAGTTATCTTCCGGCGAAAGATTCGCCGCAATTGGTTTTTACAGAAGAGCGGCTGGATGTCCGCGATGTTCATATCGACCGGCAAAATTTGGCGGAACGAAAACAGCGTTACATCACACGCGTAAAAGCAATGCTGGATTATGCAACGTCCAAAACAAAATGCAGAAGCAGGATGTTGCTGAATTATTTCGGTGAAGACGTTTCTCATCGTTGTGGAAATTGTGATTACTGTCTTCAGCGAAATAAACTCGGAATCAGCGAACTTGAATTTTCAAATCTGCAATCACAACTGCAAACTTTACTGACGAAAAAAAAACTCACACTCAATGAAGTTCTGCCACACATCAGGGATTCGAAAGAAGATAATACACTCAAGGTCGTTGAGTGGCTCATCGACAACGATCGAATCCGGTACGTGAAAGGAAATTTGCTGGAGTGGAGAGGTTAGTCCGCAGTTGGCAGTCCGCAGTAGCAGCTCTCTTAATTCTCCCTCTGTCTCACTTTCAATTTTTTACCAACGTACAAAACACACTTTCATTTTTTGCCACCCACAAAAAAGTCAACGCAAAAAAAAAATGAACGAGTGTTTTCCCACCGTAAAGAATAATTAACGAGATGAAAAAAGTAACTTTGACACATATAGATTTTAAATGATTAAGGAAACGCAAATAGAAGATAGTTTAATAGTTAAATTGACTGACCTGAAATACACTTACAGGGCAGACATACGGGACAGGGACAGTCTTGAAAAAAACTTCCGTGAAAAGTTTCAGACACTCAATAAAGTCAATCTGACTAACGCTGAGTTTGCACGATTACGTGACGAGATTATCAACTCTGACGTTTTTGCTTCCTCAAAACGCTTACGGGAAATCAACACTTTTATCCGGGAGGACGGAACGCCTTTGCATTATACATTGGTAAACATCAAGGACTGGTGCAAGAATGATTTTGAAGTTATCAATCAACTTCGGATTAACACACAGAACAGCCATCACCGATATGATGTGATGCTGCTGATTAACGGAATTCCCATTGTGCAAATTGAATTGAAAAGTTTGGAGGTTAGCCCACGAAGAGCCATGCAGCAAATTGTGGATTACAAAAGCGACACAGGCAACGGTTACACCAACTCATTGCTTTGCTTCATGCAACTTTTTATTGTGAGCAACCGAGCCAACACTTACTACTTTGCCAATAACAACATTGCCCATTTCAGTTTTAATGCTGACGAACAATTTTTGCCTATCTATCAATTGGCAAGTGAGGACAATAAAAAAATTACACACTTAGACGACTTCTCAGAAAAGTTTTTGAGCAAATGCACCTTGAGCCAAATGATAAGCAAATACATGGTGCTTGTTGCAAGCGAACAAAAATTATTGGTGATGCGACCTTACCAAATTTATGCAGTGAAAGCTATCGTAAATTCAATACATGAAAACAGAGGCAACGGCTACATTTGGCATACAACAGGAAGCGGAAAAACACTTACATCTTTCAAAGCATCTACATTACTCAAAGACAATCCCGACATTGAAAAATGTTTGTTTGTTGTTGACCGCAAAGACCTTGACTGGACAATTTGCAGCAGGTTCAGGAAAAAAAGCAGGTGAGTTTTATACACCTCAAAAAATTTCAGATATACTTTCTGAAATTGTAACGCTTGACAGTCAAGACCCAAGCAAAGGCAAAAAGAAAAAGTTAGACAAAGTGCTGGACTTTGCTTGTGGTTCGGGTTCATTGTTGTTGAATGTTCGCAAGGGTATGGGACAAAACGGAATTGGTAAAATTTTCGGACAGGAAAAAAATATTACTACCTACAACTTAGCACGAATGAACATGCTGTTGCATGGAGTAAAAGACACCGAGTTTGAAATTCACCACGGAGACACTTTGCTGAATGAGTGGGAGATTTTAAACGAAATGAATCCTGCTAAGAAGTTAGAGTTTGATGCAATCGTAGCCAATCCGCCTTTCAGTTATCGTTGGGAACCAAACGATGCAATGGGAGAAGATTTTCGTTTCAAGAGTTACGGACTTGCACCGAAATCAGCAGCGGACTTTGCTTTTCTACTGCATGGTTTTCATTTCCTAAGTAAAGAAGGAACAATGGCAATCATTCTTCCTCATGGTGTTTTGTTCAGAGGCGGCTCAGAAGAACGCATCAGAACAAAATTATTGAAGGACAGCAACATTGATACTGTTATTGGACTTCCAGCTAATTTGTTTTTCTCGACAGGAATTCCAGTTTGCATTTTGATTTTAAAGAAGTGTAAAAAGTTTGACGATGTTTTATTCATCAATGCCGTTGATCATTTTGAAAAAGGAAAACGCCAAAACAACCTACTGCCTGAAAACATTGAGAAGATAGTTGACACATACAGAGAACGTAAGGAAGAAACTCGTTATTCTCGTAGAGTATCAATGGACGAAATTGAGAAAAATGAATTCAACCTGAATATCTCACGTTATGTAAGCACTTCCTTAGACGAAGAAATTATTGACTTGCATTTAGTAAACAAAAAACTGGTTGATCTTGACAAAGACATTACAAAAGCAAGAGAAACACATAACAAATTTTTAAACGAGTTGGGACTTCCACCGATATAACACTCTCCCACTCTCCTACTTTCACACTTTCCCACTCTCCTACTCTGCCCATGAAACTTCCACGTTCATTCTACCTCCGAGAAAATGTCACCCAGATTTCAAAAGATTTACTCGGCAAATATCTTTTCACCAAAATTGACGGATTACTAACAGGAGGCATCATCACTGAGACAGAAGCATACGCCGGAGTTGTTGATCGCGCTTCACATGCGTTTGGAGGAAGAAGGACAAAGCGAAATGAAACCATGTATGCAAGAGGAGGAACGGCTTATGTATATTTGTGTTACGGTATTCATTCATTGTTTAACGTTGTGACAAATGAGAAGGAAATTCCTCACGCTGTTTTGATTCGCGCCATTTATCCAACACATGGAATTGATACCCTGTTGAAGAGAAGAAAAATGATCGAGGTAAGGAAAAATCTTTGCGGCGGTCCGGGAACAGTTGCGGAAGCATTAGGCATTCAACTCTCGCATTCAAACTCAAGTTTACTTGGAAAAGAAATCTGGATTGAAGACAAGGGACTCATTGTTCCAAAAAAAGAAATTGTAAGTAGTAAGAGAATTGGCGTTGAGTCTGCGGGGCAAGCAGCGCATTACCTGTATCGGTTTGTTTTTGATGCGAAAAAATACGCGACTAAGTAAAACTACAATTCATCTTTTTATCTTTTCTTTGCACTCACATAATTTTCTTTTCAAATGGAAAACAATTTTCCCAGGATAATTCTAAAACCTAAGAAAGAGCGTTCGTTGCTGAACTACCATCCGTGGCTGTTTTCAGGCGCGATTGAAAAAGCGGACGCGGGAATTCAGGAAGGAGATATCGTGGAAGTATTTTCTGCTGATCATAAATACCTGGCAACCGGCCACTACCATGCCGGCTCTATCATGGTCAGGATTTTTTCTTTCTCCCAAACCAATTGCGAATACGAATTCTGGAAAGACAAACTTGAAAAGGCATTCGCGCTTCGGCAAACGCTCGGATTGACAAACAATTCCAATACGAATGTATATCGTCTGCTCCATGCAGAAGGCGACGGTTTTCCCGGATTGATCATTGACATCTACAACACGACAGCCGTTATACAGACACATACACTTGGCATGCATCGCATCAAACATTTTCTTGTTGACGTGCTGAAAAATATGTATGGAACAAAGCTCACAGCCATCTACGACAAAAGCGCTGAAACGATGAGCAAGCAGGATGCAGCGAATGTTACAAATGAATTTCTATTCGGCAAAGGAGAGAACAGCGAAGTGATTGAAAACGGAATTCGGTTTTTCGTTGACTATGAAACCGGGCAGAAGACGGGCTTCTTCGTTGATCAGCGGGAGAACAGGCAATTGCTTGGCCGGTATTCAGCAGGAAAAAAGGTACTGAATACATTTGCGTACTCGGGAGGTTTCAGCATGTATGCGTTGAAAGACGGTGCTGACCTTGTTCATTCTGTAGACAGTTCTAAAAAAGTGGCGGAGTGGGCGGAGAAAAATGTGGCGCTGAACTTCAAAGATGTTCCTCATCAATTTTTTACGGATGATGTTTTTGATTTTCTGAAAAAGTCAGATACAATATATGATGTGATGGTTCTTGATCCGCCCGCATTCGCGAAACACCTCAGTTCTGTAGACAAGGCAACCATTGGTTACCGCAATCTGAATTACGAAGCAATGAAACGAATCGGAAAAAACGGAATACTTTTTACATTTTCCTGTTCACAGGTAATTGATAAAAATCTTTTTCGTAAAATTGTTTTCATGGCAGCCGTGCAGGCAAAACGAAATGTCAGAATACTTCATCAACTTACACAACCTGCCGATCATCCCGTCAGCATCTATCATCCGGAAGGAGAATATTTAAAGGGGCTCGTGCTACATGTTGAATAAACCAACTAACGGTTAATAGTTCTTAGTTGTTGGTTTTTAGTTTGGCTCCGTGCTAAAAACCAACAACTAAGAACTAAAAACTAAGAACTAAAAAGTGCTAGTCCAAACAACATACAAAGACATTCTCCGCGTTGCCTACCCGGTTGTGCTTGGAAGTATTTCCATCACCATCCTGAATGTTACAGACACCGTTTTTCTCGGTCGCGTTGGTGAAATTGAATTGGGTGCAGCAGGACTTGGCGGTGTTTTATATTTCGTGTTGGCAATGATTGGTATTGCCATTGGAATGGGCGCGCAGATTTTGATTGCACGAAGAGCAGGAGAAAATAATGAAAGCGCCATCGGGGAAATTTTTGATCACAGCTTTATCATCCTGGTCTCACTGGGTATTTTTCTTTTTGCCTTTGTTGAATTTCTCTCACCTCCGCTGCTTTCGATGATTATCATTGATCGTGCAACGTGTGATGCCGCCACTCTTTTCCTGCATTACCGTGCTTTCGGATTGATCGCGGTGTTATGCGCGACTGTGTTCCGGTCGTTCTTCGTAGGAATCGCATTACCGAAAATTTTCGGAATCTATTCCGCCATCATGGCCGCGGTCAACATGCTCCTGGCGTGGCTGCTCATCTTCGGCAACTGGGGATTTCCGAAAATGGGAATTGCAGGAGCCGGAATCGCATCGAGCGTTGCCGAATGGCTGGCGCTGATTTTTCTTTTGCTTTATGCAGCGCTGAAGAAAGACATTAAAAAATTTCATCTCTTCCGTTTCAGTAAATTTGATTTTGGTGAAGCGAAAAGAATTATCGTGCTCTCAGCGCCCCTCGTTTTACAGAATTTTATTTCGATGGGCGCGTGGTTTGTGTTTTTTGTCTTCATTGAAAAGATGGGAACACATCAGCTTGCTATCTCTAACCTCGCACGCAGCGCTTACATGGTGAGCATGACTCCTCTCTGGGGATTTTCAATCGCGGCCAACAGCATGGTGAGCAACATCATCGGTCAGAAGAAAAGTGAAGAGGTAATGCCGTTGCTAAAAAAAATCATCACACTTGCCATGGGTATTACGCTGATCATGGTCTCCTTAAATTTTGTGATGCCTGAAATGATGCTGGGTATTTTTACAAAAGATAAAATACTGATTGCCGACGGCATCGGTGTTTTGCAAATGGTGAATCTCGCGATGATCTTTTTTTCCGCAGCCATCGTCTGTATCAGTGCTGTAAGCGGCACGGGCGCAACAAAGATGGCGCTGATCATTGAAATCGCTTCCATCATCATTTACATGGTTTACATTTATGCAATTGTTTTCCCGCTACATGGTTCGCTTGAAACAGCGTGGCTGGCAGAAGCAATTTACTGGATCTTCACGGGTGCAGCTTGTTTTATCTACCTGAAAAGCGGGCGATGGAAAAAAATTAGCATTTGAAAATGTAAGTTGTCTGCTGATAAAAAAAAAAATTCAATTGATTCTCAGCAAAGATTTTTTTTATCATTGACAACGATTTCAAACCAATCTACTAATGCCTTCGCCTCTGAGAATTGTTTTTTTCGGTACTCCTGCATTTGCTGTTTCTTCCATTGACATTCTTGTGAAAAATGGTTTTGACATTGCAGGCGTTGTAACGGCTCCTGATAAACCATCCGGTCGCGGACAAAAAATAATTCCTTCACCTGTAAAAGAATATGGTGAAGAACACGGATTGAAAATTCTTCAGCCAACGAATCTGAAAGATGAAAACTTCATTCATGAACTTCAGCAGTTGAAAGCGGATCTGCAAATTGTGGTCGCATTCAGAATGATGCCTGAAGCGGTCTGGAAAATGCCGAAGCTTGGTACGTTCAATCTTCACGCTTCACTCCTTCCACAATACCGCGGTTCGGCTCCCATCAATTGGGCAATTATAAACGGAGAAAAAGAAACCGGTGTCACCACTTTTTTTCTTCAGCAGGAAATTGATACCGGCAAAATAATTTTCCAGGAAAAGATTTCCATCGGTGAAAAAGAAACAGCAGGAGAACTTCACGACCGGATGATGAAACTCGGCGCTGAACTTGTTCTCAAAACAACCGTCGCCGTCTCCAAAGAAAATTATAAACTCACAGAACAGGACCAACTGATAAAAGGAGTTACACTGAAGTCCGCACCGAAACTTAACAAGGCGAACTGCAGAATTGATTTTCATAAGACTTCGGTTGAGGTAGCTAATCTCGTAAGAGGATTGTGTCCTTATCCTGCCGCAACCATTGAATTCTATAACGACAACGGCTTCTCTCTCATGGCAAAAGTGTTCGAAGTAAATGCTGAAACGTCTACGCATCAGCAGAAGCCCGGGCATCTGGAGACCGATAACAAAACATACCTGAAAATTTTTCTTCTCAATGGATGGATATTCATCAACGAACTCCAGGTTTCAGGAAGAAACAGAATGTCAGCAAAAGATTTGCTGAATGGATTTAAGTTCATGGGGAACTGGATTGCGCAATAGAAAACCAATAAACATCTCCGCCGCAGAGCAGCGGAGTATTTGATGGAATTCTTTCCGATCGCCCCAAGGGGCGGGGAATAATTCCCATCAGATCCCGATACGCTTCGCTACCGGGATCAATTCGACTTAATCGTTTCAGTGCA